>NZ_AP018680.1:689158-1378317 GCF_002218025.2 Vibrio casei | reverse complement strand
CAAATTCACTATCGTATTTATTGACTAGCGCATGTAAAGCATGAAGCAAAGCTTGATAATCATCACCAGGTGTTGGCACTCGTTCCGTTGCCATACGTTCTAACTTATCGTTAAATGCACCAAACTCAATTTTGGTACCACCAACATCAAAACCGTAATACATCCCTATTCTCCACAACATCTAAATTAAAAATAAAACTAAAAGCATTATCCACAAACTGATTGCGCAAACTGTGATTAGCGACGAAGTTACTTATGAGTAAAATCTGTTTGCTCATTTATAAATCAATGACTTTTTTCATTTTGCACGTAATAGAAACTTTAACTTTATGTAAAACATCCTTTACTATCACACCGATGACCTTGAGTAATCGTCTATCATCGATTATAAAGGTGATGAATTCATGATTTTTAGGCGCTTTCGTTTATGAAAAAGACATCTCTATTTTTTATTTTCATATCCAGTTTCCTGGTTGGCTGCGCCTCCCAACCTCAAATACCGTTAGCGCTTACAACACCAACACAGTCCCCTCTCATGCAAGAAGAACAGCAGGAAGTAAGCGAGTTATACCAATCTTGGGAAGGTGTCCCTTATCAATTTGGCGGCGCAAGTAAAAAAGGCATTGATTGTTCCGCTTTTATGCAAGTTGCCATGTCTACAGTGTACCAATTGCATTTACCTCGTTCTACTGAATTACAAAGCAAGCAAGGCAAATATATCAGTGAAGAAAAAGCGACCTTTGGCGATCTCGTTTTTTTCAAAACGGGATGGAACCAGCGCCATGTTGGCCTGTACTTAGGTAATAAAGAGTTTATGCATGCTTCAACATCTAAAGGAGTTATTATCTCCCGTTTAGATAATCCTTACTGGGCTGATAAATTCTGGCAGTTCAGACGAGTGAATCCAAATATCTAACCAGCTAAAAGCGTTATTGATATCACAGACTATATTAATAGTGTTAACGCCTTATAGGTTAAAGTTATTTTTGCGAAATAGTTCTCTAATTTGAAAGTTAAGCTAAGCTAATGTCATGAACTGATAAATGGTAAAGGTCTGGAGGCTATATGTGGCATGCTATCGCTCAACAGTTATCAGAAGTTCTTGCATTTGATTTTATTATTCGAGAAAAAGAACGTTTAAGTGACGGGGATTGTAATACTTGTTACATGATTTCGGATGGTGAAGAACGTTATTTTGTAAAAGTGAATGACCGTGAGTTTTTTTCTAAATTCGAATCCGAAATTGATAATTTATCTACCTTGTTGTCCACCAGTACTATCCGAGTTCCCCAACCGGTGACTTGCGGTATGACCAAAACTCATGCTTTTTTAGTTCTCAATTATTTACCGACAAAACCTTTAGCTGAACCAAAAGATGCATTTGATTTTGGCCAACAGCTCGCCATGCTACATCAATGGGGAGAACAAAAAGAATATGGCTATGATGCTGATACCTACGTAGGTTTGAACCTTCAACCTAATGCTTGGCATAAGCATTGGGGATTTTTCTTTGCCGAATACCGAATAGGTTGGCAGCTTCAATTACTCAAAGAAAAAGGATTAGATCTTGGAGATATTGATCAAACTGTCGAGCTCGTTAAGCAAACTTTAGGTGCACATTCCCCAAAACCGGCTTTACTTCATGGCAATTTAACATCTAATAATTATGCATTATCAGTTTCTGGAGCGATCAGTTACGACCCATCTAGTTATTGGGGAGATAGAGAATGTGATATTGCTATTATTGAAGCATTCACTGACTTAGATGATGAATTTTTTAAGGGTTATAACCGTGTTTATCCAATTACAGAGGGATATGCCAATCGTAAGCATGTTTACCAGTTATATTATTTACTTTGCCGTTGTAATGAGCTTGGCGGCGACTACTTAGTGCAATGCTTAGATAAAATCAGCCAACTTGATTTATAACTCATAGTTAATTTATCAATTTAATTAACAACGCTTAAAACTGAGATTTCAGTCATATAAAAATGATAATAAAATACTATTCTTACATTAAAATCATAAGCAATGCGATTGAGATTTGAATCTCAATCATCTATTGATTAATTTACCAATAAGCATCAAATAAAAATCATCAATTCATCTTATAAGTTTGCTCTAATTCAATCTTTTCGCTTAATTTCAATCATGAACTAACTTGTAGGGTTATGATGAATGTAAGCCAAAATATTATTTTCATTCAACTTAATTTTGTAGTTCATAAGGCTTTACACGGGACGTATAGTGAGGGAAGCAATGATAAAATACACGGAAAAAAGAGCCCCTTGTCCGCATTGCGGGCATCAAATAGGAATGACAGTCGACTCATCCATTGGGAATCAAGATTTTTATGATGACTGTCCCGCATGTCGTCATGCTATTCACTTAGAGCTTAAAATCGACGACTCTCATGTGAAATTAACCATAGGTGCTGAAGACCATTCAATTTTTTAAAGGTTGTTCGTTAACCTTACTGTTTCTAAGCCCCTGTTCATGGGGCTTTTTTATTCTATATTATTTATATCGCTATAATAAAAGTAATCGCTATAATCTACTTCTAAATTTTAACGTTGTTAGGAGAATGTGTGCATCGTTATCGTAAAGAAAGTTCTATTCTCGTTAAGTTAGCGACCCCAGTTTTACTTGCCTCTGTCGCACAAACGGGTATGGGATTTGTAGATACCGTAATGGCTGGCGGCGTAAGTGCGACAGATATGGCCGCTGTTGCGGTTGCTTCAAGTATATGGCTACCTTCAATTTTATTTGGAATAGGCTTATTGTTGGCGTTAGTTCCCGTCGTTGCTCAATTGAATGGCTCGGGGCGTCAAACCCGAATTGCTCATGAAATTCAGCAAGGCTTTTACTTGTCTTTTCTCGTAGCGATCCCCATTGTGCTAGTGTTATCTCAAACTCAGCATATTTTGTCGATGATGAAGATAGAGCCAGTGATGGCAGCCAAAACAAACGGTTACATGTTTTCAATGATCTTTGCTGTGCCTGCTTTTTTGCTATTTCAAACATTACGCTGCCTTTCTGATGGTCTATCTTTAACCAAACCTGCCATGATTTTGGGCTTTATTGGGCTTGGATTAAACGTTCCTTTGAACTGGATTTTCGTATACGGTAAATTCGGAATGCCAGAGCTAGGGGCTGTGGGGTGTGGTGTTGCAACGGCTATTGTGTATTGGGTTATGTTTCTATGTATGCTTGGCTATGTCATCACAGCAAAAAGATTCAAGAATATTCATATCTTTACCGAGTTCCATAAACCTAATTTGCATTCATTAACACGCTTATTTCGCCTTGGTTTTCCAATTGCGGCCTCTATCTTTTTTGAAGTGACTTTATTTGCCGTTGTTGCCCTTCTTATAGCACCTCTTGGCCCTATTGTCGTTGCTGCTCACCAAGTGGCCATTAACTTTGCTTCCATGGTATTTATGCTACCAATGAGTATTGCTGCAGCCGTAAGTATCCGTGTAGGTCACCAATTAGGTGAGCATAATGTCGATGGAGCAAAAATATCTTCTCATGTTGGGTTAATTGTCGCGTTTGTGACGGCGTTAATGACAGCCGCATTAACGATTATTTTCCGTGAACACATCATTGAGCTATACACAGACAACAAAGAAGTATTGCAAATAGCATTGCACCTTTTATTTATGGCAGCCGTTTATCAATGTAGTGATGCCATTCAAGTAGTTGCTGCAGGTGCTTTGCGTGGCTATAAAGACATGAATTCGATACTAAGCCGTACCCTATTTTCATACTGGATAGTTGGTATGCCAGTTGGTTATATTCTTGGTATGACAGATTGGGTTACAGACAAAGCCATGGGAGTCGATGGTTTTTGGATTGGGATTATTCTAGGTTTAACCATGGCCGCTATTCTGCTTTCTGTCCGCCTCTATTGGTTACATAAACAAACCGATGAAGTTCAGTTGGAGTTCGCTGGTCGATAAATTAACGGAGCAAACTTAAAAGATATTCCCTCTATCTATAAAGGCTCGAGCGATTCGAGCCTTTATTATTTGTATCGATCTTTATTTGTAAATAAAATTAATCATGGCTATTATATATCGGTTCTTTGCTTAGTGAATCGAGCAAATCTTGGTAAGCCGGTATGAGTCAGTCCATTAAATCGAAAATTCACAACGCTACCTAAAGCGGGAGGGTCTTCTCGCAATTGATCGCTAAGCCCAGATCCAAGATAAAATGTTTTTCCCTCTTTCCACTTCACCCATAAAGATCCAACTTTGCCTTTGTATTTTCCATTTCCTGATTTGTAACCAATGACAATAGCTTCATCATCTTCGTAAGATTTAACTTTCAGTAAATCATCACTTCTACCCGATAGAAAAAGACTATGGATATTTCGCAACATAATGCCTTCCCCATTGCTGTGTTCAATGGTATCGAGCACTTTGTCCAGTTCCGAATGAGAAGAAATAGGATATTGCTTAACCAGTTGAATATTGATTGATTTCATTCCATGTAATAGCGATTTTAAATCCATGTAGCGAGTTGCATAGCGCTCACGACTGCTAGCAAGATCAAAAACCATAAATTGTATATTCTTCCAGTCTTCTGTATTTGGCTTAGTATCTAAAACGGTTTTTTGTACATGATTAAATTGGCCTCGACCAGCCCACAGCTCACCGTCTAATGCGATACTAGGCATTGATTCTATAAACCAATGCGGTGCAACAATCGGTTTGCCTTGTCGAGTATAAAACATGTCACCATTCCAATAGGCTCGAATACCATCATATTTTTCACTGTACCAGTAGTCTTGTAGTGAAATATTGTCTTTAAATTCATTGGCTAATGGCAATAATATTGAGCTGCTAGAAGAAGCTACTACATCTGGTTTTAATCGTGTTTCTGACGCTGCAGTGATGGTAGTTAATGTTAATCCTGCCACTAATATTGAAGGCGATATTTTTTTAACGTGCATATGAATAAACTTAAATTGCGATATATGTAGATTAAATTTATTACATGGACATACATACGCCACTTATTGCATAAAATGCTGCGAGGGTAACAATAAAATCATATCGGTAACAAACACATCAATTACAATTTTTCACCATCAATGTTGTTATTTTCAGTTTAAAACCTGCATGATAGTCTTGGTTATGATGTCATTATAAATTTTAAAGAGAGAAAACATGATTAAAGCTGCTGTGTTTGATATGGATGGTTTGATGATTGATTCCGAACCATTTTGGCAACAAGCCCAACTTGAAATTTTTCCTAAAGTCGGTGTTGAACTGACATTACAAGATACGATTGATACAACAGGGATTCGTATCGATCAAATCGTTGAGATTTATTACCGAAAATCGCCTTGGAATGACTTAAGTTGTGAAGAAGTGTGTGACCTAATACTTGCTCGTGTTATTGAATTGGTCAAAGAACACAAGCCTATGATGCCTGGTTTATTTCATGCTATGGAAACCTGCCAGCAACAAGGTTTAAAAATTGCACTCGCATCATCATCACCAATAGTATTGATTCAAGCCGCTTTAGAGGCACTAGAATTGAAGGATGTATTTGAGGCTGTATTATCGGCTGAAGGCCTTCCTTATGGTAAACCTCATCCAGAAGTTTATCTTAACGCTGCAAATGCATTAGACGTCTCTCCATTAGATTGTGTTGCCTTAGAAGATTCTTTCACGGGTTTACTCGCAGCAAAAGCCGCACAGATGAAAACCATCGTGATTCCAGAACATTCTCAACGAGAACAACCTCGCTTTGTGATTGCCGACCGTCAATTGACATCACTGGAACAAATTACCCCTGAGTTACTGCAAAGTTTGTAAGTAACAAGATTTGTAAGCGGTAAAGCTTATAAGTGACTAGACAATGCTCTTAAATAAAAGCGGCTGTCCACATAGCCGCTTTATTCTCGTCCTACCAATGTATTTATTGAGCCACTATTGTAATATTTGCGCTAACTTCGAAGCTTGAACTTTTCCAATAAGTTTTCCTGTTGAATCCATCACTGCTATAGGGAACTTACTTTCCAATACCCTAGACATCACTGACTCTAATGTATGATCACAGGTTACTGCACGATGAATCTCTATATCACCATCCCACTCATCAAGCGGTTCCATAACCGTACGCACCGTTAATGCCCTAGCTCGATTAATGTCTTTAACAAACGAAGCGACATAGTCCGTGGTTGGATTAAGTAAAATATCAATAGGAGAACCTTGTTGAACTAATTCACCATCTTTCAAAATGGCAATACGGTCCCCTAGTCTCAACGCTTCGTCAAGATCATGAGTGATAAAGATAATCGTCTTATTCAATTTTTGTTGTAAGTCTTTAAGCTGCAGTTGCATTTCACTACGAATAAGTGGGTCGAGCGCTGAAAATGCTTCATCCATGAGTAAAATGTCAGCATCTGTACATAATGCACGAGCTAATCCAACGCGTTGCTGCTGCCCACCAGACAGCTGATTCGGATACTGCTTTTCATAGCCTTTTAAGCCTACAATGTCGATCCAATGGGATGCTTTGTGATAACACTCTTCTTGGCTCAATTTTTGGATTCGTAAACCGTAAGCGACATTTTGAATAACCGTTCTATGCGGCAATAAACCAAAACGTTGAAAAACCATCGACATTTTATGCCGACGTAACGCTTGAATGCCTTTTGAGGACAAAGAGCAGATATCTTTTCCATCAAGCTCAATAACACCGGCAGTCGGCTCAATCAAACGATTGAAATGACGAATCAGGGTAGACTTGCCCGAACCAGAGAGCCCCATAACCACAAACGTTTCACCTTGATTGATATCAAGGTTGATATTATTTAAACCAACGCTCAAGTTAGACTCTTGCATGAGCTGCTCTTTACTTTTACCGCTTTGTAACTGTGCTATGGCGTCAGTGGCATTTTCGCCAAAAATTTTATACAGGTTTTTAATTCGAATATGGGGCACTTTTAAAGGTGATGGAGCGTTACTTGAAAGCGAATTTTTCATTACTTTGATCCCCCGAGGTGCTGCTGAGTACGTTTGGCATAGCTTTGTGTCACTCGATCAAAAATAATCGCTAATGCAACAATGGCTAAACCATTCAACAACCCAAGAGTAAAATACTGGTTCGTAATCGATTTCAAAACCGGTTGCCCTAGCCCTTTAACACCAATCATTGAAGCAATCACCACCATCGCCAATGCCATCATTATTGTTTGATTGATACCTGCCATGATATTTGGCATTGCCAATGGAATCTGCACACCAAATAAACGTTGAAAACGATTCGCACCAAAAGCAGTTGAAGCTTCTAATACTTCTTTATCCACTAAACGAATACCAAGATTGGTAAGCCTAATCACCGGGGGAATTGCATAAACTACCACCGCTATTAATCCTGGGATTTTGCCGATACCCAGTAACATCACAATGGGAATAAGGTAAACGAAAGCGGGCATGGTTTGCATGATATCAAGTAATGGCGTCACTATGCGTTGTATTCGGTTAGAGCTTGCCATCGCGATCCCCGTTGGAACACCGAGGACAATGGCCACAAACGTAGAAACCAAAATAATACTCATGGTTCTCATGGTGTCTTCCCACATTCCGAAATACCCAATTAAGAAAAAGGCAACAACAACACTTAATGACAACTTCCAAGAACGGCTTGCGATGAAAGATAATATCGCCAGTATGCCAATGACTAACCACCATGGAGTGGTCAATAATAACTTTTCAAACCCAACTAGAAAAGATAATAACGGGTGGAAAAAAGACTCTATGCTATCGCCATACTGACGAGAAAAATCACGATAAGCCGAATCTAACGTTCTTCTTATCCATAACAGGCTATCTCGATCTAATTCAGGAAACTCAGTGAACCAACTAGGAAAAGACATTCAACTTCCATTATTTAACATTTAATTTTACGAAACATGTAATAACCCCAATCGACACTTTTAAAATGAATTGTCGATTGGGGTTATTCTCATAACTGATTAACAGCAGATTCAACCGATTGTAAGGCTTGTCCAGTTAACCATGTTGACCAAATATCTTTGTGTTTCAACATAAATTCTTCCATGGCCATTTCACCATCAGCTTGATTATCTTCCATCCACGCTAGCATATTATTCATTTGCTTATTGGTGTAGGCCCTTTTACTTAAATAACTCATGGCATCAGGCGCTCGAGTAGCAAAAGATTCCGTTACGACGGTATCGACTTTTGAGGGTGGCCACATAATAGGTTTAGGGTTTTTACATTCAACTTGAGTAATACATTCTTGATAGTGCTTGGCATCGGTTCCCTTTCCAAACTCTACTTTTACCATTGGGTATTTGCCTAATACCGCCGTAGGTGCCCAATAATAACCAAACCAAGGTTCTTGCCGTGAATAGGCTTTGGCAATCGTCGCAGCAAGCGCCGCACCGGATCCGGGATCAACTTGTTCAAATCCTGACTTTTTCAACTGCAAAGCATCAAAAATGTGACCCGCTGAAATTTGACATGTCCAGCCAGCAGGACAAGTGTAAAAAGCATACTTACTGTCATCTTCTGGGTGCGTAAATAAGGTTGCATTTGCCTTGACCCCCTCAATGGTGGCAAGACTTGGATCTTTATCTACCATATATTGTGGTATCCAATATCCTTCTTCACCACCATCAGATAGGCTTTGAACAGCAAATCGAAGACGCTTTTCTTTTACTCCATTTTCGAGTAGTTCTTTAGCGGAGTTGCTCCACAATTCTGGTGCAATATCAGGCTCACCTTTTTCAACCATAGACGTTGTGGTTGGCACGGTATCACCTGGTACAAGTTCAACATCACAATGATAAGCATGTTCTAAAATAAATTTATCGACATGCGCCATGAGCGTGGCAGAACTCCAATTCATATCAGCAATTGAAACAGAGCCGCATCCAGAAGCAAAGCTTGGTAAAGGGAATGTTGACGCAAGCAAAAAAGTTGAAGCACAGAGTAATCTCTTCATGAACCTATCCTTATGGTTTTCATTGTTTTATTTATCGTACTATATTTGAAACATCGAATTTTAATCGATGTTTAAATTATAGATATAAAACAAGATAGTGCTTTTTTGTAAAGTAAGAGTTTATATCAAGCATTAAACAAACGGGCTATTTTGCTAAAAAATGAGTCAAGTTTAAGCTTGGATGTGGAATCCATCGCGAGATTAACCGATCTCGCAAAAGAATTACTGGAAAATAGTGCCAGTCTTGTTATAACAGGCATCATTTTCGCAAACTCCTTTTTTATAGAGATACATTATGCTAACACCAGAAAAAATTGATTGGGTAGTACTTGCAGGCGGCCAAGGATCTCGAATGGGCGGCGTCGATAAAGGATTAATTAAACTAAACGGTAAGCCTTTCATAGAGCATGTTATTGAGGCTCTTAAAACACAAACCTCATCCATTATTATTAATGCCAATCGTAGTCATGAAGAATATCAGGTTTATGCGCCTGTAATTTCCGATCACTTTGCCAACTACCAAGGCCCACTTGGTGGTATTCATGCTGGGCTTAGTTCCCCTGGTGATAATGATTGGGTTGGCTTCGTCCCTTGTGATAGCCCTAACATTCCAACTAATCTTGCTGAAACTTTTTGTCTTTCATGGAAAAGCGATGCCGATATATTAGTGGCACATGATGGTGATTTTTATCAACCTGTCTTTGCTCTCTTTCATCGTAGCGTTAAGGATAAACTCACTATGTTTTTAGAACGTGGCGATAGAAAAGCTATGTTATTTTATGCTGAATGTCAGGCGTACAAAGTAGACTTTTCTCATGCAAAAGAAACATTCATTAATCTCAACACCCCCGAGCAATTAAAAAGCTATTTAACTTAAGAGTCTATTTGTTATCGCCTTTTACCAGCGACTATTGATATAGCAGTCTAAATCACACGTCCATCAGTGTAAAAAAACACCACTCAGCCTATAAAGTCGACAAACACGCACAAAGTAAACATTTTCTTCTTGCAACCTTATGATAGCGTGGTTAATATCTTCCCCGTTCTAAGAATGCTTCAAAAATGCCCGCTTAGCTCAGTTGGTTAGAGTACTTGCATGACATGCAAGGTGTCACTGGTTCGAGTCCAGTAGCGGGCACCAATTTTTAAAGTGTTTTACCATATAGAACTACGCCCGCTTAGCTCAGTTGGTTAGAGTACTTGCATGACATGCAAGGTGTCACTGGTTCGAGTCCAGTAGCGGGCACCAATTGAAAGCCTGCTATTTATTTAGCAGGCTTTTTTTATAAGCTAAATCTTCCTCTTAATTGATTTTCTATTATTCTCTTATATTGATCTTTATAACAACATTAAAAGCTAATAATAGGCATAACCTTAGTGTTAATAATTTTTAAGTATGCATATATTAAGATAACAAGCCGCTAACATACTTACTTTGCACTTACAAATCACCCATTAAATGTGATCATCATCACGCAAGTTGAGCAAAGTTTGTTACAAAAAAATCGAAAATTGGAAATGTTCTGATACTCTCCTACCCACTTTGAAGTTCTACGAAGTAATTATATGGAGATCAGTTCATGACGAACGATAACAACAAGAACAAACGCTCACTCACAAGCCGAATTATTATCGGTATGGTTACCGGTATTCTTTGTGGTTTTTTAATCCGCACTTTCCTTTCTGGAAATGAAATTGTCGATGCTTATATCGTCAATGGCCTATTTGATGTTGGCGGTAAGATCTTTATTGCTAGCTTGAAGATGCTCGTTATTCCTCTTGTCTTTGTTTCTCTTGTTTGTGGTACCAGTTCTTTAAAGGACATCACAACCTTGGGCCGCTTAGGCGGTAAAACATTGGCTTTTTACATTGGTACTACAGCACTTGCTATTTCATTAGCGCTTGTTATGGGTATTTTCTTTCAACCGGGTTCAGGGGCCGATCTTACTTCTGCAACGACATTTAGTACGGCAGAAGCGCCATCACTAGGACAAGTTATTGTCGGTATGTTCCCAAGCAACCCTATGGCCGCAATGTCACAAGGTAATACACTGCAGGTGATCGTATTTGCGGTATTGTTTGGTATTGCCATCAGTCTTGCAGGAAAAGCAGGCCAGCGTGTTTCTGATTTCTTCAACGATGTGAACACTGTCATCATGAAGTTAGTCATGATTCTAATGGAAGTAGCACCTTACGGTATCTTCTTCTTGATGGCTAAGCTGTTTACTGGTCTTGGTTTGGATGCGATTGCTAATTTAGCGGCTTATTTCTTAGTATTAGTCGCGGCACTATTGATTCATGCTTTCATTACTTACAGTATCCTTCTGAAAGTATTGTCTGGATTAAATCCGATCATTTTCTGGAAGAAGATGAAAGATGCCATTATGTTTGCATTTTCTACCGCATCTTCTAACGCAACCATTCCTGTGACAATGGAAACCGCAACACACCGTATGGGAGTAAGTAATAAGATTGCTTCTTTTACGGTCCCTCTTGGTGCGACGATCAACATGGATGGTACTGCGATCATGCAAGGTGTCGCAACAGCCTTTATTGCTCAGGCATTTAATGTTGATTTATCCCTTGGCGATTACATGACGGTGATCTTAACCGCCACGCTAGCTTCTGTTGGTACGGCTGGTGTTCCTGGTGTTGGTTTAATCATGCTTGCTATGGTACTCAATCAAGTGGGTCTACCGCTTGAAGGGATTGCATTAATTATGGGTGTTGACCGCCTTCTTGATATGATCCGCACAGCGGTAAATATTACAGGTGACAGCGTTGTAACTTGTATTGTGGCCAAATCTGAAAATGAGTTGGATGTTGATACTTTCAATAACCCTAAAGCGGGTGAAATTAAGTTAGATTTAAAACATAAATCTGAATCTTTAAGCTAATACTCTTTCTCAGCTAAATCATAAAGCCCTAGTATATTCTGCTAGGGCTTTTTATTACCTAGATACTCACATGTCAGAGCAAGTAAATGGAATATCATCTATCTCTAAGTGATTTAAACACAAGATCTGGTATAAATTATTTTGCATGTTAAGCTAAAAAATCGCCTCACTATTGATAAGAAAAATAATGAATCAAGAAGCTAAAGCAACGCTAATATTAGTACTCACCACTGTGTTTGCTGGATTGGGTTGGATTTTTTCAAAACAAGCCATAGCGGGTCTTCCTCCTTTTGCTTTTATTGGTATCCGTTTTATTGCTGCGTCTGTTTTTCTTCTTCCTTTCTGCTATAAAACACTCTTCTTACTGTCCAAAAAGCAATTAATTAACGCTGCTTGTGTCGGGTTATTAATGTCGACTGCGCTTTTAACATGGGTCACTGCCATTTCAGTGACTGATACTCTTGCCGAAGGAGCATTTATTTCAAGTTTAGCCATGTTGTTTGCGCCCTTTGTCGCATGGGTACTATTTAAACAACGTCCTATTCGCATGTTTTGGATTTCTTTACCCTTTGCGATTTCGGGATTAGCGATGCTCTCTTTATCTAATGGTTATCATCATTCACCAAGCCAACTATGGTTTTTAATTTCAGCTATGCTGCTCGCCTTCCATTTTAATTTTAATGCTAAGTACGCCCAAAGTGTCCCAAGCCTAACTCTAGCCTGTATTCAATTATTTGTTGTCGGTGCAGTGGCGAGCATTGCATCGTTATGGTTAGAAAAATGGCCAAATGAAATCAGTGACATTACTTGGATGTGGTTAGCATTAAGTACTATTATTTCAACAAGTTTACGTTATGTTATGCAAACAGTTGGACAAAAACTAACGACCTCTGGCAACGCCGCCATTATCATGATTTTAGAACCTGTGTGGGCAAGTTCATTAAGTGTCGTGTTTTATGGTGACGATATGTCAGCAGGGAAAATAATGGGGTGTGGGCTCATTTTATGGTCTTTGTTTGTCTACCGTGGTGGGGCTAAATTATTAGAACGTAGAATCAAAAGAGACTCGTAAAACGTTCTAACGAATTTTAAGTTAACGATACTGATCGAGACCATATAAAGTTACTGTGTTTCAGATTTAATTAAAGCCACTAATTGAGCCGATGCTGCCTTAGGATCTTGCGCTGAAAAAATCGCGGAGACTAAGGCAATACTACCCACTTTAGTCTGTGCGATTCTGGCAATATTACCCTCGTCTATTCCACCAATTGCCACCAAAGGTAGCGCGCTACTCTTTACAGCTTGAGTTAACCCCTCAAGGCGCCATTCGTGCTTCGTATCACTTTTGGTTGCTGTATTAAAAATCGTGCTAATACCAAGATAATCAACTGGTAACATTTGAGCTTCAAGCAATTGTTGAGGCGTTTCGACCGTTAGCCCTAAAATCTTTTTCTCACCGATTAACTGCCTCGCCAATACTGCAGGCATATCACTTTGACCAAGATGGACCCCATCCGCTTCGACAGCAAGAGCAACATCAACGCGGTCATTGATGATAAAAGGAACATGAGTCTTCATGCCCATACCATCGACCCTTCGATTTAAATTAAATTGATCAATGACATATTTGACTGTTTCCGCCCTTTTAATAAAAGCCCGAATATCATTATCTTTATGTCTAAGCTGTACAATTGAAACACCACCGAATAAAGCCTCTCTTACAATATGAGCAAGTGTCTCGCCTGTACTGCGTTCATCTGAAACTAAATACAAAGGATAATCGAAAGTGGAGCCCTCTTGATGGTTTCTATTATCATTCATGAACATTCTTCACTGCTTAATGTGTATTCGATATCCCGGCTATTTAATAAATGTAATTGATCCAACACATTCATTTGCATTGAACCTGGCCCTTGGCTTTGTTTTTCTGCAAGCTCCCCTGCGACGCCTAACACCCCAGTTGCACATAATCCTGCATTGTCAAAATCTATAGCTGAAAATGCACCGGTTAAAGCCGTATGAGTACAGCCCATTCCCGTTACTTTCGGCATTAATGGACTACCATTACTTAATTTAATCACACTATCTTTATTCACTATAAAGTCATCTTTACCTGATATAACAACATGGTTTACGTGATACATCTCAATTAACTTTTTAGCTGCGATAACCGCGGACTCACTGCTATCTAAAGCATCTACGCCTTTCACTTGGCTTTGTACATTGGCCAATGCCATCACTTCAGAAGCGTTCGCTCGTATAATCAGTTTTTCGGCTAATTGACAAAATTCACGCGAGGTTTTGGTGCGTAATAGACTGGCACCACAACCGACAGGATCAAGTATGACAGGTTTACCACAAGTATTGGCTTGTTCAATAGCAAATCTCATACGTTCTATCCAAATAGAATCAAGCGTGCCTATATTCACCACCAAAGCACCTGAAAACGCCATTAGTTCAGCCATTTCTTGCCTGCTGTGTGCCATGATGGGAGAGGCCCCAATGGCAAGCAGAGCATTAGCTGTATTATTCATAACCACATAATTGGTCACACTCACCACTAATGGCCGTTGCTCACGTAAAGATTGCAGCGTATTCGCAATTTTTTGAGAAAGCGGAAAAGGGTGATGCTGCGTTTTTGATGTTTTCATAACCGGTGGATTCATAACAATACTCCGTAAATAAGCTCACAAGTATGGAACAGGTTGAAGAAAGAGATTTAACAAGGCAAATTATAAAAATGATGAACAGGCCCCGCTCCCTTCCCAACATTGAGCAAATCAGCTTGCACTAATGCATTAGAAAGATAAGTCTTAGCTAGGTCTATCGCTTGCGTTAATGGATAACCTTGCCCCAGATAAGAAGCAATCGCCGACGATAAAGTACAGCCAGTGCCGTGGGTATTTTTTGTGAATACCCTCTTATGGCTAAAAATCTCTACCATTTTTGGTGTCACTAACCAATCATTACTTTGCTCGCCACAAAAATGACCGCCTTTTAAGAGCACATTGATGTTATTAAGCGGTTCATGATCGCGAAGTTTTACAATGAAACCTTCAATCTCAGCTTCACTAGACGGCATATCACTGCCGATTAATAATGCCGCCTCAGGTAAATTTGGAGTAATCAAGCTCACTAAAGGAAAAAGCACCTCTTTCAGAGTTTCAATGGCTGATATTTGAATAAGTGGATCGCCACTGGTCGCCACCATCACCGGATCTAAAACCACAAATGGGGGTTGGTATTGTTTGATTTTCTCAGCAATCACCTTAATCACACTACAGTCATTAAGCATGCCTATTTTTACTGCAGCAATATCAATATCCTGAAATACCGCATCCAATTGCTGACCAATGAATTCTGCAGAAATAGAATAAATCCCACTCACACCCTGGGTGTTTTGCGCCGTTAATGCGGTAATAACGGAACAAGCATAACTTCCGGTTGCTGAAATCGCCTTAATATCGGCTTGAATACCTGCACCACCTCCAGAATCTGAACCGGCAATAGTAAGAATATTCACAATGTGAGAAATAGATGAAGATTGAGAGGTTGGCTTTTCAAGCATATTACTTCCTATTCAGGCAGCAGAAGTAATAATGCTAGAGTAATAAACCTAAAGATAGGAATAATGGATACACCAGCTTATTAGTTCCCTCCGCCAATGTTAATTGGATCAGGTTCAACGGGTCTCATCATGATCTCAGCTTTTCAGCTCCCCGACTAATAGGTGTAATTTAAAATGCCCATTACACAATGTAAAGTTTTTCTCTCATCATTAACCTCGGGGTGTGAATAAACCAAGGTTAACGACCAATACAATATAAACAATGACGTTGTAGAATATGACCATCGGGCAATTTAGGGTGATCAAAATCATTACGAGTATTTACCATGCCAATTTTACTCATGACTCGTCGTGAGGGGGAATTTTGTTTGGCAGTAAAAGCATAAACCGATTTTTGGTTTAATTCTGTAAAAGCATACTCTAATGCTGCTTTAGCCGCTTCTGGCGCAAAACCCTGCCCCCAGAATGGTTTGTTAATTCGCCAACCGATTTCAATAAATGGCGTACAAGGAAGATCATTTTCTACCGCATTTAAGCCAACGAACCCAATAAATTCTTTCGTTTCTTTTATTTCAACGGCCCAAAAACCCCACCCATTTTCGTCAATTAATGCCATAATCTTTTTCATTAAAGCTTCTGATTCATCTTGAGTTAAAACTGATGGAAAAAAACGCATAACATCAGGATCTTGGCCCATTTGAATAAATGGTGCCAAATCACTTTCATTCCATTGCCTGAGCAGTAATCGTGGTGTATTTATTGTCATGGTTTTCCCTTTTATACATTTTTTCGTTTCATAATCTATCACTAAGCTCGTCATCATTTATCGAAATAAAAACAGACGCATACAATTAAAGTCAAAATTAGCCAACGCAAGGCTTTGACAACGCAGTAGAAATAATCAACACACCCTGGTTGGTATAAAATGTCACTTAGGTAACAATACAGTATAGGAAATCAAGTTGTATGATGGATTTATTACTTGAAAATCAGAATATCATTCGGGTCAGTATCTTTATCACTGTTTTGTTTGTCATGGCATTATGGGAAATCAAATTGCCTAGAAAATCATTAACCCAGCCGAAATGGTATCGATGGTTAAATAATATGAGCTTAGTAGTGGTCAATGGATTGCTGTTGCCTATTGCCTTACCATTTTTAGCGGTTTCAACCGCTATTGTCGCTCAAGAAAAGCACATAGGACTTTTCAATCTTATCAATATGAATGCTGTACTGACCGGGGTGATATCCCTCATTCTTTTGGATGTGATTATCTACTGGCAACACAGAGTATTTCATAAAGTGCCGCTATTATGGCGATTACATCGTGTTCACCATACAGATCAAGACATTGATGTCACCACGGGTTCTCGATTTCACTTTATTGAAATTTGGTTATCTATGTTGGTTAAGATGATCATGATTCTTACTTTTGGCATTTCCCCCATCGCAGTACTATTATTTGAAATTTTATTGAATGCTAGCGCAATGTTTAACCACAGTAATATTCAAATCTCGTCAAACATAGATAACAAATTAAGAAAAATCATCGTAACGCCAGACATGCACCGTGTGCATCACTCCATTTATCGTAATGAAACCGACAGCAATTATGGCTTTTGTTTATCGGTTTGGGATCGTTGGTTTAACAGTTACATTAGCCAACCTAAAGATGGGCACCAATCAATGAAGATTGGCATCGATTTATTCCGACACTTGAAAGAACAGAGTTTGATAAAAATGTTAACTCAACCTTTTAGAAAACAATAATAATAATCTATAGCTAGATATCCAACACAAAAAAACATTAACTAGAAAAATCTCAACCACTTAAGTAAAAACAACTCGATTAGCAAGGTGACACCAAGGCCCGCACAAAACAAAGTAAACGCGGTTGGGCTATCAACACCCGGCATCCCACCAATATTAATACCCAGTAACCCGGTCAAGAAACCAAGAGGTAAAAATATTGCCGCTACAATAGTAAATAAGTAGGTATTTCTATTCATTTTTTCAGCTTGATCTTGCGCTATTTCTGACTTCATTACTTGAATTTGTTCTAGATAAAATTCCATCGACTCAGTCAATCGTGTACTGGTATCCAATACGTTCCAACTGTGTGTTTCAACCGAATTGATATCTGGAATATTCGCCTCAACAAGATCATTTAAAGCATAACGTTGGGGTTTTAAAAATCGACGAAGTTTTAAAATACGTTTATGGATTAAATGCAGTTCATTATCATCGTGTTCAACTTCATCTAATTCAAATAAGCGCTCTTCCGTTTGATTTAGGAATTTTTCAATATTCAGATTTAAACCTGCAATAATCGCCATAAGCAAGTGAGGCAAAGATTTAGGTCCATTACCTTTTAATAAAGCGCTTCGAATATTGCTAATGGTTCGAGACGATACTTTCCTTGTCGTTATAAGGCTGTTATCTCTCCAAAACAAACGAATACTGAGCATATCATCAGGCTTTGCCCCTTCATTAAGGTTGACCCCTCTCAAAATTAATAAAAAGGAACCATCTTCATAAAGTTCAAAGCGAGGTCTTGTATCATCTTTTAATAAACTATCAATGATGCCAGGTTCAATATCATTAAATTGCAGCCATTTTCGTAAACCTAAAGACTCTCGCTGACAGTGATACCAATTTCTCGGTTGCACTTTTGATTGATGTTCATCTTGTACTTTGATCTGCTGAGCGTCTACACCATTAAACTGCCATTGATCAATAAGAAAATTATCTGTCATTACTATTCTGCTCATCTTCAATCTAACTTTACCTGTTATTAATGCAGAGCTTTTATCAACACGCAAGCTTTTGTTCATGAATATAAACAGTTGGTATGGTTTTTCAAAACGTTTAAAGTATGACGTTATTCTTAGTACAAAAGAGTCGTTTTCATTATGAAAAAGCTGTTAATCAGAAAAATTAAAATTGGAATGCTGTTTGTTATTCCGTTAGTGATCGCCTGTTGGGTGGTTAATGCAGTAGTGACGTTCATGGATAAAACGGCAGGTTATTTTTTACCTGAGAGCCTACATCAGACCCTGAGCAATATATGGGGCTTTGGCCTAATGGCAGCCATCGTTTTAATGTTAATCGTTGGTATTATCTTTGACGGTAGTCTGCAGCAACGCTTTTACACTTGGCTATCGGATAAAACCATTAATCGTATTCCCGGCTTTGGTATCATTCATAATTCCACCAAGCAAATTATGGAAGCGTTAACCTCAGACGAATCACCTTTCAAAAAGCCTGCATTCAGCCGCTCTTGGTCTGGCCCCAATTCTAAAGAAATAGTGTTTGATCTCGGTCCAACCTGGATGATCCCAAATCAGAATGGAGAAATGTTTTTGGGCCCAGATGGCGAGTTCTACCCGGTGCCAGAAAAAGGTTACCGGGTGGTTTTTGTTCCACAAGCCATCAACCTATCTAATGGTTACGTTCGTTTTGAAAAACAAGAAGATTTACTGTACGTACCTCACCTTGCTGTCGAACAATTAACTGCAACGCTAATTTCATGTGGATTAACACTACCGAAAAGACCAGATGATGCGTTAGGAAAAGTATTAAAGAATGAGCAAGAAATGCAGCAAGCATTAGAAGAATGGAAAAACAAGCAAGACTTAGAATCCACTCAGGTCAAGAACCACAAATAAGATCACATATATAAAACCCATTTAAATCCGTTTTTAACGAATTTAAATATCGTTAAAAACGGATTTCTTATTGATTCGCTCCTTGTCGAATTAACGACAGAAAAAATGTCAATCCATAAACTTTTATTGAAATGTGGGACGCTCAGATAACTTTTCATGCCAAGCTTGAATATGTGGGTACATAGTTAGTGCTTTAATCTCTAATGCTTTTTCACATATTATGCCAACAAAAAGGAAACCGGTAATATCGGCAATACTAAGTTTCTCGCCCGCAACATATTCGTTATGAGTTAATTGCTTATCGAGTTTAGGTAAAAACTCTTGTACACGACGTTTTGATTCTTCGCCCCATTCAGGTACGCAGCGTTCACGGTCACTATACACACCAGATAAGTTACGAAATGCCTGAAAGCCCGCGTATAAACCATCAAACTCAACAATGCGTTGCCACATTTCTACTAGGCCCTTTTCTGCCGGTGTGGTACCAAACAGTGAGGTGTCATTATGTTGTTCTGCAAAGAAACGGCAGATCGCAATCGTTTCGCTGATGCAGGTACCATCATCAAGCTCTAACATTGGCACCTTACCATTCACACTTTTTTCTTGATATTCGGGCGTTAAATTCTCCCCTTCACGAACATTAAGTTGAACACGGTCAACCTCTACTCCTAATTCCTTCAAGAAGATCCCAACACGGCGTGAGCTTGGGTTCGCAGCAAATTCGTATATTTTCATCAATCACTTCCCTTTTCTGAATAGCATTAAAAATTTAAAATCACTCTGACAACATGAGCGGGTTAACTAGGTAAAATTTTCAAGCGCGGCCAGGTTTTTAACCAATCTTTTGAGTTTATTCGATGTTCAAAAATCTCGTAGCATCGTTTGGGGTTAAACGTGACTTCAAGTGCAAATAGCGAATCAAAGCCAAACGCTGAAATACATTCCACTTCATCATTCAGGTTCTTACGTATTGCCACCGCCGTTTCTTTTTCCGGCCAATACCTCATCGCATCAATCACGCTTAGGTATGGATGATCACCATTGCGTAGATGCATTATCGCTTGATTTCGCACTTGCCAATTAACATCAGGCATCATGTGTTTCAGTTTAGCTTCATAGATAAGATAAGCGTCACCATCAGTTTCTGTAGTATCAAAGTAGATAACATCAATGTCATTTAAAGGCGTTGACTCACGCTTATGATGTAATGCGTCCCAAACTAGATTACGCACAAAGCCTGCCGCAATATAACCTTGCGGTAAGTCTAGCAAAGCAACACATTCCAGTGCCTTTAATCTCAACGTATCTTGATTGATTAATTCGACTATTTTATCCATCACAATACTCATCGTACTTAAAACTCATTCAGCCAGAGTAGAACAAAAAAATGGCAGACTGATGAAAGTGATTAACCTTTATCATGTCTGCCATTGTCTGGTCTGATATTCAAATATTAAAAGTGAATTACCACATCAAATCATCAGGAACCACGAAGTCTGCGTATGGATCATCTTCATCTTGCTCTTCTTGAGTCAGAACATTATTCAAGACAATGCTTTCTTCATCACGTTGGAAGATTTTGTCTGCCACACTTGCCGGAATAATCGCGTAACCCTCTAGGTAACGAGCAATTGCTAAACGACCTTTGGTTAATTGGTCTTGTGTTGGCTTATCAACATAAAGCTTTTTCACTAATGAGCCGTCTGTGAAGTTATAACCGATATCACCGTCGGCAATTTCAATACGGTTCATCTCAATCAATTGCTTCACTTGTGCTTTCAATTCTTTGGTTAATTGCTGTTTTTTCTGCTCAGCATTTAACGCTTTGTCACGCTCTAGTTGCGCTTTTTTATTCGCTTCAACCGCTTCTCTTGCTTCACGAGCTTGAACACGGGATTTCTTGGAAGATTTCTTAGCCTTCTCCAGCTTTTTACTGTTAACTAAACCCGCTTTAAGCATTTGCTCTTGTAATGTCAGTTTTGCCATGATGCTCTCTTTACACTCTATTCTTTAGCTAGATTATACCTTTAAAAAGATCCAATTTGCGAGACAGTTATGTGATAGAATCCGCCGCAAATAATAAGCTTATAAGTAGCAGCCTTATAAATAACCATTTCATCAATCATCGGTGTGAAATCTCAAATGTCAGCATCTTCTCTTCCTAGTCATGTAGAAATTGAATCTCAAATAGAACAGTGGCTACTGGATGTGGTAATTGGACTGAATTTATGCCCTTTTGCCGCAAAACCGCAACGTAATGATCAAATTAAGATAACGGTTTCTGAAGCTACGGTCGAAGAAGCATTACTTGAAGACGTTTTTCAAGAATTCACCACGCTCGTTAATACGCCAGTTTCAGAATTAGAAACCACATTAGTTGTTATTCCTCACATGCTACAAAATTTTGACGACTATAATTTCTTCTTAGATTGGATTGACGCACTGATTAAACAAGAACAATGGGAAGGCACATTCCAAGTGGCAACCTTCCACCCAGATTATTGTTTCGCTGGTGCCGATCCTGATGATGCTGAAAACTTAACTAACCGCGCACCCTATCCAGTACTTCACCTTATTCGTGAAGAAAGCATGGAAAAAGCGGTAAAACATTATCCAAACCCAGAAGCGATTCCAGATACCAATATTGCTCGGGTAGAAGGCTTAACGAAAGAAGAAAGGCAGCAGCTTTTCCCTTATCTGTTTAAAGCCAAGTAGCCTTCTCAGCTATATTTAAGCAGATAACGACACAAATTTAATAAAAGTATAAAAAGATAATCACTATGAAACGAGTAGTCTTATATGTGGGTGACAAATGCCCACACTGTAAAGCCGCTAAAATGTATTTAGATTCAAAAGGCATTAAGTACCGTTTGTGTAATGCCAAGATGCAACGCGGACGCAAAGAACTTGAAGCGATGGGCGCACGTGGCGTACCCGTTTTGAAGATCGGCGATCGTATGATGGCAGGATGGAATGCCGCCGACTTCGACAAAATTTATAACAGCTAAACTCTATCCCTAGAAAACTGGAGCCATCGCTTCAACGACTGTTGCTTCAAATACCAGGGTAAACAAATTTATAGAGTAAGCCGAAGATAAGCTTGCTCTTCCTTTAAGGAAATCATTTTGACTACAAACACCAATACTCCTGCGAACACCGCTTTTTCTAGCCTTGCATTAGATCCCGCGCTAATCGAAAACTTAACCTCGATGGGTTATGAATCCATGACGCCGATTCAGGCTGATAGCCTACCATTAATGATTGCGGGTAAAGATGTGATTGGCCAAGGCAAAACCGGCTCAGGTAAAACTGCGGCATTTGGCTTAGGATTATTAGCCAATTTAAACGTGAAGCGTTTTCGTGTGCAATCTTTAGTCCTTTGCCCAACTCGTGAATTGGCAGACCAAGTCGCCAAAGAAATTCGTAAACTGGCACGCAGCATCCACAACATCAAAGTATTAACGCTTTGCGGTGGTATGCCATTTGGCCCACAAATAGGTTCACTAGAACATGGCGCGCACATTTTAGTTGGCACGCCGGGTCGTATTCTTGATCACCTAGATAAAGGCCGTATTGATTTATCAGAATTAAACACTCTAGTACTTGATGAAGCCGACCGCATGTTAGACATGGGCTTTCAAGATGCATTAGATGCCATCATTGAACAAGCACCAAGCGAGCGTCAAACTTTGCTATTTAGCGCCACTTTCCCACCGGAAATTAAAAAGATCGCTAACCGCATCATGCGTAACCCTGAACTTGTGAAGGTAGAAAGCCAACACACCAACTCAAGTATTTCTCAGTTCTTTTATAAAACCAATTCATTTGAAGACCGTTTGAAAGCGACTCAGATTTTACTTTTACAACACAAACCTGAATCATCAGTGATCTTCTGTAACACCAAGCGTGAAACACAAGAAGTAGCCGATGAACTGCACTACAAAGGTTTTGATGTGATTGCCCTACACGGTGATTTAGAGCAACGCGACCGTGACCAAGCCCTACTACGTTTTGCAAACAAGAGTGCGTCTATTCTAGTTGCAACCGATGTGGCCGCTCGTGGTCTTGATGTTGAAAACCTAGATGCGGTAATCAACTTCCAACTAGCTCGTGATGCTGAAGTTCACGTACACCGCATTGGTCGTACTGGCCGCGCTGGTAGTAAAGGCATGGCGTTTAGCTTATTTGCTGAAAAAGAAATGTTTAAAGTGGCTCAAATTGATGAGTACATGGACATTGAAATTTCACCATCTACCCTACCTTCAGACAGCGTGTTAACTGACACTCCATTTGAATCTAAAATGGCGACCATTCAAATTGATGGCGGCAAAAAACAGAAAGTTCGTGCTGGTGACATTCTCGGCGCACTCACTGGTGGCGATAACGGCGTAGATGGCAAACGCGTTGGTAAGATCCACTTATTCGATATGCGTGCTTATGTTGCAGTTGAAAAAGGCATTGTTAAACAAGCTTTGAAGAAAATTTCAAACGGTAAAATGAAAGGTAAAACCTTCCGCGCTCGCATTCTTTAGGCGCTGAATTTAAAATATAACACCTTGCCTTGAAGTGATTTGAGGCAAGGTTTTTTTATACAAAATCAATACACGGGATTTCACAACTTACTTGGTAAAGGACTGAACTTCAATGTCAGTCAAGTAACGCCACTGCCCAACATCAATATCAAGATAAACCGTCCCAATAGCTTCACGATGAAGAGACACAACACGATTACCAACAGCAGAAAACATCCGTTTTACCTGGTGAAATTTCCCTTCAGTGATCGTTAACAGAACCTCTTTGGGGCCGATAACCTCTAAAGCTGCTGGCCGTGTTAATTGCGGCTCACCTTGAAGTTGAATACCGTCTCTGAACTTAGCTTCTACATCATCCGAAACTGGGCGAGACAACCCCACACGATAAACTTTACTGCACTCCTTCATTGGAGTGGTGATATTAAACGACCAGCGTCCATCATCAGTAATTAATACCATACCGGTGCTATCAACATCCAAGCGACCAGCGATGTGAAGTTCAGAAATATTATCAACGTTTAAGCGGTTGAAGAGAGAAGGATAAACCTCATCAATATTAGAACAAATAGTACCCTCAGGTTTATGCATGAGAATATAGCGGAAATCACGAGCTTTTAACTTAATGCCATTCAACAATATCGTATTATTTTCATGAACCTGAGTCGCTTCATTCGTGACAACATCGCCATTAACACAAATCTGCCCCGTGCTAATTCGCTGAATAGCTTCAATTTTTGTTAACTCAGTGCTTTTACACACAAATTTATCAAGACGCATTATCAACAACATTCAGAGTAAAAAAGAGTCAAACATTATCCTTTCTCACTAAAAATTAGCAACGATTAACACCTTGTAGCTTATTTTATTGCGTTCCCTGCTCCACAAAAATCAACTCACTCACATCAAAGCCCTTCTCTTGGCTCATTTTAATGAATTGCTGCTTGACTGAATCACCGACGGTTGGGGTTCGAGATAATAGCCAAAGGTAATCGTGATCCGGGCCGGAGATAAAAGCATATTGCCCAGCCGGATCTAGATAGAAGATAACGTATGAGCCATAAAAAGGCCCAAAGAACGAAACTTTTAAGTAACCTTCATTGGGCTCGTTAACAAAATACGCTTTTCCTTCCGCTTGTTGCCATTCGCCCTCTGCGGCTGAATAGCCACGGTTAATCACTTTAACGCCACCATCTTCTTTTAATGAGTAGTCAGCGGTGACTTGTGTTAAACCGCGTTCAAAGGAGTGATCGAGACGAGCGATTTCATACCATGTGCCTAGGTATTGGTTTACATCAAACTCTTGAATGGGAGTGACGGATTTCGGCATGCCTAAGCAGCCAGTCAGAAGTAGCGCAGTGAAAAGCGGGAGTATTCTTGAAATATATTTGAATAATGTCATACAACGTCCTTGTTTTAGATTCATCCATGACTTTACGTATCCAAGTGAAACTCAGATCAAATTAATGTCCACCCGTTTTTGAGAATACATTAATTACAAATACGCCGAGTAAAATCAGCCCCATACCTAGCATTGCCGGTAAATCCAACTTTTGACCAAAAACCATCCAACCTACCGCAGCAATCAACACTATGCCGAGACCCGCCCAAATAGCATAGGCAATGCCGACTGGAATTGTTTTTAATGTTAAAGATAAAAAATAAAACGCTGCTACGTAGCCAACAACCACAATTAATGACGGAATTAGCTTAGTAAAGCCTTCACTAGATTTCATCGCTGAAGTAGCAATAACTTCAGACACAATCGCGGTACCTAAAAATAACCATTGCTTCATCATCTTTCCTAATTCAAATTATTATTTTTCAGATTCTACTTACTAAACGCTTTATTTTACTCATTTTATTTTCATTTATTTACATAAAAATTTTGATTTTGATCTCTATTTTTTTTCTAGCATTATTTAATAACTTTTATGCTGCATTTATTTAACATATTTAGAGTTTTACTCTGCTAATTATTAAAATACAAAGCACCATTCTCTCAATATTAGAATAAAATCAGATTTATTCAATGCTCACATTTAAGTGTTAAAAGGATGATTATGCATATTACGGTTTTAGGTGGTGGTGTATTAGGCGTTGCAACTGCATGGTATTTGGCCAATTCTGGGCATCAGGTAACTGTTATTGATCGACAAGATAGTGTGGCTGAAGAAACTAGCCATGGCAATGCCGGCATGATCTCTCCGGGATACAGTTCGCCTTGGGCAGCTCCGGGTGTGCCTTTCAAAGCAATTGGTTGGATGATGCAAGACTTGTCACCATTTATGATTAACATGAAAGAACTGGATGGTTATACCCTTTCATGGATGAGCAAAATGCTAGCTAACTGCAATACCAAAAGCTATCAAGTGAATAAAGCTCGTATGCTACGTGTCGCTGAATATAGCCGAGATTGTTTTATTGCTCTTCGTAAAGAACTCAACCTTAATTACGATGGACGCCAAAAAGGCACATTACAGCTATTTCGTAAACAAAAACAAATTGACGCACTACAAAAAGACATTAGCGTTCTCAAACAACTAGGGATTGAACACCAAGCTTTAGACATGCAAGGTTGTATTGAACACGAACCCGCCCTTGCGAATGTAAAAGATAAGTTTGTCGGTGGTTTGCGCCTACCGGGTGATGAAACCGGCGATTGTTATAAGTTTACCACCGAACTTGCTGCGCAATGTGAAGCGCTTGGGGTGACGTTTATGCTCAATACCAATATTGAACACTTAGTAGAATCCAACGGCAAAATCGTTAGCGTCAAAACCGATAAAGGCGTTGTTAAGGCCGATACCTTTGTCTGCGCACTAGGGAGTTACTCGCCTAAATTGATGAAACCACTGGGAATCGATTTGCCTATTTATCCAATCAAAGGTTATTCACTCACCCTACCGATTGAAGATGAATCACGTGCGCCCCAATCGACCATTATGGATGAGACGTATAAAGTAGCAGTTACGCGTTTTGAAGATCGCATTCGAGTCGGTGGTACTGCAGAAATTGCATCGTTTAACTTAGAGCGTCCATTGAAACGCAGAGCCAGTATTGATTTTGTTATTCAAGACATGTTCCCAGGCGCAGCCGATGTCGCCAAAGCGGAATTTTGGTGTGGACTACGTCCAATGACGCCCGACAGCACGCCGATACTCGGTGGTACTAAGTACTCCAATCTATACATGAATACTGGTCACGGCACTTTAGGCTGGACAATGTCACTCGGCTCTGCCAAATTCGTTGCAGATATCATCAATAACAAACAGCCGGATATTAACCCAGAAGGCTTATCTATCGAGCGCTACTATGGCTAGACCAACCAAAGCAAGCATTGATCTTGCTGCATTTAGACATAACTATCGCGTGGCGAAAGCGCAATCTCCGAACTCACAAGCGGTAGCGATCATCAAAGCCGATGCTTATGGCCATGGCGCTGTGAAATTGGCGCACGCGCTACAAGAAGCCGATGCCTTTGGTGTTGCCTGTATTGAAGAAGCAATAGAGTTACGTGAATCGGGCATCAAACAACCTATTCTTTTGTTAGAAGGCTTTTTTGAAGAATCTGAACTTGAACTTATTCAGCAACATAACTTCTGGACAGCGGTGCATAGCCAAGCACAAATTGAAGCGATTAAACGTCAACCTCAATCTTCTCAATTTAAGATTTGGTTAAAGCTTGATAGTGGCATGCATCGTTTAGGGTTTTCGCCACAAGACTACCCTGCGGCTTTTGAGCAATTAAACGCGTTGCCGCAAGTCGATAATATCGTTCACATGACCCATTTTGCTTGTGCTGATGAACTCGATAAATCGATGACACAAAGCCAGTTAGAGCTTTGTATATCTACTCTAGAAAAATTAGATTCTAAAACGAGCAGTTTTGCCAATAGCTCGGCGACGTTAGCTCACCCTTCAACTCATAGCGAGCAATTTAAGGGTTACACGCGTCCGGGTATTTTGCTGTATGGTGCAGACCCACTTTCACACCCAAACTCAGCTTCAGAACAACTGATTCCAGTGATGACGCTAACCTCAAAAATCATCGCCATACGTGAAGTGAAAGCGCAAGAATCCGTTGGTTATGGTGAAAGGTATCGTTGTGAACGTGATATGAAGATAGGCACGGTTGCGATTGGTTATGCTGATGGTTATCCAAGACATGCGAAAGACGGCACACCTGTGATGGTCAATGGCGTTCGTACCCAGCTTGTGGGACGTGTTTCGATGGATATGCTGACGATAGATTTAACAGACATTCCAAATGCTGAAATCGGCTCTACCGTCGAGTTATGGGGCAAGAACGTAAAAGCGGCTGAAGTTGCCGACTGCTGCGATACGATTCCCTACACCTTGTTTACCGGTATTACTCGTCGAGTGCATAAAGAATATATCGACTAGGCTTGTGTCGATTACTTGTCACGACCTATCGCAGCGGGTAAAGCTTGCTTGGTGAATTCCATAAAGGCTTTATCCGCCAACGATAAATACCCTGTTTTACGCCAAGCCATACCTATTTTGAGCGTGATTGGTTGATCAAATGGAATGCCTATCACACCTTTTTCTTGTTCGGTGACTAATTTCAATAATGCTCCAATCGCAAAATCTTTTTGTACCACTTTTAAAATCATCGGGATCAAATTGGTCTCAATAGAAATGTTCGGTTCCAAGCCATGCTCAATGCATAACTTATCGACCATTTCGCGGTGAAAGTACCCTTTCTTAAACATGATTAATTCTTGGGAGAAAAACTCGGTGATAGAAATCGAGCGTTTAGTGGCAAACTCATGTTCAGGACTCACTACCACCAACATGTCATCTTCCACTAATGGTTCAATTGCCAGAGAGTCCGGCACATTTTCATTGAGGATCACACCAAGATCCAGCTCTCCATCGAGCAGCATTTTTCGAATCGATTGAGTGCCAGCATCAATGATAGTCAATTTCAAATCTGGATACTGCTGCTTAAAGGCCATCAAAATATCGGGGAAAAAGTACGAGCCCATCATGCTAGGTACGCCTAACCTCACTTCGCCTTTGACCAATCCTTTAAGCTCTTGCATTTCGAGCGCAGCATCCTCTAATTTTTGCAGGATTTCTTTAGCGTGCTTATATAAACGCATACCTTCGTCAGTCAATTGAACACCTTTATCGTGACGGTGTAACAGTGTTAATCCTATTGATAATTCGAGCTTTTTAATCGATACGCTTAACGCTGATTGTGCGATATGTAAAACCTCGGCTGCTCGACTGAAACTTTTCATTTCAACAATAGTGACAAAATACTTTAATGCTTTGGTATTCATAGGATTGTCGATTCTCTAATAACATAGGGAAACGTAACCTCACAGTGAGGTTACTTGGGTTTGTAGATCATAAATAGATGGATACTATTAATTTAATATATTTTATATATAACATGAGTATTGGTAAAATTCTATTATCTAACTTACTTGAGCACCGTTAATGTCTACTACCTCTTTCCAAAAGAATGCACACCTACCAGTGAATGACTCGACACAGAGTGAGCCAGTAGATAACAACAATCCAAAGGCTCTGAAAAAAGTCACCTTTGGGCTTTTTATCGGCTCTTTTATTTCATTCTGCAATTTATATTTATTCCAACCTTTGTTGCCATTGATTGCTGAGCATTATCAAGTCACTGCGGCGCATGTTAACTGGGTTTTAGCGGCGGCTACCTTAACACTGTCTTTATCACTACTGCCTTGGGCTATTTATTCTGAAAAGATTGGTCGGCGCAAAATCATGCTGTTCAGTTTGTATGCCTCACCTGTTGTTGGTTTATGTATTTTATTTTCCGATCAGCTTGGATTATTAATTGCTTCGCGCGCACTGATGGGAATTGCCTTGGCGGGTTATATTTCAGTGGCAGTGGCCTACATGGCAGAAGAATTTAGCCCTAAAGTGTTTTTACTCGCGGTAGGTTCGTATATTGGTGCCAATTCATTAGGCGGAATTACCGGCAGAATTTATGGCGGTGTGATTGGCGAATGGCTTGGATGGCAAACGGCTGTCATTGGTATGGCGCTGTTGAGCCTTTCCATCGCGATATTGGTGACACTTTGGGTGCCTGCTCAGAAAAATTTCATCACTAAGGAGACATCTTTAACTAATCATTTAAAAGATGCTATGCACCACCTACACACACCAAAACTATGGCTTGCCATGCTAATTGGTGGGTTAAATTTCGCTCTATTTGTTAACCTTTATACGGTCATGGGGTTTCGCTTAGTCGGTGAACCTTTTTCGCTTCCTGTCGGCTTGGTGTCGTTGATTTTCCTGTGTTATCTAACGGGAACGTTAACTTCTAAACTCAGTGGACAATGGAGCTTACGCTTTAAGCCCACCAGCGGCATTGTGTTAGGTACGGTAGTCAGCTTAATCGGAATGCTCACTGCACTCATTCCAAATCTATATGCTATGTTTATTGCGCTAATTTTGATCAGTGGTGGCGCTTTCTTTACTCACTCGCTAGCTTACGCATGGGTCAGCTCGAAAGCCCATCAAGCAAAAGCCAGTGCAACCGCTTTATATTTGGTTCACTACTACGCTGGCGGTAGTTTAGGTGGGTTTTATTTGATCTATTGCTGGCAACATGGTGGCTGGAGTTCGGTCGCCTTAGGTGGCAGCTTGTTATATATCGTGATTCTAGCCCTTACTTACAAATTAAACACAATTGAAGAAGAGACTGGAGAGACGAATTGATCATGACTGGAATAGGGATTATTTGTTATCATCTGCCGCAACTTTTATTCACGAGGCAATGACATGCAATTTACCCTACTTTCGACGGAACTTTATCAGCACTTATATCGTGATATTACGGAATTTCGTTCAACGTTTGATCTCCCTGTCGCAAACTTAACCTCCCTCGACGACAAAGCCGATACTTTGCATACCTCGCTTGCCATTGAAGAGCTTACTGAACTTGCCGAAGCTGATTGTAAAACCGAACAAGCGGATGCGATTATTGATACGGTTTACGTTTTGATGGGCCGTTTAGTTCACCGTGGTGACGACCAAGTAACCAGTAATGTTGGTATTAGCTACATCATCGAATTATTACTGCATGTCGCTAAAAACCGCGGCATTGAATTCCTATCATGTTGGGATGAAGTTCATTCAAGCAATATGAGCAAAGTATGTCGTAACGAACAAGAATTCACGGAAACTCAAGCCTTCTACGCTAAACAAGGTGTGCAACTTGAAGGCGTGAAAAAAGGCGAATACATCATTGCCAAATGCGCTAAAGATGTAGAGATGCAAGGCAAAACCGTTCGTAAAGGAAAAGTATTGAAATCGGTTTACTACCGCCCTGCGGATTTAGAAAAACTGACCCAATAACCTAAGTTTGAAAGATAGGTTTCAACGATAAAAAAAAGCCTGTCTCAGATGAGGCAGGCTGTGTGTTTTGTGCTTGGCTTAACGCCATTTCAGCTAACACAATAGGACGAGAATGTATCACTCTCATTAATGCCATTACTGTGCCAACTTTATAAAGTTACACTTAATTAATTTTTAAATCATTGTTTTTAAAAACATTAAAATTAAAACAATCTCTATTCAGAACGATATTCACTTTAATGCTAAAGCGGTAACGTTGCACGTATATTGTCATCAACGCCCTAAAATGACTCATTAGTCAAAAAGTAAATATGGCATATTTTCATGGGTAACCATTTTCACCTTGGTATTGAAAACGTTTGATAACAGAGCTTCATTCATCACATCTTGTGTAGCCCCCATCGCTTGTACAACACCACCCTTTAATACCAATACATGATCAGAATGACGTAAAGTACGGTTTAGATCATGATTTGCCATCACCACTGCCAAGCCTTTAGCCGCCATCAAATCAATTAAGCGATAGAGCAAACTTTCTTGTCCAACGTCTAGCGGTGCTGCAGGCTCATCAAGTAATAAAACTTGCCCATAAGGATTAAGAGTCGGCCATACTTGGATACAAATACCGGCGAGCCGAACCCGTTGCCATTCCCCACCCGATAACTGGTGAATAGAACGCTCTAACTTATCTTCGATAGACAATAAATGAGTGATTTCTTTTACTGCATCGGGAATATCAATTTGATTAGCCATAGCAGGGATAGACAACGATAAATAATGAAAAACCGACATCGAAAAGGCTGGTCGACCACTTTGAGGTAAATAAGCGCGTTTGTGCGCCAAGTCTGCTAAAGAAAGCGTTGTGATAGATTGACCTGAAAGTAAAACTTCCCCTTCATATTTGAGTAATCCCGAGGCAGCTTCTAATAACGTGCTTTTACCACTACCGTTTGGGCCAATGATATGCAAAATTTCACCTTGCTGAACAGTCAGATTCAACGGCAATAATCGAGGTGGTATCGCGATATTCTTAATGTCGATCATAATTGCGTAACAACATCCATATAAAGACTGGTGCTCCGATACTGGTTGTCATGACGCCCAGAGGTAACTCCGCAGAAGGCAGTGATACTCTTGCTAATAGATCCGCAACAACGAGTAATGTGGCCCCGCAAAGCGCAGACATGGGTATCAAATACTTATTTTCAGACCCAAAAAGCAAACGGATCAGGTGTGGTATCACTAAACCAACAAAGCTGATAACCCCCCCAATAGCCACCGAACCACCGACTAAGACTGAAACCAGTAAAATAAGCTTCCAGCGAAGTTTATGAACATCTAAACCCAATTGTTGTGCATGACTTTCACCCACCATGAGAAGATCCAGAAATTTTGTCTTCGAACATAACCAAATAATACCTGGCAACATCACAAGCCCCAAGGAAATTTGAGTCCAAGTTACCCCACTAATGCTCCCCATTAACCAGTACATCAAAATTCGTAAATTTAAATTATCACTAAAATAGAATGCCCAAGTCACTAAGGCACCAGACAAAATTCCTAATGCGACACCAATCAGCAATAACCTTGCCGTGGTTAATCGCATCGCTTTTGCCATCATGACAATAATCAAAGTAAAAATAAGTGAGCCACTAATTGCAACAAACATTGCGCCGTATGGCGTCATTAAGAATGGAAAGAAGAACAGTGCGATCACCATGGCAAGGCTTGCACCACCTGAAATGCCTAACACTCCCGGCTCCGCTAATGGATTTCCTAGTAATACTTGAAGCGTTGCACCAGACACCGCTAATGATGCCCCAAGTAGAATAGCAGCTAACAGACGAGGTAATCTAAGATTAACAATGACTTGTTGTTGAAAATCATTCAGTGGCGACAACAACGAAAGCTTTATATCGCCAACAGATAGGTAAGCGATACACGACATACACAATAATACCCCCATTATGATAAACGGAATACGCCATTTTTTCTGCTTATACAAAATTAACTGATTAAATTGCATGAACTCTAAACCTAAGCTTTCTTAGTCATGATAACCAACACTTACTCCGCGATCTTGATGAGTAATTGGTTGCCCATCAATAATTTTAACTCTATTGAAGTACTGTCTTTTTCAATGAAGATACAAACACGTTGCTTATCAGATTGCGCTTGTTTGATTAACGAAGCTAAATGATTAGTGTCCTGAAATTGCTCACGTTCCGCATCTCGACGACATAGATCTACAAATTCAAAAGGACAACTTGCAGGATATAACACCAATTCCGATTCTTGCATAAGACGTAAACTTTTAATGGGGAGCATTTCTACGTCTTGTCCGAATTCAATCCAAATTTGTGACCCAGTTACCTCTTCGGTGTTGCTTAAAATCGACTGATATAACACTTCAAGTTCAGAGCGGTCATCAATAGTGGTGATTTTCGAGGAGGAAAAAAAACGTTCCCAAAACTTACGACGCTCATCAACTGATGCTAGTTCTGATTTAATACTATTACGCTTAGAGGCGCCAAAATCGGCCAATAGCGCTAAGTTTTGGGGAAGTATCGATTCTAACTTTTCTCGTAAGTAACGAATTAAAACTGGTGAAGCGCCGCCACTTGATACGGCAATTTGAATGCGTCCACGATTGATCATAGAAGGCGTAATAAAATCACAATATGGCTTATCATCCACCACATTAACCATGATGTTTTTCTGTTTAGCATCATCATGCACACGATGATTTAATTCAGGGTTATCGGTTGTCGCCCAAACCTGTACATAATCTGTCAACATGTCACTTTGATAAAAAGATTTGATCCATAACAGAATTTCATCTTGAGCTAATGTCTGCAAGTGTGAATGCACTTTTGGTGAAACAACCGTCACTTTTGCGCCCGCTCTTAGCAACATATCAATTTTACGGCAAGCAACATCGCCACCGCCAACAACCAGTACCGGCTTATTATTTAAATCTAGAAAAATGGGAAAATAACGCATTCCATACCTTTTTGTGATGTGTGACTCACGAGCGATACTACCAAATTTGTGCATAGAGGAAACATAGGATCTCCATCACAAACAATTTTACTTCGAAGTTAACGGCCTTTAACTGTAATTACTCTGATTTAAACCTAAAAAATAGCCATTTAATTTTGTTTAAGACCAAATTTACAGACAATTACATCAAAAGCTCAACATTGGTGCGAGATTGCACTATTTACAAAACCATAACAATTATTCATTCTAAATTTACTTAAGAATTTGTGATTACACTCAAACACATATTGGATGTTGTGTTTGTTTAATTCAAATTCTTACCTACTCTTAAAAGGGCAGGTTGTGAGCTGGATATAAAAATAACGACCAGCTATTCACAATGAAATTATTAATGTAACACAACATTTGCTTAATCATTCACAGACAAACGAATTCAATCAACATTGATTTCAACGGACGTATACAGGAAGGATACACATGCCTAAAACAATGAAAATTCTAGCTTCAGTTGTTGCTGTTTCGGCAGCAATGATTGCCAACTCTGCATCCGCCGGTACATTGCAAGATGTGCAAAAAGCGGGTGAATTAAAATGTGGTGTCAGTACTGGCCTAGCGGGTTTTTCTAACCCGAATGCAAAAGGACAATGGGAAGGGCTTGATGTTGAATATTGCCAAGCAGTAGCCGCCGCGGTTCTTGGTGATAAAACAAAGATTAAATATGTTCCACTTAATGCTAAAGAGCGTTTTACTGCATTGCAATCGGGGGAAGTCGATGTACTTTCACGCAACACAACTTGGACACTTCAACGCGATGGTTCATTAGGCTTAAACTTCGTAGGAACGACTTACTACGACGGACAAGGCTTTATGGTGAAAAAAGATCTTGGCGTGAAAAGTGCTAAAGAGCTTGATGGTGCCTCAGTTTGTGTTCAAGCTGGTACCACAACCGAGCTTAACTTAGCGGACTACTTCCGTTTACAAGGCATGTCTTACAAACCAGTGGTTTTTGACACCATGGACCAAACAGCGAAAGGCTTCGACTCTGGTCGTTGTGACGTATTAACTTCTGACCAATCACAACTTTACGGGCTACGTCTTAACCTAAAAGATCCAAACTCTGCAATGGTATTACCAGAAATCATTTCTAAAGAACCTTTAGGCCCTGTTGTACGACAAGGTGATGACCAGTGGTTTAATGTTACAAAATGGACATTATTTGCCATGATCAATGCTGAAGAATATGGCATTACGCAAAAGAACGTAGACGAAATGAAAAAGTCTAACGATCCAAACATAAAACGTATTCTTGGACTTGATGGACCGAAAGGCGAAGGATTAGGGCTTAAAGATGATTGGGCTTACCAAATCGTCAAACAAGTCGGTAACTACGGTGAAATGTTTGAACGCACCGTTGGCCAAGGTTCCCCTCTAAAAGTTGACCGTGGCGTGAACAAACTGTGGAATGCTGGTGGCTTCCAATACGCTCCACCAATTCGTTAATACGACTAACTTCCAAATAAATGACTCTGGGCGGTTTTAAGCCGCCCTTTTTCTAAGTAGATTTTGAGGTTACGCAGTATGAAACCCACCGAATCAGGAAAGACAATCAATCAGAATAAAACTGGTAACTCGTTTTCCCATCTTTTTTATAACCCACGATTTCGCTCTGTTATTTTCCAGCTTATTACAGTGGCTTTATTGGGGTATTTTTTCTACGTTATTATTAATAACACAATGACAAACCTAAGTGATCGAGGCATTTCTACAGGCTTTGGTTTTTTAGATAGAGAAGCTGGCTTTGGTATCAGCTTAACGTTAATCGAATATAACGAAACTTACTCTTTTGGTCGCACTTTCTTTGTTGGCTTACTGAATACTGTATTGGTTTCCGTTCTCGGTATTATTCTCGCAACAATTCTTGGATTTGCTGTTGGTATAGCTCGGTTATCATCCAACTGGATGGTAAATAAACTTGCTGCAGTATTTATTGAGATTGTTCGAAATGTTCCCCCTCTTCTACAAATACTTTTTTGGTATTTTGCTGTACTACAAGCTCTTCCTTCCGCTCGACAAAGCTTAAGCATTGGCGAAGCCATATTTTTAAACATTCGTGGCCTCTATATTCCTAAGCCTGTTTTTGAAACCGGTAGTTGGTTAATTGGCGCTGCGGCAATTTTAGCCGTGATATTAAGTGTTGGTGTTTATATTTGGGCTAGAAATAAACAGCGTTTAACCGGTATTCAAACTCCCGTTGGACGTATTGTTGTTGGTTTATGTTTGGGCTTACCGCTGATTGCTTATTTCCTTATGGGGATGCCCGTCTCTGCAAATTACCCTGAATTAAAAGGGTTTAACTTTAGTGGTGGTATTACCGTATTACCAGAGTTATTCGCGCTGTGGATTGCACTCGGTATTTTCACCGCAGCATTCATCGCTGAAATTGTTCGTTCCGGTATTGAGGCGGTTAACCATGGTCAAACAGAAGCAGCAATGGCGTTAGGTTTATCGCGTTCAAAAACATTGAAGCTGGTCGTGATACCTCAAGCAATGCGTATTATCGTCCCCCCTCTCACCAGTGAATATTTAAACTTAACCAAAAATTCATCTTTAGCGATGGCGATTGGTTATCCCGATCTTGTTTCAGTTTTTGCAGGAACTACGCTCAACCAGACTGGACAAGCAATCGAAATCATATTCATGACAATGGGTGTGTACTTAGGTTTGAGTCTCTTTACCTCTTGGGTAATGAATATTTATAACCGCAAAGTCGCATTAGTCGAACGATAATTAAGGAGGTTAGCAGATGAAACAACATCAATTTCAACCAAGCCTACCGCCTCCTGCCAACACTGTTGGTATTGTTGGCTGGTTACGCAAAAACTTATTCAGCACCCCTTTAAATAGTATTTTAACGCTTGTGATGGCTTATTTTGCTTTCACCATGATCTGGTCTTTTACTGATTGGGGGCTGTTAAATGCCAACTGGATTGGTACGACTCGTGATGCGTGTACTGATACGGGCGCCTGTTGGGTATTCATCAGTGTTCGTTGGGATCAATTCATGTTTGGTTTTTATCCCAGCCAGGAGCTGTGGCGTCCAAAACTGTTCTACTGGACACTCGCTATTCTTGTTGCCTTGATGGCTTATGAAAAAACGCCAAAACGAACATGGATATTCATCTTCTTTGGGAGTGCTTACCCGATTTTAATGGCAGGCTTGCTTGAAGGTTCTATGTTTGGTTTGCCAGTGGTTGATACTCACCAATGGGGCGGGTTATTAGTTACCCTTATCTTAGCAACCATAGGTATTGTGGTTTCATTGCCTATTGGCGTGGTTCTCGCTCTGGGAAGACGATCAGAGATGCCCATCATAAGTAAGCTAAGTATTGCTTATATTGAAATATGGCGTGGCGTTCCATTGATTACGGTTTTGTTTATGGCTTCAGTCATGCTGCCACTCTTCTTTTCAGAAGGCGTGCAAACCGATAAATTAATCCGAGCACTCATTGGGGTTGTGATGTTCTACTCTGCTTATATGGCGGAAGTGGTTCGTGGTGGATTACAAGCCATCCCTAAAGGTCAATATGAAGCGGCCGATTCGTTGGGTCTTTCTTATTGGCAAAAAATGGGGCTCGTTGTTTTGCCTCAAGCACTTAAAATCACTATCCCTTCAATTGTGAATAACTTTTTATCACTATTAAAAGATACCAGCTTAGTATTAATCATCGGCATGTATGATGTATTAGGTATTGGGCAATCGGCTAATAATGATCCAGATTGGCTTGGATATTCAACTGAAAGTTATGTTTTTGTCGCACTTGTATTCTGGGTCTTTTGTTTTGGGATATCACGATATTCCATTTATCTAGAAAACAAACTCAATACTGGTCACAAAAGATAGTAAGTAGCTCAAGGACGTATTATGACTCAGCAACAAGATTATATGATTGAAATTCAAGACATGAACAAGTGGTACGGAGAGTTCCACGTTCTAAAAAATATTAACCTTAAAGTGAAAAAAGGAGAAAAAATTGTTATTTGTGGCCCTTCGGGGTCAGGTAAGTCCACCATGATTCGTTGCATCAACCACCTTGAAGAGCATCAACAAGGTCGAATTGATGTTGCTGGTACAGAACTTACTGAAGACTTGAAAAATATTGAGATCATCCGTAAGCAAGTGGGGATGTGTTTTCAACACTTCAATTTATTCCCACATTTAACGGTATTAGAAAACTGTACTCTTGCCCCTATTTGGGTAAAGAAAATGCCTAAAAATGAAGCCGAAAAAGTGGCGATGAAATACTTAGAGCGCGTAAAGATCCCCGATCAAGCAGACAAATTTCCAGGTCAGCTTTCTGGTGGTCAGCAACAACGTGTAGCGATAGCACGTTCTTTATGTATGAACCCACAAGTTATGTTATTTGACGAGCCAACATCAGCTCTCGACCCTGAAATGGTGCGTGAAGTGCTGGACGTAATGGTTGAATTAGCTGGCGAAGGCATGACCATGCTTTGTGTTACTCACGAAATGGGTTTTGCAAAAGAAGTCGCTGATCGGGTGATTTTTATGGATGCAGGAGAAATCATTGAAGAAAACAATCCAAAAGAGTTCTTTGAAAATCCTCAATCAGACCGAACTATTAACTTTTTGAGTCAGATTCTTCACCATTAATTTCGCCACTCTTCATTAATCATACCTTAAAATAAATACCCCCATATTGGTCATCCAACTGGGGGTTATTTCGATGCAATCAACGGTTTTTTTAACCTTGTTCTACATTAGATATAGAAGGCTTCAACCGTTCCTTTCAAGGTGACTAGCATAGGTTGACCAAAGCGATCTTTCGCTTTAGGAGAAGCAATCTTAACCCATCCTTCACTAATACAATATTCTTCAACATCAGTACGTTCTTTACCGTTAAAACGAATTCCTACTTGATGATCAAAGCATTCCGCTACGAAATGAGGGCTGCGAGAATTTCCAGAAAGACGATCGGGTAAAGTAGGTTTTGAGTGAGTATCGCTCATGCTTAAGGCCTGAAATAAATAAAAAGTACATCATTGTAGACAATACCGTCCTCTCGCTCAAGAACTGTGAGGCCTTTCAATCTAAATAGCTGACTTCTTGATGCTAAACAAGAACAAGACTGAAAACCTATTTATCGAATAACGGTATTACGCCCAGCCAATAATCCTATTATTCCAGAGCACACACAAAAAATAACGATCATCAAAATAACCTCATGCCATCCGTTTTGTAGCCCATGTAAATACCCCGCAAGCATAGGACCAATTGCCGCTAATGAATAACCAATAAATTGTGCCATTCCAGAAAGCGTTGTTGCCTGCAATGGGCTGCTGGTTCTTAAACTGATAAAAGACAAGCCAAGGATAAACCAAGCACCGGAGCATAGCCCTAACAAGAAAGACCAAATATATGAAAATTGCGGTAAATATAATAAACCAATAGAACACACTCCGGCGATAAAACAAATACTAAATGCAGGCAACCGTTGATCATGTAATTTAGCCATAAGTGGAATAATGAAAATACCCGGTAGAGCAGTTCCTATCTGAAAGACCCCGTGTACGATCCCGGCTTCTTCGGAACTAAACCCAGTTTGTGCCAAGATACTCGGTAACCACGCAATAATCGTATAGGTGAAATACGAACCTAAGCCAAGGTACAGCGATACCTGCCACGCTAATGCTTTATCCCATAAATTGGTAGACTTAACGCCCGTATGACTAATGGCCGTCGGTTTACTGTTGTGGCGTAATTGTGGCGTCCAAAAAATCATGGCGATAACGGTTAAAACACAGAGTGCGGCCAATGCACCTTGCCAACCTAATTGATAATCATTAGCTAATGGGATAGAAAATGCCGACGCCGCCCCTGATGCAATCCCCATAGCAAGTACATAACTAGATGTTAACATTGCCACTTTCATTGGAAAATCACGTTTAACCACAATTGGCAGTAAAACATTACCTATGCTTACTCCTATACCTATTAATGCCGTACCAATAAATAAGGTACTGACACTCCCTAAAGAACGAAAGAGTAGCCCGGAAGCAATAAAAATAAGTGCGACAAAAATGGCATACTCTAAACCCAGTTTTTTCGCTAAGTAAGATGACGGCGGTGCAAACAAAGCAAACGCAATAAGCGGTAATGTTGTTAGCATCCCAGCTTGAGTAGCTGATAATTGGAAAGATTGAGAAATCAAATCAATCATAGGTGCAATACCCGTAACGGGCGCTCGCAAGTTTGCCGCAACCAACAGTACGCCAATCACTAACAACATAGTTTTGTTTTTATTGCTCATAGCTGACTTTGAGGTTGTAGAAGAAATTGACATGATGTTCTCGTTATTAAATATTATTTGAGAGAATGAAACCTGAATATTGAAGCGTTTAAATCGGCGGTAGAATTATTTCATAATAACGTTTCACATGGGTTGTAATTTTTCCCCAAGAGGAAGCTTTAACTCTTATTTGATGAGATTCAAATGAGTTTTTATCTGCAAATTCTTCATAGACATTAAATTTATTTGGGATTATTTTACATTGGCTTACTTCAAAAGTGAGGCAACCTGGTTCCGCTTTCGTTAAACGTTTATGGTTTACCAACTCATTTTTTACGGCGGCAAGATCTTCATCTGAAACAAGAATATGCCCTTTCAATATCACTTTAGACATCCACTCTCCTATACGATAAACCAAACATATTTTGAGTTAACATGATCCTATTTCCCACCAGCAATATCAATGAAAGATCCAGTGACATAGGAAGCGTCCTCTGAAAGTAACCATACTATCGCATTAGCCACTTCTTCTGCTGTCCCACCTCTTTGCAATGGAATTTGTGACGATAAACGATCAACTCTATCCGGCTCACCACCATCAGTATGCATGTCAGTATGAATAAATCCCGGTCGTACCGCATTCACTCGAATGCCTTGCCCAGCAAGCTCTAGAGATAAACCTTTTGTTAGGCTATCCATCGCCCCTTTTGACGCCGCATAATCAATATATTCAAAGGGGGCACCACTTCGGGAGGCCGCAGAAGATACATTGACAATCGCACCATTAATTAAACTGCCATCTAAGGCTAAAATTCGTTGGATATACTCACGAGAACATAAAAAACAACTAATGACATTAGCTTGAATCACCTTATTGAATCGTTCTAGATCCATATTCATCAACGACGATTGCTTAAATAATATGCCTGCGTTGTTAACCAAGTGTGTCACCGAACCAAACCGCTGTTCTACTGAGTCAAACAATGCAATAACTTCCCGCTCTTTCGACACATCGGCTTGATATGCAAAGGCTTTACCGCCTTGTTCAATAATGTCTTTCACCACCTTATTAGCCGCGCTGACATTATTTAAATAATTCACACAAACATTATACCCCAGAGCACCCAGCTTTTTAGATGTTGCCGCTCCAATGCCTCGGCTACCACCTGTCACAATCACGATTTTATTCATTACAATGCCTTATGGATAAACTTTTTTGAATCGTTCACATACCAATATCATGCTTTCATCAAACACAATGTCTTCCTGTTGACACTCTTTTTGAAAAAACTCGATATGGCTAGCTTTCCAGTATTCAAGGCTTTTATCACCTTCACCTTCTTGAAAGGCAAACTCAGGAGTCACCGCATGAAATGGTATTTCAAACACCTCTGTAGTCTCAATAATACATTGAGGTTCATCTTGCCAGTTCAGAACAACTTGTAAGTGGCCAATAGCTGGCGTTGGTTCGTCTGCGACTTCGTACCAATGCTTTAAACTACATGTTGCGGTTTTATCTCCTTTTACCACTAAATCAGCACAAATATTTGCATCTTTTTCCGTCGCACAAAAATAATCAGCATGAAAAGATGTGTAGCGGCGACGGAAACTTTCATTGAGAGAAAAGAGGTAATGATTTAAATACGACTTTGCTTGTGACTTCATAATCCTAATCCTTGGTTTATTCTACTAAGTAGGATAAACACAAGTTAATAAAGTGTCATGACGTTATGATGATTTAGCCCTCAAACTGTTAACACAAACAACAAACACTTAATTTTTACTTAGTTGACGGTAAATACGATATAAACACCCCAAAATAAAACAAGCTAACCCAGGAAATAAAAGTGTAAAAACGCCATAGAAAGCAAACAAGACATTGCCTAAAATACCACCAGATAAGAACCCTAAAATAATCACAATATACATAACACACTTTCTCTTATCTAATGGCTCTCCTTTGATTACTCGACCAAACATGATGCCAAGGTCAGTAAAAATCCCCGTTAAATGTGTTGTTCGTATTACTGCACCGCTGTAAGTCGTTGCAAACGCATTTTGCAAACCGCACGCCATAGAGGCAAAGCATAGACCAACCGTCATATATTGATTTAATAACAATGCAGACACCAGCAATAAACCCGATTCAATAAACAAAAGAACATCATAATATCGACCAAGCTTTAACGATTCCCCAGAAATAAGCAGCCCTGAGATTGACGAGCCAATAATGAAACTAATAATAATCATCATTAGATTCAATGCCATTGGTATGTTGCTGGGCAATGAGACGCCTAAAAGAGTCACTGAACCTGATAAATGAGAAATGGCTTTATGTTCAAACCCCAATAAACCAACAGCATTAATGAGTCCCGCAATTAACGATAAAGTAAATGCGCCATACTCAACCCATCTTGGTAGTTTTGTGAACATTTTCTCTCCTCTTTTATCGAATTTCACAGTATAAGACGTTTTTAACTAAGATTTTCTGATGCTCATCAACTCCACTTTACATACAGAAATTGCCTGACGAGAAAATATCCATATTGATGAAAATCTTTGGTTTAGTTCATTTTCTAGAATCATGACTCATAACAACAAAAATATTTTACGTTAATCCACCATCAAGTACCGATTTACGGTTGTAACCGTAAGCCGATGACGGTATAAATAATCGAATTATTTACTCATTTACATGGATGGAATTATGTTTGAAAAAGTACCTGCTGCGCCTGCCGACCCAATTCTGGGCTTAACAGAAGAATTTAAAAATGATCCTCGTGATAACAAGATCAATTTAGGTGTAGGTATCTACAAAAACGAAGAAAGCCAAACTCCTGTTCTTGCAACAGTGAAAAAAGCTGAAGCTATGTTACTGGAATCTGAAAAAACCAAATCTTACCTTACCATTGAAGGGACGGTTGAATATGGTCTAGCGGTACAAAAACTGCTGTTTGGTGCAGATTCAAAAATAGTAACAGAGAAACTAGCAAAAACAGCTCAAGCACCTGGTGGTACTGGTGCTCTTCGTGTAGCAGGTGAATTCATCAAGCGTGAATTAAATACATCGAAAATTTGGATAAGTAACCCAACATGGGCAAACCATTTTAGTGTTTTCGAAGCTGCAGGAATTGCAACCGCCCAATACAACTATTACAACGCAGAAACGCACGACAAAGATTTCGATGCAATGCTAACTAGCCTTCAAGAAGCACAAACTGGTGATGTGGTTCTGCTTCACGGCTGTTGCCATAACCCAACAGGTATCGATCCTACGGCGGCTGAATGGGAACAACTTGCTGAGCTTTGCGCAGATAGAGGATTGCTTCCAATGTTTGACTTTGCTTATCAAGGCTTTGCAAAGAGTGTTGAAGAAGATGCATCTGGCCTTCGTATTTTCGCCAAATATTGTGATGAGATCCTTGTAGCAAGCTCTTTCTCTAAAAATTTTGGTTTGTATAATGAACGTGTAGGTGCATTTACATTAGTTGCTGCTACACATGAAACAGCGACAACCGCTTTTTCGCAAGTGAAGAAAATCATTCGTTCAATCTACTCTAATCCACCAGCACACGGTGCAGCTGTCGTCACCCACATTCTAAACAATGAAGCACTTCGCGCAGAATGGGAACAAGAAGTAGCAGAAATGCGCGATCGTATTCAAGAAATGCGTACCCTATTCGTACAAACATTAAAAGATGAAGGGGTGACTCAAGACTTCAGCTTCATTGAAGCTCAAAACGGAATGTTCTCGTTTTCTGGTTTGAACAAAGATCAGGTTGCTCGTCTAAAAGATGAGTTTGCCATCTACATCGTAGGCTCGGGCCGTATCAGCGTTGCAGGTATGACCAAAAACAATATGGGCCCATTATGTAAAGGTATTGCAGCAGTTTTATAAGCACCCTCAGCATTTATATCTATGCCCAAGTGACGTCAAGGTACTTGTCTAAAAAGTATTTTGGCGTTCTCTGGGAAAGTTAGAGATCTCGTCGAACCCTTCACAAAGCCCAATGCTTGCTGGTCTATAACCCTATCTATTTTTATACCAGTATTAGGTTCCATATTGTTCTAACTATAATATACGGCTGACCCCTCATCACACTACCAACCACTTCAGCGTAAGAAATGTCTGAAACTATATTATTATTAATCAACAATGCAGAAAAAAATTCGAAATCGTGTGAAAGTTTTATACTTAAATATCTTTCTAATCTATTAAACCATCCACTTTTTTCTGATTTAACGACACCTTATTGGATTACCTATGCTAAAAAAAGCGATAATACTTACAACTGCCATTTTACTTATTGGGTTATTTTTCGCCTTTAATTTGCATCAAGTTTTAACCTTAGATGGGTTAAAAGCTCGTATGGATGAGTTTCGCAACTGGCAACAGAATTCCCCTGCCTTGGTTGCGGTGGGCTTTTTTCTTATTTATATTTTAGTAACAGCCCTCTCTTTACCAGGCGCGGCAATACTGACTCTCGCCGCAGGTGGATTATTTGGCCTAGTTACAGGTTTAATCATCGTTTCTTTTGCATCCACGATTGGTGCGACTTTGGCTTTTCTTGTGTCGCGTTATTTACTTCGAGAATCAATAGAAAAAAAGTTCTCCAAACGCTTAAAGCCAATCAATGAAGGGATAGAAAGAGATGGTGCTTTTTATTTATTCACACTTCGCCTAGTTCCTATTTTTCCCTTCTTCCTCATTAATTTATTAATGGGCCTCACCAAGATAAAAACACTAACTTTTTATATAGTAAGTCAAATTGGAATGTTCGCCGGTACTATTGTCTATGTTAATGCTGGTACTCAGTTAGCACAGCTGGACAGTTTAAAAGGTATTTTATCGTTCAATTTACTTCTTTCTTTTGCGTTATTAGGCTTTTTTCCTCTTATTGCAAAATCCATTATTTTTTCAATCAACAAACGTCGAGTCTATGCCAAATGGACAAAGCCAAAGCAGTTTGATCGCAACATGGTCGTTATTGGTGGTGGCGCGGCAGGTTTAGTAAGTAGCTATATAGCAGCAACCGTTCGAGCAAAAGTCACATTAATCGAAACCCATAAAATGGGTGGGGACTGCCTAAATTATGGTTGTGTACCAAGTAAAGCTATCATCAAAAGCGCTAAAATAGCGGAGCAGTTTCGTCATGCTGAGCATTATGGATTAGATAACCATAACCCAACATTCTCTTTTAAAAAAGTGATGCAACGCGTGCATGGTGTCGTGGCCCAAGTAGAGCCTCATGACAGTATTGAGCGTTACACAGGATTAGGCGTAGAAGTCAAAACCGGTTACGCCACAATTATTGATCCGTGGACGGTTGAAATCAAAACACAAGATGGTGCCACTGAACGTTTAACTACTCGCAGTATTATTATCGCAACCGGTGCTCGTCCGTTTGTTCCACCGTTGCCTGGTTTGAAAAAAGTCGGCTATGTCACTAGTGACACGCTATGGGAAGCCTTTGCTCAGCTAGATACACCACCTAAACGTCTTGTTGTACTTGGTGGAGGTCCTATTGGTTGTGAATTATCACAAAGTTTTGCACGTCTTGGTTCAAACGTCATTCAAATTGAAATGGCCGAGCGCATTATGCTACGTGAGGACCAAGACGTATCTGAATTAGCGCACAAAGAATTAACCGAAAATGGTGTTGAGATCCTAACAAGCCACAAAGCATTACGGTGTGAATTAAAAGATAAAAAGAAAGTCATTATTGTTGAACATGATAATCAAGAAATTGAAATCGAATTCGATCAACTGCTTTGTGCCGTCGGTCGTTCTGCTCGCTTAGAAGGCTACGGATTAGAAACGCTCGGTATTGAAACCAACCGTACCGTACAAACGAACGATTATTTAGAAACACTTTACCCAAATATCTTCGCCGCAGGCGATATAGTCGGGCCATATCAATTTACTCACGTTGCTGCGCATCAAGCCTGGTTTGCTGCCGTCAATGCTCTATTTGGGACTTTTAAAAAGTTTAAAGTCGATTACCGGGTGATCCCATGGACAACCTTCATTGACCCTGAAATTGCACGGGTTGGTTTAAATGAAACCGAAGCCAAACAACAAGATATTGATTATGAAGTTACGCGTTTTGAATTTGAAGAACTGGATCGTGCCATTACAGAAAGCAATACCAAAGGCTTCATTAAAGTCATTACCCCTAAAGGAAAAGACACTATTCTTGGCGTGACAATTGTTGGCCAACAAGCGGGAGATTTAATTGCCGAGTTTGTTCTTGCCATGAAGCATAATTTAGGTCTAAACAAAATTCTTGGTACTATTCACGCTTACCCAACTTGGGCTGAAGGAAATAAATATGCAGCCGGTGAGTGGAAGCGTAATCATGCTCCTCATACGATTCTAAATTGGTTAAAAAAATACCACGCTTGGCGTCGTGGGTAAAAATCCCACTTTATTTAAGGTTGGGGGGAAGCTCCCCCCCCACATTAAGATCTCATCGCTTCTTCTACTTCACAAGTGACCGATACTTTATCAATTACAATACTTTTAAAGATTAATGCTTTAGTTCCGTTTCTTGATTGCCTATAGTTACACCAAATCCTTAAAAAAGTAGTAGCAATCCCATGGAAGCTGAATTACAAGAAATACAAAATTTCCTCTCTCAATACCCCCCTTTTGATGCCCTGCCAGAAGATAAGTTAGCCTATGTTGCAAATAACACGGAAATTGCTTATTACCGTGAGAATACTCCCATTATTAAATTTGGTGATCACATTACAGATTTATACATGGTGAGATCTGGCGTCGTTGAAATTTATCGTCGTAAGGGGGAGCTTTATAACCGTTTAGATGAAGGTGATATCTTCGGGCAAATGGGATTACTGATGAATGGTAAAGTTCGCCTACCCGCCACGGCAACCATGGATTCATTAATTTACTGCATACCTTCTGACGTTTTTAATGAACTTTATGAAAGTGAAGATACCTTTGCAGACTTTGTCGAAGTGGAAAACAATACCCGACTTCGCCAAGCTATTTCGGATAATAAAAACGCGAATGATTTAACAACATCAAAAGTTAAAACCCTAATTACTCGCGAAGCCTTTATGTTGGATAAAACCCAAACTATTCAAAGTGCTGCAAAATTAATGGCAGATGAAAATATTTCAGCATTATTGGTTGTTGATGAAACAATAAGCATTGATGAGGAAAATGACAGTCAAGTGATAGGAATCATCACTGATCGTGATTTATGTACCCGCGTTTTGGCCGAAGGTCTCGATCCGAGTAGTTCTGTCAGTGAAGTCATGTCTCATGAACTTATTTCTCTGGATCATAACGCTTATATCTACGAAGCCATGCTTGCAATGTTACGATGTAACGTCCACCACTTACCGATATTAAAAAATAAACAACCCATAGGTGTTATTGAAGTCGCAGATATCATCCGCTACGAATCACAAAATAGTTTATTGTTAGTGAATCAAATCTTTCATCAACAATCCATTGACGACCTTGTCATCATTTCTGAGCAAGTAAAGGATTGCTTTGTTCGCTTAGTTCATGAAGATGCTAACTCCCACATGGTGGGAAGTGCTATGGCTGTTATTGGGCGGAGCTTTAAGCAACGCATTATTGAGCTCGCAGAAGAACTACTTGGCGAACCGCCTATTCCCTATTGTTTTCTCGCTTTAGGATCGATGGCCCGTGATGAACAGTTGATTGTAACGGATCAAGACAATGCCATTATTTTAGACAATAGCTATGACGAAAATTTACATGGCGAATATTTTGCCAAGTTATCAGAATTCGTTTGCCAAGGCTTATCTCGCTGTGGCTATCTTTTGTGTACTGGCGATATCATGGCAACCAATCCGATGTGGCGTATGACTCGCAAAGAATGGGAGGAGTGCTTTGCCGATTGGATTGACAACCCAAACCCTAAAGCTCTGCTTAATAGCTCTATTTTCTTTGACTTAGACGGTGTATATGGCCGAGTGAAATGGGCAGAAAGCTTAAACGGTTTCATTGTTCGTCGTGCACGTAAAAATAATAAATTTCTCGCGTGTCTTGCCCGAAATGCCATTAGTCGAACCCCTCCATTGGGTTTCTTTAAGGAATTCGTGATGGAAAAAGATGGTCGCCATAACAACTCAATCAATTTAAAACGTCGTGGAACTGCCCCACTTGCCGATTTGATACGAGTGCATGCTTTAGCCGTAGGATCGCGCTCACAGAACTCATTTGAGCGCTTAGATGACATTATTGAGGCTGGGATTTTGCCAAAAGGTCGAGCAGAAGATTTACAAGATGCTATGGAGTATATTTCTATGGTTCGTATTCGACACCAAGCTTTGGATGTTGAAAGTGAAATTGAACCAGATAACAATATCGAACCTGAAAATATGTCGGATTTTGAGCGCCGAAATTTAAAAGATGCTTTTCAAATTCTTAGTAATGCTCAAAACTTCATAAAGTATCGTTATCATGGTAATTCATTTAAGAACACCCTGCCTCCAGCGAATAAAACCACCCCGCTCCGTCGTAAACGTTAATTAGGTGTAAAGATGAAAAATAGACAATCTTTAGTTCAACTTGATCCTGCTCTTAATTGGCAAAAATATTTTGAACAGCAATACCAATCCGTTGAAGATGAGCGATTAAAACAATTCTATCAAATTGGGGTGATTGACCCAGAAACGCCCTTGTCTGATGTTGAATTTGTTGCTTTAGATTTTGAAACTACGGGACTAGATGTCGACAAAGATGGCATTATCAGCATTGGATTGATTCCATTTACGCTAAAGCGAATTTATTGCAAACACAGTAAACATTGGCTGGTAAAACCAAGAAAGCCACTCAATGAAGATTCCATCGTCATTCATGGGATTACTCACAGTGACTTATCTAATGCTCCAGATTTACGTCGGATATTAAACGAAGTACTCGACTCATTAGCCGGTAAAATTGTCGTTGTGCATTATCAATATATTGAACGTCAATTTTTTAATCGCGCCCTAACAGAAAGATTAAATGAAGGCATTCTGTTTCCCATGGTTGATACGCTTGCGATTGAATCTAGAATTCAAAATAAAGCGGTAAAAGGTTGGTGGAATAGATTACGAGGTAAGAAGCCTGAGTCAGTTCGGTTAGGTACTAGTAGAGCTCGTTACAATCTACCACCTTACCAACCACACCATGCATTAGTCGATGCAATTGCAACCGCAGAATTGCTTCAAGCACAAATACTTCATCACTATAGCCCTGACACACCAATTAAAGACTTATGGTGCTAAAAACACTTGATGTTTTTAGCAACAAAAAAGGTTGGCATTTAGCCAACCTTTTTTACTTAATATCTTTTTCAAGACTATTTTTTCAATGCTCTTGGTTCAGTTCTCATACCAAGTACTAAGCTAATACACATTATAATCAATACAAAAACAAACGGTAACGCTGTCGAAATGGCTGCAGCTTGAAGCGCACCAATCGCATTTGAGCCACCTACCCACAATAATGCAATAGCAACCGCACCTTCAATAAAAGCCCAGAACATGCGTTGTGGAACTGGCGCATCAACTTTACCACCCGCGGTAATACTATCAATGACTAATGAACCGGAATCAGAAGAACTAATAAAGAAGACCAAGACCAAACAGACTGCAATCAAAGAAATAATTTTACTAAATGGTAAAGCATCAAACATTTGAAACATAGCCATTGTTGCATCATTAAAGCCTTGTTGTCCAAGTGCTCCTACTTCATTAATCAGTTGATCGATACCTACACCACCAAAAGTTCCCATCCAAACGATGGTAATAATCGTTGGGATCATTAATACTGCAATAATGAATTCACGGACAGTACGTCCACGAGATACACGAGCAATAAACATACCAACAAACGGTGACCAAGACATCCACCATGCCCAATAGAACACAGTCCAACCATGCATCCAACCTTCATCTGGGCGGTTAAATGGATTGGATAATGGAATGATATTCTCCGCATAACTTATTAATGTTTCTGGAATAGAAACCGAGACAATAGAAAAACTGACTACTATCACGAACACTAATAGAATAAAGGCAACAATCATATTGATATTACTGACTAACTTAACACCGCCATCAATACCACGATATACAGAAATACCCGCAAGTAAGGTCACAACGGCAATCACCGTAATTTGCAATCCAACCCCGGATTCAATACCAAATATATGGCCTATCCCACTCGCCGCCTGTTGTGCACCGAAGCCAAGTGATGTTGCCAAGCCAAATAAAGTTGCTAATACAGCAAGAATATCAATAACATGTCCAGCCCAACCCCATGTTCTATCACCCAAAATAGGATAAAAAACAGAGCGAATTGAAAGTGGTAAGCCTTTATTATAAGTAAAGAATGCTAAAGACAGCGCCACAACTGCGTAGATCGCCCAAGGGTGTAGACCCCAGTGATACATCGTTGCACCAAGTGCCATACGCGCTGCTTCTGGTGTATTCGCCGCAACGTTTAATGGAGTACCAAACCAATCGGTATAATAAGCCGCAGGTTCTGCTACGCTCCAAAACATCAGTCCAATCCCCATACCAGCAGCAAAGAGCATTGCCAACCAGGATAAATAGGAGTGCTCAGCCTTGGCATCTTCACCACCTAAACGAATTTTTCCGAATGGAGATACCACCATAAACAAGCAAAAAAGCACAAAAAAGTTACCCGCTAAAATGAATAACGAGTCAAAATTGTTAATGATGGAGTTCTTGACTCCATCTAAAGCACTTTTTGCTGTTAAAGGGTCTAAAAGAAGTACTGCAATAATAAAAAGAATTGTTAGCCCTGCACTTGTGACGAATACAACGTTATGAACATCAAATCCCCACTTTTGGACATTATCTTGCCCAATCGTATAGTCGGTACTGTCTATACTGTATTTATCTATACCTTTTGTCATAAAACCTCATCCATCTGTGACATAAACATGTTTACCTTTCGCGAAAATACTTCGCCCACTAAACAAAAAAAAGATTAAACACATATAATATATATGGCTAAATCCTAACGTTCACATGAAAAATATCCACTAAAAAGTGGATTTCCACCTCTTAATCGACCAAAAAACACACAATTGGTTTAAAAAACTAACCTTTTCTTTCAATTTATTCACTCACCAATGACACGTAAATTTTATTTTGATCACTAAACATTGACAAATTAAGACGATAAAATGCCTTTTTCAACAGCGTATTTTGTTAGCCCAGCAGTCGTATATAAATCTAGTTTGTGCTTAATGTTTTGTCGATGAGTTTCAACTGTTCGATAACTAATATTAAGTGATTTTGCTATTTTTTTACTGCTCTCTCCTTGCGCCACCATCTTTAATATCATGTCTTCACGGCGACTTAATGGGTTCACTTTCTGTGTAATAGCTTGTACGGACTGTGTGAATAATGTTTGAGTGACTGACTCACAAAAATACGTTGAACCTTGATAAACTGTTTTAATTGCTTGGATAAGCTTATCTGAAGAAATATCTTTTAACATGTAACCTACGGCTCCAGCCTGCATCACTTTCATAATGTACTCTCGGTTATCGTGCATAGTCAAAATAAGTACTTTCACATTCGGGAACTGTGCTTTTATTTCAGCCGTTGCTTCTAGTCCTGAGCAATGAGGCATACTAATATCCATTAAAACCACATCCGGCCTACTTATTCGCACAGATTCTATCGCTTCAATACCATTACTTGCGGTATCCACAACATCAATATCACTTTCTAATTCTAATCTAGCAACAAAACCATCTAATACTACCTGATGGTCATCCACCACTAAAATTTTTATTTTATTGTCCATCGACGATCAAGCCTCCACTGCTGTTCATTTATATACCATTCAATAGCAATGATTTACCCATGCTGTAAAATTTTTGCGGATTGAATTTTCAACTCCAATAGAACGGTAATTTCAGTCCCTATACCGCGTTCACTATTCATATCAAAATCACCACCAATAAACTCAACACGCTCACGCATATTACGTAACCCGATGCCTTTCTTTTTAATTAAATCACTGGATTGAAAACCGACACCATCATCACGCACAATTAATTGAATCGTATCTTTTAATCGCTGCAAACGAATATCTACATTTGAGGCATAAGCGTGCTTTTCGATATTCGTCAAAGATTCTTGCACCACTCGATAAAGCGTGGTGCTAATTTCATTATCAATACTGACTTTGCCTAATTGAATATCTCTATAAATAGGAAGTTGAGCATGCTCAGAAAAGTCATCTAATAATGAATTAAGGGCGGCCTCTAAACCTAAATCATCAAGCACGCTCGGGCGTAAATTATGTGAAATTCTACGAACTTCCAATATCGCCGTTTGAAGAGAAGCCTCCGCTTTATGGATTAACGTTAACGTTTTGCTATCAACGCCCATTTTTTGTTGCACGGTATGAGACAGAATATCCAAATGACATTTACTCGAAACCAACAGTTGATTAATGCCATCATGCAACTCACGGGCAAGATGCTTTTTCTCATCTTCTTGAAACAAAACGGTTCGATTTACTAACTCTCTTAAACTTTTATCGGCCAATTTATGTTCATGAAAGTTAATTGCTAAGGTAAGAACGATAATAACGGCAACCGTTACTCCGAGTAACGCACCGACTGAAAAAAACGTTGTTTCTATATTTTTATTAATTGTAGTGGTGAGTTGTTGAACTTGTTTTTCAATATCATCAATATAGAGACCTGTGCCTAACATCCATTCCCATTTTTCCAACCAAGCAGCATAACTCAACTTTTCTTCCATCTTTCCTGTACTGGGCTGTTGCCATAAGTATTGATGAAAGCCCCCACCGGTTTGAGCTTCAAACAATAAGGCTTGGATTAAAAAGTTACCATTATTATCTTGTAAGTTAATCAGGTTGGTACCAATCAATTCCGGTTGAGTCGGATGGACTAAGTTGACCCCATTTTTATCGTAAACAAAGAAATAACCATCTTGACCATAACGTAAATTGGTGAGAATTTGTTTCACTTGTCGCTTAGCCGATTGATCGTCAGTACTAGACCTTGCATAAACGTGATTGATAGCAGCCATAGCTAACTGAAGATTATCTTGTAATGCGCGCTCGCGTGACTCCAGCAATTTAGCACGGAAAGTTTCAATTTCCTTCTGACCCAATGACTTGGTTTGATGAACAAAAATCCAGCTAATACTGGCAGTAACGCATAGCAAGGGGATAAGCGTAAGAAGAAATAACTTTGCTTTTAATGGCATTCCATTTGCCTAATTTCATTCCAAATATATGGTTGATAATAGCAACTTCCAAATTGAATCGAGAATAAACAAAAAGAAACCCCGCGATTGCTCACAAAACAATTCACAGGGTTGGGCGTTAGCATCCATTTTTAAATGGTAATACACATTTAAAACCGGAAGTTTAAAACGCAGACATACCATAAAACTCAGGTACTAATAACAAGGAAATTAATACGGCTATTTGAATCAGAATAAATGGGAACACTCCCTTATAAATATCCCGAGTAGTAATACCATTAGGCGCAACTCCTTTCAGGTAAAATAAGCTAAAACCAAATGGGGGCGTCAAGAATGACGTTTGCAGATTCATTGCAATTAAAATACCAAACCACATCATATTAATACCCATCAATTCCGCAACAGGGACTAGAATTGGCACGATAATAAAACAGATTTCAATAAAATCGATGAAAAAGCCCAATACTAAGATAACCAGCATAGTAACAATCAGGAAGCCCCATTTATCGCCCGGTAAAGAGGTCATCCATTCTTCAACTAAGTAATCCCCTCCCGTATAAACAAATGCCATCGAAAAGGCCGTTGCACCAAGTAAAATAGCAAAAACCATTGCGGTGACCTTTACTGTTTCCTGAGCACTTTCATACAACATCTCCCAGCTAAATTGTCGATATAACAGAGCCAACACAATTGAACCTGCGCCACCAAGTGCTGCCGATTCAGTCGGCGTTGCAATACCGGCAAAAATAGAACCTAAAACGACGATAATCAATAATAAAGGCGGAATCACCGCAAACAATGCTTTGCGAACTTCTTCCTTACGTGAAATGTTATCTTCACGTGTCATGCATTGTGCTTCTTCAGGGTTTATTCTGGCGTAAATCAAAATATAAATCACATAGGCTACAACTAAAACTAACCCAGGCCAGATCGCCGCGTGAAATAAATCTCCAACCGGAACACCCAACACATCTCCCAGTAGGATCAAAACAATTGAAGGTGGGATAATTTGGCCTAAAGTACCAGATGCGCAAATGGTTCCACAAGCCAGTCCTTTATTGTAGTTATACTTCATCATCACGGGCAAAGAAATAAGCCCCATGGCGACAACAGATGCTCCTACAACGCCAGTTGAAGCCGCAAGTAACACCCCAACTAAAACCGTAGAAATGGCAATACCACCTCGAATACCTCCAAATAAGCGTGCCATTGATTCTAATAACTGTTCCGCCAATTTGGTTTTTTGTAATACTAAGCCCATGAATACAAATAACGGTACCGCCATTAATACCGTATTTTGCATAATTGATTGGATGCGATAAGGCATGAAGGCAAACATCTCAGGTCCTTCAGCCCATAGGCCAAAAATAAGAGCAATACCACCAAAAGTAAATGCAACTGGAAAGCCAATGAGTAATGCAAATAAAGCAACAATGAACATCACTATTCCAATCATGATAACTCTCCTTGCCCATTGTTCGCTTTATTTTCTTGGCCCAACTCGGGGTGCAAAGGATTCATCAAACGATTAATCGAATTGAGAAGTAGGCTAATACCACTGATCGCCATGAAGAAAAAAGAAATAGATATCAAGGATTTAATTACCCAACGATGAGGAAGCCCTCCTGGGTCACCTGACATTTCACCAAGTTCATAGGATTCTTGAGCAAAAAAAATCCCATACCATGCTACTAATAAACAAAATGGCATTAAGAAAAACAAGACACCTAAAATATTAATGATGGCACGACTACGAACCGATAAACTTTCATAAATAACATCTACTCGAACATGACCACTGGTTCGTATAGCGTACGGTACACCTAGTAAAAAAACGATAGAAAATAGATGCCATTCCATTTCTTGCATACCAATAGATACATCATTAAAGGCATAACGCATAACAACGTCATAAACAACATTGATCATTAATAAGATAAACAACACGCTGGCTACCCAACCAAGCAAGTCACCAAAACGATTAAATCCCTTTTCTATTTTTATCAATAGGCTCATTTCTCTCTACTCCTTGAGACGATCCTTTTATGTCCAACACTCGTTAAGCTTTACATTTATCACCATTTCGATCATAAAAAACCGTAAAGCCAACGTTTTCAATGGTACAAAGGCTTTACGGTTTATCGTTATCATCGCGAGAAATTACTTAGCTTCGTTATCCAAATAAGCTTTCGTTGAAATATCGGTCCAAGCACGAACCTGTTTTAAATAAGCGGCTTGCGACGCTTGAATTTCTTTTGCCAAAGGATCTTGTGCGGCGTGTTCTTTCAATAGCTTGTCATTTGCAGCGCGTAGTGCATCCATGACTTCTGGTGGGAAATTTTTTACTTTAACATTTGGGTATTCCGTTTTAATCGATACCCAGTTTTTGCCACTTTCATGCACAGCTTGCACATACATATCATAAGCCGCCGTTTTCATGGAAATTCGTAGAATCTCTTGTAAATCAGCAGGTAGTTTTTCCCATACTTTTTTATTCACCAGAAATTGCAGTTCCGACCCAGGCTCATGCCAACCGGTATAATAGTAAGGAGCAATCTTATGAAAGCCCATACGTAGATCTAATGATGGGCCGACCCACTCTAATGCATCAATAGTTCGGCGCTCTAATGCGGTATATAATTCACCAGGGGCTATATTGGTGGGTTTCGCGCCAACTTCTGCCATGACTTCACCTGCAAATCCCGGAATACGCATTTTCAAACCTTTAAGATCATCAATGGTATTAATTTCTTTTTGAAACCAGCCTCCCATTTGAAACTCAGTATTACCACCAGGAAATGACATTAAGTTATGTGGGCTATAAACTTTCTCCATTAATTCCATCCCACCGCCGTAATAAAACCAAGCATATTGTTCAGCAGGCAACATACCAAAAGGCATCGAAGTGAAATATAAAGTGTTGGGTACTTTGCCTTTCCAGTAATAAGAGCCTGAATGTCCCATATCATATTGACCAGATTTCACCATATCAAACACACCGAGTGGCGCTTTGTGTTTGTTAGCGGAATCAATTCGAATTTGCAAACGACCATTGGACATTTCATTCGCCATCTTCGCCATGTTCTTTGTCGCATCACCAAAAATTGGAAAATTAGGCCCCCAAGTTTCAGCAAGCTTTAGGCGATAGACTTTTTCAGCAGCAAAAGCTTGAGTGGAAAACATTACTCCTGTTGCTACAACAACAAGCAAGGTTTTTTTCAACGCACTCTTCGTTATCCTTTCAATTACACTCATTGTAACGTCCTTTGTTATTATAAAAATGCAATCAAAGGTTAAGAGAGTTTCTTTGTTTTCAAATCAGGACAATTACGTAACAAAAATAAAGAAAAATGGATGTCCTATAGTGAAAAAGAGCCAATTAACTACGTATTTATACTTAATGTTAAAATAATAATATTTATTATCAATTATTTATTTACAACTTTAATTTTACCAGTACGTATTTTTATCTAAGTATCATCCTAAGCATTAATGATCTCTAATTTAACAAATTGCGACCTTAGTCAGCTTATCTTTGTCAACTTTATTCTCTTTTATAAAAGAAAACCCCTCACTTTGATGAAAGTGAGGGGTTTTCTTTAATAGCGTCGGACTAAAGTTTCAATCCACCAGCGATTAAACTAGTTTATAGATGACTTTATTTCCTGCCGTTTCTTTAACAACAAGATTTTCTTCAACGAGTTTTTTCAAGCCGCCTGTCGCCCAAGCGGCTGCTTTTGAATCTTCTTGTCCCGCTTCAAGGCCTATATTTTTAGGGCTAATACCATCAGAATTTACAGCGACGATATCTAATACTTGTTGCTGCTTCGGTGTTAGTTTTACATCTTTTGAGGCTTCTACTGCAGCTTCAACAGCAGCGGTGGCAACTTTTTCAACTTTAGCCGCAACTGTTTTCGTTTTTGTTACGACTTTTTCGGCTTTAGGCTTAACCGTTTTTACTGTTTTTTCAGTGGTTGCTTTAGTCGCTTTTATTGTTTTTTTAAGTTTAAGTTGTATGTTGCGCTTATGAGCAAGTCTCATAGAAGTTCTCCACAAATCACTATATTTAGTGTGGTAAAAAAATGTTGAACGGAGTTATAACAAAAATAAAATCAAATTCACAGCACTTGATTAAAAAACAAACTAATTTGTCAATATTTTATTTAAATGAGCTTAAAAACATCGATCATCTGCAACTTGGACTCCTATATCTCAATCATTGTTACTGACATACACAAATTGTTCTTTTTTATGTCATATTTACTTCCATACTAAACTTAAATACATTTAGATAGCTGCACTATAACTGTAGCACAGCATATTCATACCACACTTTAATCTTAGAGGTAGAATGCAGACCACACACCTTTTTCAACCACAGCCTCATATTCCTTTATGGTTAAAATATACGGTTTGGGCCGCTATATTAATCATTAGCTTTATAATTGAAAATTTAACCAACCTTAAAGTTGCTTCACTATTTTTTGTTTCCATATTGCTAATATTATTTGCTCTCGGGCAATACGTGTATGGGCAAAATTTAGGTTTCACCTTCACCGAAACACACTTTCAACAGCACTTATTCAAAGGGGGTTGGGTTTTACATTGGACGAATATGAAAAGAATAGATGAATGTAAATATGATTTTCAGGGTTGGTGTACTCCTATCCCATGGATTGGTATTGAAATTAAAGATTACCAAAGCTGTATTGAACGTATGAGCCCGAAGATCATTACCCAAATTCTTCTTCACCAACGCAGTTTATTGCTTCTGGGTCTGAAACAGCATGGCAGGCAACGTGAATTTGAAGATCATGTCATGAAAGATCCCCCTTACCTTTTACCCAGCGGAAAACGCTTATTAGGTTTACAAGCAATGTTAGCCCATAGAATGGCAATACAAAAAGAGCTGTGGGGATTTGATTTATTTATAGCGGAAGGTGATTTAATTAAACCGAAAGAAGAATTTATTGGAATGGCTCGCCGCTATCTTGCCGCCAGCCATTCCAATCAAAAAATAACTACGAAAGGTTAAGCCCCTAGTACAAAGGCATTTCGTCAGCAACGAATGGGTTGGTTTTACGTTCCTGTCCAAACGTTGATTCTGGCCCATGCCCTGGAATAAAACGTACATCATTCCCTAAAGGCCACAACTTATTTTTTATGCTGTTAATCAGGGTTTGATAATCCCCTTTAGGGAAATCAGTACGACCAATAGCACCATTAAATAGCACATCCCCAACGAATGCGATTTGAGCAGATTCGCTGTATAAAATAACATGCCCAGGAGTATGACCTGGAGTGTGGATAACTTGAAGGACTTCTTTACCAAATACGATGCTATCACCCTCTTGTAGCCACTGTGTTGGCTCAAATGGATCGATTGGGGGGAATCCAAACATCTGGCTTTGATTCATTAAACCTTGCAACCAAAATGCATCATCAATATGTGGGCCAATAACGGGTACATTCATTGCAGTTTTTAATTCAGGCGTTCCTCCAACATGATCAAGATGACCATGAGTTAAAACAATTTTTTCCAATTCAACACCCAGTGTATTGATAATAGCGATTAAATGATTCACTTCACCTCCGGGATCGACAATCACCCCCTTCATGGTTTGATCGCACCAGACAATAGAGCAATTTTGTTGAAAAGGAGTAACAGGAATAGATTGATATTGAAGGCTCATAGACTAACTCATCGAAATTAATGACCAAACATGTTCGACATTATGTCTATCGAACCATTTTATAGCCAAACTATGCCAGTTAAGGCATGAATTAACAAGTTAGCAGCATCGCTCAAGTTAAGCTAAAGAGGGATCGCATTCCAGTGATTATCCCAACGTACGGTCGAATTATGTCTTTGAATAGCATCGAAAGGTGATCGGTTAACCACTTCGCCAGAACCTGAACTAACAAAAAAATGACCTTGATGAGCGACCACGCCAGAGGCATCAGGTAATGGATTCAGCTCTAATAATTTATTCTTCGAAATAGACCAAATACCATAACAATTTCCCGGAGGAGAGGTAGTAAGTACATAATCATCGACCACTGCAATACTCGCAATATAATGCTTAAACATTGCCCACTCTTCTGGTTCAGCATTTAACGGCATTAATTCCTCGTCACCTCTTTGCATGGCAATTAAAGAAGGGTAATCATCAGGTTCACCTCGATATTGCTGTCCACATAAAATTAAATCATGTTGATCGTAACCTAAATGCCGAATACTTAGCCTTTTATCTTCCAATCCAACTTGGCTTGTTATATTACCGCTTATATCAAGACGAGTTAGCGATGGCCGCATGGTGTCGAGGTTTAACGGCTCACGACCATTGGTATGAACACCGCCAACACCAACAGCATAACTACCATTATTTAAACGAATAATTTCATGAGGACCAATTCCTATTCCGTGCCATTCATCGATTTTTTTATAGTTGTCAGACACATCATAGACACCAATCAACCCTTGGCTGGTTTCTTTCACCCCTTGTGTTGCCAATAAATACCGACCATCAAGGCTAAACACGCCATGACCATAAAAATGTCGATTAGGTTCAGCTTGTATTAATTGCTTTATATCCCCAGTTTTATAATCAAATACCTGAAAATAACTACCGGGACGACGAGCAAACGCCACAGCATCTGAAAACCCCATACGGCTCAATTGGCTAATTGCAACACCATGCGCTCTTTCAGGCAGTGGGATCCTAAAAAGTGGATGGCCTTGCCAGTCAGCGACTACGCTATGAAATTGCTTATTGAAACCGACAGAGTTCCCAATTAAAGTGCCACGATTATATTGGTTGTTCTTCTGATACAACCAACTCAGTCCTCCTAATACAGCGGCTCCGCTGCCAATCGCTGCCAGCGACAGTAATTTTCGTCGTTTAGCATCAAATAATGGGTCTTGTTTTTTTACGCTGACCTTATAAGGCACAAGTTTAATCCCCATCCGTTGAGTTAAAGCCAACAACGATACCAAGCTCTACTGCGACTTCATCATGTATTAAATACTTAAGACGCTCGAGTTTGTTGTATTGAACCAGTGCTTGTTTATAACCTTCTTTGGTTTGCAGCATCTCAAACAAGCTCGTTTCTCTTGGCCAAGTGCTAATCGTAAGATCAAATTGAGCCAGCAACCGGTTCGCAAGATCCATATTTTCATGTTGCCTTAATTGGGCATCTAAGCCATTTCCTTTGGCAAGATAGAGCTTACGAAGCGCCTCTACATTCACTTTCATTAACATGAGAGACTGCTTAGAACGCCAAGCTTCTGAAAAATAAGGTCGTGGATGAGCAATTTTTGCTAATGGTCGGCTCATCTTTTGTAATAAAAAATCCAACTGGTTCATTAACAAACCAAAATATTCCGCTTGCCATTGCTGATCATCGTAGGATGCCCAAGGGTTGACTTGCCATTGCTGATCAATAATTGCCGCATTGTGCTCTACGTTCTCACTAACCGCTAAAACTAACGGACAAGAAGATTTATCACCTTTAGAAAACTCAGATTGAGCGTCAAATAATAACCACTCCAAACCACCTACCCCCTGAACCGTCACACTCTGTTCTGCGATAGATTTTGAATTCCACAACGCTTTATCTTGTAAAATCTGTTCCATCTTTCTGCCGGTAATGTTTTTCTTATCTGGCCAAAATTGTATATTCCAACCTAATGAGACTGCTTCTTTAGGACCTTTTGCTTGCCCCTGCAATGGCATCCAGGCCTTTATAGAGTCAAGCCACGCTGATTGTACTTGATCAAGTGACATCGTGGATTTAGCTTGGCAATATTGAGAAATCATTATATGTAGATTTTTCGCTGACGATAAAAACTGAAGCGAAAACTGCTTTTCTAGTTGGTATACTTGTTGTTGTCCATTTGAAGCAACAATACCTTTATAGGTCGAGTCCGTTGAAGAGGCGTAGTAAACAGCGCCGCTCAACACTCCAACAGAGATAACCGCTGCTATTATTTTAAACATAGGGGTTATTTTGAACATAAGAACTCCAGGAAATGATTTTCATAACGAATTTAAAAAAGAAATTAATGCCATGCGATCTGGTTTACTTAAATTCAAAACTTTATTTTTAGACATTTCAGCTTCACCACCATGCCATAAAACCGCTTCCATTAAATTTCTGGCGCGACCATCATGCAAAAAGTAAGTGTGTCCATTCACTTCTTCGGTATATCCGATACCCCATAACGGCGGTGTGCGCCATTCATTTCCGTTAGCCAAAAACTCTGGGCGACCATCAGCTAAGCCTTCACCCATATCATGTAGAAGCATGTCAGAATAAGGATGAATCGTTTGCTCTGATAACGCTGGTAATTCATCTCGCTTCGTTGTTTTAAGCTCCGGGACATGGCATGAGGCGCACCCAATCTCATCAAATAAAATTTGTCCACGTTGCACTTCGGGGTTGCCAGTATTTCTTCGAATAGGTACGGCTAAGTGTTGTGAGTAGAATTCAACAAAGTTTAATATTTTATTACTCACTTCAACGCCGTCATCATCTTGGCTGTTTCCATTAGGCCGTTCTGAACATATGGTTTGTCTTGGTGAGCAATTTTCGATCGGAAATAGAGTGCTAGTGATACCCAAATCACCATTAAAAGCCGCAGCATCTTGCTGAATAAGTGTCGGTTGTCCCGCTTTCCATCCGAAGCGTCCAATGGTGGTTGAGTGAGTCTGAACATTCCAAACTTCATTCAGCCTGCCCGTGATACCTTGGTTTTCTTGTTTCTGCTGCCTCGCTAATTTTTTTAGGGTTTCAACCGAAACGGATTCCAATAATCCCAACCCTATCATTGGTGGAGCAATACGCGCAGACAACATAGTATCTGGATGTAGTTCACCGTAAGCTAAGTCATGCAATATCAACTTAGGCTTTCTTAATTCAACTTTTTCACCATCGCTAAAATTCACATAAAATTTAGTGTACTCAACGGTTATTTTTCCTTCAGGCTTCGCATTAGGAATCGCGAAATCTTCCAGTTGATCACCATAAGTTGGCTCAGGAATAACACCCGTCACTATTAATTGTTTTTTTTGCGCTTGGGTTAGCGCAGGAATACTCATCCTGACAAGCATTGAAACGGCTTGGTTTTCCCCCTCTTCTGGTGGGTGACCTCGCCCATCTTTAATGTGACAGTTTTGACAACCGTTGGTATTAAATAGTGGGCCTAATCCATCTCGTGCATCGGTTGTTGATGGTGCTTGAACCCATGGGTTACGAAAAAAACTGTTACCCACACTGAAATCCAAACGTTTTGTTATTGGTAAATTATTTGATGGCATAGAATAGGCGTTACCACCTTGCTTATTCGTACTGGTATCACCACCAGACTTTATACCATAAGCCATTGAAGTTGTAGGAAGAGTGAAACAAAAAAGGGCAATAAGAAAAGAAAGTTTCATGGTACATCCTGTAAGGGCTCATAATACGAGCCCTTTTCCATTTTCTAAAGATTAAAATTCATGATCGGCATTGTCTGGGCTTAAGCTCGTTATACCAATGACGCTTGCTGCTTTTTCAATAGCTTCCGTTTGCTTGACTAAAGACTGAATAGCCGCGTTTACTAAGTCATTACCCGCTTTATTATTTGCTGCAATAAGTTGATCAAAATGTTGATTATTTTTTTCAGCTGAATCAACTAAGGTGTAAACTTGTTTACGTGTTTTATCAAACTGAACGGCAATTTGTTTTGCCTCTTCGGCATTTTTATCTGCTACTAAATCTTTAATACTTGCGCCTTTTACAACGGAACCATCAACTCGGGTGTAACTGCCATTAAAAACATTATAAATGCCTTGTTCATTATAAAAATGAGAGTTATGGGTGTTGTCCGAGAAGCAATCATGCTCATCTTCGGTTGAATTAGCTTCCAATGCTACTTTCATGCGCTCACCAGCAAGCTCACCTAAAGAAAGCGATCCCATACCAAACATCATCTTACGAATGCCATCTTGAGCAGGTTGTTTTAATAGTTCGGTACGGTAATTGTCTTTAATCTCAGATGACCACTGCCCCTTCATCCATTCTAAATCTTGTACCAATAAGGCTGCTGCGGCTTCAAGGTATTGTGCCCGGCGATCACAGTGACCATTTGTACACTCCTTGCCTATTACATAATCCGTATATGGACGTTCTCCTGCTCCAGCTTGTGTCCCATGTAAGTCTTGCCCCCATAATAAAAATTCGATGGCATGATATCCAGTCGCAACATTCGCTTCTGAACCAGCAAGTTCATTTAAATTAGCAAGTAATTCAGGAGTGATCTTAGATGCATCAATTTTATTAGCACCAACTTGAATGGACGAGTTAGCAATAATATTGGCTTGTGCACCTTCATTTCCCAACTCAAAATGGTAACCTTTGGCAACATAATCAATTAACCCCTCATCAAGTGGCCACGCATTTAATTGTCCTTCCCAATCATCAACGATTGCGTTACCAAAACGGAAAGTTTCAGATTGTTGATAGGGTACACGCGATGCTAACCAAGCTTCACGAGCTTGATCTAAAGTTTGTTTTGACGGGGTTTTCACAAGCGCATTGACAGATAACTGTAGTTTTTTCGCAGTAATATAAGCATCATCGAAAACGGCGTAAGCAATATCCGTATAATTTTCAACAACATTTTTTTGATCTACTGCTGCTATAGCTGAATGGCTGCTCATTAATAAAGCAGATGTAATAATATAAGATGCTCTAATTTTTAACATGTTTTCTTTAAACATAAGTCTTCCCTGAAACAAATACGGATGATAGTGAAAATTATTATCATTTGATGTAGTTTTTGAATCATACTTAGTTACAGAAAATTTACAACTGTGACATATAAAAACATTGACTAATACTTTAATAGATTAAATAGTAGCTCCATAAATAACAAGACATAAAAAAACCTCAATATAATAATTGAGGTTTAATATCATATAATTAGATGACTATTTCTCGTTTGAGAATTCGTTTATTTTTCGAATTTAAGCCTGTGTTTACCATGTGACGCTTTTGCTTTTAAATAGCTTTCATTGCCAAGCTTAATATGAACATGAGTTGGAATCACTTCCTCTAATTCAATACCGAACTCTTGCAGCTCTTTCATTTTTTTAGGATTGTTAGTAATAAGCTTTATTTTCATTACGTCTAACGCTTTTAGCATCTCAGCGGCTTCTGAAAAATCACGTAAATCATCACCAAAACCCAGATGGTTATTGGCTTCATAGGTATTCATACCTTCACTTTGAAGGCGATATGCATCAATTTTATTATACAGACCAATGCCACGTCCTTCCTGTCGTAAATACAACAAAATACCGCCATGTTGGCCCATCTTTATAATAGTTTCATCCAATTGCTCACCACAATCACAACGAGATGAATGAAAGACATCACCGGTTAAGCATTCAGAGTGCATACGAACTAGTGGAGCATGATCTGATTTATCGGCAGATTGAAAAATGATTGCAACGTGCTCTTTATCCGTCTTGAGGCCATGAAAAGATAAAATTTCCGCATCAATATCACTTTTAGAGCCGACCTTAAAATCCACTCTGGCACGAACTTCAGCCATATTATTCTCACTTCTTATTATTTTATTCGTCATCGCGATTGATATGACTCCCCTCCTCACTAATGACACCTAAAAAGTGTGGGATAAGTCACGTTAAAAATCAATTTTGTTATAATATAACATTAAATAGAGTAATCAAGAAAAACTGCGACGAGAAATATAGTACAACAGATTATCAACCTATATTACCACTTTCATTCGGTATATAAGAAAAGATATTCTGATTTTAAACGATTAATGATCGTTGAATACAAAAAAACCGGAAGCCTAAAGCTTCCGGTTCAGTATCATAAATCACTAGCCTTAAGGCTTATGCTTAGTCTTCATCGTTCGAGTCAGTTTCATCGTTTTCAGGCGATACATCGTTTTCAGACTCAGTCGCATCCATATTTTCGGTGTTTAATTCACCATCAATAAGGATCTCATCATCTTCAACTTCTTCAATCCGTTGTAAACCAACTACTTTCTCACCTTCTGAAGTACGAATCAGCGTGACACCTTGAGTGTTACGGCCAACTTGGCTAACTTCAGAAACACGAGTACGAACCAAAGTGCCAGCATTCGTGATCATCATGAACTCATCCGCGCCCAGCGCCTGAACGGCACCAACCACTTGTCCATTACGCTCAGAAACCTTAATCGATACCACACCTTTTGTGCCACGACCTTTAGTTGGGTATTCAGTAATAACTGTACGCTTACCATAACCATTTTCAGTTACCGTTAGAACGTCACCGCCATCATTAACTGGCACAATAAGTGAAACCACTTGATCGCCTTCGGCTAAACGAATACCGCGAACACCAGAAGCAGTACGTCCCATCGCACGGACATGCTCTTCACTAAAGCGAACCACTTTACCCTCTTTCGAGAACAGCATGATTTCATCAGAGCCCGACGTAATATCAACCCCAATAAGTGAATCATCGTCACGTAAGTTAACAGCAATCAAACCATTAGCACGGACATTAGCAAAGCTAGAAAGTGAGGTTTTCTTAACGGTACCATCACCGGTTGCCATAAAGATAAACTTATCATCAGAGAATTCATCAACACGCAAAATAGCGGTAATACGTTCATTTTCTTCTAATGGAAGAATATTCACAATTGGTTTACCACGTGCATTACGGCTAGCAAACGGCAATTGATACGTTTTCAAGCGATACGTTTTACCACGAGTAGAGAAGCACAAAATATTATCGTGAGTATTTGCAACTAATAAACGTTCGATGAAATCTTCATCTTTCATCTTAGTCGCACTCTTACCTTTACCACCTCGACGTTGTGCTTCGTAATCGCTTAGAATTTGGTATTTAACGTAACCTTCATGAGAAAGCGTAACGACTACATCTTCTTGTGCAATCAATTCTTCCATATCGATATCATGCACAGCGGCAGTGATTTCGGTACGACGAGCGTCCCCAAAACCTTCTCGAACGGCTTCTAATTCTTCACGAATCACTTCCATCAAGCGTTCTGTACTTGAAAGGATATGAATCAATTCTGCAATTTCATCAAGTAATGCTTTATATTCGTCTAGAATCTTCTCGTGTTCTAAACCAGTTAAACGATGTAGACGTAATTCAAGAATCGCTTGTGCTTGTTGCTCAGTCAGGAAATACAAGCCATCGCGGATGCCGTACTCATCTTCTAACCAATCAGGGCGAGCAGCATCCGTTCCAGCACGCTCAAGCATTCCAGCTACATCACCAAGCGCCCAACCACGAGAAACTAAACCAAGTTTTGCTTCTGCAGGTGTTGGAGCGGCTTTAATCAATTCAATGATGTCGTCAATGTTAGAAAGCGCTAGCGCTAATGCTTCAAGAATATGAGCACGATCACGAGCTTTACGTAATTCAAAGATAGTACGACGAGTCACAACTTCACGGCGGTGGTCCACAAAGCACTTCAACATTTCTTTCAAGTTGAACAGCTTCGGCTGGCCATTATCTAGCGCAACCATGTTAATGCCGAAAGTCGTTTGAAGTTGTGTTTGAGCGTAAAGGTTGTTCAGAACCACTTCACCAACCGCATCACGCTTACATTCAATAACAATACGCATACCGTCTTTATCAGACTCATCACGTAGAGCACTAATGCCTTCCACTTTTTTATCTTTCACTAACTCTGCAATTTTTTCAATCACACGAGCTTTGTTTACTTGATATGGAATCTCGGTCACAACGATAGTTTCGCGACCATTTGCTTCAACATCAATGTGAGCTTTAGAACGCATATAAACTTTACCGCGCCCTGTTTTATAAGCATCGATGATACCTTTACGACCACTGATAAGTGCTGCTGTCGGAAAGTCAGGTCCAGGGATGTATTCCATTAATTCATCAATGGTCACATCTTCATTATTGATATAAGCCAAGCAACCATCGAGTACTTCACCCAAGTTATGCGGTGGAATGTTTGTTGCCATACCAACGGCGATGCCCGAAGCACCGTTAACCAAAAGGTTAGGAATTTTAGTTGGAAGCACCGCAGGGATCTGTTCAGTGCCATCGTAGTTATCGACGTAATCTACGGTTTCTTTTTCAAGGTCGGCAAGAAGTTCGTGTGCAATTTTAGACATGCGAACTTCGGTGTAACGCATTGCTGCGGCAGAATCACCATCAATCGAACCGAAGTTACCTTGTCCATCAACAAGCATATAACGAAGTGAGAATGGCTGAGCCATACGTACAATAGTGTCATAAACCGCACTATCACCATGTGGGTGATATTTACCGATTACGTCACCAACCACACGGGCTGATTTTTTATAGGCCTTATTCCAATCGTTACCAAGAACGTTCATCGCAAATAAAACACGGCGGTGAACCGGCTTCAAACCATCACGAACATCTGGAAGTGCACGACCCACGATGACAGACATCGCATAATCAAGATATGAACTTTTCAGCTCATCTTCAATGTTTACTGGCGTAATTTGTTTAGCTAAATCGCTCATAGAGCCATTATCCCTCTATTCTTTTTGATCGCGTGATTTCAGTAAAAGCTGTAAAATAGCTTTAAAATAGCGATACGCACAAGGTGTAAAAATATAACACAAAAATCTACAACTCGGCATCTATTTCATGGGGGTTTTAATCACTTGATGCCAAGTTCACGCTTTAACTGTAGAAAAATTGAACTAGATTCAGTTTTATGCATTTTTTCAATCACTTTTCATCAAGAGTTGAAGAAAGTCGTCATTTTCTTGAGCCATTGTTTCCTGTTATAATATCAGTTGGTTAATTACTCAAAGAATGATCAAAATGACGACTAAACAAAATGTTGATCCTGCTGAAATCAAAAAATTTGAAGATATGGCTTCTCGTTGGTGGGATTTGAATGGTGAATTCAAACCATTACATCAAATTAACCCTCTGCGTCTTAACTTCGTTTTAGACAAAGCTAACGGCCTCTTTGGTAAAACAATCCTCGATGTTGGTTGTGGTGGTGGCATTCTGGCAGAAAGTATGGCAAAAGAAGGCGCTACAGTCACAGGTCTTGATATGGGTAAAGAGCCCTTAGAAGTGGCAAGGCTGCATGCTTTGGAAGCCGGTGTCTCTCTTTCTTATATACAAAGTACTATCGAAGATCATGCCCAACAGAACCCACAAACTTACGATGTCGTCACCTGCATGGAAATGCTTGAGCACGTTCCAGATCCTTTGTCTGTTATTCAAGCCTGCGCAAAATTAGTAAAACCTGGCGGACATGTATTTTTTTCCACGCTAAATCGAAATATAAAATCTTATCTATTTGCTATTGTTGGCGCTGAACAAATAATGAAAATCGTTCCTAAAGGAACGCATGAACACGCTAAGTTCATCAAACCATCAGAACTATTAAAAATGGTTGATCATACTCCACTTCAAGAACAAGCAATGACTGGTTTGAAATATAATCCTCTTACTGACGGTTATTCTTTAGGCCAAAATGTTGATGTTAACTATATTGTTCATACTCAACTTACCAATAAGTAATCATGGACTACTTTTAAAGCAATAAATAAACTTAATAGCGTAGGAATTTTCTCCTGCGCTTTTTACATCTTTGCAACCAAAAAATGTGCTTGATCGCTCATTATTAAATCATTCATTTTTGTGATCATTTCACAGTAAAGATCAAGATAAATATTTTTTTGATCGAATAGAAAAACAACACTTTCAAATTAAGAAAAAGCTTGCTTCAAGTAATACCTATTTGTAAAGGTTAGTGGCTACTTACAGAAAATTTTCTATCCCAATGTTATCCACAAGAGATAACATTTTCGTAACTTGAAAACTGCACCTTTTCGCACTATCTTGTAACTCATCTGTTGGGATAACCCAATATGTAGTGTTTCTACCTCTCTGCCAGGGTAGAGCGAGATCACCAATTAAGCTTGCCAATAACCACAACTATTCAGTTTTGCAGCTTGTTATAATTTTAGTTAGGGAACTCAAGTCGAATGAACGAACAATTGACAGTCACTAAGCGTGGCGGGTGCAAAGAAACGATTGATCTTGAAAAGATCCACAGAGTGATCACCTGGGCTGCGGAAGGCCTAGAAAATGTTTCCGTTTCTCAAGTCGAATTAAAAGCTCACATTCAATTTTATGATGGGATAACGACATCGGATATCCATGAAACCATCATAAAATCTGCAGCAGACCTTATTTCAGAGCAAACCCCTGATTATCAATATTTAGCTGCTCGATTAGCAGTATTCCATCTTCGTAAAAAAGCTTATGGTCAATTTGAACCACCAAAGTTGTTTGATCATGTATCAAAATTGGTCGATATGGGAAAATATGATAAGCATCTATTAGAAGATTACACGACTGAAGAATTCCAAATCATTGATAATATGATTGATCATAATCGTGATATGAACTTCTCGTATGCCGCTGTCAAACAATTGGAAGGTAAGTACTTCGTCCAGAATCGTGTTACCAAAGAAATTTACGAAAGTGCACAATTTTTATACATTTTGGTTGCCGCTTGCCTATTTGCTAAATACCCACAAGAAACGCGTTTAGATTATATTAAGCGTTTCTATGATGCGGTCTCTACTTTTAAGATCTCACTGCCAACACCAATCATGGCTGGTGTACGTACCCCTACCCGTCAATTCAGCTCATGTGTATTGATTGAATGTGGTGATAGCCTTGATTCTATCAATGCAACAGCAAGTGCGATTGTGCGTTATGTCTCTCAACGCGCAGGGATCGGTATCAACGCAGGTCGCATTCGTGCACTAGGCTCGGAAATTCGTAATGGTGAAGCATTCCACACGGGCTGTATCCCATTTTATAAATATTTCCAGACCGCGGTGAAGTGTTGTTCTCAAGGTGGTGTGCGTGGTGGTGCTGCGACAATGTTCTACCCACTTTGGCATGGTGAAGTTCAATCTCTACTTGTATTGAAGAATAACCGTGGTGTCGAAGAGAACCGAGTTCGCCATATGGATTATGGTGTTCAGTTAAACAAACTAATGTACTCGCGCTTAATTAAAGGCAGCCATATAAGCTTATTTTCACCTTCTGATGTTCCTGGCCTTTATGATGCTTTCTTTGAAGATCAAGATAAATTTGAAGAATTGTATGTGAAATATGAAGCCGATAACTCAATCAAACGTGAAACGGTGAAAGCGGTCGACTTATTCTCACTGCTTATGCAAGAACGTGCTTCAACTGGCCGCATCTACATTCAGAACGTCGATCATTGTAATACGCACAGCCCATTTGATCCTAGTGTGGCACCAGTTCGTCAATCTAATTTATGTTTAGAAATTGCGCTTCCAACAAAACCATTAAGTAATGTTGATGACGACGAAGGTGAAATTGCTCTGTGTACCCTTTCAGCCTTTAACCTTGGTGAAATTAAATCTTTAAACGATTTTAAAGAACTTTCCGATTTAGTCGTTCGCGCTTTAGATGCTTTATTAGATTATCAAGATTACCCTCTACCAGCGGCTCGCAAAGCAACAATGAACCGTCGTACTCTTGGTGTTGGTGTGATCAACTACGCTTATTACCTTGCGAAAAATGGCGTAAAATATTCTGATGGTAGCGCTAATGGCCTTACTCATCGCACCTTTGAAGCTATTCAATATTACTTACTAAAAGCATCAGTAGAATTAGCGAAAGAGAAAGGAGCTTGTCCTTCTTTCAACGAGACAACTTACGCTAAAGGTATTTTGCCAATTGATTCTTATAAGAAAGATTTAGATTCGATCTGTCATGAGCCTCTTCATCTTGATTGGGAAACATTACGTAGCGAAATCACCACTCATGGTCTACGCAACTCGACGTTAACGGCGCTAATGCCATCTGAAACGTCTTCACAGATTTCAAATGCAACAAACGGCATAGAGCCACCGCGTGGCTTTGTATCCGTAAAAGCCTCAAAAGATGGGATTTTGAAACAAGTGGTACCTGAATACCAAGCGCTGAAAAACCAGTACGAATTACTGTGGAAAATCCCATCAAATACAGGTTACTTGCAACTTGTGGGTATCATGCAAAAGTTCGTTGACCAGTCTATTTCGGCTAACACTAACTACGACCCTAGTGTGCAACCTAATGGTAAAGTACCAATGAAATTGTTGTTGCAAGACCTACTGACTGCTTACAAATATGGTTTGAAAACTTTGTACTACCATAACACTCGTGACGGTGCTAGCGATGACCAGAACGACTCAGGTGTGGTTATTGAACAAGAAGATGACGACTGTGCAGGCGGTGCTTGTAAGATCTAATCATTTTTCATGACATTAAGTAGCCTGCTTTCATTGCAGGCTACTTTCATTAAAAATTACCATCAATGGTAAAAATACATGTCGCTTACCATAACCAAATAAGTGACGCATGAGTGGTGAGGATCGCCGTTCATTTAAGAGGTTAACATGGCTTACAGTATCTTTAATCAGAATAAAAACGATCAACTAAAAGAACCTATGTTTTTAGGTCAGTCCGTCAATGTTGCTCGTTACGACCAACAAAAATTCGAGATCTTCGAAAAATTAATCGAAAAGCAACTTTCATTTTTTTGGCGTCCAGAAGAAGTGGACGTATCAAGTGACCGAATTGATTACAACAAGCTACCTGAGCATGAAAAGCATATTTTCATCAGTAATTTAAAATATCAGACATTACTTGATTCGATTCAAGGTCGTAGCCCGAACGTAGCCCTTCTTCCGTTAGTTTCTTTACCTGAATTGGAAACGTGGATTGAAACATGGTCTTTCTCTGAAACTATCCATTCTCGTTCTTATACTCATATCATTCGTAATATTGTCAATAATCCAAGTGTTGTATTTGACGATATTGTTGAAAATGAGCACATTGTTAAGCGTGCAAAAGATATTGCACATTATTATGATGAGCTGATCCGTCTAACAAACGATTACCACCGCTACGGTGAAGGCTCACATATACTCAATGGTGAAACGGTTACTGTTAATCTACATGAACTAAAAAAACAGTTGTACTTATGCTTGATGTCAGTCAATGCGTTAGAAGCCATTCGTTTTTACGTCAGCTTTGCTTGTTCATTTGCTTTTGCAGAGCGTGAATTAATGGAAGGTAACGCAAAAATTATTAAACTAATCGCTCGTGATGAAGCTCTCCATCTTACTGGTACGCAGCACATGCTTAACATTTTGCGTAATGGGCAAGATGATTTTGCTTTTGTTCAAATCGCTGAGGAATGCAAACAAGAATGCTTCGATCTCTTTAAACAAGCAGCTGAACAAGAAAAAGAATGGGCAGAATACCTATTTAAAGACGGCTCAATGATTGGCTTAAACAAAGATATTCTTTGTCAGTATGTTGAGTACATCACCAATATTCGTATGCAAGCGGTTGGACTTGGCATGGCATACCCTGCTGCAACCAGCAATCCAATTCCTTGGATTAATGCATGGCTATCTTCAGATAACGTTCAAGTTGCCCCACAAGAAGCTGAAATCAGTTCATACTTAGTTGGTCAAATTGACAACGAGATTGACTCTGATGACTTTGGTGATTTTGAGCTTTAACGGGCTTTATAAAATATGAAAAAAGTGCAAATCAATCACATAACACAACTCACTACTAGCGCTTCTAACACTTTGTTAGAAGCAATGGAGCAAGCAGGTCTAGAGCCCGAATTTCAATGTCGAGATGGTCATTGTGGTGCCTGTAAATGCGAATTGTTATCCGGCGAAGTGGAATATGTAGGTTTTGCACTTGCATCTATGCACCCGAAAGAAATTTTACCTTGTATATGCAAAGCTAAATCGGATGTGATATTAAATAATGTGCGCTATCAACAACCCGTCAAAAAACACGCGTAGATAATCTTTAGATATCACATTAAGAAAAAGCGCCAAATCCTACAAGATTTGGCGCTTTTTACATAGTGAATAACTTTGGCAGCTATCGCGTATTAAGACTTTATTATTCCTACCATTAAAAATCGTAGCTAATGCTCACAGTGGTATAGACTTCATCATTACTTTTATTTGAAGCTACATCCGTATTATAGATATATTGAGCATCCAAAACTAAAGCTACATCCCCTACTAATTTATTACTTAAATTCGCACCAAAAGTATACGTTGTATTTGATTCACCGTAATCGACATCCGCATCTCCGCCCACTGAGAGGCTATCTGTCAATTGTGTTTTACCATTAATGAAAGCATTAGCAATCACATCTTCGCTAACTTTATTTGGTGCATCAACATCATTCGGCTGTCTTTTATTGTAACGATAACCTGGACCGCCACCAATATTCAGTTGCGTTGTCTTCGTTTTAATCAGTGCTTTTTCTATACCAGCTGTCACTGAATACACTTCTCGATAAGTTTCAAACTGATCATGAACATATTCATTATCAATAAATGCATTGTAGCTTTCAGCTATTTGATAAGACAACTTATACCCTAATGAGTACTTATTTGTTCCATCATCTTCAGAGTCAGACGATTTCGTATAATAAGTACTGGCTTTAAAATCATTCGTCCACTTAGCTTTTTCATATTTTAGCCATGCTCCAGAATTCAATGATGTTGAACTAGTCGATGCATTAGAATAAATAAAACCAAGTTTCGCCCCACCACTAAATTCACCGCTATCATTAGGTGTGATAGTATCATCAGCAGCGTAAACAGAAGAAGTAACAAGCAAAATGGGTAACGCTGGAATCAATGTTGATAATTTCATAACAATCTCACTTTAAATTATCAACGAACATTATGAAAAACTCCCACCCCATTTGTCATGTCAATGTCATGAAAGACACCAAAATAGAACAAGTGAGCAAATACTCAACATGAAAAGCTTAGTATTTATAAGGTGTTATACATCATAATATATACGCACTATAAAGGTATGACACCATCTAGCTCCACAACGCTCATCGAATCCGAACGTTCAATGATCTTTAAAAGAACCGATTGAATCACTTCGTCTTCTCTAATCTCATTTTCACACTTGAATCTTTGTACTTGAAGCTCTTCATTTTCATCTTGTAAATAACTAATAGTGACTTCTGTCGCCATATTTTTATCGCGCCCAAAATAGGTGATCGTCACCAAAGGATAACCTTTGAAGCCATTTTTTACTTTTTTTGCAATGCGCTTTTTAGCTTTATCTACATTCATCAGTTTTCTCAATAGTGGATAATGTTTCAAAATGTCCAAATTCGATACTAGGCGATTCGCCATTCATATGTCGCCTTAGCATATCCAATAAAACGGTGGCAATTAATACTTGCTGAGCTTTAATCGGATAGTCACGCTTAAACATAATATTTTGTGCGTAGTTTCCAAGTTGACTGCTTAATGCTAAACCAATACTGCCATCTTCTAGTTTAAAGTTCGCTAAACAGGCATGAGACTGAGTCTCTAAGCGGTACTCGTTATTCAATAAAATAGCATCGCTTAACTCAGCCAACGGTTCAGCTTGATTATCCACAACACTCTGTACAAATGACTGCTGAGACCTTTCGGATTGATACATCTGTCGAGCGACTTCACCACCGGTTACTTGCTCAAGTATCGATAGCTGCCATTGTTTATTCGTTAACCCTTCACCAATAACATCGATCAATGGTTGATTAATACCTAAAACATAATTTTTTAATCGTTCTGTGATGGCTGTTAAAACCATCTCAATATTTGAATCCGAGTGTGGGCTAAATACTTTCACTTCTATAAATGGCATGTATGAACGGTAACCTAAGCTGAATGCTTCAGGAATATCAAGAGAAGACAAAGCATCTGCAATACCAGACTCCCCGAGCCCAAAAGTATAAATTTTATTGCACACTAAGCGTTTCACGTTTGGAAAACATAATTTTAATTTCGGTAGAATTTCATCTCTTACCATCTTTTTAAATTCAAATGGTACGCCTGGGGTAAACATAACCATGGCGCCATTTAATTCAATGCTAAAACCACAAGCCGTGCCTACAGGATTATCAATAACGCTTGCACCTTCAGGTAGCATTGCTTGCTTAATATTGCTGTCAGCCATTGGTCTGTTAATTCGAGAAAAGTATTCCGTAATGGTATCTAACCAATGTTGACTCAACTTCAACTCAACTCCAGCTGCTTGAGCTGCTGCTAACGCACTTAAATCATCACTCGTAGGGCCTAGACCACCATTAACAATAACCACATCATTACGTTCACTTAATGAAATGATTTCATCTCTCAATTCGTCTAATTGATCACCAATGGTGCTTCGATAATTTAATGCAAAACCGTGCTCAAAAAACACTTCAGACAGCCAAGAAGCATTGGTATCCACAATGTCACCGTGTAATACCTCCTCGCCTGTACTCAACATTGATATCTTGACCATAAATTAACCTCCCTACGTATCGTATTGATAAACTAAATACCTTACCCTTATTAATATAAGAATGTCATAGAACATCGATTTTTTTTTAAGTACTAGTTTATAATAAGTAATTCATTTAAAAACGAATAAAAACGCCTAACTATCTACCTCGAAAGATAAGGAAACCTTGTGTGAATAAATCTGCCTTATTAACATTAATGGCGAGTATTCCTACCGTTGCATTAGCAACACCTTCTTCCTACGATTCTGTCTTTCAATATGATCAACTAACTTATCAAGTGAGTTGCGCAACTAATATTGCAAACGAAACTTACTGTCAGCCACCAAAACCAAATAAAGAATTCTCACTTAATCTTAATGCAAACCCGCTATTCGATAACAACAGCATACCACGCTATTTACAGACTTCCGATGAAAGAGATTGGGAATACCTATTAGATCAAACCTACACTATTTTAGGTTTGAGCGTTGCAACGGTTGGTTTAATGACATTACTACCAGAAAGCGTGACGAAATGGGACAGTGAGCAACGTTCCTTAAGTGGCTTAGGCAATAAGTGGAAAGAAAACGTATCCGAAGGCCCCGTTTGGGATGAAGATGCTCATTACTTAAATTACGTTATGCATCCCTATTTTGGCGGGGTTTATTATACCGTAGCCCGTCATTCTGGTTTTAATGAATTCGATTCTTTTCTTTACTCATTCACTATGTCGACTTTTTTCTGGGAGTATGGCGTCGAAGCCTTTGCAGAAGTGCCGTCTTGGCAGGATTTATTCATCACTCCTTTTTTCGGGGCAATGGTTGGGGAAGGCATGTATAAAATGGAACATTACTTAATCACGGAAATGGACAGTGAAATTTTTGGTTCCACTACATTAGGCGTGATTAGCTTATTCTTTCTAAATCCTGTTGGTCATATTCACCATTGGGTTACCGACTCATGGGGAGCAGATGCAGAGGCTAGTTTCAATACAACACCTTGGTTTGGCAATAAAAACGCAGCCAATTTTGCATTAAGCTCCGGTGCACCATTAGACTCTCAATTTGTGTCACTCAATTTGTCTTTACACTTTTAATTATTTCAATAAAAGTCGTTTTAATACTATTGCTACAAACTAAATATATGAAAAAAATTGAGGCTATCATGATGCTTTTTTGAAGTTGCTATATACACTAATAAAGAAACACACTAAATAAAAAATCCAGAAAGATATAAAATCACCTTAGAAGATTCTACGGAATGTTTAGATAACTGAATAATGTGGGCTGTCTTCTTATTTTCGAGGATATACTTATGACTGACACGACTGTTTTTATTGTCAACTTTTCAGGTGAGGCACAACCTTCTGTTTTGAAACAATTGGCACTGGCCAGTCATCAAAGCGGAGCTCGTTGGTTAGTCAGTAAAATAAACTATCTTGATAAGCAAGTTGCCGGCCTTATCAAAATTGAATGCCCTTCAAACCAAGTCGACAGCATTCAGAGAGCATTCTCATCAGAACCTAACCTAAATGCGCACTTTGCTATTGCTACATCAATACAGCATCCTGAAGACGATATCTATGATTTACGCTTTGATTCTAACGAGCATTCAGGCATCCTGAGTGAAATTACTCACACTCTTGAAAAAGAGCGAGCTCAAATATTAAGCATACATAGTCATCGAGTCTTTTTAGCAGGGAAGTCTGGCATTCAAGAAGGAATGTTCACCTCTCGCCTCAGTATTCAGCTCCCATCGGATACCAATATTCAAGATATTATTTCAGAATTACAAGCTATCAGTGTTGGCACTAGAGTGATCAACGAAACCGATTAAATTAATTCCCTAAAGCTGAGAGATCAAAAATAACATCGCCACTTTCTGACAACTTTAAAGTAACCTTATTCTTTTCAGTGCCAGCAATATCAGTATTTGTACAACCACTAAAAACGAACCAATCATATTGATAGACTAGTGAATAGCGATTATCAGTAAGATAGTTCACTTCTAAGATCTCAATCCCCTTTTCATTTAACGCTCGATGATCAATGTGATCCATATTAGGAATTAAGCTATATTCAAATTCAGATTGATGTTCAATTAAAAATTTTTTCAATGTTTTCGCTTGATTTTCACCATGTCCGTCTTGCCTATTTTCTTTGAGATACCGCATTCCATATTCCTTTGTTTATATTATTTGTGGTTCACAAGCTTAATAGACACAAAAAAGCGGCTAAAACTTTCATTCTAACCGCTTATTATTCAATTATTTTACTACTGATTGACTAATGTACCGACCATTGTGACAAAGATCGCTTGAAATCATCATAGCCAAATTCGTTCAGCTTTTGAATATCGTCATTAGAGCGTTTGTAATACACGCTTGGCATTTTTAACCCATTAAACCAATTTAACTTCACCATGGTATAACCTGCACTATCAATAATATGCAAACGTTGTCCAATTTCTAAAGGCTTATCAAATTTCGCCACGCAAAATTGATCCCCGGCAAGGCAAGAACACGAACCGATCACATACTCAAACTCACCATTTTCTGTGGCTTCACCAATGGTGGCAGGTTCATTGTATATCAAAGTATCAAGGCGATGCGCTTCAGTGGCAGAGTCCACAATCGCTGTTTTCATGCCGTTTTCAACCACATCAACCACCGTCACCACTAGATCAGCGGTTTTGGTAATGATGGCTTCGCCCGGCTCTAAATAGAGTTGAACACCATGTTTCTCACTAAACTGCTTTAAGGCTTGTGCGAGTTTTTCAACCTCATAACCCGGCCAAGTAAAAAACACCCCACCGCCTAAACTTACCCAATCTAGCTTATCGAGATAAGTGCCGAAACGTTGTGAAATACTGTCTAGTAAAGAGATAAAGTCGTCGGCAGATTTATTCTCACAGTTCATGTGAAACATCACACCATCAAGAGAATCAAATAGTTCCGCATTTAATTGATCTTCTTGAACCCCTAAACGTGAGAATTGACGAGCGGGATCCGCTAAGTCTTGCCCTGCACGGCTCACACCGGGATTTAAACGCACGCCAATTGATGCCTTACCTTCCACTAAATGACGATGGGCATCAAGTTGACTTAATGAATTGAAAATCATCTTATCACACATACCGACGACTGATTTTACATCGTCTTCGCTGTAACCCACACTATAAGCGTGTGTTTCTTTACCAAAGGTTTCGTAACCAAGCTTAACTTCATAAGGGCCGCTACTCGTTGTGCCATCTAAATAAGGCTTAATAACGTCAAATACGCCCCAAGTCGAGAAACATTTAAGGGCGAGTACCAGCTTTACACCGCTTAATTCTTTGAGTTTTTTAGCAATTTCAAGATTATGGATCAGCTTATCTTCATCAATCATGAAATAAGGGGTTGGGAGATTGTTTTGCATAGAAAGTTCTCAATCAATAAGGAGTGATAAACAAACAGCCATGAGATAGTCACATGGCTGTTTTTTCAATAGATAATTCGGTAACGTTTATTTTAAGATATTAATCTTAGGCTGACCCGGCTCTAGTTCTTGAACATGCCAATCAAGACCTATTTTTGGCATCGTCTCTAAGAACATATCAGGATCAAGTTGTTCCATGTTAAACACGCCCGCTTGATTCCAACTACCATTAAAGTATTGTAATGCTGCAGTAATAGCAGGAACTCCCGTGGTATAAGCAATCGCTTGGTGCTCAACATCTTGGTAAGCCACTTCGTGATCCGCATTATTATAAATAAATACACTACGAGCTTTGCCATCTTTTGTGCCTTGCACCCAAGTACCAATACAGGTTTTCCCCGTATAGCCCGGAGCTAAAGAGGTTGGATCAGGCAATAACGCTTTTAATACTTTTAATGGTTCAACCACAGTACCATCTTGCAAGGTAACAGGATCTGGGCTTAGCAAGCCTATATCTTTCATGCAGTTGAAGTAGTTTAAATAAGTATCCCCAAAACCCATCCAGAATTCGATGCGCTTAGCTGGAATGAACTCCTGCATTGAACGAACTTCATCATGCGCCATTGAGTACACTTTAAACTCACCACAATTCGGAAAATCAAATTCAAGCATACGAGTGTGACAAGCCACTTGTTTCCACTCACCATTTTCCCAATAAAAAGAATCCCCTTGGATTTCTAACATATTAGTTTCTGGGTCAAAGTTGGTCGCAAACTTCTTACCGTGATCGCCAGCATTCACATCCATTACATCAATGGTGTCAATTTCATCAAATAAGTGTTTCACCGCGTAAGCGGCAAAGACACTCACCACACCAGGATCAAAACCTGCGCCTAAAATGCCGGTAATACCCGCTTGTGCAAATTTTTCACGAAATGCCCATTGTGGATCGTATGCTTCTGGCACTTGTTGGCCTTCACTGCATAAATCGACCGCAACGGATGTATCAAGGTAAGACACTTTTGTTTGGTAACACGCCTCCATAATGGTGACGTTAACCCAAGGAGGACCAGCATTAATAACCAAGTCAGGTTTTACTTCATTAATTAATGCGACTAAAGAGGCAACATCGTCAGCATCTACAAATCGAGCTTCTAATTTTTTAGAGGAATCTTTTAAGTTGTTCTTTCCCTTAATTGACTCAATAATTTTCTCGCACTTGCCTATCGTACGAGAGGCTAAAGTAATATCACCAAGAACATCATTATTTTGAGCCGCTTTATGAGCAACAACCCAACCAACACCACCAGCACCAATTTGTAAAATAGACATTTTTTATGCACCTTCCTTCTTAATGTTTAGACTTCACTATTGCAAACCTAAATAGTGAAAATATGTATTTTATTGGATATCAATCCTGAATAATCCAAAGTTAATATTTAAATAAAAATTTACGCCCTACCATCATTCAATAGTAAGGCGTAATAATAACTAACGTAATGAACCTTCGCTGGTTAACACTTGCGCTAATTCATTTATCTCATTGAGCAGTTTTTCAAAATCAGACAATTTGAGACATGGATTCAAAATCGTAAACTTCAATGCTGCTTTACCATCCACCGTAGTTTCACCTAATACGGCAATACCACGAATTAACGCTTCAATGCGGATCTTACGGTTAAGAGCATCTTGCGCTTCTACAGTCAAATTTGCATTACTGTAACGCATCAATACGGTAGATAATGCTGGTGGCGCCAGTAGTTCAAATGCGGCATTGTTTGCCACTAATTGAGCGACCTGTTGAGTCTGTTCAATTAAATGATCGTACATGTCACCAAGCGCTTGTGTACCCACACTTTGCATGGTCATAAATACTTTGAGTGCATCAAAACGACGTGTGGTTGCCATTGATTTGTCGACTAAGTTTGGCAGTTCATCGGTTTCACGGTTTAGGTAATCCGCGTGATGCAATAAGTATTTAAAGTTCGCTTTGTCTTTTAGCAATACTGCGCCACAGCTAATTGGTTGATAAAACAGCTTATGGAAATCAACACTGATTGATTGAGCACGCTCAATACCCGCTAAGCGGTTTTTATGACTACTTAGAATTAACGCGCCACCGTAAGCACCATCAACGTGGAACCAAATATCATGAGCCAATGCTAAATCAGCTAAAGTATTTAAATCATCAATCGCACCATGATCGGTCGTACCGGCAGTACCTACCATTGCAAATGGAATTAAACCTTCTGCTTTTAATTGGTTTAAGACTTCCGCCATCGCATCTGTGTTAATCGTGCCATCATTATGAGTATCAACACAGACAACAGCAGCTTCACCTAGCCCCATTAAAGACGCGGTTTTTTGGACGGTAAAGTGTGATTTTTTAGAACATACAATGCGCAATTTGTCGGCGTACTCAGGCAAGCCTAACTTTTGAATTGAATGTTGGCTTAATTTATCGGCAATCCAGTCACGAGCAAGTAACAACCCCATTTGGTTACTTTGCGTTCCAACACTGGTGAACACGCCATCGGCTTTATCGCCTAATTCATATTTCGCACATAACCAATCCGATACTCTCTGCTCAACATAAGTCGCCGCAGAGGCTTGATCCCATGAATCCATTGATTGATTCAAAGAAGCAATCATCGCTTCTGCCGCAATCGCAGGGACTAATGGCGGCGTGTGCAAATGCGCAATGCAATTTGGGTGCTGAACAAAAATAGAGTTCTTCGCCACCAAGTTGGTGGTGCTGTTGATCACCTGCTGTAAATCACTGTTGCTTGAATCTAAATTCACTGCTTCAATTTGCGCTTTGAGCAATTGTGGATCTATACCTGAATAAGGCTTATCCACGGCTTCAAATACCGCTTTCATAGCTTGAGTGGTTTGATTCATAGCTTGCTCAAAGCTATCCGCACCTTTAGCACCTGTTTGAATAAAGTACTGTTGCCAATCTTGATGCTCACATTTTTCGTCTAACTGTTGAGGACTTTCAGGATCAATACCACCACCGGCCGCAATAATCGCCGCTTTCAATGTTTTTAATGCAAAATCAATTTGTTCAAAACTAATGATGATCGGTGGCAAGAAACGTAATACCGAACCATCACGCCCACCCTTTTCAATCATCAAACCACGTTCGAGTGATGCACGTTGAATTTTTAACGTTAATTCAGAAGCAGGAATACGTTCGCCAAATTTGTTTAGCTCACCGTTTGGGGTAACCACTTCAGCCCCTAACATTAATCCTTTACCACGAACTTCCGCGATACAGCCAACTTCACGTTGGATTTTTTCTAACCCTTCACGTAGGTATTGACCTGCGGCTTTAGCGTGTTCGACTAAATTATCACGTTGGATGATTTCAAGCGCCTTCGCACCAGATACCATCGCCAATTGGTTCCCACGGAAAGTACCGGTATGCTCACCAGGCTTCCAAGTATCAATGTCTTTATTAAACACAAGAATCGACATGGGTAATCCCCCGCCAATCGCCTTGGACAAACACAGAATATCAGGTGAAATACCCGATTCTTCAAAAGCAAAATTATGTCCAGTTTTACCGACACCGCATTGAATTTCATCAAAAATCAGTAAAATGCCATGCTCTTGAGTAATACGGCGCAACTCACGTAGCCAGAAAGCTGGTGCAGGAATAACACCACCCTCGCCTTGAACCGGTTCAACAATGATAGCCGCTGGCTTTTGAATGCCACTTTCATCATCATTTAGCATACGTTCAATGTAACGAATACTTTGCTTCGCGCCTGCATCTCCACCAATACCAAATGGGCAGCGTAGGCTATATGGAAAAGGCATAAAATGAACATCGGACATTAAACCAGTACGACGCGCTTTCGTGCCAAGGTTCCCCATCATGCCCATCGTGCCGTTAGTCATGCCATGATAAGCACCACGAAATGCCACCATGGTATTGCGACCTGTAGTTTGCTTTGCCAGTTTTATTGCCGCTTCTACTGCATCTGCGCCAGAAGGACCGCAGAATTGAATCACTGAATTTTTAGCGAAATCCTGAGGTAAAAAAGCTTTAACTTGCTTTATGAAGCGGTCTTTTGCTGGCGTAGTAATATCCAATGTTTGATACGGCAAACCCGAATCAAGCTGCTCTTTCAAGGCTTGATTAATTTCAGGATGGTTATAGCCAAGAACCAAAGTCCCGGCGCCCGCTAAACAATCTAAAAATAACTGGCCACGGGTATCTTCAACTAAAGCGCCATAAGCACGTTTAATTGCAATCGGTAAGCGACGTGGATAAGAACGAACCGCAGATTCATGCTGTTCTTGATCAAGTAAAACTTGGTCAAGTTCAAGCCCGTACACACCATCAACATAAGGGATATTGGTGGTGAATGGTGTGTGAGCATTGTTAAGCTCAAAATCAAAAGCAGTGGTCATTAAGGAAACCCTTCAAAACGGTATAGACAACAAATATGGGCTGAACGCCAGCCAACCTACTCCGATAAACTCTTTCACAAGATATAAATTGGAGAAACTAAACACAGCCTTTGTTACTTAAGCTATAAACTTAAGCATAATTAAAGGCATGAAATGCAAGAGCAATTCAGTAAGTTAAAGGTTGGAATTCAAGGTTCGGTTATATTTGAAGTACGACGATTTAACGGAGCACCACTATAACAAGTAAGGCTCGTAATATTGGTCCACTCCATCGCACGTAAAAAAGTCACGATTGAGCGGTTAAGATGTGTAAAGCTGATTTTTAAAATCTGGGTTAATGTATTCAATGTTGGGCTTCCTATAACAATGCGTAAATTGTGTCGCATCGGTTCCCGTCTACTGATAACGCGATGTTAGCAGTACCTACTCATACGTAATGGCACAATCAGCCTGAATGTCCTTACGCGTATCCCCCTAAGGTAAAACTTTGAGCCTTGAGATTGGAGCGGAAAATACCACGAAAATTATTTAAAACGCAATAAATTTTAAAGGGGTAAATAAAATTAATTATTTACCCCTTTACGATATATTTGTAATCAACTGTTTATATTAGACTTATTTTGATAAATAGCGTCTAATATTTCTACCGAATCAAGCCATTTTTTTTGTGTACATCGCTTGTATTTCTTTTGCATAAGTTTCGTAGATTTTTTTCCGACGTAATTTAAGCGTTGGTGTAATTAGCCCTTCTTCTATTGAAAATGCGGTAGGCAACAACGTAAATTTTTTAATTTTTTCAAATCCAGCTAATTCTTGTTGTAAATCTTTTAATCGCTGCTCAAAATGCTCAACAACATGACTATGACGAAGTAATTCTAGGGGTGATTCATATCGAATACCTTTTTCTTTTGCCCAAGAATCTAGTGCTTCAAAAGCCGGTACAATCAATGCTGTTACATAGTTTCTCGCATCGGCGACAATAGCAACTTGCTCGATAAAGGGGCAACAAGCTACTTTGCCTTCCACACGTTGTGGAGCAATATATTTACCGTTCGAAGTTTTCATCAATTCTTTAATACGATCGGTAATATATAAATTGCCATTATCGTCAAACTCGCCCGCATCGCCTGTTTTTAGCCACCCTTTACTAAAACTTGCGGCAGTGTCTGCTGGTCGATTGTAATAACCTCGCATAACGGTATCCCCACGGATAAGAATTTCATTATCAAGTCCCAGTTTTACCTCCATACCAGACAGAGGCTGACCATTCGATCCAGTCACCCGGTTAGTTATGGTATTACACGTTACCGTAGCGGTAGTTTCTGTCATGCCATATCCACATAACACGGGTATATCTATTGCATGAAAAAAACTAGCCACATTGGCTTCTAATGCTGCTCCGCCACATGGCATAAATTTTAATTGGCCACCTAGTGCATTCTGCAATTTTCTAAAAACAAGTTTATCCGCTACTCGATATTGCAATACCAACCATAAAGAGTTTTTTCTTCGGTCTTGAGATACTTCAAATTTCTGAGTACCCACATTGATTGCCCAAGAGAAAATAGTTTGTTTGAGCTTACTTCCTTTTGATGCTTGCTCTTGAATAGCACTGTAAACCTTTTCTAAAAACCGAGGGACAACACACAACGTACTTGGCTTGCATGCACTGATCGCTTGCTTAATTCGATTAGTATCTTGTAAATACACATTCTTTCCGCCGCGACTTAACACATAAAATGTCCAACTACGTTCAAACACATGACTCAAAGGTAAAAATGCTAAGGATATATCTTGGTCAGTAAAATCTAAGATTTTATCATGCTGGGAAATCGTTGAAGCGAAATTACGATAATCTAGCATGACACCTTTAGGATCTCCTGTCGTACCAGAGGTATAAATAAGCGTCACTAAATCATCTAAATTTGTATTCAATAAACGTTGTTCAAATTCCGCCATCACCGATGTATCAATAGCTAAGCCATCACCTAGAAGCGTATCTAAGTGAAAATGCTGTTCTTCCACTTTTAACTCAACAGCTCTATCAAAGACAACAATAGTTTTAATCTCAGGTACAAGATTTTGTAAATCACATGCCATTTTATATTGCTGTGCATCATCCACAAATAAAATCTTCACACTGGAATTTTCAAGAATAAATTTTGCCTGTTCTAAAGTCGTAGTTGGGTAAAGGGGAACAACAATTAAACGTGCTTTTAACGCAGCAAGATCAGCACAAGTCCACTGCGGGCAGTTTTGAGATAAAATTGCGCACTTACCTTGCACCTCAAGGCCGATTTGAATAAGAAACCTTGATAATTTATTGGTTTTTTCTTCGAGTTGCTTCCATGAAACCGTATTCCATGGTGATTGCATGTCAAAGCCTTCTAAAGCAACCATTTCTGGCTTCTTCTCGCTTTGCTGTTGTAATAATCTAATGATATGGAAAGAATCAAGGGAAGACATTATGTTTTATCCATTTGAGCGTACAGATGTTACGTTTTGAGCGGATATTACCCTAAACGTAAAGAATAACGAAACACTTGTAAGCTAAATGAACGAGTAAATTGCAACTATTTGTGTTAAATCAATAAATTAAAATTTAGGTTTCCTAAATAGCACAAAGTATACAACGCTATTACCTTTATACATTTAGACCTTACGTCACTTTTCATAAAGGTAATAAGTTGAGACTGACTTCTTCAAACCATAAAAAGTAAAAAGCCCTAACATTTCTGTTAGGGCTTTCAATTTGGAGCGACACACGAGGCTCGAACTCGTGACCTCAACCTTGGCAAGGTTGCGCTCTACCAGCTGAGCTAGTGTCGCGTTGCTGCACTAAATACAGACTTTAATAGATGGTGCCCCGGGCCGGACTTGAACCGGCACAGCGCGAACGCCGAGGGATTTTAAATCCCTTGTGTCTACCAATTCCACCACCAGGGCACGCAATTCTTTATTGCGATGCACCTAACCGAAAAGTTAGAACACCATCTAATACTGAATTATTCTTTTTCGAAAATTCAATATTACAAATTTTGGAGCGACACACGAGGCTCGAACTCGTGACCTCAACCTTGGCAAGGTTGCGCTCTACCAGCTGAGCTAGTGTCGCAAGTGTATTTACAAGATAATTTGGAGGCGCCTCCCGGAGTCGAACCGAGGTCCACGGATTTGCAATCCGCTGCATAGCCACTCTGCCAAGGCGCCTTACCTTGAAGAAAAAATTAATACTGCCGTAGATATTGCATTAAGTTCCTCTTGAGTACGGGATGGCATTTTACGGATTCAGCATGGTACGTCAACATTATTTTTTAATTTTTAATTTGTTTGGATGCTTTATAGACAAAAATCGTTATATTGGTCAATTTTCTAACAAAAATAACCAATTGAAAGGTGGAAAGCGCCCAATAACGATGCGTTCTAATCCATTAGAAAATGAATTTAGGCAAACTAAATCACTCTTTAAAACGCCGATGTAAACAAGATAAACGATAAAAACACACTGTTGATATAAAAATCACTCAGCCCTAGACATTTACAACACTGATCAAGTAATTAATACGATTGGTATTAGTCATTCATAAACCCAAAAAACTCAACCTTATTAAAACAAAAAAGCCTTACAAAAATGCAAGGCTCTCATCACTCAAACTAGATAATTATTCATCTTGTCCAGCCAGCAAATCACCCTTTGCCGCTTTTAAATACTGATACATTGACCAGTAAGTCAGAGCTGTCGCTATATATAAAGCGGCGTATCCCATCCATACCATCCAATCATCGTAACGCCAGATCAATACCCATAGTGCAAACATTTGCGAAAGTGTTTTCCATTTTCCAATCCAAGAAACAGCGACACTTGCACGTTTCCCAATTTCAGCCATCCACTCACGTAATGCGGAAATAATAATCTCTCGTGCAATCATAGTTGCTGCCGGAATCGTTATCCAAAGTGAATGATAATGCTCTGTGATCAAAATTAAAGCGACAGCCACCATTACTTTATCTGCAACTGGATCCAAAAAAGCACCAAACCGAGTTGTCTGACCAAGCTTACGAGCGAGGACACCATCAAGCCAATCGGTGAAACCTGCTACCCAAAAAACCATTGCGGCAGCAAAAGGAGCCCAAGCATAAGGCAAATAGAAAATAACAACGAAAACGGGGATTAGCGCGAGTCGAAGTAAAGTTAACATATTAGGTATTGTAAATCGCATAATTACGTCTCTTGGAGAGTGCGGCTTAATGTTGCGTTAAAACGGCTAGGGTTTCAATGCTTCATGAATGATTTCTGCCAAAGATTTACTGATACTAGGTACTTTGGCTATTTCTTCTACAGTTGCTCGTTTCAGTTCTTGAATCCCGCCCATATATTTCAATAATGCTTGACGACGCTTTGGCCCAACACCTTCAATCCCTTCCAAAGAGCTCGTACGACGTGTTTTACCCCGTTTTGCTCGATGTCCCGCAATGGCGTGGTTATGACTCTCATCACGTATATGTTGAATCAAATGTAATGCAGGAGCATCACTAGGAAGATTAAATTCCTCACCCGTCACTTTAATCAGTGTTTCCAAACCTGGCTTACGTATGACGCCTTTCGCGATACCAATTAACTCGGGTTGCTTGGGCCACGCTTGCCAATATTTTTGAATTATCTCATAAGCCCTGTTGAGCTGTCCTTTACCTCCGTCAATAAATATGACATCAGGGATTTTTTCAGCACACTGCTCATCAGTATATTGTTGTTTAGAATAACGTCTATCAAGTACTTGCCCCATGGCCGCATAATCATCACCTCCAGTAATCCCCTCAATATTGTAGCGGCGATATTCTTGTTTTATTGGTCCTTCACGGTTAAAAACAACGCAAGATGCTATAGTACTTTCTCCCATCGTATGACTAATATCAAAGCATTCCATTCGTTCAATACGAGGCATACCAAGTTCAAGCTCCAACTCTTTAACTCTTTGGTTTACTGTCATTTTATGACTAATTTTCGCCGTAAGAGCACTACGAGCATTGGTATTCGCAAGTTTTAAATATCGTCCACGCATACCTCTTGGACTAACATGAAAAATCACTTTTCTACCCGCCATTTGGACTAAAGCTTCTTGCAAGGGGGTTTCGTCTTCAAATAAATCAGCATTATAAGTAATTCGAGACGGTATACTGGATGCTTCATTATGGCTTAAATAATACTGGTTTAAGAAGCTCGAGAATACTTCATGATCATCGGTATTATTGGGTATTTTAGGAAAATGACTACGACTGCCTAACACCTTCCCTTGACGTATCATCAATAAGTGAATGCACGCCAATCCATTTTCTTTTGCAAAACCAATAACATCCATATCTTCTGCACTGTCATCGGATACCGATTGTTGCTCTTGAACGCGGCGAATAGCTTGTATTTGGTCACGATACTTTGCCGCCTTTTCAAACTGAAGCGCTTTACTGGCCGTTTCCATTTTAACAATTAATGCATTAAGTACTTGAACATCTTTACCTTGCAGAAAGAGCCGCACATAATTTATGTTTTCTTCATATTCTTCATCACTCACTAATCCTTTTACACAAGGCCCTGAGCAACGTTCGATTTGATACATAAGACAAGGTCGAGTTCGGTTAGAGTATACACTGTCTTCACATTGTCTTACTGGAATGATTTTCTGTAATAAATGAAGTGTTTCTCGTACCGCGCCTGCTTCTGGGTATGGGCCAAAATACTCTCCTTTACGTTTCTTAGCACCACGGTGATAGGCCAAACGCGGATGTTTATGTTTAGTGATAAGTATGTAAGGGTAAGATTTATCATCACGCAGTAAAACATTGTATTTAGGGAGGTACTGCTTAATGTAATTATGTTCAAGGATTAATGCTTCTGTCTCTGTATGAGTAACCGTAACATCAATTTTAGAAATATGACTAACGAGCGCTTTCGTTTTTTCGTTATCTACATTTTTACGAAAATAGCTAGAAAGGCGTTTATTCAGGTTTTTAGCTTTACCAACATAAATAATATCAGCCTCGGCGTTATACATACGATAAACACCGGGCTGTTCTGACACTGTTGATAAAAATGCAGCAGAATCAAAGGCTGTCGTTATAGAACGAGAAGACACTATAATGTCTCTGTACTGATCATACCGTAGCGAATCGCAAGATGCGTAAGTTCAACATCACCATTTATATCCAATTTACTGAATAAACGGTAACGATAACTGTTCACTGTTTTAGGGCTTAAATTTAGCTGTTCGGAAATATCCGTTACTTTTTGCCCCTTAGTAATCATCAACATAATTTGTAATTCACGTTCAGATAACTCCTTAAATGGGTTATCTGATGTTGCAGAAAACTGGCTTAATGCCATTTGTTGTGCAATCTCTGGTGAGATATATCGCTGACCACTGTGGACCATACGGATAGCATTAACCATTTCATCAGGCGCAGCACCTTTAGTTAAATAACCAGAAGCTCCTGCTTGCATCACTTTAGTTGGGAAAGGATTTTCAGTATGAATAGTTAATACTATGATTTTGATGTCTGGATTGAATCTTAATATTTTTTTGGTTGCTTCCAAGCCACCAATTCCAGGCATATTCATATCCATTAAAATAACATCCGCGTGATTACCACGGCACCATTTTACAGAATTTTCACCACTGTCAGCTTCCCCTACTACTTTCATTCCACGGACGTCTTCAATAATACGTCGAATCCCTGTGCGAACCAGTTCGTGATCATCTACAAGGAAAACATTTATCACACTTGTATCTCCACACTTGAATTATCGCTAAATCAACATAACTTGCTGATCGCTTTATTCTATCTTAATAAAACGATAAAAATGACTGTTAATAGTAATAATTGTGAAACTCTCACTATTGTTACCCACCTTGTATACCGAATCTACCTAATAACTAGGTTCATCATTTACATCTAAAAAAACCAATTCTTTGTTAATAATTAATGCCTTAACAGCATTATTGATGGTTTCGATAATAATGCAAGACTTGAATTGCTCTAACTGATCACTTTTTTGTATTTAATTTCCTTCCTTGCACAAATTCAGTGTAAATCATTCGTTCATTGACTTCTTTGTTTATTTGAAAGCTATTTTGTTATCATAAACCCAGATCTGATTAAGTGGACGACTGAATTTCATGAACCTCCAAACTGGTTTCGTACTAACTCGACAAGCTCGTGATTTGTCTCCTTATTCACCCCAACAAACAACTCAAATAGAAATATGGGTAAAAACAGACACAGGTCCCGTACAACTACTTGTTGATGGTGAGCGTCCTGTTTTCTTTATTTCTCATGATGATCACCAACATGCAATAGACATATTAAAACGGAATCAGCTGTCTGTTGAGCTAAAGCCTGTTGATTTAGCCAACTTTGAACAGCAACCCATGATCGCTTGTTACGCGAGTGGGATAAAAGTCTTACAGCAAGCAAAAATAGCCTTTAATCAAAGTGCGATCACAACCTATGAAGACGATATTCGCCTTGCCGACCGATACTTAATGGAAAGGTTTATCCGTGGTGGTGTTCAATTCTATGGAAACACCACCTCTTATCCTCAATATCAAAAAATTACTCATGTGAAGTGCAAAACGGCTGACTACAAACCCACTCTACATATTGTTTCTCTGGATATTGAATGTTCAGAGAAAGGGGTTCTTTATTCTGTGGGTTTAGATTCTGAACTTGATCGGCGGGTGATTATGATCGGCCCAAATCCAAATGCCAATATCACTCCCTCGCTACACATTCAGTGGGTAGACAATGAACTCGCATTACTTAAAGCGCTGATGCATTGGTTTCAGCAGTTTGATCCAGACATCATTATTGGTTGGAATGTGATCGATTTTGACTTTCGGTTGCTGGCTAAGCGCGCAGAATGGCATAAATTACCCTTTAAAATTGGCCGCGGTGGTCAAAATTTATTTTTTAGGCAGTCAAACACGACGCAACAAGGCTTTGTTTCTATTCCCGGACGCGTGGTATTAGATGGTATTGATACTTTAAAAACCGCCACTTATCACTTTCCTTCATGGGCATTAGAATCGGTATCACAAGAGTTACTCGGTGAAGGTAAAATCATACATGATCCCTTTAACCGCATGGATGAAATCAATCGTCAATTTCGCGAAGACAAACTTGCCCTCGCCACGTATAACTTACAAGACTGCCGTTTGGTCACACAAATTTTCAAGAAAACACACTTATTGGAATTTGCGATTGAACGTTCACGCTTAACTGGTGTTGAATTAGATAGAGTTGGCGGCTCGGTTGCCGCTTTTACTAACCTTTATCTCCCCCAACTTCATCGAGCAGGTTATGTTGCCCCCAATCTCCATTCAGAAAATTGGTTCGCCAGCCCCGGTGGCTATGTGATGGATTCTAATCCTGGTCTTTATCACTCGGTATTAGTACTGGATTTTAAATCTCTGTACCCTTCCATTATCCGCACTTTTCTTATTGATCCTATGGGATTAGTGGAAGGATTAAAGCTAGACGTAGGGGCAGCAGAAAACCAATCGGTTGAAGGGTTTCGTGGAGGGCAATTTCATCGCTCTAAGCACTTTTTACCTAAAATGATTGAAGAGTTATGGGCCGCTCGTGATAGTGCAAAAAAGAATAACGAAGCGGCGTTTTCTCAAGCAATTAAAATCATCATGAATTCATTTTATGGGGTACTTGGCTCTTCCGGGTGCCGTTTCTTTGATACCCGTTTAGCCTCTTCTATCACTATGCGTGGGCATGAAATTATGAAGCAGACCCGAATACTGATAGAAGATAAAGGTTACCAAGTGATTTATGGCGATACCGATTCATTGTTTGTATCCTTGATCACGCCTCATTCACCGAATGAAGCCGATAAGATTGGCCAACAACTGATCAAGGAAATGAATCTTTGGTGGCAAGAACACATTAAAGACACCTACGGTTTAACTTCAACCTTAGAGCTTGAATACGAAACCCATTATCAACGCTTTTTGATGCCCACCATTCGCGGCTCTGAAACAGGATCCAAAAAGCGCTATTGCGGGTTAATCAATACCAATGGAATTGAAAAAATGGTGTTTAAAGGGCTAGAAAGTGCTCGTACAGACTGGACACCACTCTCTCATCATTTTCAACATGATTTGTATGCCATGATTTTTCACGATAAAGATCCTCAGTCTTATATACAACAATATGTTGAAGACACGTTATCAGGTAAATATGACCATGATTTGGTGTATCAAAAACGACTCCGTCGCAAATTAAATGAATACCAGAAGAACATTCCTCCTCAAGTAAGAGCGGCGAAATTAGCAGATGAGAAAAATGCACGTTTAGGCCGTCCATTGCAATATCAGAACAAAGGCCGAATTGAATACCTATTTACTCTCAATGGGCCAGAACCTAAAGATTACTTAGAAAGCCAAATAGACTACCAACATTACATCGATAAACAAATTAAGCCCGTAGCCGATGCTATTTTGCCGTTTATTGGACTCGATTTTGAATCGATCATCGCACCGCAAATCGGTTTGTTTTAAGCGATCATTTATTTCATCGTTTTCTTTGAGTATTGGACTAATTATTTTGGTATTCAGGAAAGATCGTGATATTTTCTCGCTGATAACAGTAAACAAAAAATAGAGCCTCTGTGCTCCTTGATTAATATTCAGGAAAGATCATGCCAAAAGCTAGTGATATTAAAAAAAATGCCGTTGTTGAACTCAATGGCCGTGTTTTCTCCGTACGTGAAATAAGTAAATTAACACCAAGTGGTCGCGCTGGTGCAAGCCTTTATCGTATGCGTATGTATGATGTTGCAACAGGAGCCAAATCGGATGAAAGCTTCAAAGCCGATGAAATTCTTACACTTGCTGATTTTAGTCGCCACAGCGTAATGTTCTCTTACATTGATGGTAATGAATATGTGTTCATGGATAATGAAGATTACACACCTTATCATTTCAATAAAGAAACCATTGCAGATGAAATTTTATTCTTCAATGAAGACACTCAAGGTTTAAGCGTTGTGATTGTGAATGGTGCGCCAGTTGCTATTGAACTACCATCAAGCGTTGAACTAAACATTGTAGAAACATCACCGTCAATTAAAGGTGCTTCTGCAAGCGCTCGTACCAAACCGGCAACATTGTCGACTGGCCTTGTTGTACAAGTTCCTGAATATATTGCTGGTGGTGAAAAAATTAAAGTTAACGTTGTAGAGCGTAAGTTCATGAGCCGTGCTGACTAAACGTCTATTGGCTGAACGAAACAATTCAAAACTAAACTAATGAAGTAAACTCTAAATAAACAAAAATACATCCGATAAAGTACATAAGGTAATAATGACTGATTTAATTTCTTACGATGACGTAATCGAAGTGGGCTATGACATTTTTTTGGAAATGGCTCCTGATAATCTAGAAGCGGTTGACGTGATTTTATTCACGGCTCAATTTGAAGACCGAGGAGCGGCAGAAGTCGTTGAAACAGGTGATGATTGGGTAGAACACGTTGGATTTGATGTCGATAAAGACGTTTATGCAGAAGTGAAAATTGGCCTAGTCAATGAAGCCGATGATACTTTAGATGATGTGTTTGCTCGTATGTTGATTAGCCGAGACCCTGATAACAAGTTTTGTCACATTTTGTGGAAGCGTGATTAATCTTTATCAAATCATCGCTTAAAAAAATGCCTCATCTATGATGAGGCATTTTTATTAAAAACTCTTTTTTTTCAAATAAGCGATCATAATTACTGACGTGTTCTTGTTTTACCAGCGGTTGAAGAAGGTTTACGACGATTCGCCGGTTTTCCTTGGCGTCCACCAACCGATTCACCATTATTCACTTTATTTGTCGTTGTGCCTTTCGTCGCCACATTACCACGAGTTGCACTGCGCCCACGGCCTTTAGGCGTAGAACTGCGTTCTTCATGACGTTTTACTGCACGACGGATTTTTTGACCACGCGAACGATCACGCTTGCGAGAATGCATATCGGGATCAATCAAGGTTTCGCTTTCTGGCTTTAACTCAACCATTTCACGTAGGTAATTTACTTCTTTTAATTCAAGCTCAACCCAGCCACCTCGTGGTAAGCCTTTTTCAAGGAAGATGTCACCATAACGAACACGTTTTAAACGGCTAACCGTCACACCTTGTGATTCCCATAAACGACGAACTTCACGGTTACGTCCTTCGGTGATCATCACATAGAAAGTATGATTCATACCTTCGCCGCCCGCATAAACGACATCTTCAAAACGCGCCATGCCATCTTCTAGCTCAACGCCTTTTGTGACATTACGAACCATATCTTCGGTTACTTCACCAAAAACACGCACCAAGTACTCACGTTCAACTTGACGGCTTGGGTGCATTAAACGGTTCGCTAATTCACCATCAGTCGTAAATAGTAGTAAGCCACCAGTGTTGGCGTCTAAACGGCCAACAGACACCCAACGTGAACCTTTAATTTTTGGTAAGCGATCAAAAACGGTGCGGCGTCCCTCAGGGTCATGACGTGTACATAACTCCCCTTCAGGTTTATTATATGCCAACACACGGCAAATCACTTCCTCAGAATCTTTTACTGATACTTTGTGACCGTCAATTCGAACGATGGCATTATCATCTTCTAATCGATCGCCAAGCTTGGCCACTTGTCCATTAACGCTCACGCGGCCAGTTTGAATCATCGTCTCTAATTCACGACGAGAACCATTGCCCGCACGGGCTAAAATCTTCTGTAACTTTTCGCTCATTTATTTACCTATTATTCGTCGACTTCACAGCCGTCTTCATTGTTAAATACTCATATAAAACAATAAATTAAAATTATTTACGTTTCTTCATCTTAAATACAATCAAGAAAGTCAACAAAGTATACACTAGTTCCCTAAATAGCTGAATGATTAAAACAACAAAGCCCCACAACCAAATGCAGGGCTTCTCTCGTTTTTGAATCATCACGAACACTTACTCAAATGGTGTCGGATCGCCTACACCGCGACGAACTACCACCATTTCATCCTCACTAAAATCAATCACCGTAGTAGGTTGCTCCCCTAAAAATCCACCATTCATGATTAAATCAACCGAGTGCTCAAGCTTATCTCGTATGTCTTCAGGATCGGATTCAGCGTAATCATTTCCAGGTAAAATTAATGTCGTCGACATTAAGGGTTCACCTAAGGCTTCTAACAAATCAAGCGCAATTTTGTTATCAGGAACACGAATACCAATGGTTTTTCTCTTAGCATTCATCAAACGTCTCGGGACTTCTTTTGTACCTTTGAAAATAAAAGTATAAGCACCCGGCGTATTATTTTTAAGTAAACGGAAAGCGGTATTATCAATACGTGCATACAAAGAAAGTTCCGATAAATCGCGGCACAATAATGTAAAATTATGCTTATCATCAATTTTACGAATACGACAAATACGTTCTAATGCATTTTTATTTTCAAGCTGGCAACCTAATGCATACCCTGAATCTGTTGGGTAAACAATCACCCCACCATTACGAATAATGGCAACAGCTTGATTAATCAAACGAGCTTGAGGATTTTCTGGATGTAAATAAAAGAACTGGCTCATTTATACTCCTAATTGAGAGAATAACCAAAACAGCGAAAATATGAGTCGGCTGTTTTAACATTGATTAGCTTTAACATTGATTAGCTTTAACATTAACTAGCTTATTGCGTATCGACATGAGAGACGTTACCGCCATTGATTTGCAAATGCGCGATCTGTTGCCAGTCTTTCCATACTGGTTCAACACCAGCAGGTAACCATAAATTACGACCCAGCTCCATCCACGGAGATGGGTAATGAAAATCTGAACCTTGGGAGGCTAATAATTTGTACTCTATCGCGTAGTCGGCCAAGTTTCTTCGTTCTTGAGGGGCTTGCTGAGGCTGTGCCACTTCCATTGCATCCCCACCTGCCTCAACGAATGCAGCAATTAAACGCTTCAACCACTTAGCTGTCAATTGATAACGACCTGGGTGTGCCAAAACTGCCATACCTCCAGCAGCATGTATGGCACTAATTGCCTCTTCCATCGAGCACCATGCTGGTGGAACATATCCCGGATTATTACGAGTAAGGAATTTCTTAAAAACCAACTGAAAGGTTTTAGCATACCCATTATCGACAAGCCATTTGGCAAAATGTGCACGCGTAATCGATGCCTCACCGGCAATCGCTTTCACTTCGTCTAATACACCAGGCCTTGTATGTTTCTCTAGTCGTTCAGCCATTAATTCAGAACGAACGATACGACGTTGCTTTTGATCTGCGATTAAAGAAGCCAATTGCGTATTTTCAATATCAATATTTAAGCCAACAATATGAATATCTTTATTCTGCCATACCGTTGAAACCTCAATACCACTAATAAGATGCAAAGGTAGATTATTGGTCTGGATGTATTGTAATGCTCTAGGAATCGCATCAACACAATCATGATCCGTGATTGCCAAAACATCGAGATTAAATTCCACGGCTCGCTGTAATAATTGTTCCGCAGTAAAACGCCCATCAGAACAAGTGGTATGGCTGTGTAAATCTATTCTCATAAATATTCATTACCTAACGAAAACCTTACGCATTTGAAATCGTCACTTTAGGCGACAACTTCAATTACTTTCGGTATAAAAAACAATTAAAAAATCAAACAAAAAACTTGACTTTACACTCCCGTACTAGTTAACTAGTTCAAAGAAAATTTGAAGCCAACATAAATGTGTAAGGAGTATTAAATGTCAGAATCCCTGTCCATGTTACAAGATAATAACATTATTCCTAATGACACTGTACCGCATTCTACTTCTTCAATTGGAGGAGTGTATGGTGTTATAGCGATTATCACGACTTCAAAACTCAATTGTTGGCGTACTTGTCTATATACCTTAAATCCAATGGGCTAAACATTATCGCTGACCTATCCATCAGTAAAATTAAAAATACTAGCCCGCCTTAAATGCGGGCTTTTTAATGCAACATTGTTAGTCATAAATAGCTATTGAACATTATTCAAACAATTAAAATGCTTTTACCTTTGTGCATACGCTAAGACATCTAAAAAATGCATTGGGCATCATTAAAGTTTATGTAATTATCAAAAAATTAATGTGATGATGAAAAATTAACGATATCAAGCGGCCTGTAAAAGAAAATGGGATTAGAATCAAAAACTTAAAGGGAGTCTTATGAATAAGGCAGCAAAGATTCATCAAGATAATATTAGCCACAAGCACCCAATTGAGCTATTTCAAATAGCAACACCTTACTTGGAAGATCCAACCCAAGTATTCAATTCACTGTGCGTCAATGAGAACTCACTTGAAACACAAAATAGTCTGTTATTAGAAAGTGCAGAAATCACTTCTAAAGAAAACCTCAAAAGCCTGTTACTCATTGATGCGGCTGTACGTATTGAATGCCGCGGACATCAAGTCACAATGACAGCGAAAACACTGAACGGACAAAACTTACTGCAAGCGGTAAAATCTAATGTCACCAACGATGTTTTAGTTAACGTAACGGATCGCACGTTAACCCTACAGTTTGAGCCTCTAAGTGATGAAATCGATGAAGATTCACGTTTACGCCAATCTTCAAGCTTTGATGCATTACGTGTAGTTCAACATAGCTTCGATTTAGAGCAATTGAAAGACGTCTCAGGTATCAATGAAAAGTTCGCGATTTTTATTGGTGGCTTATTTGCTTACGACCTAGTCGCTAACTTTGAAAATCTTGGTCCAGCAAACAGTATTGATCATTGCCCTGACTATGTGTTTTATGTTGCAGAAACCCTAATGGTATTTGATCACCAAACCAAACAATGCCATGTACAGGCAAGCGCATTCAATAGCACAAATACGATTAATGCCAAACTGCAGCAACGTTTATCTTCTATTGCCGAACATTGCACCGATGTTGCACCATTACCACAAGCAACTGAAGTCGACGACATGCGCGTCCAGACCAACATCAATGATAACGATTTTTGCCAAATTGTTCGTGATTTAAAAGAATTTGTAGTGAAAGGCGATGTTTTCCAAGTTGTGCCATCTCGTCGCTTTACATTGCCATGCCCCTCACCTTTAGCGGCTTACAAAGCCTTAAAACAAAGTAATCCTAGCCCATACATGTTTTATATGAAAGATGAGCTATTTACACTATTTGGCGCCTCACCTGAAAGTGCATTGAAATATGATGCCGACAACGAGCAAATTGAAATCTACCCCATCGCAGGCACACGTCGTCGCGGTAAAAATACAGATGGTTCAATCAACTTTGATTTAGATAGTCGTATTGAGTTGGAACTTCGCAACGATAAGAAAGAAAATGCCGAGCATATGATGTTAGTTGATTTAGCGCGTAACGATGTTGCCCGTATTGCCACAGCAGGATCTCGTCATGTTGCCGATTTATTAAAAGTTGACCGTTATAGTCATGTTATGCATTTAGTGTCTCGTGTTGTCGGTGAATTACGCCATGACTTGGATGCTCTACACGCATACCAAGCATGCATGAATATGGGAACGTTAACGGGCGCACCTAAAATTCGCGCAATGCAACTGATCCGCGATGTTGAACAACAACGCCGCGGCACTTATGGCGGCGCTGTTGGTTATTTAACAGGTGAAGGCGACCTCGATACCTGTATCGTAATTCGTTCTGCTTATGTAGAAAATGGCATAGCGCATGTTCAAGCGGGTGCTGGCGTTGTATTTGATTCAGACCCTCAATCCGAAGCAGATGAGACTCGTGGCAAGGCCCAAGCATGTATTAGTGCTATTCAATTGGCTCATCAAATTCGTTCTGCTCACAACCAAGGCTAAGGTGAACATCATGGCTAATATTATATTCGTCGATAACTTTGACTCTTTCACCTACAACCTTGTTGATCAATTTCGCAGCTTAGGCCATAACGTCACCATTTATCGTAACCATATTGCAGCAGAAACAATTGAAAAAGCTGTTCGTCAACTCGAAAACCCGATCGTTGTACTGTCACCGGGTCCTGGAGAACCATCTAAAGCTGGTTGTATGCCCGAGCTCATTCAACGCTTGAAAGGCCACATTCCCATGATTGGTATTTGCTTAGGCCACCAAGCCATTGTTGAAGCGTACGGGGGTAAAGTAGCTGGAGCCGGGGAAATCATACATGGGAAAGTATCCATGATGGTGCATGGTAACCACCCAACTTACCAACATTTACCTTCACCATTTGCTATCGCTCGTTACCACTCTTTAGTCGCTACAAGAGTGAGCGATACATTAACGATCACGGCTGAAGTCGATGGATTGGTCATGTCGGTTGTTGAAGAAAATCACAAAGTATGCGGATTCCAATTTCATCCTGAATCCATCATGACCACATACGGAGCGACTTTACTTGAAAACACCATTAATTGGGCGTTAGAGAAATAAACAGAATAAGTGCAAAAGCCAAAAAATTAGAATTTAAGGATAATAGTATGCAACACATCATGGATAAGCTGTACGAACAGCAAGACTTAACCAAACCAGAAAGCCACCAGTTATTTGATAGCATTATCAAAGGTGACATGAACCCTATTTTACTCGGCGCCGCACTAACGGCATTAAAAATTAAAGGTGAAACGCCAGATGAAATCGCAGGTGCAGCTGAAGCACTTCTTGCCAATGCTTCACCGTTTCCAAGCATTGATTACGACTTTGCCGATATCGTCGGTACCGGTGGCGATGGTTCAAATACCATTAATATCTCGACCACCGCAGCATTTGTAGCCGCAGCTTGCGGTGTGAAAATAGCCAAACACGGCAACCGTGGTGTTTCCAGCAAATCAGGATCATCGGACTTACTAGATTCTTTTGGTATTAACTTATCCATGAGCCCTGAAGACACCAAAAAAGCCGTCGATGACATTGGCGTCGCTTTTCTATTTGCCCCGCAGTATCACGGGGGAGTTCGCCATGCTATGCCCGTGCGACAAGCCATGAAAACTCGTACTATTTTTAATTTACTAGGCCCTCTCATTAATCCAGCGAGGCCAACCATCGAATTAATGGGAGTCTATGATGAATCATTGGTTCACCCTATTGCCCAAACAATGGCCAAAATGGGCTTAAAGCGGGCGGCGGTTGTTCATGGTAGTGGTTTAGATGAAGTAGCCATCCATGGTTCAACATTGGTCAATGAGATTATCAATGGTGAAATTAAAGAATACATATTAACGCCTGAAGATTTTGGGGTAAAAACCCACCCACTCGATGCAATTAAAGGTGGCGATCCAGAAGAAAACCGTGCCATTATCACTAAAATACTTAATGGTGAAGGAACGGAAGCTCAAGTTTCCGCAGTGGCGGTTAATGTTGCATTACTGCTCCGTTTATTTGGTCAAGACGATTTAAAAGCCAATACCCAACAAGCCATTGAAGCCATGAATTCAGGCAAAGCCTACCAGCTTGTGACTCAGTTAGCAGCTCGTGGCTAACCCTTGTGCTTACTCAGCTTTAGCTATAAAGAATTTTAGGAGAGAAACGTGGAAACTGTACTAGCGAAAATTGTTGCCGATAAGCGCATTTGGGTTGCAGCGCGAAAAATGCAACAACCGCTTGAAAGCTTTAAAAATGAATTAACGCCAAGCGATCGCAATTTCTACCAAGCATTAAATACGGGAAAAACTGAGTTTATTTTAGAGTGTAAGAAAGCGTCGCCTTCTAAAGGACTAATCCGTGATGATTTTGATTTGGACTACATTGCGTCAGTTTATGCCAAGCATGCGAGTGCCATTTCAGTATTAACCGACGAAAAATATTTCCAAGGGAATTATAACTTTCTACCTCAGGTCCGTAATCATGTTACGCAACCGGTGCTCTGCAAAGACTTCATGATAGATGAATATCAAATTTATCTCGCTCGCCATTACCAAGCGGATGCTATTTTATTAATGTTATCGATTCTAAATGATGAAGAGTATCGCCACCTTGCTGAAGTAGCAACGAGCCTTAACCTTGGTTATTTAACCGAAGTCAGTAACGAAGAAGAGTTAGAACGCGCTATCGCTTTAAAAGCGCCGATTGTTGGAATCAACAATCGCAATTTACGCGACTTATCAATCACTTTAGAGCGTACGAAAGAACTAGCACCTCGCCTACCAAAGGGAACCATTGTTATTTCGGAATCAGGTATCCACAATCATCAGCAAGTCAAAGAGTTATCAAAATTTGCCAATGGATTTTTAATTGGCAGTTCATTAATGTCTGAAGATAACCTTGAAATTGCTGTTCGCCGAGTATTACTTGGTGAAAATAAAGTATGTGGCCTTACCCATCCTGATGATGCCAACCTTGTTTACCAAGCGGGTAGTGTTTATGGTGGTCTTATTTTCGCGAAAGGTTCAAAACGCCGTATTGATATTGAAAGTGCACGTTTAATCATGAGTGGTGCTCCTCTTCATTATGTTGGTGTTTTCCAAAACCAACCTATGGATGAGGTGGCTCAAACAGCCAATCAACTAGGATTAGCCGCCGTACAATTGCATGGAGCCGAGAGCCAAGCTGATGTCACTAAACTTCGCACCTTACTACCCAAAAGTGTCAAAATTTGGAAAGCGTATGGCGTAAACGACACACTTCCCTCGTTACTTGAAAAGCATGTCGATAAACATTTATTGGATGCGCAAGTTGGAAGTCAATCAGGAGGAACTGGAATGAGTTTTGATTGGGCACTATTAGGAGAATATTCAAACAACGGGACTGGCAACACTTCAACCAGCCACCGTAAAAACATTATGATTGCTGGCGGCTTATCACCAAATAATGTTGAAGAAGCGGGTCAACTTGGCTGTATTGGTTTGGATTTCAACTCTGGCGTTGAAATTGAACCGGGCAAAAAAGACCCACAAAAACTACAAGCAGCATTTACTGCATTAAGAAATTATTAAGTCACCGATTCACTTATTGATAAAAAGTTGTTAATAACTCGCTCGTTGACAGTTAAAAGGATTATATTTTATGGCTAAGTTAGATGCCTATTTTGGTGAGTATGGTGGTCAGTATGTACCACAAATTTTAGTTCCAGCGCTAGATCAGTTAGAACAAGCCTTCATTGATGCGCAAGAAGATCCTGAGTTCCAAGCAGAATTCATGGGTTTACTGCAAGAATATGCCGGTCGTCCAACCGCTTTAACCCTTTGTCGTAATATGACAAAAGGTACAAAAACGAAACTGTATCTAAAACGTGAAGATCTACTTCACGGTGGCGCACACAAAACCAACCAAGTGCTTGGGCAAGCATTACTTGCTAAACGTATGGGTAAGAAAGAGATCATTGCTGAAACAGGCGCTGGCCAACATGGTGTTGCAACCGCACTTGCTTGTGCTCTACTTGATTTAAAGTGCCGTGTTTACATGGGGGCAAAAGATGTTGAACGTCAAAGCCCGAACGTCTTCCGTATGAAACTAATGGGCGCAGAAGTCATCCCTGTACATTCTGGCTCTGCCACCTTAAAAGATGCTTGTAATGAAGCGTTGCGTGACTGGTCTGCCACTTACGAAGACGCACACTACCTTCTTGGTACTGCTGCAGGCCCTCACCCATTCCCAACAATTGTACGTGAATTCCAACGTATTATTGGGGAAGAGACGAAAAATCAAATTCTGGCTCGTGAAGGTCGTCTCCCTGATTCTATTATTGCTTGTGTCGGCGGTGGTTCAAATGCTATCGGTATTTTTGCAGACTTCATTCCCGATGAAGAGGTCGCATTGATTGGCGTAGAGCCAGCAGGGCTAGGTATTGATACCGACCAACATGGCGCACCACTCAAACACGGTAAAACAGGTATTTTCTTCGGAATGAAATCGCCCTTAATGCAAGATAAGCATGGACAAGTTGAGGAGTCTTATTCGGTATCTGCCGGCTTAGATTTCCCATCAGTTGGGCCGCAACATGCTCACCTAAACGCCACAGGCCGTGCGCAATATGTTTCTATTACGGACGATGAAGCTTTAGATGCCTTCCAGAACCTAGCCTCACATGAAGGTATTATTCCAGCTTTAGAATCATCACATGCCTTAGCTTACGCTCTTAAAATGGCCTATGACGATCCAGAAAAAGAGCAATTACTGGTGGTTAACCTATCAGGGCGTGGCGATAAAGACATCTTTACCGTCCATAAGTTACTTGAAGAAAGAGGAGCGTTGTAATGCCGGATAATCAATTAAAAGATGGCGCTAATCGCTACGAAACTCTGTTTACTGACCTAAACGCAAAAAGTGAAGGCGCCTTCGTTCCTTTTGTCACGATTGGCGATCCTAACCCGACTCTATCTTTAGATATTATGCGCACCTTAGTGAAAGCAGGAGCAGATGCATTAGAGTTAGGACTTCCCTTTTCCGACCCACTGGCCGATGGCCCTACAATTCAAGGCGCCAACATCCGTGCACTAGATTCAGGTACGACACCAGATATATGCTTTGATTTGATCAGCCAAATTCGAGCTGAATACCCACAGTTGCCAATCGGCTTATTGGTGTACGCTAACTTAGTATTTGCTCGTGGCATTGATGATTTTTACGCTCGTTGCCAAAAATCAGGGGTCGATTCGGTACTTATCGCGGATGTCCCTACAGGAGAAAGTACACCTTTTAACCAATCCGCAAAAGCACATGGGGTTCATCCTATTTTTATCGCACCGCCAACTGCCAATAATGAGACTCTCAGTAATGTTGCTCGATTAGGTGGTGGATACACTTACTTACTCTCTCGTTCTGGCGTAACGGGTGCAGAAACCAAAGCAAACATGCCTGTTCATGCTTTACTTGATCGCCTAAATCAATACAATGCTCCACCGGCATTATTAGGTTTTGGAATCTCAGAACCAAGCCAAGTAGCGGAAGCTATTCACGCTGGTGCCGCAGGTGCTATTTCTGGCTCAGCCGTGGTCAAGATTATTGAAAACCATCAATCTCAACCAGAAGTTATGCTAGAAAAATTGCATGACTTTGTACATGCGATGAAAGAAGCAACACAAAAGTAGGCATTTCATGCTGAATTACATATTAAGGGACGATTATCGTCCCTTTTTTGTAGCAAAGTATCTCTAAACGGTTTTCATTCTGGTTTAAATGGTTAGACTTAACTTTTTATTGATATCCCAATACCATTTTTTTTTGTGAAGATATCCATCATTAACAACGGTAAAACTACAACATGAAGCAAATTATTGATTTTATCCCACTGGTCATTTTCTTTTTCCTTTATAAAAGCTATGACATCTATGTCGCAACCGGTGCGTTAATTGTAGCAACCGCCATCCAAGTCACTGTAACTTATTTCCTTTATAAAAAAGTTGAGAAAATGCAAATTATCACCTTTGCGATGGTCGCAATTTTTGGTGGCATGACTCTTTTCTTTCATGATGATAATTTCATAAAATGGAAAGTCACTATCATTTATGCACTTTTCTCTATTGGGCTATTAGTGTCTGATTTCATGGGAAAACCTGTCATCAAAGGGATGTTAAGTAAAGAACTCACCCTTCCTGAATTTGTTTGGAAACGTATCAATATTGCATGGGTTATTTTCTTTGCTCTTTGTGCAGCTATCAATATCTATGTGGCTTACAATCTACCGTTAGATGTGTGGGTTAACTTTAAAGTATTTGGTTTATTAATTGCCACTTTTGCATTCACTCTTTTAAGCGGTGTTTATATCTACAAATACATGCCAAAAGAAAACAAAGAAAAATAAATTGAACATTATCTCGCCATTCAACTGGTGAGACATTCTATTATGAGTCCATTACTGTCATAATTTATTTCAGTAATGGATTTTTTTATTTAGGATAGCTTATGAGCTCACACATTGAAGCCCCTCGTGGGTCAATGATTCTCCGCACTCTCGCCATGCCGGCAGACACCAATGCTAATGGTGATATCTTTGGTGGATGGATCATGTCCCAACTCGATTTAGCGGGAGCGATTCTCGCCAAAGAGATTTCCAATAGCCGTGTCGTCACGGTATCGGTTTCAAGTATTACTTTTAAGCAACCAGTCAAAGTCGGTGATGTTGTTTGTTGTTATGGCGAATGCATCAAAATTGGCCGTACATCAATGTCTATTTCTTTAGAAGTTTGGGTTAAATCAGTTAGTATGGATGGCGTGGGCGAGAAGAATAAAGTATGTGAGGCCACGTTTAACTATGTTGCTATCGACAGTGAAGGCCTACCTAGACCTGTAAAATCAAACTAACCGTTTACAGAATGTAGTGTGCTCTATAACGCATAATATGGTTACCTTTAAAGCATTTATAGCGAAAAGGTAGCCATCGTTTTTTCAGCAGCGTATATTACTTTTTATCAGAGATTCATACATAAAGGATTATTTACCATGTGGTACGTTATTTTTTCTCAAGATGTAGAAAACTCACTTGAAAAGCGCATGAGCGTTCGTGAAAAACACTTAGCACGTTTACATGCACTACAAGATGAAGGGCGTTTAATGGTTGCAGGACCAATGCCAGCAATTGATTCAGAAAACCCGGGTGAGGCTGGATTCACAGGTTCAACAGTAATTGCACAATTTAACTCTTTAGAAGAAGCTAAAGCTTGGGCAGACCAAGATCCTTATATTGCAGCGGGTGTATACGAGAATGTTATTGTTAAACCCTTTAAGAAAGTTCTTCCATAGGACATTTATGAAATTTAAAACTCCCATTTTGGCATTCATTACCTCAACAATCTTACTCGGGTGTGCAAGCCATGATGAAGTGGCTATGATGGCCGACCATCGTGCGAGCGTTATCGAATCTGGATTACCCTACAAACTTGGTCCTCTTAATGTCATGAGCGCTAAATCCGATGGCCACATGGTTAACCTTCTCATGATTTATAATAGTTCCGGCACTATTTCGCCTGAAAAGTTAGTCAATGCCAGTACAACTGTTTACTGTAAAGATAATGAAGTAAGAGCAATTCTAAACAAAGGCGTGACTTATCATCTAATGGTGCGCAGTGAGCGAGGAAAGATGCTCGTTGAAGAATTCATTAATGAAGAGACTTGCTCAAAATTTGACGATTAAACAGAACTTCATATTCACTCTGTTATCATCAAAAATCACAAAATAAAAAACGGCCTGTTAAGTATGAAATAACAGGCCGTTTTTTTATTTATCTTATTTAAAATTTAGTCTTAAAATATCAACCGAACTCACTGACCGATCAGGATATTAGTATCATTGATATTTATATATCATGCGTAAAATCTACCAACATCGGTACTACATACGTCCAAAATGCATAACCGCCGGCCACAATCAATACAATCCAAAACACAAAACCAAACAGTTTTGATATGACTTGACGGTTAAATGGATCTGGCTCTCCACACCCTGGACACGATACCGCCCTTTTAGATATTTGCTTTTCACATGTTGGACACGATACTAATGGCATAGTTTATCTTCCTTTAATTTGAATAGCCTGTAACGTATATAAATATATAACATACAAAAACTTCCAATGAAAATTAAAATATTAATGACTATCAGTAAATTACAGCGACATTTCTAATTATCGAGTTAATAGTTTTAACCCAATCACGCATTCAAAAATTACGGTCAGTATATTTTTGTCGATACCGATCCCGAACTACAAACCAACTCCGGATTATTTTTTGTATCAACGTAATTCAAATACTAATGCCTTTAAACTCGCTTGCTCATCAATATCAGCAAACTCTTCGGGGTTATCCAAGCGTTCGATAAATATAAGTTCTGGCGCCTCTTCATTCATAGAAATGGTTAAAAAATCTGGACTAACCGCTGGTGAATTCACACACGCCAAGACTTCACCACCTTCACTTAATAAACTAGGCAAACGACGCAGAATTTTTTTATAGTCCTTCGTTAAGGCAAAACTTCCCTTTTGGAAAGAAGGTGGATCAATCACAATCAAGTCATAAGGACCAAACTTAGTAATTTTCCCCCAAGAACGGAAAATATCATGCCCCATAAACGTCACGGTTGATAAATCATGATCATTTAGCCTATGATTATCACGGCCACGACTGAGTGCCCCTCTTGCCATATCAACGTTAACAACGCTTTTGGCACCACCAGCAATCGCAGCAACAGAAAACCCACAAGTATAAGAGAACAAATTCAATATATTCTTATTTTTGGCACGTTTTTTTATCCACTGGCGTCCATGACGCATATCGAGAAAAATACCCATATTCTGGTTCTTACCTAAAACAAGTTGGTATTTTAAGTCGTCTTCAACACCAATCACTTCCTCTGCAATATCACCAGTAATAATATCGAATGGAGCGCCATACTCATAACGATGCTGAAGCCCTATACCTTTACCAGAAGCTTGAGACCAGACCTCTTCATATGAAAAGTCCACCAATTGTTGTTTAAGCGTATCTAAAAAAGCATCATCAACAGGCTTAAATAACGTCACAATCAAATTTTCAGCAACCCAATCAACGGTAATCTGCTCTAAACCAGGCCATTTTTGTCCACGGCCATGAAATAAACGACGCATTTCACTTTGATATTCAGGTAATGTTTTTCGAAGGTGTTGGAACAATAATGGTAGTTCACTGATTAACATAATGAGATCACTTTTATAATAAATGTTATTTGATGGTTGGCCACGTTAAACTAAAAGGAGAGGACCAATAATCAATGGCCTTTTTGACACTTTTACTTCTCCATTTTTCACCCATACTAGAAAACGTATTTGGATCGCAAATAAATTCAAAATCATTATTCGCATATTGAAAAGACAAAGCAAAAGCATGTAGATAACCGCGGTCAGCAAGGCTACTCGGAGTGTAAATATCATCGCCAACAATCGATGAGCCAATCGAATTTAAAGCCACTCTTATTTGGTGAGTCTTTCCCGTATGAGGCTTGCATAAAAAAACTCGTTGGCCTTCTTCGCCCGCCATCGAAAAAAATTGGGTTTTGGCTGGGTTATTAAGTGATTTAAGTAGCTTCCAACTAGAACGACGTGAACGTTCCATATCACCACAAACTAAGCCTTGCTTCTTCTTCGGCTTTTTTACACCAATGGCTAAATAAAATTTACTTACCAGTCGTTGTGAAAATAATTGCGATAATTCGCTTGCCGCTTGTTGATGTTTAGCAAGCAGTAAAAGGCCCGATGTCATTTTATCCAAACGATGTACTAAATAGAGTTTTTGTGCGCTCAATAATGAATCACTAAGTACTTTGGTTAACTCTATCAATAATGATGTTTCTCCATCATCTTTATGCACACTGACATTAGGATGTTTGTTGATCACAACAAAATTAGCATCTTGATAAATAATATCGAACATTAAGGTCCACTGTATTGTCTCTCCAAAGCGTCACTTTAATTGGAGAATATAAAACTAAAAAATTAGCTGTACAGTATACCGTGTATTGCGTCGCCTTGCTTCAAGCAAACGTAAAAAAGCCCCGTATAAACGAGGCTCTATGTATACCCATCAAGGATTATAAGTTAAATCGTCGCCCAAAATACCAAGCCCATAAGAATTGGGCATACATAGCGCAGATAATTTGGCCATACTTTCCAAAAAAAGCTATTGTCGATGTCAGGGTTACCTTGACGAATTTCCTCTAACAACTTAGCTCTATTCCAAACCCAGCCAGCACAAATTGCCCACACTAATCCTAAAACAGGTTGTAGATATACCGTTGAAACCGTGATGAAAAAACCAAACAGAGTAGCAAAGTTATAAACAATCAAGGTAACCAACGCTAGAGCAAGCCCACCAATCCACCATACGGCTAAAGAACGTTTATTACCAAGCTCTTCAATAGCACAAGATACTGGTACCTCTAGCATAGAAATAGAAGACGTGAGCGCGGCTATCAACATCAATGCAAAAAATAAAATGCTAACGGCGATACCAGTAGTTCCCATACTATCGAACATCGCAGGAAGTACGGTAAAAACTAACGTATCGGAGTTCAGTAGCTGACCCGCTTCATCGTAAATTTGCACACCGTGTTTTTGCGCCACAAACATGGCGGGTAAAATTAATAAGCCCGCCCCAAATGCTATCCCAGTATCAATCGCGGCCACTTGAGCAGCCGTTTTCGGTATGTTGACATCTTTTGGTAAATACGAACCGTAAACCATCATAACGGTGACACCCAATGACAATGAAAAGAATGCTTGCCCCATCGCCCCTATAACCAAATCTGGACTGAAATGCGAAAAATCAGGGACAAGATACATTTTGAGCCCTTCAATAGCACCATCTTGCATCATGATATAAAAAATCATAATGACAAACAAACCAACGAGAAGTGGCATTAAACGTGAAGACCAACGCTCTATACCATCAGTCACTCCTTTCATAACAACTTTCATCGTTAATGCAATAAATACGAAGGCTAAAAACAGATTACGCTCAGTACTAAAGCTTTCTAACCAATGTGCTGTAGAATGCAAGCCTATCAAATCTAAAATAGGGCTGACTAAATAACCAACGAGCCATCCGGCAATGATCGAATAAAAACTTAAAATCATTAGAGCCGTGAGTAAACCTAAAAGCCCAAAAGCGACTGGGATTTTGCTCGATTTTGGCCAAATACTGGCTATCGAACGTAGTGGATTAGCTTGTCCATAACGACCTATGGTCAATTCGGCTATCAACATAGGCAGTGCAAGAACAACCACCATTGCTAAATAAACAAATAAAAAAACCGCACCACCATTACTGGCCGCTTGTGTTGGGAAACCCCAAACATTTCCTAAACCAACAGCAGAACCTGCTGCTGCCATGATGAAACCCAATTTAGAGCTGAATTGAGCTCTTGAAGCTGAAGCCATAATATTTTCCGAACCTAGTATTGCAGAGACCTACCTGCATTTATGTACACCCAAAACACCACTGTAAACTTTTAATTACATAGTGACTCCTGGGTATTTTTAATTTAGGGTTGCAAGTAAAGCAGCTTATGTGGTGGATTTAAAGCTAAACCGACATAAAAGTTAGACTTAGCCAGTTTCATGGTTATAAATCAAACAAAAAATCACTGAGAAAGAATATTGGTTCATAATTGCGTGACATTTTTAGCATCACCCTAATCATCAATTCATTCCGTCATTCTACTCTATCAATAGCAGATGACAGAGGTTCATCAGCTTTCGTGTATGCACCTCTCTTAATACTTACACATTTATTATTCAAAACTGCGCACGTTCAGTGTTAGTATCAAAGCTTATCGGGTTGATGATTTCAAAGGAATAAATGGAAAAGCTCTATCAAATTCTCGCTTTAGCTGGCGTCATTGGTTACTGGTTGTTGGTTGCCTCTGTCACTATTCGTGTTGTGATTAAACGACGTGCAGTGAGTGTTTCTCTTGCTTGGCTAATGATCATCTATATCATTCCATTTGTTGGAGTATTGTTATATTTCTTATTTGGTGAGCTTAATCTTGGACGCAAACGTGCTGAACGCTCACAAAAAATGTTTAAGCCTTATGGTGAATGGTTTACTCAATTGCATGAATGCCAAGCTCATCAACCAACATTACTGAATATTCAACTCTCACAAATTCATGATTTGTGCAGTAATCGTACCGCTATTCCTGCCTTATGCGGTAATACCCTTTCTTTACAAGATACCCCTGAAAAAATTCTGCGTTCCATCATCGACGACATCGAAAGTGCAAAAGATAATATCCGTATTGAATTTTATATTTGGCAAAATGGCGGTTTGGTTGATGCCGTAAACAGTGCCTTAATACAAGCTGCAAAACGTGGTGTGAACATTCAAATATTGATCGATTCAGCCGGAAGTCCTAAATTTTTCCGGAGTCATTGGTATGGATTAATGAAAGAGTCTGGCATTAAGATAATACAAGCACTCGAAGTGAATGCGTTTCGTATGTTTTTCCGCCGATTAGATTTACGCTTGCATCGAAAAATCATCACGATAGATGACGAAGTCGCCTACACCGGATCAATGAATATGGTTGACCCTCTGTATTTCAAGCAAGATTCTGGCGTAGGTCAATGGATCGATATTATGGTGCGTGTCACCGGCCCAACAGTTAATATATTAGCTGCCATCCATGCTTGGGATTGGGAGGTGGAAACCGGTGAACGTAACTTACCAAGTTTTCCTCTTTGTAGTATTGAACCCAATGGTGCATTACATCCGATTCAAGTGGTTCCATCTGGGCCGGGAATGCCGGAGAACCTTATTCAACAAGTCCTCACATTAGCCATTAATCAAGCAAAAGAATCCGTACGAATCACAACGCCCTATTTTGTCCCGAGCGATAATTTGCTTCAAGTATTAAAAATGACCGCTCAACGTGGTGTTCTTGTTGAATTAATCATCCCTAGAAAAAATGACTCCTTATTGGTGAATTGGGCGTCTAAATCATTTTTTAGCGAGCTCCTTGATGCTGGTGTCAGAATCTACCAATTTGATGGCGGACTTCTTCATACCAAATCTGTCGTTATCGATCAGCAATATTGTTTAATTGGTAGCGTAAACCTAGATATGCGAAGCTTATGGCTTAATTTTGAATTAACCCTAGCCGTCGATGATAAGGAGTTCACCAAAGAGCTTTATTGGGTTCAAGACCGATATTTATCTCAATCTATTTCAATATCACCAAGCGAATGGGAGCAACGAAATTTTACTCATCGTATGTTAGAACGTGGATTTTATTTATTTAATCCGTTGCTCTAAATCTCAACTTTAGCTTCATTATCGAGTGATGGAGTACGACAGAAATAAGGATGTAGAATGTCAAAAAAATTTGAAACCACATTGATCACCGCCGGACGTAATAAAAAATGGACTCATGGCGTTGTGAACCCACCCGTACAACGTGCTTCTACTATTGTATTTGATACCGTTGCTGAAAAAAATGCTGCCACGATGAAGCGCCAGGGGCACACTTTATTTTACGGTCGCCGTGGTACTGAAACCCATTTTGCCTTCCAAGAAGCAATGGTCGAAATTGAAGGGGGTGCAGGTTGCGCCCTTTATCCTTGTGGCGCTGCAGCGATTACAAATTCAATCTTGTCTTTCGTTGAGCATGGCGATCACGTTTTAATGGTTGATAGCTGCTATGAGCCAACCCGTGATTTCTGCAATATCATTCTCAAAAAAATGGGGATTGAAACCACGTATTACGAACCAAGTATCGGTGAAGGGATTCGCGATCTCATTCGTCCAAATACTAAGATTCTATTTACTGAATCTCCGGGTTCTTACACCATGGAAGTGCAAGATGTACCAACATTATCTCGCATTGCACATGAACACGATATCATTGTGATGCTCGACAATACTTGGGCCGCTGGCGTGAACTTTTCACCCTTTGAGCACGGTGTCGATATTTCAATTCAAGCAGCCACTAAATACATCGTTGGTCACTCAGATGTCATGCTAGGCACTGCAGTTGCCAATGAAAAATACTGGCCTCAATTACGTGAGCAAAGTTACTTACTTGGTCAATGCGTCTCTCCGGATGATGCTTATACTGGTTTACGCGGTCTACGCACACTCAGCGTTCGCCTAAAGCAACATGAACAAAACAGCTTAGCAATTGCAAAATGGCTTGAAACTCGTCCTGAAGTAGACCATGTCCGCCACCCAGCATTACCATCGTGCCCAGGGCATGAGTTTTTTTTACGTGATTTCACCGGCTCAAATGGCTTATTTTCCTTCGTAATGAAAACCAGTAATAAGCACGCTACAACAGCATTACTTGATACCGTTCATCATTTCAGTATGGGGTATTCTTGGGGTGGGTATGAAAGTCTAATTCTTGCTAATGAGCCACGCAGTTTCGATACGATGCGTACTGTTTCTAACCCTAATTTTGAAGGGACACTAGTTCGACTCCATATTGGTTTAGAAAATGTCGATGATTTAATCGCTGATTTAGAGCGTGGCTTTGAAGCGTATAATGCCACATTGAATGGATAACGAAAAAACGCTTTATCTTATAATAAATCAGCGAGTGTTAAACTCGCTGTTTTATTATTGTTTAGCTTTGCTCAACAATTGTAAAAAGTTATTCATCAAAAAACCAAATCGAAGCGAACAACACTAATATTGTCGGTATAAAATGCCTTTTAAAAGGCTTCACTATCTGCGTCTTCTCGCTTAATGATTTTATGCCCATCTTCTGTCACACCTTGTTTCCAGTAACTACTGAAGTAACTTTTACTTCGTTGTATGGCATCGTTATCATTAAAGTAAGTACGAATCGCTTTCATCGCAGTAAACTCACACGCACACCAAATAGCTACATCTTGGCGATCAATAACCAAATTAGTAACCGCTTCAGCCAGTTGCATTGGCACATTACCAAACACAGTATGCAATGTCATACCATCGGGTAAAGTCCAATTTGGCAAATCTTTTTGTGACGTTATTTGCACAAACACGTCGCCAACGGCCTCTTTATCTAACATTGCAATTTTAGCGCTCACTGCGGGAATAGCAGTCATGTCAGCAATTAAGATGCACCGGTTCGCATTAAAATCAATATTTTGACTATTACCGGGGCCACCAATGTATATAAGATCTCCTACTGATGCTTGCGTAGCCCAAGAAATGGCATATCCACCACTTTCCCTATCAATATTAGAGCAAAGCTCAGCATTCACTTCATGTTTAACAAAATCGACACTAATTTCACCTTTATCAATATTTAATTCACTAATCGTATAAGTCCTCATAACAGGACGTTCGCCTTCTGCCATGTTACTTATATCAGTGTGTCCATCTGGGTGAAACATTAATTTAATGTAGCCGCCAAGATCGGTAGTCTGTAATTCTTTAAGGTCGTCACCTTGTAAAACAATACGCTGCATATTCGGAGTAAGTGATAACGTTGCGATCACAGCAGCACTTTTCAGTTTACGATTCGGCTTCATTTACATTCCTTATATTTTTTACTTGCTTCTAGAGCAGAAATTTTTCGCGTAACTTGTTCAAGTTCAGTCTGTCGAATGTGATGAGTATGGCGGTCATGTCTTCTATCTCTTTTACGATGGGAGATCTCCATGCTGCTTATTTCTGCTTTACGCTGTAACTTCGATTTCACACGTTTCACTGTCGAAATACTGGATCCCGTTTCATCGGCTATTGCTTGCAAAGTGCGATCAGTTAAAAGTAATTTGGCAATACTTTTATGAAGCTCATGGTTTGCACGCCTTCCACGGAATTTATCGTCCCACTCCCCTTTATTGTCTTTCAATTTACGACGACCAAGTTCTGCCGCCATTAAACGCTGAAAAGTTTCAATTTCTTCATAACCTTTAATTAAACGTAAAAGCGCATCCGTTTGATCATCATTTGGTTTAAAACAAAGATTTTGATGGTGAGTTTTAACGGTAATACCTTTAGATAATAAGTCGGTAATCACATCATAAGCGAGCTTGAAGCCCAGCCCAAAATCAGTCATCCACCAAATAAGCAATGTATCTCCAGTATTGATCTGTGAGATAGCCAATTGAAACTGAGGCCTTTCGTCCAAAGGCACATGGCCTCTTACTCCCTTTTCAATAAATAATAATTTTTGAGTTATATTTTTCATCGCCTCAATACGATGATCTATATCTTCTATTTTAGGTGAAACCCGTAGATACCCGATAACTTTAGGATGTGGCATGAAAACTCCTTCCCCTTCAACACTAGCTCATTTGGTGTTTAGCTCAAATAATGATGAGCCAGAGTGGCTCACAAGTCAACATCAAACACCAAATGAGCCATTATGATTTCTTTAAATCTAAAAAAACCCCACTATCTCTAGTGAGGCTTATTCTCGTAAATACTTAAAAACAACAAGCGAGTTTTCATCGCGAGTTGATAGATATCGTTTTTATGTATCCGATTTTTCAGGCAGCGCATCATCGTCGTGTTCTTCCATATTCCAAGGAAGAATACCCGGAGAAATATGCACAAAATGCAAATAACGTTCGAACTGATTCAAAATGTCATTGATAATGTCTTGAGGCTCATAGTTGTAAACATCATAAGCTTGACCACCACGACGTAAAAAAACCTCAGCACGATAATAATATTCGTCTTGCAGTTCATCACCATCTTCATTAGCCGCAAACTCTGGTATTTCATAAGCACGCAAACGAATTTCGTAGATGAACTCAACTTGCCCTTCTTTATAAACTTCAAAATGAGCGCGGCATTGTTCTTCATCAAAAGTCACCTCAGCTTCCCAATCTTGAGCTTCCAATTCTTCTTCCACTTTACGCATACTATTTAATGCCGTAATACGAATAAAGTTATCAACAGAATCACGTGATGGGAAATCGACTAAATTGGCTAAACGCTTCTTCCACAAGCCTTTCCCTGTAGGACTAGTCGATTGCTGCATTTGTCTATATTGCTGTTGGCTATCTTCATGATGCCCTTCAATACGCAATGCTTTGATCATACCTACCATCGCAATAAGCATGATAATCGCAAATGGTAAAGCACTGACAACACTCGCGGTCTGTAAAGCACCTAAACCACCAGCTAATAACAGCACTGAAGCGACAACCCCTTCTGTTGCTACCCAGAAAGTACGTTGCCAAATTGGCGTTTCTTGTACCCCACCAGAGGCTAAAGAGTCGATAACCAATGAGCCTGAATCGGATGACGTCACAAAGAAAGTAATAATTAAAATAACCGTAATAAACGAAATAATCGATGTCATAGGCAGACGTTCAAACAATTTGAACAAAGCAATAGCATTATTATTTTGAACTTCTTGAATGATATGGTGATAACCATCGGTCATGATCATATGTAACGCCGTATCACCAAACACTGAAAACCAAAGGAAAGTGAAGATCGTTGGTACGACCATAACACCCACTACGAACTGGCGAATAGTTCTCCCACGGCTAATTTTTGCAATAAACAAACCAACAAACGGTGCCCATGCAATAGTCCAACCAAAGATGAACAGTGTCCAGTTACCAATCCAATCGCTTGATACGTATGCTTGTAGATTAAAGGTACGCTCAACAATGTTACTTAAATAGCTACCTGTATTTTGCATAAAGGTGTTTAAGATAAACAGAGTTGGACCGGCGATAAACACAAATATCATCAATAAAAGAGCAAGTGCGATATTCAGTAGAGATAAGTTTTTCACCCCTTTATCCATACCTGCTAATACTGAAACCAACGCACATAAAGTGATCAAGGTAATCGCAATAATTTGTACGGTGCTATTAATTGGAATTTCAGGCCATAAATAATTTAAGCCAGTGTTGATTTGTGTTACCGATAAACCTAGCGTGGTGGCAATACCAAACAAAGTCCCGAGAATCGCAAAAGTATCAACAGTATGACCAATTGGACCATGAATTTTATCGCCAATTAGAGGATAAAGTGTCGAGCGCATAGAAAGTGGTAAACCATGGCGAAAAGCGAAGTAAGCAAGTGACAGCCCCACTAAACCATAAATCGCCCAAATGTGAAAACCCCAGTGAAAAAACGCAATTTGCATCGCTTGACGAGCAGCATCGATAGTTTCTGGTGTTGCGGTTGGCGGTGATGCGTAATGCAATACTGGCTCGGCCACACCGAAGAAAAGCAATGCGATACCATAACCTGCAGAAAATAACATCGCGAACCACTCTACGAAGCTATATTCTGGCTCAGAGTGATCGGGACCGAGTTTTATCTCGCCCCATTTACTGATCGCGACCGTTACGATAAAGACCAAAAAAATGGCAACCGCAAGCATATAAAACCAACCAAAATTAGTAGTAACATCGGCAAGCAAGTCAGAAAAGAAAATGCCGGCTCGCTCAGGGTTAGATATAGTTCCAATCACTACTAAAGCAATAACAATAACGGCGGGAATAAAAACGGGAATTAAAACCGTTGAAGCCGGTTTATCCGATTTAACATCCATGTATTTCTCCTATTTTATAAAAACATTTATCATTTATGAAACACATACTTGAACTTCCGCTCTACAGAAGATCAACGATAGAATATAGAACCAAGAACATGTTCAGAGTACAAACATACGCCCCAATTATCCATCTTATTTACAAGGTTTTTACCAATACCGAAAACCGACTGGTCAGCTTTCAATCAAACATGCTAAGCTGATGCAACCAATCATAAGCAAGAGGAATAACGTCTATACAAACAATGTCTTGAATAAATAGATTGGTAATATTCTAAACTTACATTTGTACCGTCGATACCTGACATTTTTGGTAGCACGGACAATCAATAACATGATCATTCACCATACCGGTCGCCTGCATAAAAGCATAACAAATCGTCTCCCCCATGAATTTAAAACCATTTTTTTTTAAAAATTTACTCATGGCTTTCGACTGTTCTGTAACCGCCGGAACTTGAGACATATCAGTCCATGCATTTTGAATCGGCTTTCCATCAACAAATTGCCATAATGCTGCGCTTAGTGAACCGTATTCTTTTTGCAAAACTTGTGCCGCTCTCGCATTTGAAAACACCGAGGCAATTTTTCCTTTGTGCTTAACTACATCATACGTCTCAATAATATTAGCAACATGACTTTCATCGTATCGAGCAAGCACCTCAATATCAAAATGTTCAAACGCAGCGGTGTAACCAGCCCGTTTATTTAGAATCGTTCGCCAACTTAATCCTGCTTGCGCACCTTCAAGACAAATGAACTCAAACAGTACCCTATCATCAAAAACAGGCATGCCCCACTCAAGATCGTGATATTCACGTTCGTTGTCATGCTTCATAGCCCAGCCACAGGTCGTATCGGTTTGCGTATTCATTAAATTAATGATCCTTATCGCCATCTAAATATAAAAATGCCCCTGACAGCATAGCTGAACCAGGGGCAGATATAATACCAAATGAATCAATATTTCATTTAGAATTACAATTGATTAAACGCTTTATTCACTTTATAAGCATCGGACGTGACATACGCTTCCATGTTACGAATTTTTGACTCTAGTGATTCATACTCTTTATTAAGCTCTTTTAATAATTCAGAGGGAATCTGCCCTTTCTGCCAAGGTTTACTTTTAATCGTGTGGTCAAAATCAAGTTCATCTTCTGCGTCCAACGACTCCGGGCGTTTGTCCAGCATTAGCCATAAACCAACGTAAGCAAACAAAACCAAAATACCACCACCGAGCAAGAAAGCAGAAACGACAATAATACGTACCCACCAAACTTCCATACCAAAATAACGGCCAAGGCCGGCGCAAACACCTGCTATCTTGCCATTTTTTGGTTCTCGATAAAGTGCACTTTTATCCATGCCTTTAGCCATGATTACGTCTCCAGTTTGGAGCCTCTACATCTAAGATTTTTTCTAATGTTTTGACTCGTTGCTGAACACTCTCAGCGCGTTCTGCCAATGTTTTTAGTTGTTCAAGCTCTTCTCTTGATAATCCACTCGATACTTTACGCTTACTACGGTAATGCAAAAGAAGCCATAACGGCGCGACAAAAATTAAAAATACAACTAACGGAGTCACGAATAAAGCACTCATGAACCACTCCTCTCTCTTATTGGGACGCTAATGCCACCCTTTTATTTTTTACCATTAAATATTGTCTTTTATAAAAAGAACCACGTAATGATGCATTATTTATCTTGTAAGCTTTTTTTCAGCTTTTCTAATTCTTTTTCAATTTCATCATCGGCTTGTAAATCGGCAAACTCTTGATTCAAATCTTTACCTTTTGCACCTAAATCGTAGCTATCGGCTTCCGCTTCTAGCTCATCAATCTTACGCTCGTATTGCTCAAATTTAGATAATGCTTCTTCTGTTTTGCCTGTATGAAGTTGTTTTTTAATATCTCGACGATGACCTGCTGCTTGTTTACGCATCACAATCGATTTTTGCTTAGCACGTGTTTCAATGATTTTAATTTCAAGCTTACCAATTTCACCCGCTAACTTTTCAACAGATTCCGTCAGTAGTGTTTTTTCGTTGCGAAGATCTTTTAAATTATCTTCCATCTTTTGTTTTTCAATTAAAGCGGCGCGAGCTAAATCTTCACGCTCCTTTTGAATCGCCAATGCTGCTTTGGATTTCCACTCTTCAACTTGTTCTTCAACAAATTGAATACGGCGTGTGAGCTCTTTATCATCAGCCAATGCTTTAGCTGAATGCGTACGAACTTCAACTAGCGTATCTTCCATTTCTTGGATGATCAGGCGAATCATTTTTTCTGGATCTTCAGCTTTATCAAGTAATGAGCTGATATTTGAATTAACGATATCAGTAAAACGTGAAAAAATCCCCATGGTCGACTCCTTTTCAATTAACAATTAGGTTAGTGGATATAATTAACAACTATCACTACAGGAATCATGCCAACTTTTAATCATTTGAAAATAAAAGAAAAAATATTAAACCAACAATCTCCACTTGCAATAAGTGAGCACTTTGACTAATCATTGGTAAATCTAACCAATTTTAGGATCGATAACATGAAAGCTCAGAATATCATTGGTCAATCCGCGACTTTTCTTACTGCGCTCGATAAAACGTCCCAACTTGCCGGAATTGAACGTCCAGTATTAATTGTTGGTGAACGAGGTACCGGCAAAGAGCTTATTGCCCAACGCTTACACTACTTGTCCAAACGTTGGCAATCTCCATTAGTCAGCTTAAATTGTTCGACATTAAGTGAAGGTTTAATTGATTCTGAATTGTTCGGTCATGAATCTGGATCGTTTACTGGCTCAAAAGGACAGCATAAAGGCAGATTTGAACGGGCGGAAAATGGTTCGTTATTCTTAGATGAACTGGCCACGGCTCCTTTATCGGTACAAGAAAAGCTTTTAAGAGTTATTGAGTACGGAGAATATGAACGCGTTGGTGGGCAAAAAACATTGCATGCTAATGTACGTTTGATTTGTGCCACCAACGCCAATCTTCCTGAACTGACCGAACAAGGTACTTTTCGGGCCGATTTACTTGATCGTTTAGCATTTGATGTGATTCAACTCCCCCCTCTAAGAGAGCGAATTGAAGACATATTATTACTCGCCGAACACTATGCGATTCAAATGTGCCAAGAGCTTGGATTTCCATTATTTTCGGGATTCAGCACACAGGCAAGAAAATCATTGCTGAATTACCCGTGGCCTGGCAATGTCCGTGAATTAAAAAATGTCGTTGAACGTGCCGTTTATCAGCATGGTGAACAAACAACACCTATTATTCATATTGTCTTCAATCCATTTAAAAAAGGTGACGCCGTCACCAATCCAAAAAAAGAAATTGAATTCAAAGATACCCAAATCAAAGTATCACTTCCTATAAACTACAAACAATGGCAAACCGAACAAGACACGTATTTACTGACTAAAAGTTTGAAACAGGCCAAATACAACCAACGAAATGCGGCTAAGCTTCTCGGTTTAAGCTACCATCAATTTAGAGGCATGTTGCGTAAATACAATATGATTGGCAACGAAAGCCAAAGTTAGTACTAATAGATCAAGGCAAACATTATCTGCTTGCCTAGCATTGTTATTTCCATCCACTGAGTATGTTTAAGATGCCTACTTTTCTTCGCTACGTTTTCATTCTTACTTTTGCCATTTTCGGGTTAACGGCATGTGATAACATGCCAAAAGATAATCAAGTTCGCCAACATGGTTTTATCTATTGTGCAGACACTTACCCTAATTTTTTTAACCCTCAATTATCGGATGGTAATAAAAGTATTAAAGCGATTGCACCTCAACTGTTTAATTCTTTACTCGCACTGGATCCCCAAACGTTACAACCTATTCCCCAACTCGCCACTCAATGGGTCAGCAACCCTAACAACACAATTTATACCTTTACACTAAAAGATAACGTGATGTTTCAATCAACCGCTTGGTTTCTACCGACCCGACCTTTCAATGCCGATGATGTTGTCTTTAGCTTCAAGCGTATTATTGACTCAAATAACCCTTTTCATTATGTCAATGGTGCACATTATCCTTGGTTTCAAAGTATTGGTTTTTCTAAACTCGTTAAAGATGTCGTTGCAGTAGACGATAGACATGTCACTTTTACTCTTAACTATCCTGATAATACTTTTCTTTCCAATATTGCAACTATTTTTGCCTCGATTCACTCAGCAGAATATGCCGAGTATTTAATTTCTATTGGAAAAAAGTCCAATATGGATCAATTCCCTATCGGAACTGGCCCATTTAAAATGCTGGACACTGAGAATAATGATTTAATACGCTTGGTTCGCCATGCCAAATATTGGAATGGTGAGGCAAAAATGGAACAAGTAGTATTTGATTTTGCTAATCGTGGTACAGGAACCCTAGCTAAATTACTAAGAAATGAATGTGATGTCATGACCGACCCCATTACGAGCCAATTAACCGTTCTTGATAAAGCCGAAAATATTCGTACCAATACCAATCAAGCAATGAATGTTGCTTTTATCGCCATCAATACTCAACATTTTGCTTTAAATAACATAAAGGTAAGGAAAGCACTCAGCTTCGCGGTCAATCGAAAAAACATTTTAGAATCGGTTTATTATGGAAAAGGCCAGGTTGCAACTTCATTATTACCCTCCGAATCGTGGGCTTATCAAGACAATAGCAAACAAATTCGTTATGATCGTGCTTACGCAAAGGCTTTATTAAAACAAGCGGGTTATGAAACAGGATTACATCTAACTTTGTGGGTTCCTCTCACTGCGCAATCTTTTAATCCCAACCCACATAAAACCGCAGAACTCATTCAATCAGACTTTGCTGATATTGGCATAACACTCAATATTATGACGGAAGAAAATGTGAAACGCCGAGTATTAACAACACAACCAAATACCGATTTAGTATTGACAGGTTGGTCAGCTAATACCGGTGAACCAGACAGTTTACTGCGCCCACTGCTTTCATGTGAGGCTCAACAAGCAGGATTAAATATTTCAATGTGGTGTAACCCTGATTTCGATTTTTTATTAATGCTGGCACGTGAAAGTGATCAAAAACGACATCGTATGAATTTATATCACCAAGCTCAAACCATGTTAACGCAAGCTTTACCCATTATTCCTATTGCACATGGTGTACAATATCAAGTTCACCACAGTTCGCTCAGTGGATTTGCCTTAAACCCTTTTAATTCGGGTAGTTTCGAACATGTTGTAAGGGAAAAATAATGCTGGTTTATACTCTGCGTCGAATAAATTTATTCATAATCACTTTGTTAATACTCACATTGATTGGCTATAGCATCCTGCGCTTAGACCCTCTTTCTCCATGGGCTATTCAAGATTTTTTTCAAGGTTGGACGACCTATTTAGGCCAATTATCCCAAATGAATTTAGGGGTAAATTTGTATGGTATTCCAGTCATCGATGAAATCAAAATGGTTTTTCCTGCCACTTTAGAGTTATGCTTTTTTGCCATGATTTTTTCATTGATGGTAGGCATCCCTATTGGGACATTAGCAGGTATGCGCCAAGGTAAAGTGCTCGATACAATTATTTCTTTTAGCTCAATGGTCGGTTATTCAATCCCTATTTTTTGGATTGCATTAATGATGATCATGTTTTTTTCCTTAAATTTAGGTTACACGCCCGTTTCAGGACGCCATGATTTATTATTTGATGTGCCTTATATAACCGGCTTTGCTGTAATCGATGCTTTTTTGACAAATGATCCATTACGGATGCAGTTAATACAAAATGTTTTAATGCACTTAGTATTACCTTGTTTAGTGTTAGCGTTAGCACCAACCACCGAAGTAATTCGGCTCATGCGCTCATCTGTCGCGGAAGTCAGGAAGCAAAACTACATTCGGGCAGCACGAATTCGAGGGCTATCAACTTACGAAATTGTTTTCCAACACGTACTTCGCAATGCTATCCCCCCAATAATACCAAAAGTAGGTGTGCAACTTTCTAGCATGCTGACTTATGCCATCATCACTGAATCTATTTTTAATTGGCCAGGTATTGGTCGTTGGTTACTGGAAGCATTAGCCGACAAAGATTACGTCTCCATTCAAGCCGGAGTTATGGCCGTAGCAACCTTTGTCCTCCTAGCCAACATCTTATCTGATCTCATTGGTGCGATGGTTAACCCTTTAGTAAGGAAGCAGTGGTATGCTGTCAAATAATATTTATCAAGAAGACCGCATTCCGGGTCAATTCGAACGTTTCTGGCGCAGTTACCGTTCAAACAGCCTTGCTATGTTTGGATTATGGTGCTTTGTACTTTTAAGCTTAATCACCATCACAGCCCCTTTCTTAGTTGCTCATGATCCATTAATGCAAACTAAAAATTTGTTACAACCACCATCTTGGAGCCATCAAGGCAGCGTTCAGTATTTTTTAGGGACTGACGATATTGGACGCGATATTTTGTCTCGCCTTCTGATGGGAGCTCAACTGACTTTTGGATCCGGCATGGTTATAATGTTAATCGCCACATTGATCGGTTGTACTATCGGTATCTTTGCTGGTATGACAAAAGGCCTGCTATCAAGTACCCTCAATCACTTACTTGATACTGTCATGTCAATTCCATCATTATTACTGGCCATTATCTTTGTCGCATTTTTTGGTTCTGGTGAATTCACCATTCTTTTAGCTATTTGCTTAGCCCTTATTCCTCGTTTTATTCGCTCCGTTTACTTAGCTGTCAATGCTGAAGTTGAAAAAGATTACAACATCGCTGCTCGCTTAGACGGTGCAAATAACTTCCACCTTTTATGGAGCTCTATTTTACCAAATATTGCGACCGTCATTGCAGCAGAAATGACCATGGCAGCATCCATTGCAATTTTAGACATTAGCGCATTGGGCTTTTTAGGGCTTGGCGCACAAGCGCCATCTCCTGAATGGGGAACCATGTTAGGCGATTCCGTTGACTTGATTTATCTTGCTCCGTGGACGGTAACATTACCCGGTTTATTCATTATGTTTTCGGTGATCATCATCAACTTAGTTGGTGAAGGCGTTCGCCAAGCGTTAAACGCAGGAATTGAATAATGCCTTTACTTGATATTAGAAACCTCACTATTGAAATTGAAACTCCGCACGGAACAGTGAAAGCGGTTGACCGAATGAGCATCACACTGAATGAAGGTGAAATTCGTGGTTTAGTGGGTGAGTCTGGCTCAGGGAAAAGCCTTGTAGCCAAAGCCATTGTTGGGCTAACCAAAGATACATGGAAAGTCTCTGCTGACCGGATGCGTTTAGGTAATATCGATTTACTTCAATTAACCGTCAAAGAAAGACGACGAGTCATTGCTCGTGATATTGCGGTTATTTTCCAAGAACCCTCTAGCTGCTTAGACCCTTCAGAAGAGATTGGTCATCAATTACGAGAGTCTATCCCTTCGTCATCCTTTGAAGGGAAATGGTGGCAACGTTGGCATTGGCGTCATAAATTAGCCAAGGCACTCTTACATAAAGTAGGCATTAAGGATCACCGCCAAGTCATGGGCAGTTATCCTTACGAGCTCACCGATGGACAATGTCAAAAAATCATGATTGCAATGGCCATTGCTTCCAAGCCTAAGGTCCTCATCGCCGATGAACCAACCAATGATTTAGACCCTATTACACAATCTCAAATTTTGCGTTTATTGAGCCGAATGAATCAAGTCAACAACACTACAATTATGCTAATCGGGCACGATTTAACCACGATTACTCAATGGGCAACACGAATTACCGTCATGTATTGCGGTCAATCCGTTGAATCGGCTAGTACCAAACATATTTTAAATGAGCCTAAACACCCTTATACGGTCGCACTATTGCATGCTATGCCCGACTTTAACGAATGGATTCCACATAAAAGCCGACTGCCTTCACTGCCAGGCTCAATTCCACCTCTTCAGCATTTACCTATTGGTTGTCGCTTAGGGCCACGCTGTCCATATGCACAAACAAAATGTGTGCATGTTCCTGAGCGTAAACGAATTAAAACTCATAAATTTAGCTGCCATTTTCCGCTTAATATGGAAAAGCGAACAACACTAGAGAAAAAAGTGAAAGTGGAGAAACCGATATGAGTGCATTATTAGAAGTAATTGGATTATCCAAAAATTTTGTAACTCGTTCTGGCTTATTAAAAAAGCGTGTCCATGAAGCCGTAAAACCAATTTCATTTACACTCGATGCAGGACAAACTCTGGGCATCATCGGACAAAATGGCTCAGGGAAATCAACATTAGCTAAAATGCTTACGGGTGTAGTTGAGCCAAGCCAAGGCAAAATATTTGTCAATGGCGAACAATTAATGAACAAGGATTATTCAACTCGTTGTAAGCTGATTCGAATGATTTTCCAAGACCCTAATACTTCGTTAAATCCACGTATTCAGATTGGCCGTATTTTAGAAGAACCACTAAAACGTAATACACAAATGTCACCAGAAGCGCGTATCTGGCGTGTCAAAGAAACGCTCATTCGTGTCGGCCTGTTACCTGAACATGCTTATTTCTACCCTCAAATGCTAGCAACTGGTCAAAAACAACGTGTTTGTTTAGCCCGAGCGTTAGTATTACAACCTTCTGTTATTGTGGCAGATGAAGCACTAAATGGTTTAGATATGGCAATGCGTTCGCAAATCATTAACTTATTTTTAGAGCTTCAAGAGGAAATGGGAGTTTCTTTTGTGTATGTATCTCAGCATATTGGTGTCATAAAACACATTACCGATAAAGTGATTGTTATGCACGATGGTGAAGTGGTTGAATCAGGCGAAACTCAGCAAGTCATTGCTCACCCTCAGCACTCCATCAGCCAACGTCTAATTGAAAATCACTTCAACAAAACACCTAGCCACATTAAATAACTGGCAGTTGGTTGGATAACGATAAACCATATTTTAATCATTGTTGATATCTGTTTTACTTCGATACCTAGGAGTAAAGCAGATAATTAATACAAATACTTCAATACCATATCAGAATCTAACTTATCGCGTAATGGCATGTAATCTAGCCCTTTTTCAAACACGTATTCCGTCACTAATATTCTGACTTCATTTACCAATGCTTCCTCATCCCAAGGTTTAACAAAGAAACGATCAACATGAGCCTTATTAATTGCATCCAACAATACCTTCATAGTTGGGTTATTCGTCAACATAAGGGTTTTAGTGTGACGAAAACGCCTATCTGAGCTTAGCCAAACCAGTAAATCAATCCCATGTTTACCCGGCATATTTTGATCAGAAATGACCACACTGACAAACTCCCCTTTTCGATCAAGCTTTTCTAACCAAGCTTGTGCTTCATCAGCATTAAAACATTGCTTCACTTTAATCCAATCAGAGAAGATTGAAAGATCATGCAGCAATTTGAACACAACCTCAGGTTTGTCATCGACACAGACAATGTTTAATCCATCCATAATATTATTCCCTATTCATCCTTACCAAGTATTAAGCATATTTAATAGTGCCACAAGCACAAAACTGAGAGCCACACCAGCAATACCAACAATCACACCAACTTTAGCCATATGGCGTGTTTCTATATGCCCAGTCGCATGAGCTAACGCATTCGGGGGGGTACTAATCGGTAATGCCATGCCAAGTGAAGCGGCAAAGGTGACGACTAGAATCAGAGTAGTCTGCCCACCCAGCGGAGCAAGGTTAGTCATCGACACACCCAAAGCCGCCATAATAGGCATTAATAAATTTGCAGTTGCTGTGTTTGACATAAAATTTGCCATTAACAAACTCAGCACTGCCGCGCCAATCAATACAATATAAGGTGAAAAATCACCAAATGGAATGCTGTAAACTATCAAAGCAGCAAGACCACTTTTATCTAACGCCAATCCTAAAGCAATACCACCAGAGACCAACCACAACACATCCCATGATATTTTTTTTAAATCATCTTTAGTAATAATACCCGTCATCAGAAACACCGTTACAGGGATCAAAGCAATGGTATAAGAATTCATACCGTGAGTGTTGCCCATTAACCACAATAAAATTGTTACACCAAACGTAATATAAACAATGATGGCTTTTGAAGTTTTTAAAAATTCTCCTTGAATATCGAGTGTGATCTTTTTTTGATTTGCAGGAAAGAGGTACCCAATTAACAGCCACGACAATGCCATTAAGACAATGACAAATGGAACTCCAAAGGCCATCCACTCACCAAAAGAAATACTCGACGTGCCTTGTAAATATTTTAGCGCTATCGCATTAGGAGGAGTTCCTATCGGCGTACCAATTCCACCAATATTAGCAGCTAATGGGATACACAAAGCAAAAGCAGTACGGCTTGGATCGTTTGGTTTAAGTAGCACCATCACAGGCGCTAAAATCGAAAGCATCATGGCTGTCGTTGCAGTATTAGACATAAACATTGAAAACATTGCGGTAATCAGCATCAAACCTAACATCATATTTTTAGGTTTATCACCAAAAGGCTTTAAAAATACCCTAGCAAGGTTTACATCTAAACGGTATTTGGTCGCCGCCATAGCTAAGAAAAAACCACCCAAAAACAACATAATAATAGGGTTAGCAAATGTTGCCATGATGTCCGTATGGTTTAAGACTTCACCATACAAAGCGGTTGATTCTTGAGATCGAAATACAATAAAAGACTTATCTGATATCAACAACAACTCAAAACTGATAATGGCGACAGAAGTCGCATAAATTGGGATAGGCTCTAAGATCCAACTCAGCGCAGCAAACAAAAAAATGGCGGCGACACGTTGCTGAATAATCGTCATGCCATCAAATGGGAAGACAGATAAAGGCATCAAAAGCACAATAAGTGGAACAATAATAGGAAAGAAGTATCGGGAATATTGGGGCATATAAATGAGCTCTTATTAAAGTACACGCTCATTATTCTCGTATCACCTTTGCATCATATAGAGGTAGATCAATAAAACTTATCCTATTTCTTCAATGTTTTTAAGTTTGTGAATAAACGCATATTCTCTACTAAGATATGACGGTTGTTTCCTTCCCCAAGATATTTATCTCCCCCAAAAACTGACAAGGCCCTCATAGTAAAATGAGAGCCTAAAAAGCAAAAAATTCAATTAACGTTTTTGAGCTTGTTTTTTTAATTCAAAATCAAACTCATCAGGAAATACAATTACACCTTCTTGATCAGCATTTGGAAATACGACAACAGAAAGGTCATCTTCTTCTAGTCCATGACTCCAACGACTATGCCACTTATTTAACGAAATAGCTTCAGGTTTACATTCTTCCCATTCACCATTTGCCCATGCCTGAGCAAACTCTTTATTAGGCCATACTGGAACACAATCTTCGTCCTCCGTATTAAGCATCACGCATCCATCAGCATCAGTTAAGATCCAAATTTCACGATTCTCAACAACTTCTTTGACACAATATTGGAAACGCTTTTCTGCATCATACTGGTTAATGGTTTCAATTGTTGCTGTATCTAATGCTTGAGACATAAGCCACCTCAGCTTTTTAAGTAGATTGAAGTAATAAAAAAGGCGAGTCACTTCTCGCCTTTCTGATCATTTTATAATAATGGCAGGATTAAGCCAGCTCGCCTTGCAACCACGGCCAACCTTGCTTTTTGCGGCTTAACGTATTTTGCATGATTAATGATCCATCTTGAAGGTGTTTTTCAAGCTTGCTTGACCACTCACCTTTAAACAACAATTCTGTCGTACTGGTTGTGATATCTGTCAACATCAAGGCAGCAAAAGCTAAGCCATCTTCTTGACAACGACGCTCAAGGTCCGTGTTCAAATCATCAATCATGCCATCCACCTGCTCCATTGTTGCAAGCTCAACTTGACCAACAACAACATCACGACCATTGAATGGATAAGCTTTTAAATCTTTCTCAACCAGTTGGGCTGCGGTAAGACCTACAATATCGGTTTTCGCAATCAATAAGTTTTTAATGAATTCGTCTAGGTTTTCAATACCTGCGATTTCGGCTAACTCTTTTACTGCAGCTTCATCTTTTGGCGTACAAGTTGGAGAAGCAAAGCCAACGGTGTCAGACAAAATCGCTGACATCATAAGAATCGCATATGGCTTCTCGATTTTTGTTTCTTCCATTTTAAATAGATTAAACAAAATCGTACAAGTACAACCAACAGGCCAGATCCAAGCTTCCAGTGGATTCACTGTCATCACATCACCTAGACGGTGGTGATCGACGATACCCACAATTTCTGCATCAGCGATATCATCTGGTGCTTGAGAAACATCAGTGTAATCCACTAACCAGATTTTTTGTCCTGCAACACCGGTACACATCTCTGGCTGCTCGACACCGGCTTGCTCAAGAATGTATTGGGTTTCACGGTTTAATTCGCCTTGACGAACTGGCTTCGCTTCAAGACCACGTGCTTTTAAAAGCTCAGTGGCAACCAATGCACTACAAATGCTATCACTATCTGGGTTTTTGTGACCGACTACTTGGATCATGTACTTTCCTATCTACGACATTTAATCATCGCTCATCACCGCTTTATCACGAGGAAAACAACAATATTACAACTAAGGATAATTTTGCTCGCTACTTTACCTTATTTAAAAAATTTGTCATGGGTCACTGCAAATTATTTGCTTTCATCTTGATGATATCAGTTTAAATCACGCTTAGAGCTGACGTAAACGTCGGCAAAAAACCTAATCGATTTCATTATATGAACCTAGATCAAGTTACCGCGAATTATCTTTGCATTTAAAACGATTCTTCTTGCTAAAAGTAAGCACACAGCACTAATGTATCAATAAGATCAAATGTAAGGATTAATTATGAAATATACAGCTGAACATGTTGCAGAGCTTAACTTATTACTACAATTTGACCCCACTAGCATGCAGACTGGTATCAAAGTTCACAATGATGCGGCACCTGAACTACAGCAGGCAGCAAAAAGCCTTTTTGATAAAAATCTATGTACCCTTCCTGATGGTGGATACTTAACGGATGAAGGCATTACTGTTTCTGAGTATGCCATAAAACTACTTCATGTTTTATCCTCTAAAAAATAAGATTTCTTTCACTTCGTTTTAATAAAAGCCCTCACTAATAAGAGGGTTTTTATATGAACAGTATAAATTAACCCCAGTCTACATAACCCCATTATCAATTTTAAAAAGAAAGTAATTCAAAAATAAGGCGCTTTATCCAAGATAATCTTTTATTTAAAATGCGTTTATCTGTTCGGTGTCTCATCACCTCATTGGAATTGAACACTTAACTCAAACCTGTAGATTATTTTGGAAAATCAGCAATGTCTCATCAAATTATTGACGATTTAAATACCCGTTACACCGTTAAAAAATACGATTCAAAAAAACGGATTTCCGCACAAGATATGGAAGTGATCTTAGAAGCACTTCGCCTATCAGCGTCTTCAATAAACTCTCAACCTTGGAAGTTTATTGTGATTGAGAGCGATGAAGCCAAAGAACGCTTCCACCGCACTTTTGCTAACAAATACCAGTTCAACCAACCACACGCCACACAAGCCTCTCACATTATTCTGTTTGCCAATCATCCTAAATTTACCAAAGATGATTATCGTAGAGTCGTAGATGCCGAAGTGGCATCTGGTCATTTGCCAGCAGAAAACTATGACAACATGTTAAACGGTGCATTTGGTTTCGCAGAAACTAATACTGATGAAACAGGCTTTAATGGAAATTGGACCAAAGCACAAACTTATATTGCATTAGGAAACACTCTTCATACCCTTGCTCGTATGGGAATTGGATCGACATCAATGGAAGGGGTCGACTCTGAAATGATTACGGAAATCTTTGGTCATGAACTTAATGGCTACGTCTGTGACTTCGCCCTTGCCATCGGTTATTCACTTGAAAATGAAGACTATAATTTTGGGAAACCAAAAGCTCGTTTAGCAAAGGAAGATGTGATTGTCGTGCTATAAATAAAACCATTAACCATTAATTATAGAGCCATGTATACCTATATGAATTGAATATATCTTCACGTGACTTAGGTATACATGGCTTTTTTATGTCTCTTTAGCTTGCAAATCACTGACCCGCTTTCACCATTTCAATGATCTTTTTTGCCTTTTCAAAATGATCGAGCTTATGTTGCTGAATCCACCACGTTGCCACTTCCATTAATAGATCGGGATTATCATTCTTATTAGCAAAAAAAGCATAAAAAGAAACGCCTACATTTTCACCCTTTTGTTCTATTTTTTTCGTACAAATTTTAATGACTTTATCGCGAAGTGAAGATCTCATATTGCTCCTTTATCATCTTCATATTAAACGTCAAACAAAATTACACCATGAACTATTTTACCTTACTAAGGTATTTAGTACTCTGTCAAAAGAGATTATAACGTTCAAAAAATCACATACAAAAACGCCTCAAAGATCTGAGGCGTTATACGTTTAAATCATTTCTTATGATGTATTATTCAACGATTTCTAATCTTTCACTTTCATCCGTTTCTGCTTTTGGTGTATTCCCAAAGCCACGTAAGCCAACTACGTGTACGTGTTCGTGATCTTTAAACACTTTACGTACCAGTTTGTAGGTAGTGCCTTTTTCAGGGCTGATGTTTTCCGGTGCAGCAATTAATAATTGCATGTCTAGGCGGTCACATAGCTCGAATAAGGTGTTGATGGATTTGGTATCCAAACGTGCGGCTTCATCTAAGAAAAGTAGACGACACGGCACAATATCTTTACTGCGCAGACGGCGTGATTCTTCTTCCCAACTTTGGATAACCATCAACAAAATTGACTGACCAGTACCAATCGCTTCACCGGTTGATAGCGCGCCAGATTCAGCTTGTAGCCAACCTTCTGAACCACGGTTCACTTCAATGCTCAACTCTAAGTAGTTACGGTAATCTAGTAACTCTTCACCAAGAATTTGCGGTGAACGCTGACCCATATCGATATGTGGGTTCACACGTTGGAACAGTTTCGCCATCGCTTCTGAGAAGGTTAAGCGCGGGTTATCGAACAAGTCTTGATGTTGCTCTTGCTGCTCAGCCAAGCCAGCTAATAGCGTTTCATGGCTTTCACGGATACCAACATTTAAGCGCACGCCACGTACCTGACCAAAGGCAATATTCGACAAGCCTTGGTTTAGCATACGAATGCGGTTTTGCTCACGTTGAATCGTCTTCTTGATGATATTCGCCACTGAACCAGAGCTAATTGCCAGACGGTTTTCACGTTGCGTTAGCTCTTCGGTTAGACGAGCCAGCTCTACTTCCATTTCTTCAATAGCTTCAACTGGGTCACTGGTGTGAATAATATCCTGACGAATACGCTCACGTAGATGCTGGTAAACCGCGATGTAGAACAATACTTTTCCTTCAGGGCGAGCATTATCTTCTGAGCCGCGTAGTGCATCACGTAGGGTTTCATTGTTGGCAACCGCTAAGCGCAAGGCACCGAGAGATTTATCCGACATTGAACGCAGTTCGTTATCCGAAAGGTAGGCTAATTCACGACGATGCAAGCGACGCTCAACATCATTTAAACGTGCTAAACGTAGCACCGAGCACCAACCTGCTTTGGCGTTCACCACAAACTTGCGTAAGTCTTTGTACTCTTTTTCGATTTTCTTAACGCGCTTGGTTAGCGTCTTCATTTCCATATCAGTCGCAGTAAGAGTACGTTCAAATTCGCTCTTACGTTGACGAGATAAATGTAGACGCTCATACAATTCGTTTTTACGTGTTTCTGCACGCTCTACTGCGCCGATATCTGGCGTTACACCATAGTCTTGCAGCTCTTGTTTAAACTCTTGTACGGTTTCCAATTTAGCTTGATGCGACGATTTCAAAGAAGCCAATAATTGGTTGTATTGGTTCATTTGGCCTTGCGCTTGTTTCAAGCCTTCACGGCTACGTACTTTAGCCTGTTCTGCTTGCTCAAGTTTACGTTTTAACTGCTCGCTTAATTCGCTACTTTGATCCAGTAGAGAAACCGAATCTGAGTAAGCAAAGTAATGACGACGCTCATGCAAATCAGCCAAAGCAAACAGTTGAGTTTTCAACGTTTGTAGGTTTTGATCGGCTTGCTGATATTGTGCTTGCAGCGCATCAAATTGCTCAGGATCCGCTTCTAGGGCAGACAGCATGTTCGACAACTTCTCTGCCGCTTTACCATGCTGTTGAGCGAATGATTTATATTGAGATAGTTGCTCAAGCTTGTCGTTAACTTCTTCTAAACGCTCGGCTAGGCTTTCATCTTCAATGAGATGCACCACGTTAGCCAGTTTATCTAACTGAGCTAGCGCCTGCTTGGCCGTTTGCATTTGGCTGCGTTGCTGCTGGTCTTTTTCATCCAGTGACGCCAATTGACGAACCACTTGATTTAAACCATCACGCACTTCCGCCAGTTGCTGTTCTGGGTCGTCGTTAAACGCAATATGAATGTGTTTAGATACGAACTCGTTATAGCTTTGGTATAGACGTTGTAGCTTCTGTGAATCAAACGCCGCTTTGGCATACTCTTCCGCCACTTGTTCACGCTCAGCACGTAACAACTCTAAACGTTGCTCACGGGCGGCACGGCCAAATAGTGGAATCGAAGGCAAACGAGAATAACGTAGCTGACGGTCGTTTAGTTGAACGCATACCGCGCCATCTAGTTCGTCGGCGTTGAAAGTACTGTCGTCAAACGCATCCACATCGCCTTCAATGATGTAAAGATCTTCTGGGCAATCATCTAAATCCACCAGCTTTTCTTTAATGCCATCAAGGTCAGATACGACAATTGCATGACGAGATGGACCGTACATCGCACTGAAAAATGGTGCATCTTCAATGGTGATGTCATCGTAAATTTCGGATAACAACACGCCGCCTAGACTATCCGCTAAGCCTTTTAAACGAGGGTCATTTGAGCCTGATGGTGACGCTAGACGCTCAATATCGCTATCTAATTCATCACGACGAGCGGACAAACGCTCTTTCGCCATGGATTGTTGTTTATCTTGCTCAAGCACTTGCTGCATTTGTGCCATCACCGCGTGGCCATCGGTTAGCTCAGCTTCGGTTTGTGATTGCAGTTTTTCTAGTGCTTCACTGGCTGCAATCCAGGCTGGTGCTTGCTTTTGCAGAACTTGAATTTTCGCTTCAGCATCTTGCTGAGCATGGCGTAAATCACCACGTAAATCGCGCAGTTCTTCTTGCTCACCGGCGAGTACATCAAGTTGCTCTAGGTGACGCTCACGTTCTTGCTCTAATACCATTTCATCATCAAGACGAACTTGGTGTTGAGATTGGTATTGTTCAACTAGCTCAGACGCTTGACGCTGCTCATTTAGGCTACGCTCTAGGTCACGCTGCTGGGCGCGCCATTGTGATTCATTTTGTAGCCATTGCTGAGCTTGTTGAGATTTTTGTACCGCCACTTTTGCATGTGACAGAGCTTCAGTACGAGCCACATCACCAACAATACTGTTCACTAATGCTAACGCTTGCTCAAACTGCTCTGCTGCGGCAGATGACATGTCTAGCTTGTGTTTTAGCGACAATAGCGCAGAAGTATTGTCTGACTCTTGTTGCTTCAATTCAGTCAATTGAGCCTGAGCATTCTCCGCGGTTAGGTTGTCGTTATCTGTCAGCTGTTGTGCTTTTTCTAACGCTTGAACGGCTTGTTGATATTGCAACGCGCGAGTTTGTTGTACATCTAATGCTTGTTGGTAATCGGCGAGTTGCGATTTCAAGCTATCCACTTCTTGTTCAGAAACTTCAGCTTGTTCTTCGGCAATGGCAACTTGCTCTGCCGCTTCTTCCACTACCATGATTTGTTCTTCTAAGCGCTCACTTAGCTCTTCCAAATCTTCTTGGTAGCGTTCAATTTTTTCTTGCTGACGAATCGCCGTTTGCACCAATTGCAAATGATCGGCAGCGGCTTGATGGTCTTGCTCTAAGCCAGACTCTTGATCAATTAATTGCTCAAGTTCCGCTTGAACTTGCGTCATCAATTGCATTTGAGAAGTTAGCGTACTGCTCGATTGATTCAATTCACTGCGCAGTGCTAACGCTTGATCTAGCTTAATACGACGGTCATTGGCATGGCGCATGTAGTCTGCTGCCACGTAGTTAGTCGATTCAGTAATTAAATGCTTAAACAAGTCACGGTCGGCTTGCGTAGTTTTAATGGCTTCTAGCGTCATGCGGTTTTCACGCAACGCCGATTCCATATCTTGGAAGGCTTTCTTCACTCCACCATTTTGTGGCAATAAGTAGTCACGTAATGAACGAGTGATCGCACTTGAGATACCACCATACAAAGATGCTTCGATTAAGCGATAGAACTTAGAACGGTCACCGGTGTTGCGTAGTTTCTTAGGCAGTACGCCCATTTCAAACATCACGCTGTGGTAATCGGCCACTGATGAAAAGGCTTTAATTTGTACGCCTTCATATTCCGCTACTTTGTCTTTTAGCTCGTTGTATGTACGAACGCGAGCTTGGCCGTTTTCTAGGCTTTCAATTAAGACATCGGTCGGTTTGACATTGCTTGGTAGACCTTGAATAAGAATCGGTTTGATATCCACTTTCTTATCACGACCTGCCACTTGTTGCAGTTTTACCGTAAACAACAAGCGTTGATGACGTGAATTGACAACATCAAGCACCGAGTAACAAGTACCCGGCTGTAGTTTACCGAATAGGCCTTTATCACGAGAGGCTTGTGAACTCCCCGCCTCGGTAGTGTTACGGAAATGCAGTAAGCTTTGGTCTGGAATCAATGCCGTGATGAAAGCCGCCATGGTAGTCGACTTACCCGCACCGTTACCGCCAGAAAGTGTGGTCACTAACCCATCAATATCAAAAGTACGAGCAAAGAAGCCGTTCCAGTTGATCATGGTTAGCGATTGATATTTACCTCTTTCGATCATGTTATTTTGCGTGATCATAGGTCACCTGCTTTCTGTTCTTGTTCTTCTTGTTCAGCCAAATCTTCTGATTGTTCGTCTGAAGCATCTTGCTTATCTTGAGTATCATTCGCTTTATTTGGGTCAACGGCTTCAGGATCAAGCACCGCTTCACCATCACGAATCAAGCGTAGTTGCGCTTCGCGAACATCGTCACCGACACGTACATCAGCACCAAAACGGAAGACGGCTCCACTGATTCTAAACTTCTCATCATCACCGACTGGCAATACCATACCGATACGACGTAGCCGACGCAGCGAAGTACGCACTTTTTCAAACAGCTTTTCTTTATCCAAATCCGAACCGGTTGCGCGGTTAGTCACCAAACGCATCAGTTTCTTTTCATCAGCAAGGTTGATTAGCTCTTCGTATAGTTCTTGATTAGTGAAGATTCCTTCATGGGCGAGACGCTCTGGGCTTAAATACAAAAAGCACAAGATTTTACCCACCAGCATATCAAGTTCCGATAACACGCTGCGGCCAATGAATGAGGTTGAACGTGGACGTAGGTAGAAGAAGCCTTCTGGCGCACGAACCAATTCTGCATTATAACGCTGATAGAAAGCGCCAAGATCACCGTCAAAATCACTTAAAAAAGCGTAGTTATCCATATCATCACTTGAGATATGGCGGCCCGCACGCAATTGGCTGTCAAGCGCGGGGAATAATGGGTTAGATAGAGCTTTCACCAATTGTTCTGGCATGTAAGCATCTTGAGAGTTGTCGGTCTCTTGTGAATAGCTGGTATTTTGAGACAGATCGGCGCTGTGCGCCTCGTAATTAGTATTGATCGATGACATTCGCTTGTACCTTTGCTCCAAAATCGTTGATCGCTTTCCAGTCGGGTTGTATGGCTTGATAATCCGATTCGGAATACCCCATTCTTACCGCTTGGTCGATCACCATTCTGGCTAAGTCAAAATGTTGCGCATGAGAATGCTGCGCAAGGTAATCTTGTAACACCGCGCCCAAATCAATCGGTCGCCCTGTTTCTTTATGCTGTTGTAGCATTTCAGCAACACGTTCGCTTAATGCATCATCAACAACGGTTAATTCTTCATATTCTACATCTGTGGGTACTTGTCCGGTAACTTCATCGTCACGCAGCAACATCGCTTCATCACGCATATCACGCAAACGCTCTGCATCTGAATAAATAAGGTACCAAGGCGCATCAAAGTAATCGGTTACCGATTGTCGTAACCGTTGGCTGAAGGCACGATTTTGGTCCATATCAATGGCAGTACGAATAAATTTATGAACATGGCGGTCATAGCCAATCCACAAATCGATGGCTTGCTGACCCCAGCTAATAATACGGTCGAGCTTAGTTTGCAGTGTGAATAAAATCGCATCTATAAAATCAAGCCCTTCTTGCCCATAAACCATTTGTTGTATATCAAGCAACTGAGTTTGCAGCTCATCACCAGCAGCTTGCAAAGTATCTTGTAACTCATTCAAAGTACTTGAAGTTTCCGTTAATAAGCTTTCACAGCTACTGATGGCTTCACGCCAATCTTGATTTAGTAACTGAGCAATCTGTTCTTTAATTTCAATTTGCTGATCGTCCATCACCCTTTGGTTCAGATCGATTCGGTCAAAAATTTCGCTTACTGAATATTTCAATACACCATAAACATGTTTCTGCCATTGTGATGTATCGGTGGCTTGCTGGGCGGCTTCAACGGCTTTAGACATTTCATCTGCCACCATCGAAAGCTGAATAGATAATTTCAACTTTGAGAATTCACGGTGACGTACATAATAATCAGTGATCGCAATGCCAAGAGGCGACATGCGATAAATGCTTGCACCTTCATTTAACTCACTAACAAAACGACTGATAAGCCGCTGAGAAACGAGTTCATTAATCGCGTTATTAGCACGAAATACGGAGGCTTCACCGGTATCTTCAAATAATCGAGTAACGATCTTAAAGGCGTCTTGTAATTCGCCTTCACCAAGCTCTTCATCAAATTTTTCATTGCTTAATACCGCAACGGCAATCAAAAAGGCTAAACGCTCACTTGAGAGGTTCAAGGTGAAATTATTTTGTTTAACCCAGCTAACCACTTCATCAATTGGCTGTTCACCAATCGGTTCTTCAACTATTGGTTCTTCAACTAAGGATTGAGTTATTTCACTCATTATTCGTCCTGTTACTTTTATAATGACTTTATGCTCTGACGTTATTTAGGCATAAGTTTAAATATTCGTATGCGGCTTCTGTGCCCAGACATGTATGTAACGACCTAACGAAAGATAAGGTTCGGTACGACATAATTGTTGTTCTAGCGCCATCACGTCGTCGGCATCATAATCGCCCATGTATTGCTGATTTCCAATGTAGTCGTTGAAACATCGAATACCAGATTTCCCACAGATTTGAAAGCCTTCCCTTTCTATCCATTGATAAACATCATCAGGAAGTAAACCTTGTTGAGGTTGTAATTTAAACCGTTTTCTGTGTGGCATTCCTTGTAAAACATGTGGGATATTACCACAAGTCACATTCTTCAAAACTAGGCCATGGTGATTATAAAACATCACGGAAGCAATACCGCCTGGCTTGAGTTTATTTAACACACATTTTAAAACCGCTTGTGGATCGTCTAACCATTCCATGACGGCATGAAATAAGGCTAAATCAACCGGTTCATTAAACTTTTGGTCTAAATGTTGTATCGATGAATGGATAAAACAAAACTGGTCACTTAACCCTTGTTGCTCAACACCTTGCTTAGCAAGTTCCAACATTTCACGAGACAGATCGCAGAATACAATTTGATGGCCACATTGTGCTAACTTCTGAGACATTTGACCTAAACCACCACCTGCATCTAATATCGTCAAAGCGGAAGATTGAGTATCAAACATTAAGAGTGCTTGCTTTAAATCTTGCCAAACAATGGTCTGACGAATATCACCTTTATCAGAACCATAAATGTTTTTGGCGAATTTATGCGCAATATCATCGAAATTTCGGTCTTGTTTCATCGCTTTTCGTTTAAGATAACTAAATTTTGCGTGTATTCTGTCACAGCAAATACAGGAATAAAGCAATTACTACGTTTTATTTACTAAATGATGAATTTTCGGACTATATAGAATGTTTGAGCTAAAAAAAATATTGTCATCTTTATTAATGCCCTTACCGGCCTTATTGATCATTGGATTCATTGGCCTTTTTCTTATCATGTTTACCTATAAGCGTGGTACAGGTTGTGTGTTTATGTTTATTTCATTAATGGGTATTTTCCTTTTTTCGTTTCAACCTGTTACTACCCCATTATTAAAAGCGACAGAGCGGACCTACAAAGCATTTCTTCCCGTGGACGGTACCATTGATTATGTAATGGTACTTGGCAGCGGCCATACCGTGGATGACGATATGCCCCCAACCTCAGAGCTTTCACGAACAGGGTTAATGCGGCTCACTGAAGGTATCCGTATTTTACGTATGTACCCTGGTGCCAAATTGATTTTATCAGGCTACGCAGCAGGATCCTCTGTCAGTAATGCTCGCATGATGGCAACGGTTGCGGTATCACTCGGCGTAACAAAATCCGATATTGTCTTATTAGAGAGCGCAAAAGATACATGGGAAGAAGCAAGACAAGCAGTTGGATTTGTTGGTTCAAAGAGGCTCGTTCTAGTGACTTCAGCAAGCCATATGCAACGAGCAATGACAGAATTTAAAAGTGCCGGTTTGGATCCCATTCCCGCACCAACCAATTACCTCGCCTTTGATAACATTAATGAAGCATGGGATCGTTTCACTCCTCAAGCTAAATATCTAGAACAAAGCGAACGATTCTGGCATGAACAACTTGGTCGCTGGTGGCTTTCTATTCGCAATACTTTAGTGACTGAACCGGTAACCACAGAGCCGACCACTACATTAGAATAATAGTTTCAGTATCTCCTTTCTTAAAACCTAGAAAGCAATCGTTGGCGTCGACGATTGCTTTCATCGATAAAAGTACGCCATTTGATTGTCAGCACTGTCTTTTAAGACTAAAATCAGTGGTTAAATAATATGAAATTATCCTAAGTCGCTCATAAAAGGCGACTTTTATCTTTTTAGTCGCTTGTTCTATTACAAGATTCAGTAACATCCGCACAAGGGAAACTCACTATGGCTACAATTAAAGATGTCGCACGCATTGCTGGAGTCTCAACCACAACCGTGTCTCATGTCATCAATAAGACTCGTTTTGTTGCAGAAACAACGCAAGAAAAAGTCATGGCGGCCGTTAAACAACTTAATTACGCCCCAAGTGCGGTGGCTCGTAGCTTAAAATGTAATACCACCAGCACGATTGGGATGTTAGTTACGCAATCAACCAATCCATTCTTTGCAGAAGTGGTCGATGGCGTAGAAAGCTATTGCTATCGTCAAGGCTATACTCTCATTTTGTGTAATACCGGTGGTTTAGTCGACAAACAACGCGATTATATCCGTATGCTTGCAGGAAAACGTGTCGATGGATTATTGGTAATGTGTTCCGATCTTGATGAAGAACTACGCGAAATGCTAGATGGTCATCCAGACATCCCCAAGGTGGTTATGGATTGGGGGCCTGAGACATCGAAAGCCGATAAAATTGTTGATAACTCCGAAGCCGGTGGTTACCTAGCAACCCGCTATTTGCTCGACCATGGTCATACCGATATTGCGTGCTTAAGTGGTCATTTTGAGAAAATGGCATGTAAAGAACGTATCGCCGGTTGTAAACGTGCTTTAGCTGAAGAAGATTTATCGTTACCTGAAGAATGGTTATTAGAAGGTAATTTTGAATGTGATACAGCGGTCATCGCAGCGGATAAAATTCTGGCTATGGAAAAAAGACCAACGGCAGTTTTCTGTTTCAATGATATTATGGCGCTCGGCCTAATGAGTCGATTACAAGAAAAAGGAATCAATATTCCAGAAGACATTTCCGTCATTGGTTATGACAACATTGATCTATCGGCTTACTTTTCACCACCATTAACCACGATTCACCAACCTAAGCGTCGTTTAGGTAAGAATGCTGTCGAAATTCTTCTAGAACGAATCAAAGATAAAGACCATGCGAAGCAAGTATTTGAAATGTTTCCTGAAATTCTTGAACGTTCAACGGTAAAAACATTAAAATAACAGACAACAATAATAAGCATGACTAAACTATAAAACCAGCGCCTGTCGCTGGTTTTTATTTACTAAAATACCCATTGAGCCGGATAGCTCTTACCCTCATAGATGGCATTTTTAAGGCGCTAATTTATTAGAAATAATGAAATTTTTTTCCTTTTAGTTCTGTCTTCTATTACAACATGTACCATTACATAGGATTTGTATGAAACATTTTTTGCTTAGCTGTGCGTTAACACTCTCCACAACTTTACCTTTTATGTCTCACGCCGACACGTTATCGGATTGGCAATCTATTGAAGTAAAAGCGAAAGGACAAGATGTGTATTTAAATGCCTGGGGAGGAAGCCAAGAAATTAATGATTATCTTCGCTGGGCAAGCTCGCAAGTTAAGCAACGCTATGGGATTACACTTCATCATGTAAAAGTCAGTGACATTGCGGAAACCACAACCCGCCTTTTAGCCGAAAAAGCGGCGAATAAAAATAGTAATGGCAGTGTCGATGTCGTCTGGATCAATGGTGAAAATTTCAAATCCATGAAGCATAACCAATTACTCTTCGGGCCTTTTGTCGACGCTCTTCCGAACTGGGAGAAAGTTGATCAATCACTCCCTGTCACGACAGATTTTGCAGAGCCGACCAACGGCTTAGAAGCGCCTTGGGGTGTGGGCCAATTGGTGTATATCTATGACACAAAAAAGCTGCCATCGCCTCCTATGTCCGCCCTTGCTTTACTTACTTATGCCAAAGCGCATCCTGGACGAATTACCTATCCAAAACCACCTCAATTTCATGGCACCAGTTTTTTAAAAGCATTATTAATCGAGTTAACCAATCATGATCCCGCGCTTGCCAAACCCGTTGATCCTAAAACATTCACCAGCACGACTCAGCCACTTTGGGATTACTTAGATGCTTTGCAGCCTTTAACATGGCAAAAAGGTAAACATTTTCCGACTAGCCAACCAGAGCTTGTTCAACTTTTAGATGATAATCAAATCGATATTGCTCTAACATTTAACCCTAATGAAGTGTTTTCTGCGCAAGCCAGCGGTAAATTAGCAAAAACGACGACGACATACGCTTGGAAAAGTGGCGCTTTATCCAATATTCACTTCTTAGCTATTCCATGGAATGCTAATGCAAAAGAAGGGGCAATGGTGGCAATTAATTTCTTACTTAGTCCAGAAGCTCAATCTAAAAAAGGGGATATTAACATTTGGGGCGATCCCTCTATTTTACAAACCGCTTACTTAACTGGCAGCGCTAAAAATACCAAGCTTTTTCCTTCAGTTGCCGAACCCCATCCTAGTTGGCAAACTGCACTTGAACAAGCTTGGCTTAAGCGTTATAGCCGATAGATGTTAATCAGTCATCATCGATGGATAAAAGCTTGATGCTTCGGCTGAGTTATTTAATCGTGTTACTCATTGGAGTATTCCCTCTTATACCCGGTTTTTTTGGTATGATCGCCCCTGCGCTCGGTTATATACCGCCTCTTGGGCTTTTCAATATCAGCCTTGATGCCTTTTATTCTGTTTTTAGCTGGCCGGGCGTTCTGCACTCCATCAAGCAAACTCTATTTATTGCGATTTCGAGTTCTTTACTCGCTTCGATAATGACATTTTCTATTATTCAAGCTTATTGGGGGACTCGACACTGGGTGAGGGTTGAGAAATCTTTATCTCCACTCCTCGCTTTACCCCATGTTGCTTTCGCGGTTGGGTTCCTATTTTTATTTTCCGATACAGGTTGGATTGCACGCCTTATTCATTTGGTTTTTAGTCACACGCTTTTTGATGGTTTTTTTTCATTACAAGATACCGTTGGAATTGGTTTAACCTTTGCATTAGCAATTAAGGAAACACCTTTTTTACTGTTAATGAGCATGCCGATTTTACATAACCTTAAAGTCTCTGAAACGTTACAGGTAAGTCAAAGTTTAGGTTATTCTTTACATCAATCTTGGTGGAAAATTTTATTTCCCCAATGGTGGAAACACATGCGCTTTCCTTTATTTGCTATTATCGCTTACTCAGGCTCAGTGGTAGATGTCAGCTTAATATTAGGCCCTACTCACCCACCAACTTTCTCTGTATTAGTTTGGCAATGGTTTAACGAACCAGACTTAAGCCAGCTTCCTCGCGCTGCTGCAGGTGCTTTTGTTCTCTTCTTTTTATGTTCATTACTGATTGCATTAATATGGATGCTGGAACGAACTTTCTTAGGTTTTTACCGTTCTTGGATGCTCTCTGGTCGACATAGCCATATTGTAATTAAGCCGTATTTCTTTCTCTTACTCGCAGCCATAAGTTTAGCTACGCTACCTATTATTATTATTTGGACGTTTGCTCAACGGTGGCAATTTCCAAATATGCTACCGACTAACTGGAGCTTACGGTTTTGGCAAAGTGAGTGGTTTTATATTCAAGAAACGATTATAACCAGTATTAGTATTGCCCTTTTCAGTAGTTTTATTGCTCTGGTACTTGCCATAATCGCTCATGAATATCGTCACAAATTTAGCATTGCTTTACCTATGTACATCATTGCTTTACCAATCCTTATTCCACAACTTTCATTATTGTTTGGCATGCAAATAACCAGCTTATGGGTAGGACAAGATCATTACTTAACATGGGTGGTTTGGTCACATGTCTTTTTTGCCTTCCCTTATATATACCTCAGCCTAGATGGTCCCTGGAAAAGTTACCCTATTCGCTTATCACAAACCGCTACCAGTTTAGGTCTATCACCGATAATGACTTGGTTTAAAATTAAAGTGCGCACCTTATCCGGTGCTATATTATTTGCTTGGGCAATGGGGATAAGTGTGAGCTTAGCACTATACCTACCAACTATTATGTTAGGCGCTGGTCGCATCACTACGCTCACTACAGAAGCCGTTGCATTATCAAGCGGTCATGATCGACGTGTGGTTGCATTATATGCATTGTGGCAAGCCATTTTACCATTTGTGTTCTTCAGTGTTGCGTTGTTCACAAACCGATTGTTACAACGAAGAACAAACCTTACACCCTTGGGGATTAAGTAATGAGCTTACAACTACAATCATTGTCAATTCATCATAAGCATCAAGGGCCACTTATCGAAGGCGTCAATATGCTAATAAAGCCAGGCGAGATTCTGACATTGATGGGGCCAAGTGGTTGTGGTAAATCAACCTTATTAAGCACAATTGCAGGCCACTTATCTGATGATTTTTTACTAGAAGGTAAGATTGTACTCAATCAACAATCAATTGAAACAACGCTCCCTCATCAACGTCAGATCGGCATTTTATTTCAAGATGACCTTCTTTTTCCACATTTGAATGTGTGGGAAAATATCGCTATAGGATTGCCGAATGAAATAAAAGGTAAAGAACGAAAGCAACATGTAATCAAGTGTCTGAAGCAGGTGAACCTTGATAAGCTAGCTTGCTCTATGCCACACCAAATATCAGGGGGTCAACGCGCACGTGTAAGCTTATTACGAATGCTGCAAGCAAAACCTAAAGCCGTATTATTGGACGAACCATTTAACAAATTAGATATGAATTTAAGAGTGGCTTTTCGCCGTTGGGTATTCACACAACTAAAACAAGCACAAGTTCCCACCTTAATGGTGACACATGATGAAATGGATGCCCCAGAAGATGGTACTCTTATTCATTGGGATAACCTAAAAGAGGAAAGTCTTAATGCTCGATAGATACATGATCCCCATTATTAAAACACCGTTAAATTTTACGGCAAAAATCTGTATTAACAATGACATTTCAGCGGATAAAGTCACATGGTGCAGCTTTTTACTCGGACTATGTGCTTTACCAAGTTTATGGTTAGAGCAATATACCTTGGCTCTGACTTTCATTATATTAAACCGAATTGGCGACGGATTAGATGGGGCTATTGCACGCCTTACCTCTCCTTCTGATGCTGGTGGATTTTTAGATATCACTCTGGATTTTTTATTTTATGCTCTGATCCCATTTGGTTTTATTTTAGCCAACCCAGATCAAAATGCCGTGTGGGGTGCTCTTTTAATCATTTCTTTTGTCGGAACAGGTAGCAGCTTTCTCGCTTTTGCTTCTATTGCTGCAAAACAAAAAATTGAAAACCCCGTTTATAGAAATAAATCCTTGTACTATATGTCCGGCGTTGCAGAGGGCACAGAGACTATCGCTATCTTTATTGCTTTTTGTATATGGCCACAACACTTCCCTATCTTGGCCGCTATTTTTGCTTTAATTTGTTTTTTCACAGCTGGAAACCGCATATGGGCTGGTTATCAAACCATACAACAATCGGAAGTGAACTCTTTTAAGGATACCGAAGAATGAAAATATTTAGTGCTCATGATCCAATAGAAGCCCATATTGTTCGTGGCTTACTTGAAAGCCAAAATATTCATGCAGAAGTTCACTCTGATAATATCTTCAGTCTAAAAGGTGAGATCCCAATGACAAACGATACTGATCCTTATGTCTGGCTTGTCAACGATCGATTTGAAAAACAAGCTAAAGACATTATCACTGAGTATGAAAATAGAAAAGATGATGAACTACCTAACTGGATATGTAATCAATGTAATGAATCCGTCGAAGCCACATTTGCGGTATGTTGGAACTGTGGAAATAGTGACCATAAGCAATAAATGACGAGATCCACAGTAAATCAATTAAGGTTATTTACTGTGTTTCTGAATAAACTTAATTGAATAATTATTAAATTCTTGAGGACGCTCTACATTACAAACATGACCGCAATTCGGGATCTCTAATAACCAACTACTTCTATGTTTAGAAACCATTTCTTTTACAGGATGAATAAACATGTAGTCCAACTCGCCCATTAAATAAAGTGTAGGAATAGCAATTTCACGTTCTCTGAAGTATTTCATCATTGGATTCACATCAGCCGCTAATTTAAACCAACGCTTAAATTCTTTCTGACACAATTTTTTAGCTTCATGAATGAATAAATGCCGAGATTCTTTCTGACTACGTTGAGGCATAACAACGTACGCAAATAATTTATATAACCACATATATGGAATTATGTGCTTACACATGTCCCCCGCTTTCACTAATACCTGAGATCGAATATCTAAGCGCGTAATGGCGCCACCTAGCACCATACTGTCCACTCTATTGCTCGCCATTTCAGCTAAATTTCTCACAAGAATGGTGCCTAAAGACATGCCAACAAAATGCGCAGATTGTATCTTCAAATGATCCAAAACACGTAGAATATCCATCGTAACTTCTTCAAATGAATAATGCTTAGAGATAATGTTTTTCAGTAATTGATTTGAACGACCATGTCCCCTCAAATCAATTAACAATAAATTGAAATGTTGTCGATAATCTTTAATTTGCTTGAACCATAATGAAGAACTTCCACCTGCGCCATGAACAAACACTACCCATTCATTACTGGTTGGATGGTGGTAGGTTTTATGGAATAGAATATCTGAATTCATACGGCTCTCTAATTTAACATGAGGAGTGATTGTAACACAGGCCTGTACCACCAAACTCTTCAACTCATATTTTCATACAAATATTCATGCCCCCTTTACATTTTTCATTACATCATTGCTAGTATCTATAGAAGAAAGGCTTTACCTCATCTTAACTTTAGGTTTTAGTGTGTATCTATTACAAACCCAAACAATAAGCACACAAGGAAATAGTATGTATTTAGAACATGTCAACTTGGTCGTGAGTGATGTTGAAGAAATGCTAGCATTCTATAAAGCAGCTTTTCCACATTGGGCTATTCGTAGCGAAGGGGAAGGTGAATGGTATGGAAAACCAAGGCGCTGGTTACATTTTGGAGATACCAAATACTATATAGCAATCAGTGATAATGGCGTAGGAGAAAATCGGAACTTAGAGGGGCACCAAACAGGTTTAGCGCATTTTGCTTATGTAACTGACAACATTGATACTATTATAGTAAGGCTACAAAATGCTGGCTATCAAATAGCGAAGCCCGGCGCAGATAACCCATTCCGCCGCAATGTATATTTCATTGATCCGGCAGGTTTTGAAATAGAGTTCGTTCAATATTTAAGTGATATTCCAACCGAACGCAATAACGACTTGTAAGACTAACAAGTTAAAAATAAAAAGCTCAGTAAAACCGAGCTTTTTATCATTCAATTAACGGTCAATTTAGAGTTGCATTAATATCTAATAGCACTTGATTAGGATTCTGAGCTTGAGTAATTGGACGCCCGATAACTAAGTAATCAGATCCCGCTGTCATTGCTTCTGCTGGCGTCATAATACGTCGCTGATCTCCAGCATCGCTACCCGCAGGGCGTATCCCTGGTGTCACCAATTTAAACTCTTTGCCTAAATCCACTTTTAGCATTGAAGATTCATGAGCTGAACATACAACTCCATCTAAGCCACTATTTTTGGTTAATTGAGCTAAACGCTTTACTTGATCTTGTGGCGTAATATCTAAACCAATACCCGCTAAATCCATTTGTTCCATACTCGTTAATACCGTCACACCGATTAATAATGGACGGTTCTTACCATAAGGTTCTAAGATATCGCGTGATGCTGTCATCATACGCTCCCCACCGCTAGCATGAACATTAACCATCCACACACCTAACTCTGCGGCTGCACGAACGGCTTTAGAGCATGTATTAGGAATATCATGGAATTTTAGATCTAAGAAAACAGAGAAATTTTTAGCATGAAGTTGTCGAACAAAATCAGGCCCAAGAAGCGTAAACATTTCTTTGCCGACTTTCAGACGGCACAATGCTGGATCAATATTATCCACAAAGGCTAGTGCATCATTCTGGTTATCATAATCAAGGGCAACAATTACTTTCGGGTCTAACATTGATTTTCCTCTATCTCGTTTACGCAATTAATATTATCTAATGTCTTATTTTGATAGTAATACAGGCCAATTTTAGAATCGTGGAGATTTCTATTTACAGCTTTTATAATCATTATTCACCATCCAAACCACGTATAGGTTTAATGGTTCCCCATCCTTTACATGATGGACAGTGCCAATAAATCGAATGAGTAGCAAAACCACATTGTCGACATTGGTAATGCGGCTTGGCCTTCATTTGAACACCAACCATTTCCTGTAACGTTGTTAAACTGTCTTTCGCCCTACCTTCTTCTGCTTCTGCAATATGGTAATCGATTAAACGATAAAAGCCTTTCATGGTAGGATTTTTAATGAGTTGTTGAGTTAATAACGTTTGTGCTGCAGCGATGCCTTCATGCTGAGCAACCATTTGTGCAAGCATTAATTCAGCCGATACACCTGCTTTCTTCGCAATACATTTCTTTAAAAATTCCAACATACCGCCTTCTTGCCCAATCTGGTAATAACAATCGGCTAGGGTTGGTAATACTTCTGGGATGTAATCAATATCCTGCTCAAGTACTTTTTCCAACATTGTTATTGTCTGAGTATAATTATCCGATTCAAGATAAATATTCCCAAGAGCAATAGTGGCACGTACACACTTAGGATCTTCAGTCAGCGCTCGTTTAAAGTAAAGTACACCTTTTGATGTATTAGTTAGGCTCAGTTCATGCATTGCTAATTCACACCAATAGTGAGCAATATCTTTACGCATCTTCTTTTTACCCATCGCTACTAAAGCGTCACCACATTTAATGGCTTTACTCCATTCACGTGTTTGCTGGTAAATAGTAACTAACTGAAGGAGTGCTTGTTCTTTATGTTCGGGCTCATCGGCCAATTGTTCAAAAATTTTTTCTGCACGGTCAAAAAAACCAGATACCATGTAATCTTTAGCAAGTTGTTGTAATGCGATATTTTTTTGATCAATAGTTAAACCTTCACGAGTGATTAGGTTTTGGTGAATTCTGATTGCTCTATCCACTTCGCCGCGAGAACGAAATAAATTCCCCAAAGCAAGATGAGTATCAATGGTTTCATCATCTACTTGCAATAATTCAATAAAGTGATCAACCGCCTTATCAGATTGCTCAGACAATAGGAGGTTAAGACCTCTAACGTATTGTCGTGAGATCTGATGTGATTGTTCTTGCTTATCATGACGAGCACTGCGGTTACCCATATACCAACCGTATGCAGCGGCGATAGGTAACAGTAGAAAAAGTAGCTCTAGCATTAACGAATAAACCTAGCCTTTAATTTCAGGTAATTTCTCTGATGAGTGGGAGGAAACTTCCGCTTTAGTTTTATTTAGCTGTTTACGTAAGCGACGTATCGTAAGTGTTGACTTTAAATAGAGGCTGCCAAAAATGAGCCATGCAATCGCGAACGCTGTGATAAAAACAAAACCGAGCAATAAAGACAAAGGTAAATCATTTTGCGCAATAAGATAATTAAAAGTCACCGTTTCTTGGTTTTGTGCGCCAAGCGCTAATGCAACAAGAAAAAGTGCGATAACTAATATAGTTTTTATAATTTTCATAATTACCACCATCAAGCAACGAAACATTACCTTAGATTATGCAGTAAATTTACCAGACACTCCATTGCCAATCGATTGAAACTAGGAAATATTCTACATTAAGCCTCTTTTTCAAATAACCATATCGATAAAAAAGCGGCAACCTCTAAAGATTGCCGCTTTTAAAAATTCTAACTATCTGTATTACAGACTGTTGTTTACACGCTCGCGCAACTCTTTCCCTGGTTTAAAATGAGGAACGTATTTACCGTCCAACTCAACTTTCTCACCAGATTTAGGATTACGTCCAACACGTGGCTCTCGATAATGTAGAGAAAAACTTCCGAAACCACGGATTTCAATACGATCACCATCTTCTAGCTTAGTAGCCATATGCTCAAGGATATCCTTAACGGCATCTTCTACTTCTTTAGTCGAAAGGTGTGTCTGCTGAGCACATAGTCGTTCTATTAACTCTGACTTAGTCATAGGTGATTCCCTCACTTTACTCTAACTTATCGAAGAAGGGAGCCATAATCTGGCTCCCCTATAGGCAATGATTACTCGCCTTTAGCAGCCTTGAATGCATCAGCCATAGCGTTACCAAATGAAGCTTCATCTGCTTTATTTAGTGTAGCCATTGCTTCTTGCTCTTCAGCTTCGTCTTTCGCTTTGATAGATAGGTTGATTACGCGGTTTTTACGGTCAACACCAGTAAATTTCGCTTCAACACTATCACCAACACTGAACACTAAAGATGCGTCTTCGATACGGTCACGTGCAGCTTCTGATGCACGGATGTAACCTTCAACACCTTCGATTAGTTCAATTGTAGCACCTTTCGCGTCAACTGCAGTGACAGTACCGTTTACAAGCGTACCTTTTTTGTTATCTGCAACGTATGCATTGAACGGGTCGTTTTCCATTTGCTTAACGCCAAGAGAAATACGCTCACGATCAGCATCAACTGCTAGAACAACTGCAGAAATTTCATCGCCTTTTTTGTAATCACGAACGGCTTCTTCACCTTGAGCATTCCAAGAAATGTCAGATAAGTGAACAAGACCGTCGATTCCACCGTCAAGACCAATGAAGATACCAAAGTCAGTGATAGACTTAATCTTACCAGTTACTTTGTCGCCTTTAGCTTGCGCTTCAGCGAAAGTCTGCCAAGGATTAGCTTTACATTGTTTTAGGCCTAGAGAGATACGACGACGTTCTTCGTCGATATCAAGAACCATAACTTCAACTTCGTCGCCAACATTAACCACTTTAGATGGGTGAATGTTTTTGTTAGTCCAATCCATTTCTGAAACATGTACTAGACCTTCAACGCCTTCTTCGATTTCTACGAAGCAGCCGTAATCAGTTAGGTTAGTTACACGACCAGTTAGTTTGTGACCTTCTGGGTAACGCTTAGCAATTGCTACCCATGGATCTTCGCCAAGTTGCTTAAGGCCTAGAGAAACACGAGTGCGCTCACGGTCAAACTTAAGAACTTTAACTAGGATTTCATCACCTACGTTTACGATCTCAGATGGGTGTTTAACACGCTTCCAAGCCATATCTGTAATGTGAAGTAGGCCGTCAACACCGCCAAGATCAACGAATGCACCGTAGTCAGTAAGGTTCTTAACGATACCTTTAACTTCTGTACCTTCTTGTAGAGTTTCAAGAAGTTCGTCACGCTCAACACTGTTTTCAGATTCGATAACAGCACGACGAGAAACAACAACGTTGTTACGTTTCTGATCAAGCTTGATTACTTTGAACTCTAGCTCTTTGTTTTCTAGGTGAGCAGTATCGCGAATAGGGCGAACGTCTACTAGAGAACCTGGAAGGAAAGCACGGATACCGTTTAATTCAACAGTGAAACCGCCTTTAACTTTACCGTTGATGATACCAACAACAGTTTCAGCTTCTTCGCAAGCTTTCTCAAGAACAATCCACGCTTCGTGACGCTTAGCTTTCTCACGAGAAAGTTGAGTTTCACCGAAACCATCTTCAACCGCGTCAAGTGCTACATCTACTTCAGCACCAACTTCAACTTCAAGTTCGCCAGCAGCGTTCTTGAATTGTTCAGCTGGAATAGCAGATTCAGATTTAAGGCCTGCGTCTACAAGAACGAAACCGTTCTCAATAGCAACAACAGTACCTTTTACAATAGTACCTGGGCGGAATTCTAGTTCGTTTAGCGACTCTTCAAAGAGTTGAGCAAAAGATTCAGTCATTATAATATGATCTTCATTTAATTAAACGTCCATGGGTATCCTACCGCATGGGGTTGATAAATTAGTCAGTCATCATCCTTGCGACCGACAGTCCTTGTCGTTAAGTATTTAGTTTAAGTAAAATAAATTAAGGCATTACCCTAATAAAAAAACCTTAACTAAAAGCTACTTAGCGAGTTTAGATTCTATAAATTTAAGCGATTGAGCCACCACGTCTTCAATAGAAAGTAATGTAGAATCAATCACTAATGCATCATCTGCAGGACGTAACGGCGCTACCGCTCGATTGCGATCACGATCATCACGTTCCTTAATGTCGCATAAAAGTTGATCGAATCTACCATTTAAGCCTTTATTTTGCAACTGATTCAAACGACGCTGTGCTCTTTCTTCTGCACTCGCATCTAAAAATATTTTGGCTTCTGCGCTAGGAAAAACAACGGTTCCCATATCTCGGCCATCAGCCACTAGACCAGGTTCAGCACTAAATGAACGCTGACGGCGTAGGAGCGCTTCTCGTACTCGAGGTAATGAGGCAACTTTAGAGGCAGCAGTACCTGTTTCTTCTTTACGTAATTCTCTAGATACGTCTTCACCCTCTAATATAACTTTAACTAAATCGCCCTCGGCAATAAATTGCACATCAAGATGCGTTGCCAAAGGAACTAATGCATCTTCCGATTCCGTATCGACACCATGGTGAATTGCAGCTAAAGCAAGTACACGGTATATAGCGCCAGAATCTAATAAATGGAACCCTAGTTTCTCAGCTAACATCATGCACAATGTGCCTTTCCCTGCCCCACTAGGTCCATCAACGGTGATAACCGGATTTCGAGATGACATAAATTTTCTCCGAATTTAATTTGGATAGGACGTAATTCAGGGGACAAATTATACAGAAAGGTAAGCCATCATGCATGGTATATTGCCAATAAAAGAAATTAATTTCCAAAGCTTGACGCTCATCTGCCAATCGATAAACATGAGGATAGGTCTGTATAGACTGAACTCATAAATTACATAGAAAAAAGCCTTACATTGCAGTAAGGCTTTGTTATTTATAAATTTAAATTATGTCAAATATATTACAACTCACTTAGTGCACAGAACTTCGTAAAATAATTTGGAAACGTTTTAGAAGTACAATTTGGATCGTTAATTGTAACAGGTATGTCACTTAAAGCCACGAGCGAAAAACACATTGCCATCCGATGATCATCATAAGTATCAATCGCAGCATGAGTTAATTGAGCTGGCGGTGTGATAGTAATATAATCATGCCCTTCTTCAACTTCAGCGCCTACTTTTCGTAGCTCCGTGGCCATTGCGGCTAGACGATCCGTTTCTTTTACACGCCAATTATAAACATTTCGGATTGATGTTGTCCCTTTTGCAAACAAAGCCGTTGTCGCAATCGTCATGGCAGCATCTGGAATATGATTAAAATCCATATCTATTGCCGTTAATTCACCACGACGACAGAGAATATAGTCATCTGCCCATTCAATCTCAGCGCCCATTTTCTCTAATGCGTCTGCAAATTGAATATCCCCTTGAATACTATTTTTCCCTATACCTGTCACTCTAATCTCACCACCTTTAATTGCAGCAGCCGCTAAAAAATAAGATGCAGATGAAGCATCACCTTCAACTAAGTAATGACCAGGACTTTGGTAACTTTGATTCGAGCGAATCACAAACCTTTGATAATTATCATTTTCCACTACAACGCCAAATTTGGACATAATATCAAGCGTGATATCAATGTAGGGTTTAGAAACAAGTTCCCCATCAATATTGATGGTAACGTCACCTTCAGCCAAAGGTGCCGACATTAAAAATGCACTTAAAAATTGGCTAGAAATAGACCCATCAATAGAAACCGAACCCGACTTCAATCCAGTTCCTTTAATTTTCAATGGTGGATAATTGTCGGCTTCAAGGTACTCAACACTAGCACCAGATTGACGTAATGCATCAACTAAATGACCAATAGGGCGCTCTTTCATTCTAGGTTCACCTGTCAAAATGAACTCCCCCTCTCCCAAACACAATGCGGCAGCTAGAGGCCTCATTGCAGTGCCAGCATTACCCAAAAAAAGCTCAACAGAGGACTTAGAATTTAAAGGACCGGCTCTCCCTTCAACATCGCACACCGTTTTATCTTCTGATAATTGATATTTTACACCTAAGGTTTTTAAGGCATTGAGCATATGGCGAATATCATCACTATCAAGTAAATTCGTTAATCGAGTGGTTCCCGTAGATAAAGCGGCGAGTAGCAAAGCTCGGTTTGACAAGCTTTTTGAACCAGGTAAGTTAATCTCACCTGAAATTTTTTGAATTGGCTGAAGAGTAAGGCTTTCCATTAGTGACGACATTCCTTGCATAAATCGCTTAAAGTTCATGAGTAACACTCAAGTATTCTCTCGAGATTAACTAAAAACAAGATTCAGTGCTAGCTCAAATATTGCTATTATCTTGCTGTATAGCTGATTTGTTATTCCTTACTCATATAATGGGATGTGGTATCTATGACCTTCTATTTACCTTGCTTAGATGATTTACATGGGCAGTTCCCTCCCGTGACACAAGCGCTAGATGAACCAAACGGGTTATTAGCTTTTGGTGGTAATTTGCAACCCAAAACAGTACTTAAGGCATATCAACATGGTATTTTCCCTTGGTATTCAGATGACGATCCTATTTTATGGTGGAGCCCAAACCAAAGAGCCGTTATTCAACCCTCGGCTTTCAAACCCTCTAAAAGCTTGCGTAAATATATGAGGAAATCAAACCTAACCGTTACACTTAATCAAGCAACGCCAAGCATCATTAAGCTCTGTGCTAGCACCAGAAGTATTGACGAAACATGGATAACTCAAGAAATGCAAGAAGCTTATATTGAATTGGCAGATTTAGGCCACTGCCATTCCATTGAGGTCTGGGACGGAAAGACAATTGTTGGCGGCCTTTATGGGCTAAGCATTGGACAAGTTTTTTGTGGTGAATCAATGTTTTCTCTTACAAGTAACGCATCTAAGATCGCATTTTGGCATTTGTGCCACTACTTTAATAAAGTTGGGGGCAAACTTATAGACTGTCAAATGATGAATAACCACCTACTTAGCTTAGGTGTCACCCAAATATCTCGAGAGAGATTTATTTCTCAATTAAAACATAATGAACATCAAAAAATAAAACTTCATTCTCAAATATTATCACTCGAAGACTAGTAGTATGGAATCTAATCAAATCAAAATAGGACTTACTAATAATAACCCATGCAGCTATTTAGAGGACCAACAAGAGCGTGTCGCGGTTATTATTGAACCTGAACATCACACTTCAGAACACTATGAAATATTCTTAGCAAATGGATTTAGACGTAGTGGAGACATCATTTACAAACCTCATTGTGACCATTGCCAAGCTTGTCAACCGATCAGGATATCTATTCCTGATATTCAATTTTCAAAAAGCCAGAAAAGGCTGCTAAATAAAAGCTTGTCATTGCAGTGGGAATTAAAAAATGCGCTAGATGATAATTGGTTTGAACTGTATGAAAGATACATATCAGTACGCCACTCATCAGGCAGTATGTTTCCTGCCAATCAAGATACTTTTTATCAATTTGTGAATGCAAGTTGGCTAAAACCGTATTTTTTGCATCTTTATGATAATCATGAGCTCGTAGCGATTGCTGTCACCGATAATCTCGAACATTGCCTTAGCGCATTTTACACCTTCTTTGAACCAAACCACACCCTATCACTTGGTACATTATGTGTTTTACTTCAAATGAAGGCATGCCAAAGCATGGGGAAACAGTGGCTTTATCTCGGTTACCAAATTGATGATTGCCCTGCTATGAATTACAAAGTTCGATTTCAACGTCATCAAAAGCTAGTAAATAAGCGTTGGCAAGGGTAGAATACGCAACAACTTTAAACTCGAGCATCACTTTACTATGTTTGAGTATCATGACCCCTATTTTGACTACGCAATCCAGTAGTTAAAAATAAGCCAAATTTCGGTAAGAGGATTAAATGGCAAAAGAAGACGTAATCGAGATGCAAGGCACTGTCCTTGACACATTACCAAACACTATGTTCCGTGTTGAACTAGAAAATGGTCACGTAGTAACGGCGCACATTTCTGGTAAAATGCGTAAAAACTACATCCGTATCCTAACGGGTGATAAAGTGACTGTAGAAATGACTCCATACGATTTATCTAAAGGCCGTATCGTTTTCCGTGCTCGTTAATTTTTAATTTATGATTTGCAGAAATATTCATTTTGCATTTGTATAAATAGACATAAAAACCGAAGTGAATAGCTTCGGTTTTTTTATTATCTCAATTTAATGCTTATAAAAAAGCTCCTAAATACTTAAGAGCCTTTCATAACGATAAGCAAATAAACCTTAAAAAACTAAACTATCCAAATTAATGAACCGCTTCTTCTTGATTTAAATAGGTAAATTTAAGCTCATCTTCATGAAGCGTAATTTTTACCGTTCCACCATCGACTAATGAACCAAATAGTAATTCATTTGCTAGTGGTTTTTTCAACTTATCTTGAATAACCCGTCCCATTGGCCTTGCGCCCATCGTTCTATCATAACCACGTCTAGCCAACCAATGACGAGCATCTTCAGATACTTCCATTGATACCCCTCGCACATCGAGCTGAGCTTGAAGTTCAACGATAAACTTATCGACAACCTGATGGATCATTTCTTCACTTAAGCTATTAAACCAGATGATATTATCAAGACGGTTTCTAAACTCAGGAGTGAATATTTTCTTAATTTCCGCCATAGCATCATGGCTGTTATCTTGCTGAATGAGTCCGATAGACTGTTTTTCTGTTTCTTGAACACCAGCGTTAGTTGTCATAACGAGAATCACATTACGAAAATCAGCTTTTCGTCCGTTATTATCCGTTAATGTCCCGTTATCCATTACTTGAAGTAACAAATTGAAAATATCCGAATGTGCTTTTTCTATTTCATCCAAAAGAACCACTGAATGCGGGTGCTTAATCACAGCATCTGTTAGTAGCCCGCCTTGATCGTAACCAACATACCCCGGAGGAGCACCGATCAAACGGCTTACTGAATGGCGCTCACCATATTCAGACATGTCAAAGCGCAATAATTCGACACCCAGTAATTTAGAAAGCTGTACAGTCACTTCAGTTTTACCAACGCCAGTAGGCCCTGCAAACAAAAAAGAGCCGACGGGTTGATGCTCATGACCAAGCCCTGCTCGTGTGAGTTTAATGGCCTCACACAGCACATCGATCGCAGGATCCTGCCCAAAGACTAGCATTTTTAATCGCTCATCAAGCTTAGCAAGTGTTTCTTTATCTGATGAAGAGACCGATTTTTCAGGGATACGCGCCATTTTAGCAACAATTGCTTCAATATCAGCCACATTCACTGTTTTTTTACGTTTACCGACAGGAGCTAATCGACAACGAGCCCCCGCTTCATCCATAACATCAATTGCTTTATCTGGTAAATGCCTTTCATTGATGTATTTAGCGGATAATTCAACTGCTGCACGAAGTGCTTTATTTGTGAAGCGAACTTCGTGATGCTCTTCATATTTACTTTTCAATCCAATCAAAATCTTAGTGGTATCTTCAATAGAAGGCTCTAAAATATCAATTTTTTGAAAACGTCTAGCGAGCGCTCTTTCTTTCTCAAAAATACTGTTGTATTCCTGATAAGTTGTTGAACCAATGCAACGTAACTTACCATTGCTTAATAATGGTTTAATAAGATTCGCGGCATCAACTTGACCGCCTGATGCTGCACCGGCGCCAATTATTGTATGAATTTCGTCAATGAATAAAATGGTATCTTTTTCTTTTTCAAGTTGCTTTAAAATGGTCTTAAAGCGTTTTTCGAAGTCACCACGATACTTAGTGCCCGCAAGTAATGACCCAATATCAAGAGAATAAATGACTGAATCCTTGATCACATCAGGGACATCACCTTCAACTATTCGCCATGCAAGGCCTTCAGCAATAGCCGTTTTCCCTACGCCAGCTTCACCAACCAACAATGGGTTATTCTTTCTGCGACGACAAAGTACTTGAATCGTTCTTTCTAATTCTATATCGCGGCCAATTAATGGATCGATTTGACCTCTTTTGGCTACTTCATTCAAATTTGTTGCAAAGCTATCTAATCTTTCTTCTGAACTCGAATCAGGTGTTTGTTCTTCATTAAAAGCACTTGGCGCACTCTCACTCTCATCAGATAACTTGCGAATACCGTGGGAAATGAAATTAACAATATCTAATCGGCTAATATCATTTTTCTTTAATAGATAAGCAGCATGTGATTCTTGCTCACTAAAAATGGCGACTAAAACATTCGCGCCAGCAACTTCACTGCGACCCGAAGACTGCACGTGAAATACTGCTCGTTGTAATACACGTTGAAAACTTAATGTTGGTTGAGTTTCGCGCTCATCATCGGCGGTAGGAATGAGTGGTGTTGTTTGGTCAATAAAAATGTCCAATTCCTGACGTAAAGTTTCTATATCAGCTTGGCAAGCAGATAAAGCTTCATTGGCCGAATTATTATCAAGCAATGCAAGTAAAAGATGTTCAACCGTCATGAATTCGTGATGCTTTTCTCTGGCACGTATAAACGCACTATTCAAGCTCATTTCTAGTTCTTTATTTAGCATAGCTACCTCCCCAAAGAACAGTAACATCTGTTCATACAAAGCTTCTTTTACAATAAGTACAAGTTTTAACTATAAAGAGAAAGCTTGTTCACGCTTACACCTGTTCCATCGTACACAATAAAGGATGTTCATTTTCTTTTGCATACAGAGTCACTTGCATGACTTTCGTTTCTGCTACTTCTGCAGTATATGTCCCACAGATAGCCTTTCCTTCATAATGTACTTTTAACATAATTTGAGTCGCACTCTCCAAATCCATAGAAAAAAAACGATTCAATATATCAATGACAAAATCCATCGGTGTGTAATCATCGTTATTCAACACAACATGATACATAGCCGGAGGTCTAACTTTTGTTTTCTCATCGTCCAGAAAATCAATATCTGGCGAAGTCCACTGGTATTGCTTACTCATTTTAAAATCTACTTTATTACAACACGGATAGAAAACATTCAGACTTACTCTGCTCTCTTTTAGAGACTAATGCACCTATTGTATCCCTGCAAATAAAAGATCACTATTACGCTAAAGTTGCACATTAAACGATTAAATTTCCATCGCCCCCTCATTTCCTAAGCATAAAAATGCTATGAGTTATCGACAAGGTTGTTAAATAAAAGTCAAGTCCACTTCAATAAATTGATACTTAACTGCTGAATTATCACTCAAAACTATTGACTGTTAGCCATGATTGTCTAAATTGTGTTCTGAGTGGTTAAAAAATTAACCGTTGTCGTCGTTAAAAAGCATGAGGGATGTAAAGCATGGCTACAGGTACAGTTAAGTGGTTTAACAATGCCAAAGGATTTGGTTTCATTTGTCCAGAAGGTGAAGAGGGAGATATATTTGCTCACTACTCAACCATAAAAATGGATGGGTACCGGACATTAAAAGCTGGGCAACAAGTATCATACGAAGTAGAAAAAGGTCCTAAAGGCTCTCATGCTAGTTTGGTAATGCCAGTCGAAACAGATCAAAGTAAATAAGAAGGTAATACTCTTTTCTAAGCTCTTTTCATTATCTACAAACCACCTTATACACCTTATACACCTTATAAGGTGGTTACTGTATGCCTAAGTTATTCTAAATGATAAGTTTTAATTAAATAACAAGCCCGTAAAAGCATACGAAAACGCCCCCTTTATGGAGGCGTTTATATACTTAAAACAAGTTATTAAAACTTATTTTAAACTATCAACAATTGAATTAAACACATCACTAGAACGCATTAAACGAGTCACTTTCGCATCATCAAATAAGTAGTAACCACCCAAGTCACCAGGGGCACCTTGTGCGTTATTTAGCTCTGATACAATTTGCTGTTCTTTTTCTACTAATTCAGCAGAAATTGGGGAAAATTGTGTTGCAAGATCCGCGTCATCAGCTTGTTCTGCAAGCGCTTTAGCCCAGTATAAAGCCAGGTAAAAATGACTACCGCGGTTATCAAGTTCACCCACTTTACGAGAAGGTGATTTATTCTCATCAAGGAATTGGCCCGTCGCTTTATCAAGCGTTTGAGCCAATACTTTTGCTTTAGGGTTATCGGTTACTGTCCCCAAATGCTCAAGAGAAGCCGCTAAGGCTAAAAATTCACCTAAAGAATCCCAACGTAAGTGGTTTTCTTTTTCAACTTGTTGAACGTGTTTTGGCGCTGAACCGCCCGCACCCGTTTCAAACAAACCACCACCATTCATTAATGGAACAATAGAAAGCATTTTCGCAGAAGTGCCCAGTTCAAGAATAGGGAATAGATCTGTCAAGTAGTCACGAAGAACGTTACCGGTTACCGAAATAGTATCCAAACCTTCTTTAATGCGCTCTAGTGAATAATTGGTCGCTGCAACCGGATCTAAGATTTTAATTTCTAATCCATTGGTATCATGCTCAGGAAGATACGCATTCACTTTCTGAATAAGCTGTGCATCATGGGCACGTTTTTCATCTAGCCAAAAGATTGCAGGGACGCCAGTCGCACGTGCGCGAGTCACAGCAAGTTTAACCCAATCTTGAATGGGTGCATCTTTCACTTGGCACATACGGAAAATATCGCCTTCTTGAACATCTTGCTCAAGTAAGACTTTATTGTTTGCACCAATAACACGAACAACACCGGCTTTTTTCGCCACGAACGTTTTATCATGTGAACCGTACTCTTCTGCTTTTTGAGCCATTAAACCAACGTTGGGTACACTTCCCATTGTCGTTGGATCAAATGCGCCATGTAACTTACAGAAATCAATAACAGATTGATAAACGCCTGCATAAGAACGATCTGGAATCATTGCTTTCGTATCTTGCAATTGGCCATCGTTATTCCACATTTTTCCTGAAGAACGAAGCATTGCAGGCATTGAAGCATCAACAATCACATCACTAGGAACGTGAAGGTTAGTAATACCTCGGTCAGAATCAACCATTGCCAGTGCAGGACGAGTAGCATAAACCGCTTGAATCGCTTGCTCAATTTCTTGCTTTTGATCAACAGGTAAAGACTCTATTTTGCTGTAAACATCACCAAGGCCATTATTAACATCTACGCCTAACTCTTCGAATACGTTGCCATATTTTGCAAACACATCTTTGTAGTAAACTTTAACTGCATGACCGAAGATAATTGGGTCAGATACTTTCATCATTGTCGCTTTTAAATGCAACGAAAGTAAAATACCTTGATCTTTTGCTGCTTGAATTTCTTTTTCAAAAAACTCAACCAACGCGGCTTTATTAAGAACAGCCGCATCAATGATTTCTTTATCTTGAATAGCAAAATCGGCTTTCAGTACCTCAATAGAACCCGCTGCATCTGCATGTTCGATGCGAACAGAGGTCGCCCCATCGATCGTGACAGATTTCTCGCTACCATAGAAGTCTTGCTCTGTCATACTGGCAACATGAGATGTTGAATTGGTATCCCACGCCCCCATTGAATGTGGATTTTTCTTCGCGTAGTTTTTCACTGAAAGTGGCGCACGGCGATCAGAATTACCTTCACGCAATACTGGGTTTACTGCACTGCCCTTAATTTTATCGTACGTTTCTTTTATCGAACGTTCTTCATCCGTTTTTGGTTCATCTGGATAATTTGGAAGTGCGTATCCTTTCGCTTGTAGTTCTTTAATAGCGGCACGCAGTTGGGGAACCGATGCTGAAATATTAGGCAATTTAATAATGTTCGCTTCAGGCGTATTGGCAAGTTGACCAAGCTCAGTTAATGCATCACCAATACGTTGCTCTTCAGTTAAGTAATCAGGAAAGTTGGCAATAATCCGACCCGCTAATGAGATGTCGCGAGTATCAACATTAATACCAGAAGAAGCGGTATAAGCACGAATAATTGGCAATAATGAATATGTAGCCAGTGCTGGAGCTTCATCCGTAATGGTGTAAATAATAGTTGGCAGCTTGTTTTTCGTTTGATCTGTGGTAGGCATTGAATTTCCCTATATATATCGAACAGTCTTAATAGATGAGATTGACTGTATGGCTCAAGAGATAAGTCATTGGATAGACTTAACCCTATGTTTAAGATAACAGACTCCTTCTGTTAATCGATATTGCAGCAACCTGATGAGAAAGCCTCTTGGGTAAGAATTTCTCGATTGAATTAAACAAATTCGAGTAATTAGTCTATTATCTTGTGTTTAGCGCGCTCCATACTAGAACATTTCTGGCTTTATTAAAACTTAGCCATTTAGTTTGTTTATATTTTTGCAAGGTAGTTAACATGTCCACCCCTTCTCACTCTCGTTCTGCCCCCAAGCAACGCAGTAAGTTTAAAACAGATCAGACCACTGAAAAGGAAAAGAAAACTTTACATACTTCGCCTAAAAAATGCCAATCATCACTTCATTCCCCTCACTCACGCAAGCCTAAATCCATTCCGACCATCACAGCTAAAAATAGAGTTGTCTTATTATTTAATAAGCCATATAACACACTAAGCCAGTTTACCGATGGTGAAGGACGAAAAACTTTAGCCGATTTTATTGATGTCAAAAATGTCTACGCGGCTGGTCGTTTAGATAGAGACAGCGAAGGATTAATGGTGCTCACGAATGACGGTATACTACAAGCAAAAATTACCCAGCCAAAATCAAAATCCCCCAAAACATATTGGGTTCAAGTTGAAGGTGCACCTACTAAAAACGATTTAGATAAATTGCGCCAAGGCGTCGAACTTAAAGATGGCATGACCTTGCCCGCAAAAGTGGAAATCATGAGTGAACCAACATTATGGGAACGTAACCCTCCCGTACGGTTTAGAGCGGCGATTCCAACAACCTGGCTTGCTATTACCATCATTGAAGGACGCAATCGCCAAGTACGCAGAATGACGGCACATATTGGATTTCCTACGCTACGTTTGATTCGCTATTCGATTGGAGATTGGTCATTAAACGATCTGAAGCCAGGCCACTATCAAGTAATAAAGACAGAAATTTGAAACTCCCTCATAACTTAACTCATAGGGGATAAATAGGTGCTTTGATCTGACCTTCAGATCTGTCACCAACATTAACTTTCTGTTAGAATTCGCCCCAGATTAATTTTGTGGTACACATTGCATGTCAGATAACAGCCAAAAGCTAGAAAACGCTAATAAAAAAGTCATTGTCGGAATGTCCGGCGGCGTAGATTCGTCCGTATCCGCTTACCTACTTCAACAGCAAGGCTACCAAGTTGAAGGCCTTTTCATGAAGAATTGGGAAGAAGATGATAATGAAGAATACTGTACAGCGGCAGAAGATTTAGCTGACGCTCAGGCTGTGTGTGATAAGTTAGGCATCCATTTGCATACCATCAACTTTGCTGCTGAATATTGGGACAACGTATTCGAATACTTCCTAGCAGAATACAAAGCTGGTCGTACACCCAACCCCGACATTTTATGTAATAAAGAAATCAAATTTAAAGCATTTCTCGAATTTGCGGATGAAATTCTAGATGCCGATTATATTGCAATGGGCCATTATGTTCGTCGCACATTTCCAACAGCTGAACAACAAGCGGCTGGCGAAAAACCTCAAATGCTTCGCGGGTTAGATAACAATAAAGACCAGAGTTATTTTCTTTATACTCTAAGCCATGAACAAGTCGCTCGTAGCTTATTTCCTGTCGGCGATTTAGAAAAGCCAGAAGTACGCCGTATTGCAGAAGAGCAAGATCTCATCACTGCGAAGAAGAAAGACTCAACCGGTATTTGCTTTATTGGTGAACGGAAGTTTACAGATTTCTTATCTCGTTACTTGCCTGCACAACCGGGCAAGATTGAAACACCTGAAGGTCACGTAATTGGTGAGCACCAAGGTTTGATGTACCACACACTCGGTCAGCGTAAAGGTTTACATATTGGCGGACAAAAAGGTGGCGGTGGTAATGAAGAACCATGGTATGTTGCTGAAAAAGACTTAAAGCGTAATGTGTTAATTGCGGTGCAAGGTGCTGAACACCCATTATTAAAATCAAATGGGTTAATCGCGTCTCAACTTCACTTAGTGGATCGACAAGCAATCACAGAATCGATACGCTGTACGGTAAAAACACGTTATCGTCAGCAAGATATCCCATGTACTATTGAACCCATTATTGGTAGCGATACTAACAACCCGAGTATAAAAGTGACCTTTGATGATCCTCAAGTTGCAGTAACACCAGGGCAATCGGCGGTCTTTTACGCAAACGATGTGTGCTTAGGTGGCGGGATCATCGAAGCAAGAATTTAATTATATCAGGGCTGTTTATAGCCCTTTTATTTATATTTAAAAATCAATCAACACAATTGCTTTATATAATATGCGATTGTTTTTAGGAGAAGTAAACGTGGCAAACACACTTTATGACCGTACTATCGCTTTTGCTGGAATTTGCCAAGCAGTCGCCCTTGTTCAACAAGTGGCTCGTAACGGACAGTGTGATTCAGATGCTTTTGAAACTGCTCTAAAAACAATCACTAACATGAATCCAAGAAACACGCTTGATGTATTTGGCGATGAATCTAATCTTAAACTAGGCTTAGAAACACTAGTGAAAGGGATTGATAGTACGCCGAGTGGCAGTGAAACCACGCGCTATATCATCAGCATTATGGCACTAGAGCGTAAATTGAATTCACGACCAGACTCAATGGCACAACTTGGTGATCGTCTCACTAATATTCAACGCCAAACTGAACATTACGATTTATTTGATGACCAAATGATCGGAAATTTAGCCAGTGTATACCTTGATGTTATTAGCCCTGTCGGTCCACGCATTCAAGTTTCTGGTACCCCAGAAGTTTTACAGCAAACCATCAACCAACATAAAGTACGCGCACTATTACTCGCGGGCGTACGTTGCGCCGTTTTATGGCGTCAAGTTGGTGGTAAACGTCGTCATCTTATCCTTAATCGTAAGAAAATGGTTGAACAAGCCAAGATCTTACTTGCTCGTGCGTGAAGTATAAATGATGATGCAAAGCCCCCCTTTTAAACTCAATCTAATTTAACTCATTTAATTCAGGAGACACACATGGAACTGTCGGCATTGACTGCTGTTTCACCAGTAGACGGTCGTTACGGAAGTAAAACGATTGCGTTACGCGAGATCTTTAGTGAGTACGGACTCCTTAAGTACCGTACCATCGTTGAAATCCGTTGGTTACAGAAGCTTGCAGCGACAGATGCCATAGCAGAAGTGCCCGCTTTTAGCGCTGCAGCGAATACATTCCTTGATGATCTTGCAGCCAACTTCAGTGAAGAAGATGCAAATCGTATCAAAACGATTGAAAGTACCACCAACCATGATGTAAAAGCGGTTGAGTACTTCCTGAAAGAAAAAGTTGAAACTATGCCTGAGTTGCATGCAGTTAGTGAATTCATTCACTTCGCTTGTACCTCTGAAGACATCAACAATACTTCTCATGCTTTAATGCTAAAAGAAGCACGCGACGAAGTGGTTTTACCTGCCATTCGCCAAATTATTGATGCCATTAAAGGCCTTGCGGTTGAATACCGTGACATCCCATTATTGTCTCGCACACATGGTCAGCCAGCTTCACCTTCTACAATGGGTAAAGAAATGGCGAACGTAGCGTACCGTATGGAACGCCAATATAAGCAAATATCTAACGTTGAAATTTTAGCGAAAATCAACGGCGCGGTAGGCAACTACAATGCTCACATCTCGGCTTATCCAGAATTAGATTGGCATAAATTCAGCGAAGAGTTCATCACAAAATCTCTAGGTGTTGATTGGAACCCATACACCACTCAAATCGAACCGCATGATTACATTGCAGAATTATTCGATGCGATTGCACGCTTCAACACCATTTTGATCGACTTTGATCGTGATATTTGGGGTTACATCGCACTGGGCCACTTTAAGCAAAAAACCATTGCGGGTGAAATTGGCTCTTCAACCATGCCGCATAAAGTGAACCCAATCGACTTCGAAAACTCAGAAGGTAACTTAGGCTTAGCCAATGCTATCTTCGGGCATCTTGCTCAGAAACTGCCTATTTCTCGCTGGCAGCGTGATCTAACTGACTCAACGGTTCTTCGTAACCTAGGTGTGGGTTGTGGTTATGCATTAATCGCTTATTCTTCCGTTATGCGTGGCATTAGCAAGCTTGAAGTTAACCAAGCAGCACTAGAAGCTGAACTAGACAAAAACTGGGAAGTATTGGCAGAGCCAGTACAAACGGTTATGCGTCGTTACGGTATCGAAAAACCATACGAGAAACTAAAAGAGTTAACTCGTGGTAAGCGTGTAGATGGCGAAGGCATGCGTGCATTTATTGATGGTCTTGAAATCCCTGCGGATGAAAAAGAGCGTCTAAAACAAATGACACCAGCTAACTATATCGGTGATGCGGTTAAATTGACAGATTTGTTAAAATAATCAATCGCGTTGGATGACGAAATTATGGCATTTCGCCCTTTCGTTATTCAAACGAATTTATAGTAAAGGTTAGCTTCGGCTAGCCTTTTTTATTGCTATTTTTAACGATGTATAAAGTTATTAAAAAATTTTGAAGCACATATTTTTCCTGTTCTATACCTTTCTGTTACACTCCAGATCTGTTCCAATTCATTTCCAACTATAGGCTCATCATGTATCAACTTTCTTTTTCATTTTCTGAATTTATGGCCGAGTATTGGCAAAAAAAACCCACCATAATTAAAGGTGGTTTATTTTTTGACACACCACAGCAAGGCTTTGTTGATCCCCTTTCTCCTAATGAGCTTGCCGGACTTGCAATGGAAGAAGAAATTGATTCTCGTTTTGTCTCCAACCTAAATGATGACTGGCAAGCAGAGCACGGCCCTTTCGCTGAAGAAAAATTTGCAGATCTGAGTGAAACCAATTGGTCTTTAATCGTTCAAGCTGCCAATCATTGGCACCCACAAGCCGCGGACTTGGTGGCACCATTTAAAGCGATGCCCGGTTGGTTATTTGATGATCTAATGGTTAGCTTTGCGGTTCCAAATGGTGGCGTTGGTCCGCATATTGATCAATACGATGTTTTCATATGCCAAGGTATGGGTAAGCGTCATTGGCGTGTTGGTGCAAAAGATGAAGGACAATATGAAGAAGTATGTCGTAACTCGGCACTTCGCCAAATAGATAGTTTTGACGCCATTATTGATGACACTCTAGAACCCGGTGATATTTTGTATATTCCACCAGGCTTCCCGCACGATGGCTATGCACTTGAAGCGTCTTTAAGCTATTCCGTCGGCTTTCGTTCACCAAAAGAGCAAGAACTACTCAGCAACTTTGCCGATTACGTATTAGCCCATGATATTGGGGATGTTCACTTACATAACCCAGATCAAAAGGCACAATCGGCTAATGGTATGATTCAACGCCATGATGCTAACCTTATGAGTGATATGTTAAAACGTGCCACTCAAGAACCAATGTTAATCGACAACTTCCTTGGTTGCATGCTCAGCCAATCTCGTCATCAACTCAATATGGTTGCACCTGAAGAAGAGTGGACAATGGATGATATCATGCAACATATCCAAACCGGTGAAGGCCTGTATAAAGTATCTGGCTTACGAGCTTTATACTTGGAAGATAATAAAAATACGTTATTTATCAACGGTGAAGTATTTATATTGAAAACAGGTTTAGAACCACTGGCGTCAATTTTATGCGATGAAGAATGGATTGAATCACAAACCCTAGCTTCATTAACAAGCATTCCTGCCGCTATTCAGTTACTCACTGAATTATTAAATAAAGGATATTGGTTTATCGAGTAGACATAAGCATGGTAAATATCGCACTGTCATGTTTATATTGTGATATTTCTAAATTTTATTTTTTAACACATTGAATTGGTTAAGGATTCCATATTATGAAAGTAATATCATTCAACATAAATGGCCTAAGAGCTCGCCTGCATCAGCTACAAGCTATTATCGATAAACACCAACCGGATGTGATTGGCTTACAGGAAATTAAAGTACATGATGAAGCTTTTCCACTTGCGGATGTTGAAGCCATGGGCTATCACGTTTATTTTCATGGCCAGAAAGCGCATTACGGCGTAGCGATGTTATGCAAGCAAGAACCTATTTCGGTGCAAAAAGGCTTTTCAACCGATACCGAAGAACATCAAAAACGTATGATCATGGCGACTTTTGAAGATGAAAGTGGCCAGAAGACGACTGTGATGAATGGTTATTTCCCTCAAGGAGATAACATTCACCACGAAACAAAATTCCCTTATAAACGCCAGTTTTATAAAGACTTAATGACCCACCTCAATACTCACCACACAAGTGATGAGCAACTTATTATTATGGGTGACATCAACATTAGCCCAATTGATTTGGATATCGGCATTGGTGAACCAAACGCTAAACGTTGGTTAAAAACTGGTAAATGTTCATTTCAGCCAGAAGAACGTGAATGGTTAAAAACACTGCTAGATTGGGGGTTTGAAGACACATTCCGTAACCTACATCCAGCAATTGATAACCAATTTTCATGGTTTGACTACCGCTCTCGTGGTTTTGATGATAACCGTGGTCTTCGGATTGATGTCGTACTAGCCACACCAAACCTTGCCGCTAAATGCGTTGATGCTGGCATTGACTACGAATTACGTGGCATTGAAAAGCCTTCTGATCATGCGCCCATTTGGTCTGCTTTCAAATAAATCAGAATGTGAATAGAGCGATAAATAAAAACTGCCAATCAATAATTGATTGGCAGTTTTATCTCTCAAGCAATAAAACTAACTGATTAGCCTGAAGCTAACTAATTGGTCTTGCATAAGCTAGCATCCGTTTTTCTAAAACTTTGAATAAGTAAATCATCGACATACTCAAAATCATATAAAAGATACCTGCCGTTAAAAAGGCTTCAAAAGGTGCGTAAGTTCTTGAATTAACTAATCTTGCGACCCCTGTAATATCCATCACCGTTACAATTCCTGCCACCGCAGAACCATGCAGCATAAAAATCACTTCATTACTGTACGCTGGTAATGCTCGTCTAAAAGCACTCGGTAAAATAATACGACGATACATTTTTCCGACCGACATGCCATACGCTTTTGACGCTTCAATTTCACCTTTGTCTAAACCTTTAATGGCACCCGCAAAAATTTCTGCCGTATAAGCGCCCGTGTTAAGCACAAAAGCAAATAAAGCACAAAACCATGCATGTTCCCATAACGTCCCTCTTACTTCCATAAATTGGCTTGAACCATAATAAATAAGATACAGTTGAACCAAGAGTGGCGTACCGCGGAAAAAATAACTGTAACACCACACAGGAAAGTTAATAAAGGCATTTGAACTCGTACGAGCGATACCCGCCGGTACCGCAATAATCAACCCTATAATTAATGCCAAGCCTACTAGCCAAAAGGTTGTCCATAAACCTTCAACATATAAAGGCAAGCTATCAAGCATTACTGAAAAATCCATGCTTACCTCGTATGTAACGTAAACTTGCGTTCTAACAGCTTAAGTAATGCAATAGAAACACTCGTGAAAAATAAGAAAATGACTGATACCGTCATATAAAATGTAAAAGGCATTTTGGTCGATCCCGCTGCGAGCGCGCCTACTCGGACCATGTCATCTAAGCCAATAATGGATACCAAGGCCGTTGTTTTCAATAAAACCAACCAGTTATTGCCAAACCCCGGAATAGCATGACGAATCATCTGAGGCAATAAAATACGGCGAAATGACATCATGCTACTCATACCATATGCTTTTGCGGCTTCTAATTCTCCCTTATCTACCGCCATAATCGCGCCACGGAACGTTTCCGTCATATATGCACCAAAGATAAAACCAATGGTTAATATGCCTGCCGCAAAAGGGCTAACATCAATATAGTTCGGAAGATAAGCCGTCCATTTATGAGCAGCGTTATAACTGGTCATCCAATCATTAATTTGTTCATTTAAAGAATAAAGCGAATTATTAAGAAGGACTTGACCACCGAAAAAAATAAGCATCATCAAAACGAGATCAGGTATACCACGAATAATCGTCGTATAGGTCGTCGCAATCAGCCTTGCCCAGCGATAAGGGGATAACTTTGCTAAAGAACCCAACATCCCAAGAAACACAGCTACAATAAGTGACAATAACGCCACTTCAATCGTTACCCATGCCCCTTTTAAAATGGTCACTTCATAACCTTGTAAAAAATCTAACATCATAAAGGTCTATAAGAATGAGAGGCCGTGTTATGGCAACGGCCTCTAATGGATCAAAATTTAAGGCTTATTCACCGTAAACATCATATGTGAAATATTTCGCCGCAATTTGTTGGTAGATACCTTTAGCGCGTAGCGAATCAATCGCTTTGTCTATTTTAGTGGCAAGATCTTGATCTTGTTTACGAACGGCAATACCAAAGCCATCACCAAACCATTTTTCATCAGTTAGTGATGGACCCGTAAATTCATACCCTTCTTTCTTGTCTAACATACCACTTTGAAGTGCAGAAGCATCACCAAATACGGCATCAATTCGGCCGCTTTCTAAATCTAAGTATGCTTCATCAAATGTGCCATAACGAGAAACATCAACGATATCTTTGTAGTTATCTTCAATATATTGATCATGCGTGGTAGAACGTTGAACACCAATTTTCACGCCTTTAAGGCCCTCTTTAGTAAATTCAATATTCGCGCCTTTTTTAGCAATAAACTTATTTGGAATAAGGGCGTATTTGTGGCTGAAAGCAACTTTCTTTTTGCGCTCTTCCGTAATAGACATACCCGCAATAATTGCATCGTATTTACGAGCTAATAGGGCAGGAATAATACCATCCCAATCTTGTGCAATAATCTTACATTTTGCTTCCATTTCTTTACAAAGTGCATTCGCTAAATCGACATCAAAGCCAACTAACTCACCACTTGAATTGGTGTAGTTAAATGGAGGGTATGCCCCTTCTGTAGCAAAGCGTACCGTATCCCAATCCTTGGATTGCGCCGCACCAGACAATGTTGCTGCTGCGATCGTTGCCGCTAAAAACCACTTTTTCATATCCATACTCCTGTGATTATGACTAATTGTTGTGTTGTTTCTTATTGTTATTGTCTTTAGTTCAAAGAACATAAGACTCTATTATTAATACTTATCATTAAAGCACTAAATTTTAATTCTAAAAATAATCCGTTAAGTAACACGGTTAATAAACCGAAGAAATAAACTGTTTAAAACGTTCTGACTCTGGGTGAGTAAAGATTTTTTCGGGATTCCCCTCCTCCTCAACCACACCTTGATGCAAAAACATAACCTGGCTAGAGACATCACGTGCAAAGGCCATTTCATGTGTGACGACTAGCATGGTTCTACCTTCCTCTGCTAAATCACGCATAACACCTAATACTTCACCAACCAGTTCAGGATCAAGAGCCGAAGTGGGTTCATCAAACAACATCACTTCCGGATCAACCGCTAATGCCCTAGCAATAGCGGCACGTTGTTGTTGCCCACCAGATAAGTGGCTTGGGTAATAATCTTTACGATCATATAAGCCCACTTTTTTAAGCAACAATTCTGCATTTTCAATCGCCTGAGCTTTTGGTTGACCTAATACATGAACTGGAGCTTCGATCACATTTTCCAGTACGGTCAGGTGTGACCATAAATTAAAGCCCTGAAAAACCATCGCAAGACGTGAGCGAATACGTTGCACTTGCTTATCATTAGCAGGTAACGTTTCCCCTTTACGGTTAGTTTTCATATCTATAAGTTCACCATTTACCCAAACATCCCCCGATGTTGGGGTCTCAAGTAAATTGATACAGCGTAGAAAAGTACTCTTACCCGAACCGGAAGAGCCTATAATTGAAATGACATCACCTTTGTTTGCAGACAGTGAAATGCCTTTTAAAACCTCATTTTGTCCAAATGTCTTGTGCAGGTTTTTAATATCCAGCGCGGGTACATCCGTCATGCGCCATTTCTCCCTTAATCATTTTCGCATTCCATTTGGTCGAAAGATTTAACCAATTCTTAACAAACTAGCACTAGTCTATTCTAGCTGCAATCAATCATCTCGTAATTAATGCCTGAAAGTAGTGCGTCATTCTGAATGAATATTCATTTTACAGGCATTTATTCTTAGAACAATAGTAATGATAATAAGGTCATAAATTAGCTCCAGAATAAAACTTAAAAAAAGTTATGGTTTTTATGAGTTTTTTTGAATTAATGGCTAAATACTCTTAGTTAAGTGATCCAGATCAACACTTAATCACCGGTCTATTGTTAAATTTTACCTATAGTTAGGAAACGTCTTACGCTATTTCATTCTAGATTCAACTTGCGAAAAAGATGGAAAACGCTACTCTTATTTTTGTCATGCACAATGAATATCAGCGAAAACTAGTATTCCTAACCATTTGTTTATTAAAATTTTAATAGCAGAAAATTCACCGAATTTGATGTTGTCATTTACAAGTAACAATACCAATGGAAAGTATGATTTATTGGTATTGTTATTAATCTGAGTGTACTGGTGCCTCCGGGCGGTAATAACCCTTGAAGGTTAACTATTACAGTACGTATTTTTTCTACTACAAAGGTAGGTATGTCATGGCAGAGCAATTTGCTAAAGCTTGGGAAGGGTTTGCTAACGGTGATTGGCAAAACGAAGTTAATGTTCGTGATTTCATTCAAAAGAACTACACACCGTATGAAGGTGATGAATCTTTCCTAGTTTCTGAGGGTACTGAAGCAACGAACAAGCTTTGGGCTCAAGTAATGGAAGGTATCAAGCAAGAAAACAAAACCCTTGCTCCTGTTGACTTTGATACGTCTATTATTTCTACCATCACTGCTCACGATGCAGGTTACATCAACAAAGATCTTGAAACGATTGTTGGTCTTCAAACGGATGCCCCACTTAAGCGTGCCATCATCCCTAACGGTGGTATCCGTATGGTTGAAGGTTCATGCAAAGTATACGGTCGTGAATTGGATCCAATGATTTCTAAAATCTACACCGAATACCGTAAAACTCATAACCAAGGTGTGTTCGACATCTATACGCCTGACATCATGAAATGTCGTAAATCTGGCGTATTGACTGGTCTTCCTGATGCTTACGGCCGTGGTCGTATCATTGGTGACTACCGTCGTGTTGCGCTTTACGGTATTGACTACTTGATGAAAGACAAATTCGCTCAATTTACGTCTCTACAAGAGCGTTTTGAAAATGGCGAAGACCTAACTGCAACAATGCAACTTCGTGAAGAAATTGCAGAGCAACACCGTGCTCTAGGCCAAATTAAAGAAATGGCAGCTAAATACGGTTGTGACATTTCTCGCCCTGCTGAAACTGCTCAAGAAGCGATTCAATGGACTTACTTCGGCTACCTAGCAGCCGTTAAATCTCAAAACGGCGCGGCAATGTCTCTTGGCCGTACGTCTTCTTTCCTTGATATCTTCATCGAGCGCGATATTGCAGCTGGTAAGATCACGGAAGTAGAAGCTCAAGAAATGATTGACCACTTCGTAATGAAGCTACGTATGGTTCGTTTCCTACGTACGCCTGAATACGATGAGTTGTTCTCTGGCGACCCTATCTGGGCAACAGAATCAATGGGTGGTATGGGTCTTGACGGGCGCACATTAGTTACTCGCAGTAACTTCCGTTTCCTAAACAGCCTATACACTATGGGTCCAAGCCCAGAGCCGAACATCACTGTTCTATGGTCTGAGCAACTTCCTGCTGGCTTTAAGCACTTCTGTGCAAAAGTATCGATCGATACTTCATCTATCCAGTATGAAAATGATGACCTAATGCGCCCTGATCTACAATCAGATGACTACGCAATCGCGTGTTGCGTATCACCAATGGTAGTTGGTAAGCAAATGCAGTTCTTCGGTGCTCGTGCTAACCTTGCTAAAACTATGCTTTACACCATCAATGGTGGCGTGGATGAGAAACTTAAAGTGCAAATCGGTCCTAAAATGGACAAAATCACTGGTGAGTATCTTGATTACGACGAGTTATGGGCGAAGATGGACCACTTCATGGATTGGTTAGCAAAACAATATGTGACAGCATTGAATTCTATCCACTACATGCACGACAAATACAGCTACGAAGCGTCTTTAATGGCTCTTCATGACCGTGACGTTCGTCGTACTATGGCTTGTGGTATTGCGGGTCTGTCAGTGGCAGCGGATTCACTGTCTGCCATTAAATACGCAAAAGTGAAACCAATTCGTGATGAAGATGGCCTAGCACTCGATTTCGAAATCGAAGGCGATTATCCTAAATTTGGTAACAACGACTCTCGCGTAGATGATATCGCTTGTGAACTCGTTTCTGTTTTCATGGGTAAAATCCGTAAACTGAAAACATACCGTGATGCAATCCCAACGCAATCTATCCTTACTATCACATCTAACGTGGTATACGGTAAGAAAACTGGGAACACACCAGATGGTCGTCGCGCTGGTACGCCATTCGCTCCAGGTGCTAACCCAATGCACGGTCGCGATGAGAAAGGTGCTGTAGCGTCTCTAACTTCAGTTGCAAAACTGCCGTTTGCTGATGCTCAAGATGGTATTTCTTACACCTTCTCTATCGTCCCTAACGCACTAGGTAAAACAGATGAAGCGAAAAAAGCAAACCTTGCCGGCCTAATGGATGGTTACTTCCACCATGAAGCTTCTGTTGAAGGTGGTCAACATCTTAACGTAAATGTTCTTAACCGCGAAACGCTACAAGACGCCGTTAAACACCCAGAGAAATATCCTCAGCTAACTATCCGTGTTTCTGGATACGCAGTACGATTCAACTCTCTAACAACAGAACAACAACAAGACGTTATCGCACGTACTTTCACTGAATCTCTATAATATAGAGCCTTTCAGCCATCAAAGCCCTACTCATTTGAGTGGGGCTTTTTTATTGACAAACAATCTCACGACGGCCTGATATAACTGCTAATGAAAACACACTGTAATAAAATCGCAAAGTATCGTAAATCTAGCAATATCACCCTAATCCCAGTACTCTAGCGTCATTATTAAACTTATCGATACTTGTTATAGCCATGTTCACACTTCGCCCATACCAAGCTGATTCTGTTAAAGCCGTCATTCATTATTTTCGCAACAACAGTGAGCCCGCCGTTATCGTTTTACCTACTGGCGCAGGAAAAAGCTTAGTCATCGCAGAACTGGCTCGCCTAGCTAAAGGTCGAGTATTAATGCTAACGCATGTAAAAGAGCTGGTTGAACAAAATCATGCGAAATATGAAAGTTACTCAACGGAAGATAGATCACTAAAAGGCTCTATTTTTTCGGCAGGTTTAGGCCGAAAAGAAACCGAAGAACAAGTCGTCTTTGCTTCGGTACAATCTGTCGTGCGTAACCTAGAAGCCTTTGCCAATCAATTTTCCTTATTAGTGATCGATGAATGCCATCGCGTACCTGACAATCCGAAAAGTAGTTATCGTAAAGTGATTTCACATCTACAAAGTGTTAATCCAGGCATTAAAATTTTAGGGTTAACCGCCACCCCTTATCGGCTAGGTATGGGATGGATTTATCAATACCAAGTACGAGGAAAAAAAGGGCAAGTACGCTCACAAGACCCACGCTTTTTCCGCGACTGTATTTTTGAATTACCTATTCAATACCTATTAGACGAAGGTTTCCTTACCCCTGCTAAAATGGTCGACGCGCCTGTGCTTAGTTATGACTTCTCACACTTAAAACCAGCCTTAGCAGGACGTTACAAAGAAGCAGAATTAGACTTGGTGATTGAAAAATCCAAACGTGCTACCCCACAAATCATTCACCAAATAGTCGAACTCGCAAAAGATAAACAAGGCATTATGATTTTCGCAGCCACGGTTCGCCATGCTCAAGAAATTCTTACATTATTGCCAGAACAAGAATCCGCACTAGTGATTGGCGATACCCATCACATCGAACGAGACCGCATCATCAATGCTTTTAAAAATAAACAAATAAAATATCTGGTCAATGTCTCGGTATTAACCACTGGCTTTGATGCGCCTCATGTTGATCTTATTGCCATATTACGCCCAACGGAATCGGTGAGTTTATATCAGCAAATCATTGGTCGAGGACTTCGTTTAGCCGCCAATAAAAAAGAATGTTTGGTGCTCGATTACGCTGGTAACAACTACGATCTTTACCAACCTGAAGTGGGTGAAATCAAGCCCGATCCAAACAGTGACAGTGTGACTATTCCTTGCCCCGCTTGCGGTTTTAACAATACCTTTTGGGGGAAATTGGATAATAAAGGTATTTTGATAGAACATTATGGTCGTCGTTGCCAAGGTTACTTCGAAGTGACTGATGACAATGATAAACCCACTGGTGAGCGGGAACATTGTGGCTATCGTTTCAAAGCCAAATATTGCTCAGAATGCGGAGCAGATAATGACATAGCGGCTCGAATCTGCCATCAGTGTGATGCCACGTTAGTTGACCCAGATAAAAAGCTGCGTGATGCCTTAAATCTAAAAGATGCCTTAGTATTTGAATGTAAAGACATGCAGCTTACTATTCATAAAACTCAAGATGGCAAGTCACAGCTGAAAATCACCTATTCAGGTGAAACCAATGACGATAGCCCACAGGCGTTAGTAAATGAGTTTTGGTCATTAACCACCAAAAAACAAAAACAAAATTTTTCCGAGCAATTTGTTCGCCCTCACCTTGCCGATAGGCATCGTCCATTTGAAGAAAGCTCTCCCACTAAAGTGGTTAACCACCAACACCGATTCCGTCTTCCTTTGTTCATTATTGCAAGAAAATCTGGACGCTTTTGGAAAGTAAGAGATAAAATTTTTTCTGATGAATTAAACTAATTATCCGAATTTTCTCCTAATATTGTGCGCATATTGAGTTTTAAGCAGTTAATAAGTCGAGCTATTTTAATCCGCTAGATACCGTCAATCATTATCATTCCTAAAAACAAATTCTGTGATCCACTTAATAGCGCGCAAAAATAGTTACCGGTAACATTTACGTTACAAAGTTACCGGTAACATTATTATAAATAACGGAACGAGTACCCATCAAGGTAAATAGGTTAACTGCCTAGTTATTGACTGCGAAGGGTAAACCTGAAACTAAAAGGACAAGAACATGAAATTGACTCTTACCATGACGGCTGCTGCTTTAGCAGGAATATTCTCAACTTCAGTGCTGGCTGCTGATTTTAACCTTAAAATTCAATCGTCTGATCCATCGGGCGATAAAAACTACCAAGTGCAACAAAAATGGGCCAAAAGTGTTGAAACCATGACGGATGGCAGAATTAAGATTTCGTTATTGCCTGTCGGCAGTGTGGTAAAAAATACCGAAACACTCGATGCTATTCGCCAAGGTATTCTAGATGGTCAAATAACGGCAACCGAATACTTTTCAGGTAAAGATCCTGCTTTTGGCCTTATTGGTAACATGGTTGGCGCTTGGTCAAATACTGGTCAACTTCTGCAATACATTAACTATGGCGGTGGTTATGAATTAATGACCGAACTTTACAAGCCATACGGAGTGAAGTTTATTGGTGGTTCAACCACCGGCGTTGAGTCTTTAGTGTCTAAAGTACCACTAGATGGTGTTGCCGATCTTAAAGGGCTAAAAATCCGCGCACCGGAAGGCTTAGTGCAACAAGTTTTTGCCGCTGCAGGCGCAACTCCGGTTAACTTACCGGGCTCTGAAGTATTTACTGGGTTAAGTAAAGGCGTTATTGATGCGGCCGACTACACCGTATTTTCAACCAATCAAAAAGCAGGCATGAACGACATTGCGACTCATCCAGTTCAACCTGGCTTCCATTCTCTACCTTTAATTGACATTTCGATTAGCCAGAAGAAATGGGACAAAATGTCTCCAGACCTACAAGAAATTCTCACCGTTTCTGTTCGTGATTTCGCCGTTGATATGACAACCGAACTTCGTATTGCTGACCAAGCCGCCGTCGCTAAAGCAGAAAAAGATCCCAATATCACAATTCATAACTGGTCGGATGAAGAGCGTAAAAAATTCCGCGCCATCGCCAAAACACAATGGCAAGTATTTTCAGAACGCTCACCTAATGCGAAAAAGGTTTACGATTCTGTCACTAAATACTTAGAAGAAAACGGATTACTTTAATCTCTACCCATTGACACCATTTAAGGGCTGTTGACTCAGCCCTTTCTCATCGATTTTTGTTTCAGATAGGTTGTTTTATGAAAGATGTCCCTACGCCCCCAGAAGCTGAAGACGTTCCTAAAAATAAACTGGATGCCTGCATTATTAAAGTCAGCCACGTTTTAAGTTTACTGTTTATCTTTACGGTCTTTATCTCTTTTTATGAAGTGTTAATGCGTTATGTCTTTGACGCTCCAACGACTTGGGTTCATGAAACGGCTTCATTTATTGGTGGAAGCCTATTTGTCATTGGTGGCATTTATGCTTTTGCAACCGACAAACATGTTCGCGTTGTACTGATCTATGATGCGGTCTCCAACAAAACGCGTCGTTTATTAAACATAGTTCACCATATTGTTGGGCTAACCTTCTCATTGATGATGGCGTGGGCGGCTTACACCATGGTTCAAACCTCTTGGTTTACGCCATGGGGAGAGTTCCGTTTAGAAACTTCCGGGTCTTATTTTAATCCACCGTACCCTGCCCTGTTAAAAGCATTAATTTTTGTTATTTTCTGCATTTTATCGGTGCAATTCGTTTTGCACCTCTTTCAAGAGATCAAGGCATTAAGGAGTCGCCACGATGTTTGATTTATCTGCTATATGCATTGGATATGCCAGCCTACTCATGTTGGTAATGATGATCGGCTTGTTGCTCACCGGCATGCAATTAGCGTTCGTAACCGGCTTTGTGGCCTTATTTTTTACCTTCGGATGGTTTGGCGTCGATGCGCTACCTCTTGTCACTAGCCGTATGTATAGCTTTGTTGATGGTTATATTTTCCTCGCCGTTCCTATGTTTGTATTAATGGCGGCATTGTTAGACCGTTCAGGTATTGCTCGCGATTTATTCGATGCCATGAAATCGGTCGGCAGAAAAGTGCGTGGAGGCGTCGCGGTACAGACATTACTTGTGGCTGTTCTACTGGCTTCTATGTCTGGTGTGATCGGTGGCGAAACTGTGTTGCTCGGCATTCTTGCCTTACCTCAAATGCTGCGTTTAGGCTACGACCGTAAACTGGCTATAGGCACAACCTGTGCTGGCGGCGCATTAGGCACCATGTTACCACCTAGTATTGTTCTAATTATTTATGGGTTAACCGCCAGTGTTTCTATTGGCGATCTTTTTAAAGCTTCATTTGTTCCGGCTTTAATGTTGGCGTTATTTTACGTTGCTTATGTATTAATTCGTTGCTTCCTGAATCCATCATTAGCACCATTGCCAACCGAAGAAGAGCTCAGAGAAGATGCACTTACTAAACCGAATTACTTTAAAGCCCTGTTCTTTCCATTGCTTTCCGTTGCAATCGTATTGGGCAGTATTTACAGCGGTGTTGCGTCGGTAACCGAAGCCTCTGCGCTGGGTGTCGTCGGCATCATGATCAGTGCCATCATTCGTAAAGAAATGACTTGGATAATGTTAAAAGAAAGTGCCATTGCCACCATGAGAACTTGTGGGATGATCATTTGGATTGGTATTGGCGCCACCGCCTTAGTAGGTGTGTATAACCTCATGGGTGGCATTGACTTTGTCGAAGAGACTATTTTAGCGCTAAGTGGTGGTCATGCGATGGGTACATTACTCATCATGATGGTAATTTTATTGGTTTTAGGCATGTTCCTAGATTGGGTCGGTGTTGCATTGCTGACCATGCCAATCTTCGTACCGATCATCGTTAATCTTGGCTTTGACCCAATATGGTTTGGTGTGGTGTTCTGTTTAAACATGCAAGTGTCCTTCTTATCACCACCTTTTGGTCCTGCGGCCTTTTATCTCAAATCCGTCGCACCAAAAGACATCAGCCTAGGTGAAATATTTACGGCCTTACTGCCATTTATAGGCCTGCAAATACTCGCTCTTGGCTTAGTAATTATCTTTCCTCAATTGGCGCTTTGGTGGCAATAACGCATTATTTAAAACCGCTCTATTTAAATAGAGCGGTAGTAGGCAACACTATGAACAATCAAACCGTTATAGAAAAAGAAACAAAGCAATCGACAATGAAACATAAAAAAATATTAGTCATGGGCGTGTCTGGTTGTGGAAAAAGCCACATAGGTCAACTTCTTGCTCAAGATTTACACTTTCAATTTTTTGATGGTGATGACTTTCACCCAGACAGTAATGTAGAAAAAATGCGTCAAGGCATTCCTCTTACCGACGAAGACCGAATCGATTGGCTGCATACGTTAAATCAACTTTTTATTTCCAATGATACTGCAGTAATCGCTTGCTCAGCATTAAAACCCCAGTACCGCGATATCTTAAGGCTCAATAATTCAGAACTAGTGATTATTTACCTTCAAGGTGATTTCGACACCATTTGGCAGCGGCATCAAAAAAGAGATAACCACTGGTTCAATGGCGAAAACATGTTAAAAAGCCAATTTGAAGCGCTCATGGAACCCAATGCTAACGAAGCTATTTTTATTGATATTAAGCCATCGATTGACAGTGTAATACAAAACATCCACACACAGTTAAAGGCATAACGACCGAGGTACGATCATGACAACCCTTTCTTCTATCAACAACAGTCATATTGCAATGATTGGTCTAGGTGTAATGGGCAAAAGCTTAGCACTCAATTTACTCGACAATGGTTTTAATGTGGCAGGTTTTGACATCAACCAACACCATTTAGATCAAACCACTCAAGAAGCCACAGCACTGAATAATAGCGAGCAAAATCATAGTGTTTTTATCTCATGTAAATCATTAACTGAATTACTCAATCAACTATCTACTCCAAGAGTGATTGCGCTATCTATTCCGGCTGGAAACATTGTCGAAACCGTTATCGACGATTTACTGAAAGCTGGCCTACAACCACAAGATATTGTCATTGATACTGGCAATAGCTTATGGACAGACACCATCGCTCGCGATAAAAAATACCAAGGTAAACTTAACTTTTTCAGCACTGCGGTTTCTGGTGGTGAACAAGGTGCACGTTTTGGTCCTGCTTTAATGGCAAGTGGCGATCCTCAAGCCTGGCTGCACATTAAACCAATGTGGAATGCTATTTCAGCCAAAGTAGACAAAAATGGCATGCCGGTTCCCCCTAAACATCCGGGTGAACCTTGCGCTACCTATACAGGTCCAAGTGGTTCGGGTCACTATGTCAAAATGGTTCATAACGGCATTGAATATGCCGACATGCAACTCATTTGCGAAGTATATCAATATCTTAATCAAGCGCTTGGTTTACCAGCAAATGAGATTGGTGAAATCTTCAATCAATGGAATCAAGGTGTATTAAATAGTTATCTAATGGAAATTAGCGCTGATATTTTGAAACAAAAAGACTTCCATACCGACAAACCATTGGTTGACATGATCCTAGATAAAGCTGGACAAAAAGGCACAGGAACATGGACGGCCATTAACAGTTTTGAAGTTGGTAGCCCAACCCCAACCATCGCTCAGTCAGTCTATGCTCGCTCACTAAGCAGTTTAAAAACTCGTCGTGAATTAGGCGCGAAGCTTCTAACAGCCAAAACTGAAAAAGCCTTAACCGACGATCTAAGCACCATCGTCAACGAACTTCATGACGCACTCTATTGCGCCAAATTATGTGTTTATGCTCAAGGTTTCGATTTAATGAAAACCACGTCATCTCAACAAGGTTGGCCGTTAAATTTTGCCGATATTGCCAAAGGGTGGCGCTCTGGCTGTATTATTCGTGCCATCTTCTTACAAAGCATTACCAAAGCTTTTGAAAGCAATCACGATTTAGACAACTTAATGTTTGATCAAAGCTTTGCCAAAGAACTGGAACAACGCCAACTGAATTGGCGTCGAAGTGTCGCCAATGCCAGCCTTCAAGGTATTCCTATTCCAGGAATGAGCTCCGCTTTAAGTTATTTCGATGCGATGCGCTGTGCAACCTTACCCGCGAATTTATTGCAAGCACAACGCGATTACTTCGGTTCGCATACCTATTCACGAGTCGATCAACCCGAAGCCAATAAATATCATGTCGAGTGGAGTCAATCGCCTAGAGTCGAGCAATCGTTATAGTAAGTGATGCCCACAATTACCACTATAACGGTTAACAATCAGGAAAAAGCGTATGTTTGTGCGCTTTTTCCTACCTTAAGCTAGCGAATTGATTTATAACGTAATACGAAAAATAATCCCCTTTCTTTAAATAGGCGATGACGATGGCAAGTAAAAACAAACGACCAACATTACAAGATGTCGCCAACCTTGTTGGGGTTACCAAAATGACCGTCAGCCGATGTCTACGAACCCCAGATAACGTGTCAGATTCCTTGCGCCAAAAAATCACACAGGCTGTGGAAGAGTTAGGTTACATTCCCAACCGAGCTCCGGACATTTTATCCAACGCCAAAAGCCACGCCATTGGAGTACTAGTCCCATCACTGACCAACCAAGTCTTTGCCGAAATTATTCGGGGTATTGAAACCATCACTGAACCGGCTGGTTATCAATTGATGCTGGCCCACTACAGCTACAGTGCTACTCTTGAAGAAAAAAACATCGAAATGCTGCTCTCATATAATGTCGATGCCATCATATTGTCTGAAAATCACCACACCGAGCGCACGAAGAAAATGTTAAAAACAGCGGGTATTCCGGTCATCGAGATTATGGATACCGTTTCCCCCGCGATCGAACAATCCATTGGGTTCGATAACCATGCGGCCTCCAAGGCCATGACCCAAGCCATGATTGATAAAGGTCATGACCAAATCGTGTATTTTGCTGCACGATTGGATGTGCGAACTAAGCTAAAGTTAGCCGGTTACGAAGAAGCCATGCGCTCAAATGGATTAACGCCGATAAGCCTACAAACCACCAATGCCTCTTCGTTCACATTAGGTGCCGATTTACTTCATAAAATGCGCAAAGATCACCCCACTGCCAATGGTATTTTTTGCACCAATGATGACTTAGCGGTAGGAGCAATTTATGAATGTCAACGACTTGGTATACGCGTACCAGAAGACATAGGAATTGCTGGCTTTCATGGGCATGACCTCTCGAATGTTATGGTTCCTAGGTTAGCAACTGTTGTGACACCCAGAGAAAAAATTGGCGTTATATCAGCCGAACAAATTTTACAACGCTTAAATGGAGAAGCCATCCATCAAACCACCATCGATCTCGGTTTTCAAATCGACTTACGAGACAGTATTTGATTGAGCTAATTCCGTGGTTTTATATTGCTCATAATCCGTTTGAATGTTAGTATCCGCGCTCGTTTCATGCCTTAATATTTTATTTGGCATTGAAGCAACGCTTAATCACTAGGTCGCTACGTGATTAAACATCTTTTAATTTACTAATTTGAGAGTAAATACTATGAAATTTGAAGCAGTAGTACGTACTGAACTAGGTAAGGGTGCGAGCCGCCGCCTACGTCTAACTGGCCAATTCCCTGCAATCATCTACGGTGGTGAAGCAGAGCCAGTATCTATCGCATTGGTTCACTCTGACGTGATCAACCAAATGGATAAGCCTGAATTTTACGAAGCAATCACTCTAGTAGTTGATGGCAAAGAAGTAAAAGTTAAGCCACAAGACGTTCAACGTCACGCGTTTAAGCCAAAAGTTGAGCACATGGACTTCATCCGCATCTAAGACTACCCGTCTTTAGATTCGATTGAATCCACCTTTTGCATAAAAGGTAAAATGAGAACCGAATTTACCACTCGAGACTCATGCTAGAAATAGCAAGAAACATAGAAAGCCCGATGCTACCAACATCGGGCTTTCGCCTTTCTGAAACTCATAAATCAATTATATAACAATAAATTACCGTTAATTTTTCTTTAAGGATGTAGCTTGGGGATCATTAAGGTGCAGTTATACAGTATATTAACTTAATGTGTATGTAGTGATTTATATTACCTGATCACAGATACGATATATCTCGTCCTAAAATACTGAAAAGCCCTCTTAAAATGAGGGCTTTATTACATAATAATACTGGAAATATTAATATTTTTTCAAGACCTCAATAATTTCATCTTTTGTTTGAGCTGAAATAATTGAGTCAATGTCATTACTATTTTGAAATAACTCTGATAACGCCATTATCGTCTGAATATGGCTATCTGAATCCATGGCTGCTAGCGTTATTGAAAAATAGACATCTCCATTGTCTTCCGACCCTAGATCAACCCCCTTTTTAAATACCGTTACTTGGAGAGATGCTTCATTTACGCCATCTTCTGGCCTAGCATGTGGCATCGCTATTTTGGGAGCCAGAACATAATAAGCGCCAATCTCCTTATGCTTTTGTTTGATAGCTTCTAAGTATGTTACGTCAATACTTCCCTGTTCCAAAAGCTTCGAACAAGTGATATCTAGGGCTGCGTTCACACTCAGGTGTTTTTCATTTGAGATAACGATATTATCGCCGATTAGACTTAATAAACTCATGAAACAATCCATCCAAGAATTAAACCAACAACACCAAAGTCAAAGTCTGCAAAAGTCGTTGCTTCTAGACCAATATTCCCTAACACCGGTAGAAGGAACATTGGTAGGAACGAGATGCATAAGCCTTGTGTAAATGAACCTAGAATCGCGCCTCGTAAGCCACCCGTTGCATTACCATATACACCAGCAGCACCACCAACAAAAAAGTGAGGAACAACGCCAGCTACAATGATGGTCCAATCAAACATGCCTTGGATACCCATAGCGACAAGGCCGGCTGCAAATGATGATAAGAAACCAATTAATACAGCGTTAGGTGCCATTGGGAATACCATTGGACAATCTAGAGCAGGTTTTGCTCCTGGAACTAACTTGTCAGAAATCCCTTTAAATGCAGGAACAATTTCGGCAATCAGCATCTTCACGCCTTGCAGAACTATGTATACGCCACCTGCAAAAGTAAGTGATTGAATAAAAGTAAATACTACCCAGTTTTGACCACCAGAGACTGTTTCAACAAAATCCCCACCGGCAAAAATAGATGCAAACAAAAAGAAAATGGCCATGGTTACTGCGACTGCCACTGGAGTATCACGTAAGAACATCAAGCTTTTTGGCACGTTCATATCTTCAGTCGTTCTAGAAGTATCACCAAACTTGCTACCAATGAAACCAGATATTAAGTATGAGAAGGTAGAGAAGTGCCCCATTGCTAGTTGGTCAGTCCCCATCACTTTCTCTGTGTATTTTTGAGCAAGTGCGGGCATAATAACCATCAAGGAGCCAACAAGAATTGAACCTATTGCTACCAATAACGTTCCTGTGATACCTGCTGTAGATAAAATTACAGCAACTAACATAGACATAAACATTGTATGATGCCCCGTTAGAAATATATATTTCAACGGAGTAAATCTAGCTAGAAGAATATTAACAATGAAAGAGAAAAACATTATTAATGCCATCTCGTAACCGGTGTTTGTCAAACTAGTTGTCGCGATCACTACGTTATGCACTCTCAGCCTTGACACTATTTTGTTCAGGGTTTAAGTACACTTCTTTTGGTAAATCCCAATTACGGATATTACCGCTCCAGCGCTCAGGGTGAGCATCTTTAGCACCTTGATAAACTTCTTTTCTATTAGCCAATATGTCACCCGCTAATCCTGAATGCCTTTGATGTGGGCTGACGTATTTGATGCCACTATGTTTGTGGTTAAAATTATACCAGTGGCTAAATTTCAACACCCAACTACGCGCCTCATCAATTGTTGAAAACCCTTTATACGGATAGTCAGGGCGATATTTACACGTTTTAAATATCGACTCAGCATAAGCATTATCATTGCTCACCCTAGGACGATTAAAAGACGACACGACACCTAAACTATAAAGTGTTTCAAGCATTGATGAGCCTTTCATTGGGCTTCCATTATCCGAATGCAGTACCAGAGGATTATCTTTAACTCCTTCTTTTAAATGAGCTTTCTTAATTAATATTGATGCATTTTCTGCTGATTCGTCATCATGAATTTCCCATCCAACAATCTTTCGACTAAATATATCGAGTATCAAATATAAATAAAAATGCAGCCCTTTAGCGGGGCCTGGTAACCAAGTAATATCCCAACACCACACTTGGTTTGGCCCTGTAGCACAGTGTGTCGTCGGTACTTTTCTCTCTTTTATCTGACTACGTCCGCGAGCGTTTTGCTGTTTTTCTTCATGAAGAACACGATAATATGTTGATTCAGAAGCAAGATAAATACCCTCATCTGCTAATGTAGGGACGATTTGGCTTGGTGGTAAGCTCTTAAAATCATCGCTATTAACGATGGCTAATATGTTATCTCTCTCTGCTTTTGATAGCTTATTTTTTGGCTCAGGGCGCTGAGATATTGGTCTACCATCTGTTTTTATGTTCCCGTCAACAGTCCAACGTTGATACGTCCGGACACTGATCCCAAGTTCACGGCAAGCTTTAAACTTTGGCGCACCAGAACTCACAGCTTCATTAACTAGTTTAACTGCTTGAATGCGAGCTGAGTCGAGGATCATTCGTCCTCGGCTTCCCCCCAGATCGCATTTGCTTTTTTTCTTAACACCAATAGTGCTGCGGTTTCAGCGAGTGCCTTATCTTTTCGACGTAGCTCCTTTTCTAATTGATTGATCTGTTTTTTATCTTTCTTTGTTTCGGTGGAGAAGGCTTTTTCTTGCTCTTTAACGTTAGCGTTTGCATCTATACACGCATTTCGCCAAGCCGATACTTGTTCCACATAAAGACCTTTGCCTCGGCAATATTCCGCTAACTCAGCTTGATTTAAAGAGGCTGTTTCCAACACGACTGAGAATTTATTTGCTGATGACCACTGCTCAGCATTCTTTCCATCACCTGGCACTAAATGCCCCTTATCAATTGCTTGTTTTCGCCAATTATACAAGGTTGATTCACCAATCCCCATCTCGATTGATAATTGGGCTATTGCTATATTATTTGGAGGCATCATCTTCTGAAGAGCCGACTCTTTGCTTTGCGCTGAATAATGTTTCATTGTTACTCCACGCCCTCTGTTTAATGGTTGAATATTAAGCGCGACAACTAGTCTGACAGAGAGGGTAACCAAAGGCCTCTTGTGCTATTGCAACGATAGCTTCATTATTTGGAATAACGCCACTTACACCAAAAGCTTCCGTAAACACAATTGAAAAATTATTTAAAGCCCCGACTAGCGCTCCAGCACCAAAACCTAAGATCAAGAACCCCATTACGGTTTTTATAGTGCCTTTCAGGATAGTAGAAACATCAGCTTTCTGAGCAACCAAACCAATGAAAGCGATTAAACCGACCATAATTGCTGGCTCTTTTAATAAGCCAAGCATAAATTCAAAAAAGTTTTCCATTACATTTTACCTTACATGAATTTTTTTAGTTGTTCTTCAATTGATGCTTTATCAAAGATATTAGAAAGGCTTACAATGTTTTCTTTTCCAGCTTCTTTTAATTGATTTGCAATATCTGTCGCGGCTACCCAAATATCAGCTTTGCTTGATGTAGCGGATGATAAATCTTCGTGTTCCACTTCTGCTACCAAACCAATTTTATTAACAACCTCTTTTACTGCCATCTCCATCATTAATGAAGTACCAAGGCCATTTCCACATACAACCATAATCTTTTTCATAATTTATATCTCTGTAAGGTTTATTATTTTGATGAAATAATATTATATAAATCGAGCCAGATTAATGTAGATCATGGTCACAAAGTCAAAATGACCTTGTGACCTAAGTCACTAAATAGACAGCAAAATTATTAACGATATGTAGCGGCACTACCTTAGCGTGACATTGATCAAAATTATAATTCGAAGGAAATACATAAAAAGAAAAGCAACTTGTTTACTAAATTGAATTGTACTTTTACTGACCATAGTCGGTAATCATTTTCTTAAGAAGGGAATTTACATCTTTGGTCTTTTTATTTCTTTTTGTTAAAGCACTTAGAGAAGTAGGGAGCTCTAACTCTTCATTAGTATCACTATCTTCTTCTACTCGCTCCCTTAGCTTTTGAACCGCAGCCAGTATCAGTCTGACTTCTGCGCCATTTTCATCTTCTAAAACGACAATACTTCCTGAATCAACTTGCTTAACCGTCAATAAGCCATGCTTGAGTGACTCAAATTGCTTACCGACCATAGATGATTGCGCAGGTACAGAACGATCGGTGACCTGACCGTTGCGTAGCTTTGCAGCTGTTGTACATCTAATATTGCCTGTATTTTCAAAGGAAATAATTACAGTATGAGTATTGTAATATTCTATAACAGCAACTGAGCCATGCCTTTTGGTTTCAAAAATAGAACCAATCTGCATATCTTTAGGTGCTTCCATTTTTTTTGCTAACATTTAGTGATACCGAAGATACAATGTGAATTTTTCATTTATATAATTATAAACAAGAGTTGTATCACAATGCATTATAAATTAGTCAGGCTAGTCCCCTTAGCTTTAATATCAAAATAAGTATTTAGACTTATTTCTATATAATGTTCTAACTTTTAGTGACAATAAAATATGACAACTCTAAATGGAAATGAACATATAGAGTTGATCTAAAAAGGAGTATTAACGATCTGTTAGTTTATTGAGAGCGCTCATAGGGCAATTCATCATAAAAACAAACAACCCTAATAACATCGGGCTTTCGCCATTTTCATACCCGTAGGTTTAAATACTTTTTTGATTGACACGATCCGATAGCTCAGCCGCACTCTCTTTACGTTCACTATATCTATCTGTCAATTGCTTAACGTTACCTCTTAATAACAAGGTGAATTTCATTAACTCTTCCATCACATCGACAATTCGATCGTAATACGCAGAAGGTTTCATTCGACCATCGTCATCAAACTCCAACCATGCTTTTGCAACAGAAGATTGGTTAGGAATAGTAAACATACGCATCCACCGACCTAAGATCCGCATTTGATTCAGTGAATTAAATGACTGAGATCCGCCACTCACTTGCATAATGGCGAGTGTTTTACCCTGTGATGGACGAACAGCACCTTCACTTAAGGGTATCCAATCTATTTGGGCCTTCATGATACTGGTCATCGCACCATGTCGCTCTGGAGAGCACCAAACCATTCCTTCACACCAGCGCACCATTTCTCGTAGCTCTTGAACTTTAGGATGGCTATCAGGAGCATCATCGGGTAATGGCAGGCCAGAAGGATTAAAAATGCGAACCTCTGCACCCATATACTGCAATAAGCGAGCAGCCTCTTCCGTTGCAAATCGACTATAAGATCGTTCACGAACGGATCCATATAAAAGCAATATTTTTGGTGGATAAGCAACCGCTTCCCCACCAAACGTATTCGTTATTTGAAGCAACAATACTTCATTTAACGCTGGCATAGTTTCCTTTATCACTTTCACTTCTCTACCCGTTGACCTTGTTCATTAATGATCACTTCTCCATCTTCTTTGCTAAAAGCGCCTTGTTGATCCGCAGGTAAAATATCAAGCACAACTTCTGATGGACGACAAAGCCTAGTTCCAATAGATGTCACAACAATTGGGCGGTTAATTAAGATAGGATCTTGTAACATGAACTCAATCAACTCAGCATCGTCAAATTTATTTTCTGCTAGTCCTAACTTTTCAAATGGTTCTACATTTTTGCGTAATAATGAACGAACCGATATCCCCATGTTTTTAATTAATTGAATCAACGTCTCACGTGTTGGAGGCGTCTCTAAGTAATAAATAACATCGGGTTCTATACCGCTGTTTTGAATAAGCGCAAGCGTATTGCGTGATGTGCCACATTCTGGGTTATGATAAATCGTTACTTTTTCCATGATCATTTCTTCCTTTTAAATAGTCAGTAATATACTGGGTTAAATTAAAGTGGTATTTCTAGTCTTTTACTCGATAATTAGGTTTCATTTTCAATACCATATTGACGAGAAATATTAGTACTGGAACTTCAATTAATGGACCAATGACTCCCGCAAATGCTTGATCTGAATTAATGCCAAATACAGCAATAGAAACCGCAATCGCCAATTCAAAATTATTCCCTGTCGCTGTATAGGCAATAGATGCATTTTTATCAAACTCTATCCCCATTTTTTTACCAATGAAGAAACTGGTAAAGAACATCGCCACAAAGTAAATGCATAATGGAATCGCAATTAAGACCACATCCATTGGTAACTCAAATATCATCTCCCCTTTTAAACTGAACATAAACACAATCGTTAGCAGTAAGGCGATAAGTGTCATTGGAGAAATTCTAGGGATAAAAACTTGGGTGTACCAATCGACACCTTTCGCAGCAATCAACCATTTACGGCTTAAATAACCGGCTAAAAAAGGAATGCCTAAATAAATTGCGACACTTTGGGCTACTTCACCAATAGAAATATCAACAACCATACCTTCATAACCAAATACGGGAGGAAGAACGGTAATGAATAGCCACGCCATGAAACTATAAGTCACCACCTGAAAAGCACTATTGATCGCAACTAGTGCCGCACCGTATTCTCGATTACCTCCACCAATATCATTCCAAACTAATACCATCGCAATACAACGGGCCAGACCTATCATGATAATGCCAACCATGTAACCAGGATGTGAGCCTAAAAAGATCATCGCCAATACAAACATAAGAATAGGCCCAACGATCCAATTCATTATCAATGACAACGTTATAGCTTTTTTATCTTTGGTCACTTTCCCTAGTAAGCTGTAGTCAACCTTAGCAAGGGGTGGATACATCATAAGTATTAATCCCAGTGCGAGTGGGATGTTCGTGGAACCAACACTCATTGCTTTATTCCAAGTCGATACTTGTGGAAATATCACTCCAATTAACACCCCTAAAAGCATGGCAAGAAAAATCCATACCGTTAAATAACGATCTAAAAATCCTAATTTAGGTTTGCATATCTGTTCCATGGTTTTTCCTTATTATTTCTATACCCTTCGTAATTGGGTATATACGACGAAATTATTCAACCTAATAATTAATCGTTAACCGACAATCGCCAATCGTCGAATTACGATTAACTGATTCATAAAAAAAGGCATAACGCCTTAATACGAATAATGAGTGACATCACTAGTCGCTAAAATTACTCAGTAAATGATGAAATTCATTCACTGTAGAGCGATTGATTCGATAACACATTTTTGGTGGCATCGGCTCTGCTTTGATTAATTCGGCCGTTTTCAAAATTCGCAAATGCTCAGATACTGTGGATTGAGCCAGCCCTAGCTGCGACACTAAATCACTATTCAAGCAGCCACCTAATCGATCAAGCTTTAACAAAATATTAAGGATCCTAACCCGAGCAGGGTGAGATAGTGCCTTAGCAAGCTTAGAAAACTTTAACTCTTTATCAAGTTCATCAGCACAAGTTTGAAAAGCTTGTTGATTGGTTATGTCACATATTTTAGTCATAAAGGTCAACCTAAAATCGTTAATCGTTAATCGTTAATCGTCGAATTGCGATTAACGATACTATTCATTCCTCTAACTAGCAATAAAAATGAAGTAAAAAATGCAATAAAAAATTCAGATGCTAAGCAAGCAGATTTTAATAAAGCTTCTATACTGCTTTAAGGTAAACAAATTAGCGTGTAAATAATTCTATCCCCATTCCGTCAAAGAAGGAGTTTCTTATGGCATCTATAGATAGTAAGTACGTTAACTTTAGTGAAGATCATGAGCTTAATAGCTGTTTAAGACATGCTGGCTTACGCCAAACCGCAGACAACCGAAAAAAACTGCAAAGTTTAGGGTCTGAAACCAAGCAGAGGCTAGATAAAAAACGCCTTAGTCATGATGATTTATATGGTGCAATTGATATGTGTAAGAGTGACTTTGAATAGTCATCATAATTCTCTTCTATTATTGCTTGATGAGCCTCTCACTCACCTTCAATGATAAAATAACTTTGTTACTTCGAAGATGGAACAACAAGCGGCGTAGAGTGCAAATAACGCTCTACGCCATTTCCTTTTATACATCATATGGTTAAAACAAATCGCCTTGAGATGGCAGTGAATCTTCTTCTATTTTCTGAACAGGAATGTGACCTCTCAAAGCAAGACGTTTGCGATAATAACGTTGCTTACAGAGTTTTATGATGTGGCGTTGCTGTGTTGGCGTAAAGGTCAACCAATTAAATCGCTCTTCACGCTTACGCATACAGCCTTGGCAATAACCTTTATTATCAACCGTGCACACACCAATGCAAGGGCTAGGTACGGTGAAGAATTCCAGTTGTTCCATCTCTCCTCCCTATGCGTATTTAAAGCGTCGATTACAACAATACATAACCATCACAAACAATACATAACCATCACAATAACCGTTCCACTCTTATTTAGTGATTAAATATAAACACTTACCGTTACTGATACTAATGTCTAAAACTGTTTTTCCTGCTATGCTCTGCGATGAAAAATATCATATACCTATTTAAAGCATAGACTACCCCATATGGAGAATACTATGAAAAAGCTTGTCATTAGCCTTAGCCTACCTCTTTTATTAGCGGCTTGCTCTACCAATAACACCGCTGATTTCGTTAAGCCAGTCGATTTACAACATCACCATTGGGTACTGAGTAAAATTGATGGTAATGAAGTCACAAAAGGACAAATGGGCACCATTCCCGATCTAGAAATCAGTGAAGCAATGCAATCAAACGGCAATGCTGGTTGCAATGGCTTTCACGGAAAAGCAGAAATCAATAAAGACACGGGGCAATTCCGTATTCATCAAATGGGCATGACCATGAAAATGTGTTCAGGCGATGCAATGAAAACAGAACGCATTGTTGCTAGCACTCTATCCGCTTGGAGCACTATTCAACTCACCAAAGACACGTTAGAGCTATCCAATACAGAACACACACTAACCTACACGTTACGTGACTGGGTAAACTAAGTCGTCAATCTCTACACTCAATTGACGTAAACACCATGAGTGTAGAATGTTCTCACACTACGTAAATGATTTGAGTATTTACGTAGCGTTATCTTCATTAATATTACACTTCGGTAATATTAAACTACGATACCCCCTCTTTCGTAATAACGATTTTATATTCTTATCCTTTCTCTTTTGTCTCTGATCAACATAATCAAGATAAAGGAAGACTATCATTGAGTTGGTATTTGAAACGCCTGCTTATAACACTTCTACTTATAAGCTCCGTTTGACCATATAAATTCGCTAAACTAAGCTCGTTTTATCTAAAAAAAGCGAATTATATAGCGCGTTTTCTTTGAAAATTAACAAGATGAATCGAATCAACGCTCCATACTTCTACTAGGTTAACCCTAGTTTTTGTAATAATATAAAGATATTCAATTCCAAAGGACTTTCCTTATGTCAGTAACCGGTCGTATTCACTCTTATGAATCTTGCGGCACCGTCGATGGCCCCGGCATCCGCTTTATTGTGTTCATGCAAGGTTGTTTGATGCGCTGTATGTATTGCCATAACCGCGATACATGGGATACACATGGTGGAAAAGAAGTTTCAGTAGAGGACATCATTAAAGAAGCCAAATCCTACCGTCATTTTATGAATGCGTCTGGTGGGGGCATTACCTGTTCTGGCGGTGAAGCCATGCTGCAACCTGAATTTGTGCGTGACTTATTCCACGCCGCTCACGTAGAGGGCATCCACACTTGTTTAGACACTAATGGCTACATTCGTAAACATACCGACGTAATTGATGAAGTCTTAGCGGACACCGATCTTGTCATGCTTGATATCAAGCACATGAAAGATGAAATTCACCATGATTTTGTTGGCGTTTCAAATAGACGGACGTTAGATTTCGCCCGTTATTTACATAAAATAGGCCAAAAAACATGGCTACGTTATGTGATAGTCCCAGGTTATACCGATGATTTAGAAGCGGCAGAAATGCTCGGTGAATTCATTAAAGATATGGATAATATCGAAAAAATCGAATTACTGCCTTACCACAAACTTGGCGCGCATAAGTGGGAAGCACTCGGCCACGATTATCCATTAGAAGGTGTTGAACCACCATCAAAAGAAACAATGGAAAAAGTGGTCGCCGTTTTAAGCAAATACAACGATAACGTTATGTATTAATAGCGCATATAAAAAAGCCTGGGTACAACGTTATTCAAAGATTTATTTTTATATTGAGGTTCACCATGGAAATGACAAACGCACAACGTTTGATCCTGTCAAACCAATACAACTTAATGGCCCAACTAGAGCCGGAAAACGCTGATAAATATAAACGTCTTCAAATCATTGTTGAGCGTGGATACGGCCTTCAAATGCGTGAATTAGATAAAAACTTTGGTCGTATGGAAGAAAAAGAATGCCGTGAAATTATCGATTACATGGAAATGTACCATGCGATGCAAGAATCCAATAACATGTTATCGGGTTCAGATAAGGTCAATGTCGATCAGCGACGCCTACAATTTCTAGGCTTTGATATCGCCACAGAGCACCAAGCTGTAAACTATGTGCGTTTTCTTATCGATTCAGAAGGTATGTATCCTCAATTTCATAAAGAGGATCATCACTTCAACGCTCAAATGCCGATGCAAGATAAATACCGTCGGATGTTAAGCACATGGCGTAACTGCCCACGCCAATACCATTTATCATCCACAGAATTGATGCAAATATTAAACGCATAGTCCTCCCTTTTCTAAATGGCGTCCACTGTGGTGCCATTTTAATTTATTACTGGTTTCTATCTAGTATTACCCCTTTTATCTTCTTCATATAACAAATTTTTCTTCGTGATGAACCGCAAATGCTGACATAAATAAGTGCATAATTGTTAAGCAGAATAAAAAAACAAGTCTAGTCTTATTGATATGGGTGTACGGAATTTGTCATTCACACCATTCGACATATTCAAGGGGATTCGCTATGAGTATTTTCGACCACTATCAATCACGTTATGAAGCTTCGAAAGAAGAAGAACTGTCTCTTCAAGATTTCCTTGCCTTATGCCAACAAGACAAAAGCGCCTATGCTAATGCTGCTGAGCGTCTCTTGTTAGCCATTGGTGAGCCAGAAATCATTGATACCTCAAAAGAACCTCGGCTTAGCCGGATTTTTTCCAACCGTGTCATTTCACGTTATAAAACGTTTGAACATTTCTACGGAATGGAAGAAGCGATTGAGCAAATTGTGTCTTACTTAAAACATGCAGCGCAAGGTTTAGAAGAGCGCAAACAGATACTCTACTTACTTGGCCCTGTTGGTGGTGGTAAATCCTCGCTCGCTGAAAAAATAAAAGCTTTAATGCAGCAAATGCCCATTTATGTACTTTCTGCTAACGGGGTACGAAGCCCTGTAAATGACCATCCATTTAGCCTATTTAACGTCGATGAAGATGGCGAACTGTTAAAGAGTGAATATGGCATAGATCCACGTTATCTACGCTCTATCATGTCACCTTGGGCTGCGAAACGTCTACACGAATTTGGCGGTGACATTACCAAATTTAAAGTAGTTAAAGTTCGCCCTTCTATCTTAGATCAAGTTGCCATCGCCAAAACAGAACCAGGCGATGAAAACAACCAAGATATTTCATCTTTAGTAGGGAAAGTTGATATTCGGAAACTTGAACATTTTTCACAAGATGATCCAGATGCCTACAGCTATTCTGGTGCACTATGTAAAGCGAACCAAGGCGTCATGGAATTTGTCGAGATGTTCAAAGCGCCGATTAAAGTCTTACACCCATTATTAACTGCAACTCAAGAAGGTAATTACAACGGCACAGAAGGGCTTTCGGCCTTACCCTTTGAAGGTATGATTTTGGCACACTCCAACGAATCCGAATGGCAAACCTTCCGTCATAATAAAAATAATGAAGCTTTCTTAGACCGTGTCTATATCGTGAAAGTCCCTTACTGCTTACGCGCATCAGAAGAAATTAAAATCTACCAAAAACTACTGTCGAACAGTGAATTAACTCAAGCGCCATGCTCACCTAGCACGTTAGATATATTGGCTCAATTTAGTATTTTATCTCGCCTAAAAGAGCCAGAAAATTCATCATTGTTTTCTAAAATGCGCGTTTATGATGGCGAAACCTTAAAAGACACCGATCCAAAAGCTAAAAGCTATCAAGAATACCGTGACTATGCTGGTGTAGACGAAGGCATGTCCGGGCTTTCCACTCGTTTTGCTTTTAAGATTCTGTCTCGCGTCTTTAACTTTGACCAAACAGAAGTCGCGGCTAACCCTGTTCATCTCTTTTATGTGATTGAACAACAAGTCGAACGAGAACAATTCCCACAAGAAACCGCCGATAAATATCTTGAATATTTAAAAGGCTACTTAGTGCCTAAATATGTCGAATTTATCGGTAAAGAAATTCAAACGGCTTACCTTGAATCGTATTCCGAGTATGGTCAAAACATTTTTGATCGCTACGTAACTTACGCTGATTTTTGGATCCAAGATCAAGAATATCGAGACCCAGAAACCGGTCAACTATTTGACCGATCAGCTTTAAATGACGAGTTGGAGAAAATTGAGAAAACTGCTGGTATCAGTAATCCAAAAGATTTCCGAAACGAAATCGTTAACTTTGTATTACGCGCAAGAGCGAACAACAAAGGCCATAATCCAGTCTGGACCAGCTATGAAAAACTTCGCACCGTTATAGAGAAAAAAATGTTCTCGAATACCGAAGAGCTTTTACCTGTAATTTCATTTAATGCAAAAACCTCTACCGATGATCAGAAAAAACACGACAACTTTGTTGCTCGTATGATGGAGAAAGGCTACACCAAAAAACAAGTTCGCTTGTTGGCAGAATGGTACTTACGCGTACGTAAATCATCATAACTTGCCACTCGCGACGCTGTACATCAAGGCTAACGTTCATGCTTTTAGTTGCGGTTATTGTAGTTGCGGTTATTGATACTTAGCAGCTAAAAGCAAGAAGAACGATTACGCCAATGAGTCTTTTGGGGGAGCTATGGCACAATTTATTGATAGACGTTTAAACGGGAAAAAGAAAAGTACCGTCAACAGACAACGTTTTATACGCCGCAATAAAGAACAGATCAAAAAATCTGTCGCTGAAGCGGTAAAAAAACGTTCTATTACCAATACCGAAAGTGGTGAGGATGTATCTATTCCAAACCAAGATATTGGTGAGCCCGCTTTTCATCAAGGCAAAGGCGGCACAAAAGAACGCGTTCATCCAGGTAACGACCAATTCATTACTGGCGACCAAATTGATCGCCCACCAGCAGGCGGTGGTAGTGGTGGATCGGGGCAAGGCGATGCCAGCAATGATGGTGAAGGCCAAGACGATTTCATTTTTCAAATATCAAAAGATGAATATCTTGATATATTATTTGAAGATTTGGAGCTACCTAACTTACAAAAAAATCAGGTCAATAAGATAACCGAATGGAAGTCGCACCGCTCTGGCTATAAAACCGCTGGGATCCCTTCAAATATTGCGATTGTCCGCTCTCTACAACAATCACTCGCACGCAGAACCGCCATGACGGCTTCCAAACGACGCCAGTTAAAAGAATTAGAGAGCCTTTTCGATGAAGTCCACATAACAGAACCCGCCCAACCACTCGAAGAAAAGCGTATTAAAAACGAAATTGAAGAATTAAGACAAAAAATTGCCAGCGTGCCTTTTATTGATACCTTTGATCTTCGTTTTAAAAACTACGAACGGCGCCCTATTCCTTCTAGCCAAGCCGTTATGTTTTGCTTAATGGATGTTTCAGGCTCAATGGACCAAGCGACAAAAGAAATCGCAAAACGCTTTTACGTATTGCTGTACTTATTTCTCACCCGAACTTACGACAACGTCGAAGTGGTCTTTATACGTCACCACACCCAAGCAAAAGAAGTTGATGAGCATGAGTTTTTTTACTCCCAAGAAACCGGCGGTACTATCGTTTCTAGCGCCCTAAAAATGATGAGCGAAATAATCAAAGATCGCTTTCCCACCAACGAATGGAATATTTACGCTGCACAAGCATCGGATGGTGATAACTGGGCAGATGACTCTCCAAAATGCCATGAAATATTGGTTAAGCAACTGCTCCCTTATTGTCGTTACTATTCGTATATCGAAATCACCAAGCGCGCCCACCAAACCTTGTGGACTGAATATGAAAAACTCGGCAAAGAATTTGATAATTTTGCTATGAAGAACATTCAAAGTGTTGATGACATATTTCCTATTTTCCGAGAGCTCTTTCAAAAGCAAACGCAATAAATCGAATAGGCAATGAACCAGAAACGTTATAAGCAAAGGGGCAGTATTATGGTTACAAAAACGAGAGCACATCCATTCCATAACCATTCACATCCTGGCTTCCCTTTACCAGCAGGCCCAGATTGGACATTCGATTCATTAGAGCTATACCACACCGAAATAAAACGAGTGGCGCAGCATTATCGTTTGGATACCTACCCTAACCAAATCGAAGTCATCACTGCAGAGCAAATGATGGATGCCTATTCCAGTGTCGGAATGCCAATTAATTATCACCATTGGTCATATGGTAAAAGGTTCATTCAAACAGAGCAAAACTACAAACACGGACACATGGGGCTTGCCTATGAAATCGTCATTAATTCTGACCCATGTATTTCATATTTAATGGAAGAAAACACCATCACCATGCAAGCCCTTGTCATGGCACATGCTTGTTATGGTCATAATTCCTTTTTTAAAGGTAATTACTTATTTCAATCTTGGACGGATGCCAGCTCAATTATCGATTATTTATTATTCGCAAGAACGTACATTACTGAGTGTGAAGAAAAATATGGCATTGACCACGTAGAACAAACGCTCGACTCTTGTCATGCATTAATGAACTATGGGGTCGATCGCTACAAACGCCCTGAAAAAATATCTATATTAGAGGAAAAAGCACGCCAAGAATCTCGTGAAGCTTACTTGCAATCACAAGTGAATGAACTGTGGCGAACCGTTCCTAAATCAAAAGTGGATGAGCATAAAGATGCGCCGCGCTTCCCAAGCGAACCTCAAGAAAACTTGCTGTATTTCATCGAGAAACATGCTCCATTGTTAGAACCTTGGCAGCGTGAAATTGTGCGCATAGTGCGTAAAGTCAGCCAATATTTCTACCCACAAAAACAAACCCAAGTAATGAATGAAGGCTGGGCGACTTTCTGGCATTACACCATATTGAACCACTTATACGATGAAGGCATTGTGGAAGATAAATTCATCTTAGAATTTCTTCATAGCCACACCAACGTAATTGCCCAGCCCAATTACAATAGCCCTTATTATAATGGTATTAACCCTTACGCACTGGGTTTTGCTATGTTTCAGGATATTCGACGAATTTGTGAAAACCCAACCGCGGAAGATAAAGAATGGTTTCCTGAAATGGCCGGAGAGGATTGGTTAGACACCCTGCATTTTGCGATGCACAATTTTAAAGATGAAAGCTTTATTAGCCAATATCTATCGCCAAAGGTCATTCGAGATTTTAAGCTCTTTGCCGTATTAGACGACGACAGAAAAAATCATATCAAAATCAGTGCTATTCACGATGAAAATGGCTATCAAGCTATTCGAGAAAAGCTCGCGTCACAATACAACCTCAGTAATCTAGAGCCCAATCTCCAAGTATGGAATGTCAATGTACGTGGCGATCGTTCTTTAACCTTACAACACATTCCACAAGATAGAATCCCACTGAATGGTAACTATCCAGAAGTGCTGAAACACTTACATCGACTTTGGGGGTTTGATGTCATTCTTGAAGAATTGAAGGAGTCTGGGCATAGAGAGATCTTAGCAACCTGCCCGCCAAAGACGGCGCAAGGCCATAATGGTATTACTTAATCGAGTGGATACGGTGTGTTGAATATGGCTACAAAGAACCTAGCTTAGATTGCGAGCGATCATTAAGACTTCATCGGCTGAATAAAGATTCGATATCACCGTTTCGACTTCAGCCCCAATAGTACTTTTGTAAAGCTCTTGGGCATAATTATCTGTTCGGGTCGTCACTAAAATAGTTTTTAATACTGCGTTTTTTAAAGCAAGCTGGCGTTTTACTAGTGGTAAAGATTCCATAATAAGCGCCCTACCTATACCTTTTTTTTGACTCTCTGGAGAGACAGCGAGTTGCTCAAGCTCTAAAACGACTTCTGGACGAAATCCACTTTTTTGAGACCATATAATATATCCGACTATGTCGCTTTCCGTTTCGGCAACGAACACCATATAACGAGGAAATGCCTTAAAACTACACTCTAACCATTCTAGTGAGTCACTTTGCCGTACAAATGCCGATGCATGAATTATCGCGGCCTTAGGGAGGTCATCTTGAGCTATCAAACGAATATTCAAATCATCACTCCACGCTAAAATAATAAATTTAAGCCACACATTTCTTATGAAGATACCCATCGATATCTAAACTAAATCACCAACTAAAGGATTAAATCATTGAGTTGTTTCTCGATCATTGGCGTTATTTCCAACCTTGAATCCACTTTTCCGAGCTTTTCAATTCTTTCCAATCGATTGAATATTCTGTTTTTGACAGAACAGCTTCCAATTTACACAAAATCACCGTCCCATCTTCTTCAAATTCGACGTCTGACACCAAGAAATGCTTTTCCCTATTCATTGGCTTTACGGATGTCCACTTACTCTTGTGTAATTTTTTAGGATTAACTTGGTTCATACCCACCCCGTAATACCCTGTCTATTTAGATTCTGGCTATACGACACTCAATAATAATGTCGGGATTATTCCAAAGACTTAACAGCCTCAAAGACTGAATCAAACTGAATTTTTGTTAAACAGACCTCGGCGCGACAAAACTCATGCGATTGAATCAATTTAGAGGCATCTTCCACAGAAATCTGAATTTGATCATGCTGTAATCTAATCACAGAATTTTTAGTCATCATAGAATAAACAAATCCTTTAGAATCAATCACACGGTCTTCTTGATCCCAAATTAAACCTTCACACTCACCATTCAACTCTTTTTCTGAATTTAAATAGATAAGTTCATCATCACCTTCTAACTTCAGCATACAAGGCCAGTTAATCATCGTATTTCTCCGCTATACATTTCCCACAATCGCAAGGCAACAGTATTTTACTGTATTTATTATCCCGACATTAACAATAAAGCCCAAACTTGAACGAAACGCCAAGCGTTGGGCATACCCTCAAATTATTTACTGGCAACTAGAACCAAGATCCGCGACGGTTGAAAGCCAACAGTCTCTCTGATTTTCGTCGGATAAAATAACCGAACCCAACAAACTCACTTCGGCTTTCTTCACGCCACAAAATTCAAGCGTGTATCGACTTAATTGCTCCAAAACTGGTTTAGATTGCTCTTCCGATAATTCAACTGGCGAGTCCATAGTTAGAATGATTCTTGATGTTTTACCCGTTAATAGTTGAATAGGATGAATGCTTTCTCCTTCAAATTTAAACATCGTTCCAGGAAGGAAAGTTCTATCCAGTAGCCCTTTTAACTTTGCAGGTAAGCCGCCCCACCAAATAGGGCAAACAATCACAATGTGATCCGCCCAAATAAGAACCTGACTAAAATCGGATAAACATGGTTCCAATGCTTGAATATCATCGTAACCAGATTCTAAATTAGGATCAAAGATCATATCAGATAAATTAAAGCGGCGAATACTCCCGACCTTTTTTGCTTCCATTTCATACGCTGAACTTAGGTGGCTAGAAAAGCTGTTTCTCTTTGGGTTGCCATTTAACAGTAAAATATTTTTCATTATTTTCCTCACGATACTGGATAAACAATGAATAGCTTAACGTCTCCCCTTAGGTGGAGAGTCAAGGTGTTTTAGGGCAAGAATCGATGGATTTCATGCAAGTATCAATTTTAGCAATTTTTTCAGAGATCTCGTTTAAGTCTGCGACCAGTCTACATTTTATACCGATTAAAAAAATGTTAATTTCCGGCCAATTTACCGCTCCATTTTGATACTTTATCAAACCTTTAAGTTCGGCAAGTGTCACACCAAGTGTTTTAGCTTCTGAAATCAATTTCAATACTTCAACATGCTCTTCTGTATAAATTCGATACGTTCCTTGTCTCTTTGGCTTAATAATGAGACCTTTTTCCTCATATAACCTTATTGCTTTAATTGATAACTTGGTTCTCTTTGATACTTCACCGATGAACACAGTACTCTCCATAGTCAATGTGTTGCAGTCCTATATAGGATATTTATGATAAGTCCGACTCTACATTCAACAATTCATTTGATAAACAAACCTAAAAATATACGGAAGAGAATTGGCAAAACCTACTTACACACTACCTTCTTTCTCAATCACTAATATTCGAGCCTCTCCATTCGGATGTGCCACATGTTCAGTCCCCACAGACGCATAAAAGATATCCCCCACATTTAAAATGGTGGCTTTTTCTTGTTCTTCCTCCATAAATCGCATTTCAACAACGCCATCAAGTACGACGAAAACTTCTTCACCATCATTAACATGCCATTTATATGGTTTATCGGTCCAATGCAAACGAGTAGTAATACCATTCATATTCGCTATGTTCTTAGCACCCCACGCTGTCTTTGCTTTAAATTCCTTACTTCTTATCACTTCCACAATGCACACCTTATTCCAAGGTACAAAACATAATGACGTCTACGAAGAGACTAACCTATATCTTATTTCTCATCACTTTAAAATCGAGATAGCAACAATTACTATAAATTAGAGCTTATTTCCATAATCAACTTACGTAACCACATATGGGAAGGATCATTGTGCTGCCTCTCATGCCAAATCATAGATGGTGTAAAATTCGCTATTTCTAGTGGAAGTTCAAGTATTTGTATAGGGACTGACAAGCTCATTTTCACTGCTAATTTACGTGGTATGGATAAAATCAAATCACTTTCAGACACAATCATAGGAGCAAGCAAAAAGTGAGGAATCTGCATAGCAACTCTACGAGTGAGGCCATATTTAGCTAAAGCATCATCTACTGGGTTATTCCCTTTACCAGTAATAATCACGGAAAGATGCGATAACGAAACAAATTTTTTGAGCGTTAATTTTTCAGATATAACTGGATGATTATGACGAACTACACACACAAAATCTTCATCATAAAGTGATCTTTGATAAAACCGTGCCGGCAGCTTCTGAAAAACACCAATCGCTAAGTCAGCGCTTCCTTCCGCAATCAAGTCGACATTATCTCCTGAAGATGTAGGAATCACTAAATCGACCCCAGGAGCTAACGTTGCAAGCTTAGAGATTAACTCTGGCATGAGCATTAATGCCAAATGATCACCGGTTGCAATAGTAAATTGCCCAGAAGCTGAGCTTGGATTAAATACAGATGGGGCAACAATTGCTCTGGCATCATCAAGTAACTTGGTTACCGGCCCAGACAAAGCAATAGCTCGTGGTGTGAGCTCCCAACCTTTTGTTGTTCGTACTAATAACGGATCATTTAATAACCGACGAAGACGCGCTAGGCCACGGCTAGCGGCAGGTTGACTCAGCCCCAAGCTTTGGCCTGCATGTGTCACACTGCCTTCTTTCAATAAGGCATCAAACAATTTCAAAAGATTAAGATCAACACTATCAACATCCATTTTTGACATAACCAATATAACCTTCATGCATTTTTTATATGTAAAAAGAGTGTATATGATTATTCACAACGAAACTATAAGGTTTCTGAACTTAACAAAAAGGAATGATGATGGACAATAAGAAATTGTATGTAGTTACAGGTGTGAGTGGACGCACAGGCGCTTCTGCTGCCAATACATTATTGAATGCAGGTGAGCGAGTACGAGTCGTAGTTCGCGATGAAGAAAAAGGAAATGCTTGGTCTGACCGTGGAGCCGAAATTTCTATTGCAGATTTCAACGACACTGAAGCAATATTTAATGCACTCTCTGATGCTGACGGAGCTTATATCGTTAGCCCCCCTCAATATTCGCTTGATAACCTTTTTGAGCAAGCTGACACTATCGCTCTATCTATTGCCAATGCGGCAAAAAAGGCCCAAATACCCAAGTTGGTTGTTTTATCTTCAATCGGTGCTGAACAACTAAGTGGTACTGGTTGGATTGGAATGAATCATAGCTTGGAACAACATTTGATCCAAACAGGGTTACCTGTCACTTTCTTACGTGCAGCTTATTTTATGGAAAACTGGGCACCACTAGCTAAACTAGCAACAACTCAAGGTGAATTACCAAGCTTTCTTAACCCACTAAATAAAAAATTTCCCATGATCGCGACAGAAGATATTGGTCGTTTAGCAGCCGAAGCTTTATGTGAAACTTGGGATGGAATAAGAATCATCGAATTAGAAGGACCGGCTCCCTACTCCCCCAATGACGTAGGCGAATATTTAACACATTCGTATGGAAAAGCGATACAACCAATATTAATTCCAGAATCCCATTGGTTTAAATCGATGTCAGGCTTAGGTTTTTCATCACCAGCCATTACAGGTTTTATTCAAATGACCCAAGGGCTCAATTCTGAACATGTCGCTTTTAACAAAAACTCAAATATTGAGCGCCGCCAAGGAAGCATAACACTTGATACTGTTATCAAATCAATGAATCTATAATCGACTTCATCTGTATATTGTACAAAATGCCAAGTTAAACAATAAGTCATTTAGTCGTAAGCATGATTTAAAGTTACACCCAAAGTAATTGGAGTTGCAGTGAGGTGACAAACGAATGAATCCCTATTAGCTTAGTTAGCCTATGTAATTGAGGATGATAAACAAAACTGCAGCTTCAAATACAAAAGGAAAAATAATCACAATCATACGAGTCGAATATTGAACAAAAGTTACCATTGACTCTATATAAAGTATTGAGCCTGACACCTGAATTAAGCGGACTTACTTCCATTACACAGTATAGAATGTATGAATTGTTAAAAAATTTATTCAAGTTTCCATGGAAGATTAAGACGATTTTCTCCAGCCCAGCACAACTTGATTTAACACAAGTTTCTTGTAGAACTTAACGGCCAGTTCAATATCATGAACAGATAACGTTACTTGATTATCTATTGCATCTCGCTCCGTGCATACAACTTGTTATACGCTTTACTATCCGTTCACTTTGGCAATTTATCAAAGTTAGGTACGCAACTTACATTTTCACACCAACGAGCTCTATGAGCGACAAAGATGTTCGCTGTTGGAAAAATAGGTACAGCGCTATCCCGGTGTTTGTCAAACTAGTTGTCGCGATCACTACGTTATGCACTCTCAGCCTTGACACTATTTTGTTCAGGGTTTAAGTACACTTCTTTTGGTAAATCCCAATTACGGATATTACCGCTCCAGCGCTCAGGGTGAGCATCTTTAGCACCTTGATAAACTTCTTTTCTATTAGCCAATATGTCACCCGCTAATCCTGAATGCCTTTGATGTGGGCTGACGTATTTGATGCCACTATGTTTGTGGTTAAAATTATACCAGTGGCTAAATTTCAACACCCAACTACGCGCCTCATCAATTGTTGAAAACCCTTTATACGGATAGTCAGGGCGATATTTACACGTTTTAAATATCGACTCAGCATAAGCATTATCATTGCTCACCCTAGGACGATTAAAAGACGACACGACACCTAAACTATAAAGTGTTTCAAGCATTGATGAGCCTTTCATTGGGCTTCCATTATCCGAATGCAGTACCAGAGGATTATCTTTAACTCCTTCTTTTAAATGAGCTTTCTTAATTAATATTGATGCATTTTCTGCTGATTCGTCATCATGAATTTCCCATCCAACAATCTTTCGACTAAATATATCGAGTATCAAATATAAATAAAAATGCAGCCCTTTAGCGGGGCCTGGTAACCAAGTAATATCCCAACACCACACTTGGTTTGGCCCTGTAGCACAGTGTGTCGTCGGTACTTTTCTCTCTTTTATCTGACTACGTCCGCGAGCGTTTTGCTGTTTTTCTTCATGAAGAACACGATAATATGTTGATTCAGAAGCAAGATAAATACCCTCATCTGCTAATGTAGGGACGATTTGGCTTGGTGGTAAGCTCTTAAAATCATCGCTATTAACGATGGCTAATATGTTATCTCTCTCTGCTTTTGATAGCTTATTTTTTGGCTCAGGGCGCTGAGATATTGGTCTACCATCTGTTTTTATGTTCCCGTCAACAGTCCAACGTTGATACGTCCGGACACTGATCCCAAGTTCACGGCAAGCTTTAAACTTTGGCGCACCAGAACTCACAGCTTCATTAACTAGTTTAACTGCTTGAATGCGAGCTGAGTCGAGGATCATTCGTCCTCGGCTTCCCCCCAGATCGCATTTGCTTTTTTTCTTAACACCAATAGTGCTGCGGTTTCAGCGAGTGCCTTATCTTTTCGACGTAGCTCCTTTTCTAATTGATTGATCTGTTTTTTATCTTTCTTTGTTTCGGTGGAGAAGGCTTTTTCTTGCTCTTTAACGTTAGCGTTTGCATCTATACACGCATTTCGCCAAGCCGATACTTGTTCCACATAAAGACCTTTGCCTCGACAATATTCCGCTAACTCAGCTTGATTTAAAGAGGCTGTTTCCAACACGACTGAGAATTTATTTGCTGATGACCACTGCTCAGCATTCTTTCCATCACCTGGCACTAAATGCCCCTTATCAATTGCTTGTTTTCGCCAATTATACAAGGTTGATTCACCAATCCCCATCTCGATTGATAATTGGGCTATTGCTATATTATTTGGAGGCATCATCTTCTGAAGAGCCGACTCTTTGCTTTGCGCTGAATAATGTTTCATTGTTACTCCACGCCCTCTGTTTAATGGTTGAATATTAAGCGCGACAACTAGTCTGACAGAGAGGGATCCAAACATCCCGCAGGTACAAGCACACAATTTATACTGTCAGCTAATGTGGGAAGAGCTGATCCACAATTTTGACAAAAACTTTTTGTATGTAATGAATTAGGGTGCTGATAGGTTATTACACTTGTTTCGCCCTGCAACCAAGTTAACAAACCACCTTTTGCAAACAAATTAGCCGCATATGATGAACCCGAGTCTTTTTGACAGCGAGTGCAATGGCATAAGAAGAATGATTGAAAGTTTCCTGAAAGCTCGAATTTTACGTTACCGCAAAGACATGAGCCAAAATGTTGATTACTCACAAAAACTCCTTTTCAATCACACATAGATTTAATAACGCTCAAGAAGGTACTAATCTCCAGCTTTATGAGTTAACACTTAAACTGACAAAACCTAAGAATGCCAAACATTGTAAATCATTTTGATGCTTTGCTATGTTGATGGATTTTCTATGTTAATTTTCTTAATTGATCCCATGAACCTTCTTAAAACGCCTTACTTTTTTTCTGATATTTTTCATTGGTGACGATGTATTAAATTGGATCATTCGCCCCAACGTCCATTGTTCATACCATGGAGTTTCATATAAATCATAATTATCCAGCGTATTAATTAGATCTAAAATTTCTTTAGTTGTTGCTTTAAGTTCAAACTGTAAATCAACAAAATTCCAATCTCTATAAGAAAATTGAAAGCTTTGAGCTAACTCCCCTAATTGATTCCATTTATAACCTGTTTCAGGGAAATCTACAGGCTTCCCTCTCAATTTTAGCTGATACCATTTAAGAACAAGCTTACCCCAACCAATTAGATATGAAAGAGTATCGCAAACACTGACTTTCGTGTTTTTAACGTTACCTTCAATTTCCAAATCCCGCGATAACTCAGATGGAATAGATTGATAATCGACGAATAGTTTGGATGAAGTAGAGCTAATTGCATCAATTAACTCATCTTTATTTTTTGGGATTGAAGACACTTTAAATTCCATTCACATCCCCCCCAAGCAGGGGCAAGTACATGCAGGCTAAAATACGGAACGAAGTGACGGGAGCCTGCATGTAATTGCCCCGTTGACTTAGTTTATTAACTGCTTTTCGCCAAGGCCAATTTAGCGCCAAACCCAATAAATACAACACCCGTAACTGAGTTTAACCAAGCTTTAAATTTAGGATGGTTCGTTGCATTTTTTATCTTGGTTAGAGTGAAGACCATAGCCGTAAACCAAACGACATTAACTATCGAATGAGCAGTAACAAGAGAGTATGCTCTGAAAGCACTACCATCTACTGGCATAAATTGCGGAAAAGCCGCGAGATAGAAGATTGATACTTTAGGGTTAAGAATATTAGTTAAAAAGCCTTCAAAGAAAGCCTCTTTTATAGATACTGGCTTTTGTAGCAATACTGCTTCTGAGTTATTTGTAGTTGCACTTTGACTTACAGCGTTTCTGAGCGATTTTAATCCCAGCCACATTAAATAAGCAGCGCCTAGCATTTTAAAAACAAAAAAAGCGCTTGCAGATTGCACCAAGAGAATGGATATACCAAATATAGACAACGTACCATGGACATAGAAAGCAGCCACAAACCCCGCAACATTCGCTAAACCAGCGCGATGTCCAGACAACGGAACTGTTTTAGCGATGAGAAAACCATTCGGGCCAGGAGAAATCACGAGCAGTGTCGCCACAGCAATAAACGTAAGAATGTTGTTTAAATCCATTTAAAATCTCCGAAAAAAGTGTGAATACTAAACGGGCAGTTAGACATAATGATCCGCTCCAGCTGTTTTGGACACTGAGTTAAGTGAGTACAATCACTAACGAGGTGAACAATGACAACTAAGAAAACTAGAATTAAACATTCCCCTGAATTTAAAGCAGAAGCCCTAAAACTAGCAGAGAGAGTGGGAGTAGCTGCGGCTGCAAGGCAGCTTTCTTTACATGAATCTCAAATCTACGGGTGGCGGAAGAACTCGAAGAAAGACACCAATACTAGTCAGCGAGAACAAGAGCTAGCCGCAGAGGTTGCCAAGCTCAAAAGGCAGTTGGCTGAGCAAGCAGAAGAGCTAGAAATTGTAAAAAAGGCCGCCACCTACTTCGCGAAAAATCTAAAGTAAATTGCTACGAATTTATGCTCGAACACCTGATGTACTTCAATATTGTACGTATGGCTAAGGTATTCGGGGTATCCCGAAGTGGGTTTTATTACTGGGTTAAACATCGCCATAAGGCTAGCCAACGCGAGGCAGTTCGCCAAGAGCTTGATACAAAGGTCAAAGAAGCTTTTGATAACAGCAAAGGCCGAGATGGCTCAAGGCGAATCCAAAAAGAACTGTCTGAGAGCGGTGATAACCACAATGTGAAAACCATTGCGGCCAGTATGAAGCGTCAAGATTTAACGCCGAAAGCGGCACGTAAATTTAAGTGCACGACAGACAGCAAGCATCAAATGCCAGTTGCTCCAAACTTGCTGGCTCAGAACTTTAACGCAGCGGCTCCGAATGAAAAATGGGCGGGAGACATCACCTATGTTGCGACAAGCGAAGGCTGGTTGTACTTGGCAGTAATTATTGACCTTTACTCAAGACAAGTAATCGGATGGTCTATGGATACCAGAATGACGGCTACGCTGGTCTGTGATGCTCTATCAATGGCTTTGTTCCGTCGCGAATTTCCTGAGCAGGTTATCGTTCATAGTGATCGAGGTAGTCAGTACTGCTCAAAAGATTATCGAGACCTCATAACTGTTTATAATCTAAAGCAAAGTATGAGTAGGAAAGGAAACTGCTGGGACAATGCTTGTGTTGAGAGCTTCTTCCATTCGATGAAAGTTGAAGCGATCCAATATGAGCCGATTATGACGAGAGACCAGATGCGTCAAACGATCTTCGAGTACATAGAGGTTGATTATAATCGGACAAGAAGGCACAGTGCTCTTGGGTATCTAAGCCCTGTTAACTTTGAACAGCAAAATGTCGCTTAATGAAGTGTCCAGTCTGGCTGGAGCAGATCATAATGACTCCCACGAAGGTGCTAGCCTCCAGTTTCGTGGGTTAGCGAAGCCAGAGCCATAATTAGTTTGCTAAAGAACTAAATTAGGAGGCTAGCATGAATAACGATACTACTCTTTATTGGGTTAGATACCCATAAATCCTTCACTCAAGTCGCACTTTTAAAAGATAATCGGGGTGAAACGCCGATTTCTTATGGCCGTATTGATACTTCAAAATCCGCGCTGATTAAACTGGCTCAAAAAATTCAATCTCAATTCCCTAAAGCCACTATTCACTTCATTTATGAAGCAGAGCCATGTGGATATTGGATTTATCGCCTTTTAACCAGCCTTGGTTACCACTGCTATATTGTGGCTCCTTCGCTTATTCCTAAAAAGCCTGGCGATAGAGTGAAAACCGATAAACGGGATGCGGCAAAGTTGGCAAGATTATTTAGAGCCGATGAGCTCAGCACAATTTATGTGCCTGAAGCCGAAGATGAAGCTATTCGCGATTTATCGCGAGCTCGTGAAACCGCAATGAAAGATTTAAAAGATGCCAAGCTTCAACTTAAAGGCTTCTTTCTTCGCAACAACATCAATACTGTCGTGAAAGATAATTGGTCTAAAAAGCATTTACGTTGGCTCACCGAACTTGTCCTTCCCCATCATAGCCAACAAATTGTGCTGCAAGAGATGATTCAAATCATCTCTGAACGAATGCAGCGCCTACAACGACTGGATAATGAGCTTATCCACCAAGTTAAAAATTGGCGTTATTATCCTGTAGTCAAAGCAATTCAAGCCATGCGAGGCATTCGCTTACTGGTGGCCTTAGGAACGATTGCCGAACTTGGGGATTTGCGACGATTTGACCATCCAAGAAAACTGATGTCGTACCTTGGATTAGTCCCTTCTGAAAACTCAAGTGGACAAAAGCGGCGTCAAGGCAGTATCACTAAGTGTGGTAACTCGCGCGCAAGGCGTTTATTGATTGAGGGGGCGCACCTCTTATAAACATAAAGCCAACATCTCATCGGAATTACAAATTCGGCAAGAAGGTCTTTCGAAAGAAATTATCGACATTGCTTGGCAAGCACAACTAAGGTTGTGCCGACGTTATCAACGGCTGATGTTTTTAGGCAAGCATCGCAGTGTGGTTGTCACGGCAATTGCAAGAGAAATGGTGGCCTTCATTTGGGCAATCACACGAGAAGTTGGGATCCAACCGATCGATCCTCGTCAACGTATTGCAAGGTTACCCGCATGAATTATGAATTAGTGTTAACGCAACGCATCAAGCATCGGGTGTGGCATAAACTCCGACGGCGTTAGGATGGCAATAGCCTAAAGGCCATTGAACCACGAGCATAGACTGCGGACAGGTGCCACGACGGAATAAGTACGGTAAGCTCTGCTCACTTTAGGGTGAGTAATCTACGAATACCAGCATGATAACCGACGAAAGTGCTTGCTTGATCAATGCGTTAACACTATCTCTTTTTAAAGACAAAATGCCCAAAATAAATGGGTAGAATTTTTGCGCTCTACTTGACAGTGGGAGTCATACCAACGCCGCGCTCTGCGGCAATTTTGGAGCGCAGCGGAAAAATTGTCCGACAGCAGCGCCTTGTTAGGCATTTTTTCTTGATAGAAACAATGAGAAATCATCATTAACCTTTGACGCTATCAAAGTTAATTTATTTCCGCTATCAGAAACAAAACCTATGCATGTATTGCTGGAGTTTCCAGCCAAACCAAGCAGGGTATTTGGGCTATCTCCAATCAATTTTTTTGAATATTGGCCCGAGAATGAAGAGCCAGATACGCTGCCAATCAACTTAACAGAATACTTACTTCCTCCAAGCGCTGAAGCAGGCTCTTCCCAAGACGCCTCTAACTTATGGTTACTTACTGCAATTTTTGTCTGAGTTACGCCCTTAACAAACCATTCGCCCTCAAGCTCTTTAGGATTACCCAGATAATATTGCTCAGTATAAGAACGAATTAGTTTCTGGCGGCTGAGTGATTTTTCACTCAATTTTTCCCACTTTTCTCTCTGCTCTTCTTTCTTTTCATTAATGGCAGTGATTAATCTATATACATTTTTATGCGTATCATCTGACTCTAATGCCTTTTTGGCAATTTCTTCTGCCTCTTCGGTAAACCCTGCATCTAATAGCAAATACCCTTGATTAGCCATTGCTAGAGTATTTTCATAACTGGCAGCTTTCTTATAGTTATCAATAGCTTTAATTTTCAAGCCAGCTTCTTGAGCACGAACACCCAGATTGTTTAATGCTGTAGAATTTTCACCATCAATTCTAATTAATCTTAGGTAGTTACTTATTGATATGTCATCGATATCTTCATTGCTTGCTGCATAAGCAGAATTAAATAACTCGTCTCGATTATTGGGATCAAATTCCAAAGATTTATCTTTGCAATAGATAGAAATAGTTTTGTTACCTAGAGACTCTTCAATTTTAGAAAGAGCTTCATAAATATTTGCTTTTTGATTTTCCTCTTCAACCTTTAACAAACGACTTATTAATAGCCCTCGTGCTTGAACTGGATTATTATCTCTATTCATTGCAAGTGCTAAATTTACTTTAGCTTTTGTAATCAAAGGCTCTGATTTCAATTCGTCTACTGCTTTTTCCCAAACCTGGACTTCCTTATTGTATTGCATACTTTCACTTAAACAGAATGAAAGCCATCTTAAGCTATTTAATTTTGATTCCTCGGTCTTTGCTGTACGCGCCAACTCTTCTAGCTCGACAATTGCCTCGTTGTCCTTTCCTTTCTCAAACTTAAAGTAAAGATAAATCGCCTTATTCTCCTCCAACTTAACTTCATCTTTTTCTTCCAATGCATACTTTTTAAAAACCGTTTCGGCAGCGTCTAAATCCCCATTTTCAAATGCAGTGTGCATCTCTGAAAACCAGCCTTTCTCCTTGGCCTTGTCTTCTTTTTCTGTCTCTTCATCTTGGTCTGTCGGCTTTTCATCAGCATTTGATAACTTAACCACTTTATCGTCGTTTCCATTTATTGGTGCGACAGCGTTCATCCCAATCTCAGAATCGCCATTCCTGAAAGAAAAAGAAGTTAGCCTAGAAATAAAATTAGAGATAGCATCTCTGCAAATTATTAGTTGTACTAAAACCAAAAGGCTGACCATATTTTCAGATAAAAACCCAGTTATTATCTGCGTTATTTCTAGTGCGGTATTTGGTGTATTAGACATGAATTATATTTATCACCTTGTAAGCCTAACGCCAGCAATAAACGGCGCTAGGTTTGGCGGCGATTTTGCGGCTTTTTGTTTTTGCAAAATAGACGACAAACCGTAATGCGTCCGATTTAATTGCCTTGTTGAACGAAGCCGCTGCGCGGCAGAACAGCTAAAACACCATACTTATTCCTGAATGTATTACCACATCGTAATACCTAGCAGGAGTAAAATCATGAACATCAAACAACAAGCTCACTTTGATTCTCTTTATCAACAACATCTTAGCAATTTAACACTGCAAGGGAAGCCCTCTCTGTCAGACTAGTTGTCGCGCTTAATATTCAACCATTAAACAGAGGGCGTGGAGTAACAATGAAACATTATTCAGCGCAAAGCAAAGAGTCGGCTCTTCAGAAGATGATGCCTCCAAATAATATAGCAATAGCCCAATTATCAATCGAGATGGGGATTGGTGAATCAACCTTGTATAATTGGCGAAAACAAGCAATTGATAAGGGGCATTTAGTGCCAGGTGATGGAAAGAATGCTGAGCAGTGGTCATCAGCAAATAAATTCTCAGTCGTGTTGGAAACAGCCTCTTTAAATCAAGCTGAGTTAGCGGAATATTGCCGAGGCAAAGGTCTTTATGTGGAACAAGTATCGGCTTGGCGAAATGCGTGTATAGATGCAAACGCTAACGTTAAAGAGCAAGAAAAAGCCTTCTCCACCGAAACAAAGAAAGATAAAAAACAGATCAATCAATTAGAAAAGGAGCTACGTCGAAAAGATAAGGCACTCGCTGAAACCGCAGCACTATTGGTGTTAAGAAAAAAAGCAAATGCGATCTGGGGGGAAGCCGAGGACGAATGATCCTCGACTCAGCTCGCATTCAAGCAGTTAAACTAGTTAATGAAGCTGTGAGTTCTGGTGCGCCAAAGTTTAAAGCTTGCCGTGAACTTGGGATCAGTGTCCGGACGTATCAACGTTGGACTGTTGACGGGAACATAAAAACAGATGGTAGACCAATATCTCAGCGCCCTGAGCCAAAAAATAAGCTATCAAAAGCAGAGAGAGATAACATATTAGCCATCGTTAATAGCGATGATTTTAAGAGCTTACCACCAAGCCAAATCGTCCCTACATTAGCAGATGAGGGTATTTATCTTGCTTCTGAATCAACATATTATCGTGTTCTTCATGAAGAAAAACAGCAAAACGCTCGCGGACGTAGTCAGATAAAAGAGAGAAAAGTACCGACGACACACTGTGCTACAGGGCCAAACCAAGTGTGGTGTTGGGATATTACTTGGTTACCAGGCCCCGCTAAAGGGCTGCATTTTTATTTATATTTGATACTCGATATATTTAGTCGAAAGATTGTTGGATGGGAAATTCATGATGACGAATCAGCAGAAAATGCATCAATATTAATTAAGAAAGCTCATTTAAAAGAAGGAGTTAAAGATAATCCTCTGGTACTGCATTCGGATAATGGAAGCCCAATGAAAGGCTCATCAATGCTTGAAACACTTTATAGTTTAGGTGTCGTGTCGTCTTTTAATCGTCCTAGGGTGAGCAATGATAATGCTTATGCTGAGTCGATATTTAAAACGTGTAAATATCGCCCTGACTATCCGTATAAAGGGTTTTCAACAATTGATGAGGCGCGTAGTTGGGTGTTGAAATTTAGCCACTGGTATAATTTTAACCACAAACATAGTGGCATCAAATACGTCAGCCCACATCAAAGGCATTCAGGATTAGCGGGTGACATATTGGCTAATAGAAAAGAAGTTTATCAAGGTGCTAAAGATGCTCACCCTGAGCGCTGGAGCGGTAATATCCGTAATTGGGATTTACCAAAAGAAGTGTACTTAAACCCTGAACAAAATAGTGTCAAGGCTGAGAGTGCATAACGTAGTGATCGCGACAACTAGTTTGACAAACACCGGAAGCGACCTGCCACCATTGATGCGTATTCTCGTGCGCTACGTCGTATATCCGCCTATTTTGATTGCCCGCCCGATACCTTAACCACGCAAGATCTAAAACAGTACTTCGAAGCATTAATCAAATCCCACTCATGGAGCACTGTTAAACTGGATCGAAATGGTTTGCAGTTTTTCTATCGTTATACGATAGAAAAACAATGGGAATGGTTAAACATTGTTAAGCCACCACAAGTAAAACGGTTACCCGATATGCTTACACCTTCTCAAATCAACCTATTATTGAACAACACGCATCAATATCGCTATCAAGTCTTCTTTTTCACTCTATACAGTATGGGTTTACGGTTAGGTGAAGGCCTTGGCTTAACGGTGCATGATATTGATAGCGCTGGAATGCAAGTACATATTCGGGATGGTAAAGGCGGTAAAGACCGCCTGATCCCCCTATCAACACCGCTACTTAATGCATTACGAAACTATTGGAAAACACACCGTCATCCCACTTTGCTCTTTCCCGGTTTGGGAAATGGTCGCAATAGTCCAATGGATCGCGGTGGAATACAAAAAGCCCTCAAACAAGTATTAAGAGATTGCCGAATACATAAGCATATTAGCCCTCACTCATTACGCCATTGCTTTGCTACTCATCTACTTGAGCAAGGACTTGATCTTCGTTCACTTCAACATTTACTCGGGCATGCCAGTTTAAATACAACGGCAAGATACACTCAACTTACCCCACTAAAGCAGAAAGATACCATTGTGGCCCTCAATCTTTTGTCTTCTAAGCTAGAGATTGATTGGAGGTCAAAGTGAGCATACTTATTGATATTTTAAAACAACATCATGATGACTTTTTAGCGGCCTATCAGAATCAATTATCGCATGAATCCAAACGTGCGATATACGCTATGCTTCGTTGCCGAACGGTTCAACAAGGGTGTTCACAGTGGTTTTGCCAACGCTGCCAGCATGACGACCGTGTACCGATGTCCTGTGGACATCGGCATTGCCCTCAATGTCAACACACCACCACATCCGATTGGTTAGCGCGACAAAGAAGTAAGTTACTGCCTGTGCATTATTTTATGGCAACCTTTACCTTGCCTTACCAATTACGCGTCATTGCTCAATACCACAGTGATATTTTATATCCAATGATGTTTAAAATAGCAGCATCTGTTTTAAAAGACTTTGCCAAGCGACAACACAAAAGAGACATCGGTTTTACTGCGGTATTGCATACTCACAATCGCCAGCGCGATCTTCATCCTCATTTACATATCATCGTGCCTTCGGGCACTTATGATCAGAAAAAACATCAATGGCACAAGGGTAATTGTCGCTATCTTTTTAATGAATTTGCGCTTGCTAAAGTATGGCGAGCTCGGTTAATCGAGGCGATTGCTCAACACCCAAATCTAAGATTACCAACCAAGATACCACCACACTGGGTGGTTGATTGTCGGCATATTGGATATGGATTACCCGCCTTAAAATACCTTTCACGTTATTTGTATCGTGGTGTTTTAGCCGATAAAGACATCATAAGAATTACCGATTCAAACGTGACATTTAGATATCAAAATGGGCAAGATCAACGTTGGAAGCAAAGAACCTTACCCGTGCTCAAGTTTTTATGGTTGATATTGCAGCATGTCCTTCCAAAAGGGTTACAACGCGTGAGGGATTATGGTTTTTTACGAGGTAATGCCAGAACATTACGGCGGAAAATCCAGCTGTTATTCATTCCTAATTTAGCCCCATCGTTAGCTGAATCCAATGTTGTACGGAGCAAAGCCTTTCGGCTTTGCCCTTGCTGTCAGCATGAAATGTCATGCGTTGGGATCAGTCGAACGAGGTAGCCGAAAGGCTAAAATATAAGGATAATGGCGACCACTAAACAAAGGAGAGATAATCAAAGAAAGACAATAAATAAGGAATTAACCGATTGATAATATTACACTTTAATTTTATCAGGGTTAAGCATGTCTGAAGGAAAACAGAATCTATTGCCTACCGAAAAATAATATAGACCAATTTACAATAATAAGCAGCTTCGGGCTTGTTCAACACCCAGATAAGGTGTCGGCTGCGCGACACCTATCCTTATTTGTTATGTGTTTTCACTTTGCCACTTTTCATAAGATTCTGTAGTCATGTTCTTTAAGTTTGGCATTTCCCCAACTTTAACATGTTGAAAATGAGATAGACAATGATCCCAACCGCTTTCTTTAATATCAGGCTCATGCCAGCACTCATAATTTAATTTTGAGTAACTTAGAGAGTTATCAGAATTAACAAAACGTAAAAGTTTTTCGCCAATAATCTCCGCCCATTTAATCGCATCAGCTATAGAGCTTGCGGTTATAAATATGCCTGTCGAGGATTCATAATCTTCGATAACACCTTTATTCCATAGATCCCATGACTCTGGTTCGTGATACATAATTCCGATAAGATAATCATTCATATTTATTTACACTGACACATAACGCTTATTAGACGGCAAAGTGCCGTCTTTCCTGACAGCCGTTTGCCTGTTTAGTTTTCCTACTATACATCAAGTAGATCCCAAGCTTATGTATAATAATGACTATTTGTTTCATTATTTAGATATAAATCAGAAAATAAGGCACTTTGCCAGTTAGTCATTGCTGAAAGTCAATATCATAATTACTGTATATAAAAACAGCATAGAGGCGCCTGATGAAATCTCCTTTTTTAACCTATATTCGCGAGTTTATGGCTAGCCGCCACTACGCTCAAAAAATGATAAAATCTTATTTATATTGGATTGTAAAATATATTTACTTTCACCATAAAGCGCACCCTAGTACCTTATCAAATAAAGAGGTTGAAGCATTCCTAACTCACCTTGTGGTCAATGAGAACGTAGCGATAAAAACCCAAGCGGTTGCACTCAATGCGATTAGCTTTTTATACAAAGAAATTATTGGTACTCCTCTTTCTCTAAATATGAATTTTAAGCGTTCGAATAAAGATAAAGCCTTGCCTGTCGTTTTAACAAGATATGAAATAAAACAATTTATGCAATGTGTGCACCCCAGCTATGAATTACCCATTAAGTTACTGTATGGATCAGGACTAAGATTAATGGAGTGTATTCGCTTACGAAATCATGATATCGATTTAGATTATGGCGCGGTTCGAGTTTGGCAAGGTAAAGGCAATAAAAACCGGATTGTGACATTAGCAAAAGAACTTCACCCATTAATACAAGCTCAACAAGATATAAGTCATAAATTCTATTCACTTGATATACAACATCATGACTATAGCGGCGTGTATTTACCTAATGCACTGGCAAAGAAATATCCATTAGCTCCAACCGAATTTAATTGGCACTATTTATTTCCGTCTCATACCACCTCTACAATAAAAAATGATGGCACGTTCTCACGCCACCACATTAATGAAAGCTCTTTGCAGCGAGCGGTTAAATTAACGGCACGCGAGGCTGGTATTAAGAAGAAAGTGACTTGCCATACTTTACGCCACTGTTTTGCAACTCACTTACTCGAATCCGGTGCAGATATCAGAACTGTTCAGGAGCAATTAGGGCATTCAGATGTTAAGACCACGCAAATATATACTCATGTGATTGAACGTGGTGCGAGTGGTGTAATGAGCCCGTTGTCTTTACTCAGTTAAACACTTTTATTCAAAAACAATCACAGATATAACCGATATAAACAACAAAGCCTCTAATAAGCTAATGCTAAATAAGAGGCTTTTTTGTTTTTTCGATTGTGCCTAGGCCAATAAAATTAAGGGGCTAAAATTCGTCTTACTGTTTCTAAATCTTCAGGGGTATCCACCCCAGCGGCAGGGGCTTCGTTAGCGAGCGCAACATGAATTTTTTCACCGTACCAAAGCACGCGTAATTGCTCTAATGATTCTATTTGTTCTAATGCACTTGGTTGCCAACCAATGTAAGTATTAATGAAACCAGCACGATATGCATAAATACCGATATGGCGCATCAATGGTTGACGAATGGTTTTATTGTCACTAGCCCAAGCGTCGCGATCCCAAGGAATTGAAGCGCGGCTGAAATAAAGTGCGTAGCCATCTTTATCCGTTACGACTTTTACGGAGTTTGGATTAAACACTTCTTGTGGTTCATCGATGCTTACGCCTAAGGTTGCCATTGGAGCAGTGCTATTGGCTAGGTTTTCAGCTACTTGTTTAATGATACTAGGTGGAATTAATGGTTCATCGCCTTGCACATTTACGATGATATGATCATCAGCAATGCTCATTTTTTTAATCACTTCCGCTAAGCGTTCGGTACCAGATTGATGATCGGGGGATGTCATGCACACTTCCCCGCCAAACGATTCTACCGCTGTTTGAATACGAACATCATCAGTGGCAACAATCACTCTATCTGCACCCGCTTGTTTTGCTTGCTCGTATACCCATTGAACCATGGGTTTACCCGCGATATCGGCCAGAGGCTTCCCTGGCAAGCGTGAAGATTGGTAGCGAGATGGAATAACAACCGTAAAAGACATTAGCGCCCCTCGTCCATCGCCATTTTACGCGCTTCCACTTCCAGCATTACGGGAATACCTTCTTTAATGGGGTAAGCTAAACGATCTAATTTACAGATAAGCTCTTGTTTATCGTTATCTAGCGTTACTTTCCCTTTACAGATTGGGCAAGCAACGATTTCAAGTAGACGGTGATCCATATTGGGCTTTAACCTCTATAATTTTTTGAATAATATTTTGTGTGTCGCTTTCATTAATATTGGCAGAAACGGGTAAGTACCACCAATTATCTTGAGCATATTGATAGCATTTTACGGCGTCTTTTTCTGTCATGATCAAATGTTGGCCTTGCTTCGCTAACGCCGATAATTCCGATGGTTCAAAGGTTTGGTGATCAGCAAAGGCTTGTGTTTTCACCACATCAGCCTCTAAATCATTTAACGTGTTAAAAAAACGAGGAGGGTGACCAATTCCAGCAAAAGCGACTAATTGTTTTAATGCTTGAACAGGCATTCTTTCCCCTGTCTTTAAATTAACAGCATCACTTGGTGCTAGCATCATGGCGATTTCACCTTGTTGAGCAGTGCCACCATTGGTAATCAAGAAATCCACGTCAGACAAGCGTTCTAAGCCTTCGCGTAAAGGCCCAAAAGGAATGTAATATTGATTACCAAAACGGCGTTGACCATCAATGACCACCAATTCAATATCACGCTCTAACGCATAATGTTGTAAGCCATCATCCGTCACAACAATATCGACATCTTGTTCAAGTAAAGCTTTAACTGCTTGACTACGAACAGGATCAACAGCAACCGGTGCACCCGTTCGTCGCTTGATCAATAATGGTTCATCTCCCGATTGCGCCGATGGTGTGTCACTTTGAACCAATAAAGGGTAATGTTCAGTTTTTCCACCATAACCGCGAGACACCACTCCAGGTTTAAAGCCAAGAGATTGCAGCATTTCTACCAACCATATCACCACAGGTGTTTTACCATTACCACCAGCCGTAATATTGCCCACGACAATAACTGGAACCGGCGCTCGGTATGTCGATTGTTGACCAGATTGATAGCGTTGACGACGATGACGACTTACGATTTTAAAAATCAAACTTAGCGGCCACAGTAATGGCGCGAGTAACCAACCAAGTGGGTGGCGATGAAACCATATTTTTTCAATCATCGCCAACATCCATGAACTTGAACGCTTACTAACACTTTATTCACCAAATTGAATACGGTGCAATTGAGCATAAGCACCGTCTTTTGTGATTAATTCAGCATGGTTACCACGTTCAATTATTTCGCCTTCATCGACGACTAAAATCTGGTCCGCTTCTTCAATTGTCGATAAACGGTGAGCAATCACAATCACGGTTTTATTCTTTTGCAATTCATCCAATGCCGCTTGAATTGAACGCTCAGATTCCGTGTCTAATGCTGAGGTCGCTTCATCTAGAATCAGTACAGGTGCATCACGCAATAATGCACGAGCGATGGCAAGACGTTGACGTTGCCCCCCAGATAAACTCACACCGTTTTCACCAATCATGGTATCGAAGCCATCGTCCATACCTTCGATAAATTCAGTAGCATGGGCCAGATCCGCTGCACGCTTTATTTCTTCGATGCTGTAACGATCTTGCGCTGCATAGGCAATATTATTGGCAATAGTATCGTTGAATAAATGAACGTTTTGAGACACTAAAGCAAAGTGAGAACGTAAATTAGATAAGGTGTATTCACGCAATTCATGCCCATCAAGATAAATCTCCCCTTCATCCACATCATAAAAACGCGTGAACAAATTGGCGATAGTACTTTTACCTGAACCTGAACGCCCGACTAGGGCAACGGTTTTACCTGCCGGCACATCAAACGAAACATCCCTTAGTGCAGGCGTATCTTTGGTTGGGTAAGTAAACGTGACATTTTTAACCGATAAATTACCCGTTACTTTTTCAACTTCTTTACTGCCTGTATCCACTTCAGGTTTCATTTCAACTAATTCAAATAAAGTTTGGCAAGCAGCCATCCCTTTTTGGAAATCGGACGTGACATTAGTTAAGGCTTTTAATGGACGCATCAAGGCAAACATCGCCGAAAAGATCACAGAAAATGTACCTGGTGTTAACTGCTCTTTTATTGAATCAATGCTGGCAAGATACAGCACAACAACCAAAGCAATCGAGGCAATAACTTGAATAATGGGGTTAGCAGCAGCTTGAGCTGAAACCAATTTCATGGATTGCTGACGCATTTTATTACTGACGCTATCGAAACGTTCTTTTTCAACGCTTTGACCACCGTAACTTAACACCACCTTATGCCCTTTCAGCATTTGCTCGGCAGAAGACGTCACATTGCCCATGGTGTCTTGCATGTTCTTACTGATCTTACGAAAACGTTTTGAAACGATACCAATGGCCCATGCAACAATCGGAGCAATGACGATCAAGACCAAAGAAAGCTGCCAGCTATTCCAAAACATTAAGAATAACAAACCAATAATACTCGCGCCTTCACGTACAATACTGACAAGCGCCTTACTGGTTGCCGCAGCAACTTGTTCTGAGTCATAGGTAATACGGGAAAGTAATGAACCGGTCGATTCTTTATCAAAATAGCTGACGGGCATTTGCATAAAGTGATTAAAGAGCTTACGGCGCATTTCCATTACCACATTGCCCGACACCCAGCTCAAGCAGTAGGTCGAAATAAATCCACTCAGACCACGAACGATCATCATACCCATGACAATAATCGGTAATATTTTTAGAAAATTAGATTCCGTACTGCCAAACCCTTCATCCAGTAAAGGCTTCAACAATGACACCATATAGGTATCACTGGCGGCATTAATAATAAGAGCAATTGAAGCAACGATTAGACCCGCTTTATAAACGCTGATCATCGGCCACAATTTCTTAAAGGTTTGGAAAGTTGTTTCGTCTTTTTCGACTTTGGTGTCTTTTTTATGAGTCATAAAGGCTTAATTTTAATTAGACAATTGCCCTCATTCTAACCCTTTACGAACAATCTGCCTATACCAAGGCTCATATTGGTTTCCTCTCTTTTTCTCAATCAACCATTGTTTTTCATAAACCGAAATGGATATTGCGCCTGCATTTCCCGTATCCAACCATCTTATCCCTTGCTGTTGATATCGTTCTACCACATCCTTTGCGGGTAAATTCCATTGGTTATTTTTCGCCACCGACGCAAGCGCTAGCTCAGGTTCTACGGCTTCAATAAAAGAAAATAGCGACGATGTACGGCTACCATGATGTGGCACTGACATCACTTGAGCTTGTAGGTCAGGGTATTGACGGGCAATTAAGATCTCAGAAATCGCATCGATATCGCCCGTCAGCAATAAAGAAAAATCACCATCGGTAATCTGAATAACACAAGAATGAGGATTGTACGCTCGATCAACCCTTTTTGGGGGCCACAGCGCTTCAAACTGCAATTCACCCCAACGCCAAGATTCCCCCTGAACACAAGGCTGATAACCAGCTATATTCTCACTGCTTCTTTTCCACTTGGGGTTTAATTGATCTTCTACTACGGTACGCCCACCTGCATGATCAGAATCGGTATGACTAATCACGAAGCCATCAAGCTGATGAATGCCCTTTCTCTGTAAGGTCGGAATAATAACGGATTGCGCCATGCTCCCACCCGGCCAATTAACACCAGTATCATATAAAACCCACTTCCCATGCTGACTAATTAATATGGCCAAGCCTTGTGCTACATCCAACATATCAATTCGCCACTTTGGTTCAGGTTTAATAGGAAAAATCAATACACACAAAAAACCCAACCAAAGTGCCATAACCGAAAAGTGCCAACGAAAGCGTAATAACACAAGCGAGATACTGAATAAGAAAACCCCATAGCCACACCATATAGGCATGTTTACCCACACGCCAGAGCTCCGTTCTAGTACCCATAAGACAGGCCTTAAAGAAACATCAACCCACTGCCAAATAAAAGCAGAATCCACATCATTCCATAGCCCTGTGATCGCGGTAATGAATAACGATATGAATAATAGTGGTACCGTCACAACACTTACCCATGGAATCACAACAATATTAACGAAAGGAGAAATCCAACTGATTCCCCCAAAAATGATAATACTTAACGGTGATAAACCAATAAAAATACCCATTTGTACAATAAGAATACTGCGTATTTTTTGCACCCAAAAATGAGAAGAAGGCCAAATAAACCAAAGCGATAAGTAAATAATAAGAATGGCATAAAACGACAACCAGAAGCTGACTTGTAAAATAGAAAATGGATCCAAAGCGAGTATAAAGCATAGGCTATATAATAAAACCTGCCAGCTTGCCCAATAAAGTCGCATCGCCTTCATAAAAAGAAAAGCCCCTCCCATGATCAACGCACGTTCCGTGGGCAACGAAAACCCTGCTAAATAAGCATAGAATAAGGCCAATAAACCAGAAAGAATCAGAGGAAAATAAGCATAACTGCGGTAATTAAATAACGAACATTGTGATAATACGATTCGAGCTGCAATACCCACCCACCAGCCAATCAACATAGCCAACCCAATATGCAGCCCCGAAATGGCCATAAGATGCGATAGCCCAGTGTCTTTGAGTTGCTGCCACTGCTCCGATTCAATATAACTACGATCACCAAAGCCTAGCGCCAATAGATAAGCAAAGGCAGGAAGATCATGGCTTTGAGAAGCCACTTTCCCATGCAACCATAAACGCCAAGAAGAACTCGGTGAAATTTTGTGGTTATCTGGGTGGCTAGATTCAATAACTGCTTTACCGCTCCAACTATTAGCGACATAATATTGTTCACTGTCAAAACCTGCATCGTTCAAACGCCCAATAATCGGTTTTATTGAAACATGCAGTTGCCAATACTCACCCAGTTGAGGTGTGTAAATTTGATCTGAAAATGAAGATTCAAATACCTGAATAGTTGGCCTTAGCCCAAAAGGCACCTTACTTTCATCTATTTGGTCGACTAAAAACGTAAATTGACCACCGTGATCCGTTGGCTGGTAAAGATTAACCACTTTCCCCTGCAAGGTTATTTTCTCACCATGTTGGAAAAGTAAAGAGGTTCGATCTTTAAATAAATTGGCGTGCAATATCACCACGGCACAACCGATTATTGCCCCCATCGCCCATTGTGCGGAATTAGTGAGGTAAAGAACTAGAAATAGTACTACAATCGGCAGCAGCCATATTGATGTTGGCATGCTTGACCATAGCACACCACTTGCGACACTAAGCATAAATCCGATCATATTTAAATTGCGATTAATACGAGCCACCCACTTATGCCAAAAAAATTACTACAACGTTTCATGCCTAACCATGAAACGATAAAAAACCAAAAAGCATTAAAAATATTTGGAAACGTTTTATACAATCCAAATTTATGGTCTTTGAATCGCCATTCTGCGGCAGGTGCTTTTGCGGTGGGTTTATTTATTGCATTCATTCCACTCCCTAGCCAAATGCTTATGGCTTCTGGTGCTGCGATTATGTGCGGTGTTAACTTACCGTTATCGGTTGCTTTAGTGTGGGTAACTAATCCCATCACCATGCCTTTTTTATTCTATTTTGCGTATCGTGTTGGCTCTTGGATCTTGCACAACCCAACCCAAAATTTCCATTTTGAATTGACGTGGAATTTCTTCGTAGAACAAATCAATACTATCGCCCCACCTCTGTTATTAGGTTGTTTCGTATGTGGCGCGGTATTAGCAACTATTGGTTATTTTGGTATTCAAGGACTATGGCGCTATTCCGTTGTTCGCAGTTGGAAAAAACGACGCTCAAGATAATAGTGTTCAAATTCGTTAAATGCCGTTCACTCAGCGCAAGTTAACTCAATAACACACCAAAATTCAGTTTTTAAATGCTCCCTTCCTAAAGGGAAATAAAAAAGTGCTACCAAGTTAAAGTTCGTAATGAACCATCTTGATAGCACTCTTTTTTTTGAGACAACTTTTATTCATACCATACAATAGAAACTGTCTATATGAATCTTAGTATGCTCAACCCAATGTATCGTTATTTTGCACTCAATACCGTCGCTGGATTTAAATGACTCGCGCGTGATGCAGGGTACCAAGTAGCGAGTAGACTTAACGTAATCGCCGTCCCTGAAACTAAAAAGACATCAGGCCAAGCAACTTGCGAAGGTAGAAAGTCAATAAAATAAATATCACCGGACAAGAACTGATGACCAACCAAGGCTTCTATCCCTTTGATGATTGGCGTTAAATTAAACGCAACGGTAACACCAATAACACTACCAATCACACTGCCCAACACACCAGAAAGCACGCCATACCAAACAAAAATACGTTTAATCAGACCATCGCTGGCCCCCATAGTTCTTAAAATAGCAATGTCGGCGGCGCGATCTTTCACGGCCATCATCAAGGTCGACACAATATTAAAGCTCGCCACGCCAATCACTAGCACCATCACTAAATACATAATAGTGCGAACCATTTGAATGTCATGATGCAAAAAGCCGTATTTTTCCTTCCAACTTTTTAAATAAGCATAAACGGGTACATTCACACCCACTTCTCGCACAATTCTATCGGCTTCAAACACCGATGAAACCTTTAACGATATCCCCGTGACGCCATTACCCATATTGAGATATTGCTGCCCATCTTCAAGTGGAATCAACACTAAACCATGATCAATTTGCCCACCAAGACTCAATAACCCCGTCACTTTCAAACGAACCCGTTTCGGTGAACTTAACTGCAATTCATTAGCATTACTACCTGCCGGTGGGATTAACACGGTCACTGAATCGCCAACCTTAACATTCAGCTTATCGGCCACACCTTTTCCTAAAATAATTTGATTTTCGCCCGCACGAAAATTTTGCCAGGCATCTTTATCAACATAATTAGACAAGCTAGAGACCGCGCGCTCAAAATCCGCATCCACCGAACGCACTTCAACTGCTTTCAGTTTGCTTCCACGTTCTAACAAGGCCGTAAAACGAACATACGGTGCAGCAGCTTTTACTTCTTTATTCTTATTAGCGATACGAACAATTTGATGCCAGTCGTCAATCGGGGCTCGTACTCCTTCAATTTCCGCTTGAGGAATAACCGACAGCACTCGATTTTCTAATTCACGCTCAAAGCCATTCATTGCAGAAAGACCAATAATGATCACAGCAACACCCACTGCAATACCAATGGTGGATGAGAAAGAAATAAAAGAAACCAACTTATTCCGCTCTTTTGCTCGGCTAAACTTAGAGCCGATAAACATGGATAAAAACATCGTTATTCACTCACCAACTCAGAATAAGCATCAGGTTGCAGTTGCCAGTTCAAAATGCCATCTTGCATCGCAAATTGCTTATCCATTTTTGATGCTAAATTCGCATCATGCGTCACCACCAAGAATGCCGTACCAAAATCTTGATTTAATTGGCGCATTAAGTCGTAAATTTCCAACGCCGTTTTTTGATCTAAATTCCCCGTAGGTTCATCGGCTAATACTAAATCGGGTTGATTCACCAATGCGCGCGCAATGGCAACGCGCTGCCTCTCACCACCCGACAATTCTGAAGGTCTATGTTCTAAACGATGAGCCAACCCTACTTTTTCCAACACCGCTTTGGCTTTTTCTTTTGCCTCATTCGCTTTCATTTTGCCAATCAATAAAGGCATTGCAACATTTTCTAAGGCAGTAAAATCGGCGAGAAGATGGTGAAATTGATACACAAAACCAATGTGTTGATTACGAAGCTTGGCTTGTTTATTTGCGGATAAACTCAGCAATGATTGCTCAAATAACTGCACGTCACCATGGGTGGCATTATCCAGTGCCCCTAAGATATGCAACAAGGTACTTTTTCCAGACCCTGACGATCCAACAATAGCTAGAAAATCGCCTTTATGAACTTCAAGGCTAACCCCTTTAAGAACCTCGGTTTCTAAGTGGCCTTCACGGTACGTTTTACTAATTTGCTGACAGCTTAATAAAGGTTTCATATTGAGTAGCCTTGTAGCACCGATGTTTGACGCACGGTGACATTGAAAAAATTAACATCGCAAACATCGAAATCAAAAAGACAAAAGGGAGCATTACTCATAACGCAACGCCTCTGCCGGTTTCACTGATGCCGCGCGATAAGAAGGAAATAACGTTGCCAAAAGACTGAGCGCGATGGCAAGAAGGATAACCACCAAAATTTGTACGGGTGAAATCACAACTGGCAACTCAGTGCCGGATGCAAATAATGAAAAACCTAACGTATTCATAACGGCATTAAGATTGGCGGCAAGTAATGTTCCCAATATCCCGCCGACAATCGAACCAATCACGCCACTACTTGCCCCTTGAACCATAAAAATGGCAAGAATTTGATGATTCGTCATCCCTTGAGTCTTTAAAATCGCCACTTCTGATTGTTTTTCCATCACCACCATAATCAAGGCTGAAATAATATTAAATGCAGCAACGGCAATAATCAGCCCTAACATTAAGCCCATCATATTTTTTTCCATTCGTACGGCTTGAAAAAGCTCACCACGTTGATCGCGCCAATCTGACCAATTCCAGTTATTGGGTAAAATATTATCTGACTTCACTTTCTGCGATAAATCGGCCACGACGAACGGATCATCAAAAAATAAACGCCAACCAGACATTGTGTTTTTAGAATAACGCAGTAAGCGCCCCCCATCTTCAATATTGGTCACCATCAACATCGCATCAACATCCGAACCAGTATTGAATATGCCTGAAACAGTAAAGTTACGTTGGCTTGGTATCCGCCCTAATGGGGTAAACTGGCTGGCATTCGTCACCATTAAACGCACTTTATCACCAAGATTCACGTTCAAAATTCGAGCCAATGAATGGCCTAAAAATACATGGTAATCCCCCGCACTTAAATTCGACATATTGCCCATCATCATTCTCTGGGCAAGCGGGTCGTCTTCACGGGGCTCAATACCGATCATTAATCCTGCACTGAGTTTGGAAGCACTTTGAATGATCGCTTCACTACGAACAATCGGGGAAATACGTTCCACATGGGGAATCTGTTTAAGGAAGGTCGGGGGAGTCGGTTCAAACGGAGTACGATCATCACCTTGACTGACAACCGCTTGTGGTAATACCCCAAGAATTTTTTGCTTTAATTGGCCTTCAAACCCATTCATTACTGATAAAACCGTTACCAAAGATAAAACACCAATCGAAATGCCTGCTGTCGACATATACGACACAAATCGGCTGAATTTATCCCCTGAACGACCTTTTAAATATCGCAAACCAATAAAGGCCGATACTGGATGAAACATGCACGTATCCTAGATAAAGTAATGAAGAAAAATAATGAAAACAGAGAATAACGATTGTCTGAACGATTTACCAATAACAAAGTAAGAATTGACGAACTTCTGGCATCAATTTTAGTGTTCCCCTTGATTAGTTGTGCCACATAGCGATAATCAGAAGAAATAATCGTCTCTAGAGCGTGTTTGTTCAAATTCGATTGCATTCTCAATTTATAAAAGCCCAATCAAATTATGTCTGAAACATCATCAAATAAGACCACTTTATTGACACTGCCTTTACCGGAAAAAGAAGGCGACAAGAAGCACATTGGCCAACTTATGGGTGGCGCACTCGCCTTAACCATTGCCGAGCTTTCTCAAAAGCATGCTGGCGTAACATTGCTTGCTGTACCTGACCACCAAATGGCAATAAAGCTTCATCATGAAGTTTCACAATTCACGACTCATTCAGTGTCACTCTTTCCGGATTGGGAAACGTTGCCTTACGATAACTTTTCGCCTCATCAAGACATTATTTCAGACCGTATTGCCCAGCTTTACCAACTTCCGACTCAGCAATCGGGCCTTATCATCATTCCAATCAGCACATTATTACAGCGCCAGTCTCCAAAAGAGTATTTGCTGAAAACGACATTGATGGTGAAAAATGGCGACTTATATTCGCTAGACAAACTACGCATGCAGCTTGAAAAATCTGGCTACCGCCATGCCGACCAAGTGTTTGGCCCTGGTGAATATGCCAGCCGCGGCTCGATCATTGATTTATTCCCTATGGGGTGTGATAACCCTTATCGAATTGATTTTTTTGATGATGAAATCGACAGCATTCGTACGTTCGACGCTGAAACCCAACGCACTATTGAAGACATCAACGAAATTCGGTTATTACCAGCGCACGAGTTCCCAACGACGGAATCAGCAATAGAAGATTTTAGAATTCGGTGGCGTCAACGCTTTGAAGCCAGACGAGAACCTGAATCGGTGTACATGCAAGTTTCGAAAGGTATTTGGCCTGCCGGTATTGAATATTGGCAGCCGTTATTTTTTGAGCACACCGACACCTTATTCGACTACTTACCCGATAACACACTGTTACTGACCTTAGGCGATCTTGAAGCCACTATTGATCACTTCTTAGCGGATGTAGATTACCGCTATGATCAACGTAGAGTAGACCCATTACGCCCATTACTGGAGCCGAACGAACTCTGGCTAAAAAAAGATGAGCTTTTTGGTTACTTTAAAAGTATGCCTCAAGGGTTACTTTCTATTGATCCTATTCAAGAAAAAGCTGGGCGCGTTAATGCCCCTTTCAGCCCATTACCAAACCTGCATGCTCAGCATCAATTAAAAGAACCCCTTTCCGAGCTTCGTCAATATCTTGAACAATACGCTGTCGAGAACCCAATCGGAAAGATCGTTTTTTCTGTTGAATCGGAAGGGCGTCGTGAGGCTCTCAACGAACTACTTAGCCATATCAAAATTCGGCCAAAAGAATTTGATAGCCTAGGGCAAGCTTTACAATCAAAGGATAAATATACCTTGGTTCTGGGTTCCACCGAACATGGATTTATTCATCATGGCCCAGACTTTGTCTTCATTTGTGAAAGTGATGTGCTTGGCGACCGAGTTATCCAGCGTCGTAGAAAAGATAAAAAAGCCGTCAATAGTGATACCATCATTAGGCATCTTGCTGAGCTAAAACCAGGGCAGCCTGTCGTTCACCTTGATCACGGTATTGGTCGCTATATTGGACTGCAAACCCTAGAAGCCGGTGGGCTCACCACGGAATACGTCACGCTCGAATATCTCAATAATGCCAAACTTTATGTGCCAGTATCGTCATTAAATCTCATCAGCCGTTATTCTGGTGGCGCTGAAGATACCGCACCATTACATAAATTAGGCAGCGATGCGTGGAACCGAGCACGTCAAAAAGCCGCAGAAAAAGTTCGTGATGTCGCCGCTGAATTACTCGATGTTTACGCTAAGCGCGAAGTCAAAAAAGGCTTTAAGTTTATTCATGACCGTGAGCAATACGTTAACTTTAAATCCACCTTCCCCTTTGAAGAAACCGACGATCAATCTACGGCGATTAATGCTGTACTTTCTGACATGTGCCAAGCCAAAGCAATGGACCGATTAGTATGTGGCGATGTTGGTTTTGGTAAAACAGAAGTCGCCATGCGAGCAACCTTCCTTGCCGTCGATAACAGTAAGCAAGTGGCCGTTTTAGTACCAACCACCTTACTTGCTCAGCAACACTTTGAAAATTTCCGTGATCGATTTGCTAACTTACCAATACGAGTTGAAGTGCTTTCTCGTTTTAAATCAGCTAAGGAACAAAAACAAATCTTAATAGACCTTGCTGAGGGCAAAGTCGATATCATTATCGGAACACATAAACTGTTACAAGATGATATTAAATTTCGCGATTTAGGGCTATTAGTGGTCGATGAAGAGCATCGGTTTGGTGTCCGTCAAAAAGAAAAAATGAAAGCCATGCGTGCCGATGTCGATATTCTGACCTTAACCGCAACACCAATCCCACGAACGCTAAATATGGCGATGAGTGGCATGCGTGATTTATCGATCATCGCCACACCACCAGCCAGACGTTTAGCAATTAAGACGTTTGTTCGCCAAAGTGAAGACAGCGTGATCCAAGAAGCCGTGTTACGTGAAGTTATGCGTGGTGGCCAAGTTTACTTTTTGCATAACCAAGTTGAAACTATTGATAAAGTCGCCGACGATCTCGCTAAACTCATTCCAGAAGCACGGGTTACCACTGCACATGGTCAAATGCGTGAACGCGAACTAGAAAGCATCATGAATGATTTCTATCACCAACGCTTCAATTTACTGGTTTGTACTACCATTATTGAGACGGGCATTGATGTCCCGACGGCAAATACTATCATCATGGACAGAGCAGATAAACTAGGCTTAGCGCAGCTTCACCAATTACGTGGCCGAGTAGGTCGTTCTCATCACCAAGCCTATGCATATTTATTAACACCACATCCTAAAGCCTTAAGTAAGGATGCCGTAAAACGCCTTGATGCCATTGCATCACTTGAAGATTTAGGGGCCGGTTTCACCCTTGCAACACACGACTTAGAAATTCGTGGCGCGGGTGAATTACTCGGTGATGAGCAAAGTGGCCAAATTCAATCTGTTGGTTTTTCTTTGTACATGGAAATGCTTGAACAAGCCGTGAACGCACTTAAAGAAGGCAAAGAATTATCATTAGATGAGCTTTTACGAGAACAAACTGAAGTCGAATTACGCCTACCGGCATTACTACCAGATGACTACATTCCTGATATTAATACACGTTTATCCATGTACAAACGTATTGCCAGTGTCAGCAATGAAGATGAACTCACTGAAATGAAAGTAGAATTGATTGACCGATTTGGTACACTGCCAGACGCTGCAAAAAACTTATTAGTGATAAGCCAAATGAAACTCCAAGCGGCGAGAATAAAAGCGAAAAAAATCGAAGCACATGATAAAGGCGGTTACATTGAATTCTTACCAACGGCAGACATTAATCCTGCATTTTTGGTTAAACTACTTCAATCAGCACCGAAAAAATTTGCGATGGAAGGACCCACTAAGTTCAAGTTTATTGTACCATTAGCAGATAGACGTGAACGCGTTAGCTTCATCAATGACTTATTAACTCAATTTCAGCAAAACCGGCTACCAAAAGCAGGATAACGATTTAATTAATCAGAGCTACTTGATTCATTTTAACAATTTGAATAAGTCGCTCATTAATTTTATACCAATACATTTACTAACTAAGGTGCATATCGTGAATCGATATACACCTTTGATTATGGAGCACCAATGAAAAAACTGATTATCTTCCTATTAGTTTTTGTTTCATTACCAACACTTGCACGATCTTTTGACATCGAGGTCATCATTTTTAAGCGCAATGTTGCCCCCACTCAAGTCAATGAAGCTTGGCCTCAAGATCTTGATCCAATTAATTTTGAGCGTTCTTTTTCATATCGAGATAAGGACATGATGTCTTCAAATGGCGCGTTCTTATTGCCAAGTGGGTATTACCGTCTAAACCGTCAATTTGAAGCACTGGAGCGTCATGCTGGCTTTAAACCATTAGTTCATGTTGCTTGGCGTCAAACCGATCGTGGCCCTAGCCGTGCACCGATTCTTCACATTCAAGCTGGCCAAGATTTCTCAGGCAACTATGCACCTGATGGTCGATCTTTAAGCGCGATTACTGAAGATGGCACACCCACTTCTATCGAAAAAAGGCCATTAAATGAACTTGATGGTACGATTCAAGTATATGTTCAGCATTACTTATATCTACAGACTAATTTAGATTTACGCGTACCAGGAAAAAATGAAGTGGTTTTGCAAAATTCTGTTCTAGATGCAACAGATGAAAATGACGATGGCATGGTACAAGTCGGAAACCTTGAACCGATTAAACCCAAAGTCGAAGTTCAAGATTTCTTAAATAGCTACCGAATGCAGCAAAAACGCCAAATTCGCAGTGGAGAGACACATTATTTAGATAATCCACTAATGGGTGTCATTATCCAAATACGTAAAGCTCAATAAAATTTAAGTGAAAAAATATAAAAAGAGGCCATTTAGGCCTCTTTCGTATTTAACATGGACGATAAGCCTATTATGACTCCAGATCTACAGCTTATTACTTCTCGCCTAACACTCAGGCTTATTCACGCAGATGAAGCTAAACAACTGTCAACAATGATTCGTCGATCTCCTTCTTTATATCCTTGGCTAGATTGGTGCCACCAAGATTTCACCACTTCTGAAGCGGATGATTTTTTATTACACACTCGCTTAAATTGGGTGAAAAATATGGCGTATGGATTTGGCGTATTTACTCGAAATACCAATGAGCTCATCGGTATGGCAGCGTTAACCGATCGAGCTTTCAGTTTTAATATGGGCACCATTGGTTATTGGATACAAGATAGCCACCAACACCGAGGCTATGCTCAAGAAGCCACTCAAGCTGTAATCCAATTTTGCTTTCACGACTTAAAACTCACTCGTATTGAATTTATTTGCGATCCGGGCAACCTTGCCAGTCACCAAGTGGCTTTAGCTTGTGGTGCAACCAATGAAGGGCTAGCACGTAACCGTTATATTTTTAATTCCCAACCTAAAGATGGGTTGGTATTTTCCGTTATTCCATCAAATGGATAACATAAAAAGAAAAAGGGCTTATCACAATGTGAAGTGATAGCCCCTTTTCTATTTCTAGCATTTATAATTTCTAGCGTTTATAAATAACAAATTCAATTTGAATCAATGAAGTTTCAAGTTCGGACGCAGCACGCGGTTAATACGCCCAACTAACATCATTAGTCCCGTTTTAAAGCAGCCATGTAAAGCCACTAAATGCATGCGGTAAAGCGAAATATAGACAATACGAGCGATACGTCCTTCGATCATCATAGAACCTTTACTCAAGTTCCCCATTAAGCTCCCCACTGTAGAGAAACGACTTAATGATACTAATGAACCATGATCTTTATATACATAAGGCTTCAAAGCATGGTCATTGATCATCGCAATAATATTGCTATAAGCTCGGCTTGCCATCTGGTGCGCAGATTGCGCCCTAGGTGGAACAAATGAACCATCCGCTTGTTGGCAAGACGCTAAATCGCCAATAACAAAAACATTATCATCTCGCGTCGTTTGCAAAGTTGGTTTAACCACCAATTGATTGATACGATTAGTTTCTAACCCTGCGATGTCTTTCATAAAATCGGGCGCTTTAATCCCAGCAGCCCAAACCATTAACTGCGCAGGAATACGCTCACCATCTTTCGTTACAAGACCATCAGAATCTGCTTGAGTCACCATCGTCGCAGTACGAACATTTACCCCTAACTTTGTCAGTTCGTGATGTGCAGCCGCAGAAATACGAGGTGGTAATGCAGGAAGGATTCGCTCTCCCGCTTCAACAAGATTCACATTCAGCTTGCTAGAATCTAAATCTTCAAAGCCGTAAGTATGTAGCTCTTTAATCGCGTTATGTAATTCAGCAGATAATTCCACTCCCGTAGCACCACCGCCGACGATGGCAATATCCACTTTACCTTCACCATGTATCGCATGCAGTTTAAGAAACAAATTATTCATTTCTTTACGGAAACGGTGCGCTTGTTCTGGGCTATCAAGGAAAATACAATGTTCTTTAACACCTGGAGTATTAAAGTCGTTTGACTTAGAGCCAATCGCAAGCACTAAAATATCGAATTCAATTTCACGTGCGGGAATCAATAATTCATTATTTTCATCACTAATCGCACTTAAAGAGATGGTTTTACGTTCACGATCAATCCCATCAAGGCTACCCATTTGAAAATCAAAATAATGATTTTTAGCGTGAGCACGGTAACTTAACGCGTCAACGCCCTCATCAAGAGAACCGGTCGCCACTTCATGTAATAAAGGTTTCCATAGGTGGCTATTATTGCGATCCACCAAAGTAATGCTTGCACGGCGTTTACGCCCTAATGTACGGCCTAATTTTGTGGCAAGCTCTAAACCTCCAGCACCGCCACCAACAACAACTATTCGCGTCATCTGACACTCCTAAATTTATAAAGATAAAATGTCTTCGGCTCGGTTATTTACCAAACCAATAAATTCTTTCAATGCTAAATCGATACTTTAAGAAGAGGTCATCTTTGAGAGATGAAAAAAGTGGTTTCGTATCGGGAAATCAAAATATGCGAATTGAGTCTCAGTCATATTCTATTTTTTGGTGAATCCTCAAAAAACTTGATCTGGCTCATTATATCCACACCTATATTAGGATCAATAAAAACCGACAATAAATCTATAGACATAAAAAAAAGAACCTAACAGGCTCTTTTTTTAAATAATACCATCAGAAAATGAGGTCAAATTAAGTTTGTTTGAAAGCTTTCATTTTTTGTAGGTGCTGAGATATTTTCTTAAATTTATGGCTTTCTTTTTCATCCCAAATCACTTGATAATGCGGCGATAACAGATCATAAGCGTCTTGATTACTTCGAATTTCATCATGACGAGATAAAAATACGATACAATTTTCTTTATTTTTATCTCGGTAATCAGTAATGCATTTCGTCGAGATATCGGTGTATTCTTCAGGACGATTAATTCGCCCCTGCATATTCTCTTCAGGGTGAAGATTGGGATTAAATATTGCCTGTTTTATGCCACATAAAAAACCAATACGTTCAGACCAATAGCCTCCTAACCCAACACCACAGATTAACGGCATGGGGTCATCACTTTGTTCAATCACTTTGGACACTTCTTTCAGCAAATGCTGCATATCATGTTTAGGGTGTAAAGTACTGTAATTTATAAAACGCACATCATCATCAATAAATTGTAACTGCAACACTTTTTCATGGTTACCAGGGCTTGTACTATCAAAGCCATGTAAGTAAATGATCATTGAACCATCCTCAGTTCTCAGTTGATAATTTAATCTATCATTTTTATTGTGGTTTTAAAGCATTGTTTCAAAGTTTCTTAAACAAGAAAGGCGGAACAGTGATCTACATTATAGCTTGGGTATATTTATTCTTATCTAAAAACCATCTGCTTTCAGTTGATTATCAAGTATCTCTATTGCTTTTCTATCGGATGCACGTTCATGAAGACACAACGACACTTGATGCCACAATAATGCCATAAAACGTAAAAATGGCACCCAACGTTGAACAAGTTCCGTCCAAGATTTAAGGTTAATATTGCAATTCTTTGAATACGATTTCAGACTTTCATCGATATCAAACTGACCCGCAAGAATGCTAGTGGTAATATCAATAATAGGGTTTGATAATGCAGCGTACTCCCAATCGATAATCACTAGAGCGGCATTCGGTTTTTGAATAATATTATAATCACCCAAATCAAAATGGCACAAACACGCCCCTTCTAACACCATTGTTTGCTGTAGTAGGCTTTCACTTTCAACATATAAACGTTCGAATCGTTGGGTCTGAATAGGCGTTCGCGCTTGCTCTGGTAAGGATGCCCAATAAGCCATAATGCAAGCCCTATAATCAAATTCTTTAATTTTAGAATGAGGTTCAATGATCCACGGATATTGATGTAAGTCTGAAAGGCTTTTCATAACTAAATCGAGATTATCACCTTTAGTAACATCACAAAGGGTGACTCCATCAATCCATTCAACCAACAAACCTTCAGGAAAAAGCGCTTCCACTTTTGGGGTAAAATCGGCTTGTTGTAACGCGGTGAGAATTTGATATTCATGCGGTCGACTGATCGACAACGTTTCTGTAGAAAAAGAACGTGGTCGCCATACATAATGACGACCACATTGTGTTGTGACTTTCCAACATTGATTAGTTAACCCTCCAGTAAGTGGGCTGGCTCCAATCAATGTCTTAGACCACTTTTGCTTCAATATTGCTAAACTTGGTTCTTGTTTAACATACATATCTACGCAATCTATGGTCATAGTAGTTTACATGCCAAAAAAGCTTTTCGACTCTTGTTTGCGAATTTCGGTTTCATCGGCCCATTCGATTAGACCCGTTTTCAAATCCATCAAACGCATCGTCATTTTGTAATATACGTCAGTATCGCTACCTGCTGATTTTACAATGCTCGATAAGTTACCGTATAGCATGTATTGAGCACCAAGCATTTGACCAAATTTTACTGCGCTACTTTGATCAACAAGCTCGTCATTATTTTGGAAATTTAAGTTTTTACGAACCGTTTCGACTTTGTCCATATCAACGAAACGGAATTTCCCTGAGTTCAATAACTTAGTACTAACCGAATCCGTAATCGATTCCGTATCAATGTGCTCACTTGTTTTGTTTTTAATCGAATCAACAAACACGATTGGGCGACCATTAATTGCAGCAACTGAGCCAGAGGCTAGCATGCTATCGACCATTTCATTGGCAATTTTTTGCAAATCAGTTGACCCGAAATCGACCGTTGTCGTTTCTGCAGAATTCGCATCACCATACTGAACTTTATTCGCACAGCCACCTAATACAACCGCTAAACCCAATAATACAATGGCACTTTTTTTCATCACAAATTTCCTTTATTTATCTTGTGGTCGAATCTGAATACGAAACTCTTTTGCATTCGGATTAACGGACACTTCACTTAAACTTATTGATTCATAACCACGAAGGGTAAATTGACGCCACGCACCTTGCTTAGCATTCACTTCCAGCCCTTGTTCATCGTACCAATAAAAACGATATTGAAGATTTTGGTTATCTTCATATTTGCTGGTAATTTTCACTAAGCCACGGGTATTCCCGTTCATGTCTTTGGCGTCGATATTATCAATCGTCAATCGATCATCCAAAACATTATCGCCATAAAGCACTTGCTGACTTGCGCTATCTATTCGTAAACCCGCAGTATTATTTGAACAACCAACTAATGCCACCATTCCTAAAAAGACAACTAACCACTTTTTCATTGAATCGCTCCTAATTGTTTATGCCACAATGTCGTTGCATTACCTTGACGAGATACCCATACGAATGTACGTTTATTCGCGCTAATATTAATTGGATATTGCTTACCCTCTGCAACAATAAAATGCTCCCCTTCCGATAAGTTTACACTACTGCTATAGACTTGCGCAGGTAAAGTCAGCCAACTTCGAGTGTCTGGTTGCTCGGTTGCAATATTCCATAAACTCACGATTAAGTTAGCCACACCAGAATCATCTTGTTTAGCAGCCTGCCGGCTTAACTGATCTTTAACATATAAACGAAGCCCCTGCTTCAATACCATCGTAGCAATACGCTCACTCAAATCATTTTGTGCCATTAAATTTGTATCAGCTAATAAACTTGGGTATAAACTTTGATCGTCTAATATTAAAGGGGAAAAATTTTCCACTCTAACATTCTTATAAACAGGCAAGGCAACGCTATAGAATCGAACTTGCCCAGAGCTATCCCATAACGGCAACGACAATCGCCAACTATTCTTTGCCGAGACAACACCACGTTCATCAATAACAATCAATTGTCCCTGACCTTTTGGTATCACCTTTGGTTCACCATATTGTTTCACTAACGAGCGTAGGTCTTGATTCATCCCTAAACGCTTCGCTATACGAATAGTCGCATCGATAATTTCGCTATTCTCGGGGTTAACCGCAAGTGCACGTTTATAATCTATATAAGCGTCATTTAACTGATTATCCGCTTCATATAACGTGGCAGACAAAAATAAAAGATAACCATTTTGAACCGCTTGTAAGGTTTTTCCTGCATCAGGGTATTGCGACAAAATACTGCCCAAGTTAGGTTGCACACCATTTTTCTTCATTTTATCTTGCGCTTCTTGCAATTCCTGTTGGCGGCGCTTTTTCGCTTTTTCTTGTACCTGATTTGCTCGACGCATTTCAACAAGTGCACCTTCTAAATTATTTTTCTGTAGATAATTTAGTCCCAAATACAAATGCAAATAACCGAGTTCATAATCGGCAGGCTCATAAGTCGTTAAGTTATCATTAGTCGCAAGCGATCCCGCTTGGTTCGCACTTTCAGAAATAGAAACAGTCGATCGTTGAGCCAATTCTGTCGCGGCTTTATCACTTAATTGAAGAGCAGTAAAACTTTGTGGGTAGTTCTCCGCTAAGAAAGACACTCGCCCCTTTTCCATGTTACTTAGAATGGGTCCACCAACGTTAGAATCTTCTAGTTCAGATTCCGCACTTTTATAATTACCAGCCTTAACCTCAGAATAAACATCACTATTTTGGGATGCATAGTGACTAAATAGATTCCCTGCCGATAAGTTCGCACAAGCAGACAGAAGCAGGCTTGATGACAAAATCACCAAAGCTCTTACTTTCATCCACCAGTGATTCAAAGGTAAGTCAGACTTAATGCCAAGAATTATTTTTGATTCAATCATTGTCGGTGATTTATATACTTTATGCATAAAGAAGATTAGTTAACAAGCATCGGGCCTAAAGGCTGACCGCCAACTAAATGCATGTGAATATGGTAAACCTCTTGTCCACCATGAGAGTTGCAGTTAACAATTAAACGATAACCATTTTCAGCTATCCCTTCTTGCTTAGCGAGTTTTTTAGCCACCGTGAATAAACGGCCCATCATCCGTTCATCTTCTTCTTCAACATCATTGGTCGTAGGTATTAATTTGTTTGGGATAATCAAGATATGGCTTGGTGCTCGCGGATTAATATCGCGAAATGCAGTGACTAACTCATCTTGATACAACAAATCTGAAGGAATTTCTTTACGAATAATTTTACTAAACAAAGTTTCTTCAGCCATTTTAGCCTCCAAGCGCTACTGCCGTGAAATAGAGTGATAGTATGCGCTATGGCTTCATATATAACAATATTTTATCGGAACACTCGCCATTTTACCCACAAAAAATCACTGTAAAAAACAACCATAATGTGGAACCTGTCACGAATTTCATGGTCTATTTTTTATGATGTGAAAAAATGATAATCCAAATTAAGAGCTCAGATAAAATATAATGCTGATCTGCTCCAGCCAGACTGGACACTTCATTAAGCGACATTTTGATTTTCAAAGTTAACTGGGCTTAGATACCCAAGAGCACTGTGCCTTCTTGTCCGATTATAATCAACCTCTATGTATTCAAAGATCGTTTGGCGCATCTCGTCTCGCGTCATGATCGGCTCATACTGGATCGCTTCAACTTTCAATGAATGGAAGAAGCTCTCAACACAAGCATTATCCCAGCAGTTTCCTTTCCTACTCATACTTTGCTTTAGATTATAAGCAGTTATGATGTCTCGATAATCTTTTGAGCAGTACTGACTACCTCGGTCACTATGAACGATAACCTGCTCAGGGAACCCTCGACGGAACAAGGCCATTGATAACGCATCGCAAACCAGAGTTGCCGTCATTCTGGTATCCATAGACCAACCGACTACTTGCCTGGAATAAAGGTCAATGATTACCGCCAAATACAGCCAGCCTTCGCTTGTCGCAACATAGGTGATGTCTCCCGCCCACTTTTGATTCGGAGCCTCTGCCTTAAAATCCTGAGCCAGCAGGTTCGGAGCAACTGGCATTTTATGTTTGCTGTCCGTCGTACACTTAAACTTACGTGCCGCTTTCGGCGTTAAATCCTGCCGCTTCATACTGGCGGCAATGGTTTTAACATTACGGCTATCACCGTTCTCAGCCAGCTCTTTCTGGATGCGCCTTGAGCCATCACGACCTTTGCTATTATCAAAAGCCTCTTTGACCTTCGTATCAAGCTCTTGGCGAGTTACCTCGCGCTGGATGGCCTTGTGGCGATGCTTAATCCAGTAATAAAACCCACTTCGTGAAACACCGAACACCTTAGCCATGCGGGCAACTCTGAAGCAAAGCAGGTGTTCGAGCATAAATTCGTAGCAATCTACTTTAGGTTTTTCGCGAAGTAGGTGGCGGCCTTTTTTACTATATCTAGCTCTTCAGCTTGCTCAGCCAATTGTCGTTTGAGTTTGGCAACTTCAGCGGCTAGATCTTTTTCCCGCTGACTGGTGCTGGTGTCGCTCTTAGCTGACTTACGCCAACCATAGATCTGGGATTCGTGTAACGACAGTTGTCTCGCTGCCGCAGCTACTCCCACTTTCTCTGCTAGCTTCAGGGCTTCTGCTTTAAATTCAGGGGAATGGATAATACGTTTTTTCTTGCTTGTCATGGTTCACCTCGTTAGTGATTGTACTCACTTAACTCGGTGTCCAAAACTGCTGGTGCGGATCATGCTGTTAAATCGTCGCTCAAACTTGTTATTCATTAAACTCAACCTCATATTATTCTTTATAAGTAACTTAACCATTTATCTTTTCTGTGTAGCTCATTTTTACCTTTCACGTTGAATACATAACAAAGATTGATGTCCATATGAATTTATTTGTTAGCTTGTAAGCTAACCAAGGAAGTAAGATGTCGGTACATGTTGGTATCATTGATCAAGATCCTGTTCGATTAATTACCCCTCTTCTTGATAATCGTTCTGAATGTGTGCATATGGCATTTATCGGAGAGGAGCGTCAAAAGGAAATATATTTAAGACTCCAATCCGTTTTAGAATTTCGCGGTATCAGCTCTGAGTTTTTCGAAATCCCAACAGCCGTGAATACATCAGCAATTAAACAAAAAGTAAAAGAGCTGGCGGAAACACTGAAGCAACGTGGTGATGATGTGTATTTTAATGCCAGTTGTGGCTTAAGGCACCGTCTCCTCTCGGTTTATGAAGTTATTCGTAGTTACAATTGGCCAATTTTTGTTGTCGAACCTTTCAGTGATAACCAATGTTGGTTATACCCAGATGATAAGCCAGAACAACAGGTTCAAGACCATATTAAGATCAGCGACTATTTAACCATTTTTGGTGCTCGCAGCGAATTTCCAACCAATGAAATCCCTGCGCCACTGGATGCTAAGCTGCATCAATTAGGTAAACGTTGGGCCAGTAATGCTTTAGAGCTTGGTCCTGGTCTTGCGACACTCAATTATCTTGCAACGACTTGTCGCAAAGAACAAAAATTGGACGTCGAGTTAACAGAAAAACAACAAGGCTATCGAGAACTCGATATGCTGGTTTCTGATCTTGTCGATATCGAACTCGCCACCTATCAAAATGGTATTCTGACTTTTTATAATGAAGATGCTCGCCGATTTTCAAATGGTGAATGGCTAGAAAACTTGGTTCACAATACCGTTCGGGAAATACAAGACGAGCTGCCAACCATACAAGATCATTCACTTAATGTTCAGGTTTATCGCGAAAATAATGGCCGAGAAGTCAGAAATGAGCTAGATGTTGCAACCGTTGTGAACAATAAACTTCATATCATTGAATGTAAAACCAAAGGCATGCGTGATGATGGGGATGATACTCTTTATAAACTAGAATCACTGCGTGACCTACTTGGCGGATTGCAAGCAAGAGCAATGCTTGTGAGCTTCCGTCCAATGCGCCACAACGACATTTCTCGTGCACAAGATCTTGGGTTGGCATTAATCGGCCCCGATGAATTAAAAGATTTAAAAACCTATTTAACCAAATGGTTTAACGAAGCCGGTGGTCAAGCAGAGATCTAACGACAATGTTCAATCACCAACGTCTGCGTTAACTGTCACGTAAAAAATGCCCAAAAATTTTGGGGCATTTTTTATTTATTTTAATACAAATATACCCAATAATTGGAGTTGCAGTGAGGAGACAAGCGAGTGAATCACTATGAGCATAGCTAGCCTATGTTATTGGGTGAATGAACGCCGTCAACAAAATTGCAACTTCAAGTACGAAGGATATAAATTAGAGCATTTTTCTTGCTGCTGCGACAACCACTTCAATGGAGCGTGTTTCTGCCGCTTTTAATTTTTCGTGATCTGGAATTTCATCTTTACTACGGTTAACAATCACACCTGCGACACAACCCGCTTTTAGGCCAGAGCTTGCACACATGGTAAGTAAGGTCGCTGATTCCATTTCAAAATTCAGCACTCCCATTTCTTGCCATTCTTTCATAGATCCTTTAAAGCGAGAGACAACACGACCAGAAAAAGTATCGTAGCGCTCTTGCCCTGGATAGAAAGTATCGCTTGATGCCGTAATACCCGTATGAACCGTACAGCCTTTTTCAATTGCCGCTTCTTTCATCGCTGTTGCCACATCAAAGTCGGCAACGGCTGGAAACTCCATTGGAGCAAAATGCAAACTTGCACCGTCAAGGCGTACCGAGCCAGTAGTTACAATCATATCGCCAATACTTAAATGCGGTTGTATTGCGCCAGTTGTACCAACACGCAAGAAGGTACGAACACCAAGTTGGGCTAGTTCTTCAACGGCAATAGATGTTGATGGCCCACCAATACCAGTTGAACAAATCACAACGGATTGACCGTCTAATTTGGCACGAAAAACAGTATATTCACGATGGCTTGCTAAAAACTCAGGCTCATCCATCTGATTGGCAATTTTTTCTACACGAGCTGGATCGCCAGGAATAATAGCAAGCGTTGCGCCATTTAAATCTTGTTTATTTACACCTAAATGGAAAACGTTATCTGATGATGTTGGTGCCACAATGTGCTCCTTAGTTTTTAGTTAGCTTGATTTTTGATAGGTCGTTGCTAAGCAACATAATTCTATAAAATAATGATTATTTAATGTCTGTACTCTAAACAAGAAACCCTCACTACAAAGTGAAACAGATCACGGTTTGTTTAGCAAGAAAGGTTAAGATTTCACAAGTAATCGTTTGGCATCACAATTATAGTTTGAACCCGCGGCCATTATAGTGGCTCAATGCCAACGAACACTTAGAAATGAATGTATTAAAACCAGAAAAGGTCGTACCAAAATACGACCTTATTGCTGACTAATTAAAAAGATAGCTCGTTTAGAAATAGTCTTTTATTGACCATACATACCTCATCGCTACCAAACCTTAAATTAGGTTAAAGTGGATGTTTAAAACAGCTTTCAAGGTTATCACTCACCGCTTTTAGCACTTCTCTTCGTGAAATAATACCGACTAGTTTTTTATTTTCGACCACAGGGTAGACTTTAGGCTTACCTTCCTTCATCAATTCGGCCAGTTCAAGTACCGACATTTCAGGGCTAATCGTAAAGGCATCTTTTCGCATGCAGTCTTCAACCGTATGTGTGTCTTGGCAGTGATAACTCACCTGCACTAAGCGATTTAATAAATCTTGCTCAGATAAAAAACCAACCACTTCTTGTCTATCATTAATAACCGGCCCACCGATATTGATTGCGTTTAACACTTTATCGAGAGCAGTTGAAAGCGACATATCAACGGTAAAGGTAACCGCACGAGGACGCATATAATCTCTAACTTTTAACGATGCCATAAAGTACTCCTATGGATGTTGCCTTCTAACGGGCTTATTGTTTGTGATCCTAACTAGGTAGGCAAACTCAATTTATATATTAAGTGTCGCCTAATTTCTTGATTTTACTAAATGGGTTTGAACAATTTTATTGATAGAGAATGCCAATGAGTGATCAATAGCTCTATTCTCACTGGCGTTTTTCATCTAATACGACTTTTTATTAATTACTTTTTGCCGATTGGCTCGTTGACGAAAATTGATAAATTTCTGGACGGCGATGTTTCAAATTCGTCACCGAACCTTCACTATGTAGCATCTTCAATTTAGACAAATCGACATCAGCATAAATCATCATTTCCGTATTTGGATCAGCCTCTGCAATAATCGCATCATGTGGAAAATACACATCTGAAGGTGAAAATACCGCTGATTGAGCATATTGAATATCCACATTATCAACACGAGGCAAGTTACCAACACTACCGCTTATCGCTACGTAACACTCATTTTCAATGGCTCGTGCTTGGGCGCAAATTCGAACCCGCAAGTAACCATTTTTGGTGTCTGTCCAAAAGGGTACAAACAGAATCTGCACACCTTGCTCAGCAAGCATTCTACCCAACTCTGGAAACTCAACATCGTAACAAATCAAAATGCCGACTTTACCCGCATCGGTATCAATGACTTTAACTTTTTCACCACCTTCAATGATCCAATCCCATTGTTCATGAGGGGTAATATGAATTTTGTATTGTTCTTCAATACTTCCGTCACGGTGTAACATGTAGGCAACGTTGTACATATGCCCATCTCGTTGAACTGGCAAACTACCCGCAATAATGTTGATGTTATAAGTCACAGCAAGATGTGAAAAGCGTTGAATAATTTCATCACTGTATTCACTTAAATAGCGCATAGCTTCTACTGAACGTAAATCTGGTGCTAATCCCATCAAAGGTGCGCTGAAAAATTCAGGTAATAAAGCAAAATCAGATTGATAATTAGCAAGTGACGTAATAAAGAACTCGGCTTGACTAACCAAGTCATCTATCGACATCACATGGCGCATCTGCCATTGAACAACACCAATTCGCACAATCGTTTTTTCTGTTTGGTGTACAGATAGCACTTCTTCTTCATAAAAAATGTTATCCCATTCTAATAATGTGCCATAGCCTTGTGATTTTTCATCTTCCGGTAAATAACCACGCATAAGACGCTTTACATCAAAATCATTCGATAACTGGAAAGACAAAATAGGATCGTGTAATTCTTGGCGTTTTACTTTTTCGATGTATTCGCTAACTTTAAGCTCATGGGAATATTGGCGGAAGCCTGGAATTCGCCCCCCAGTTAAAATTGCCTTTAAATTATCACCACGGCACAAATCTTTACGGGCTTCATACAAACGACGGCCAAGGCGCAAACCACGGTAATCAGGATGGACAAACACATCTAGCCCATAAATCGCATCACCGTTTGGATTATGTTGAGCTACATCGTTTTCATCAACAATTTCAGTGTACGTATGAGGAAGAGAAAAACGTGAATAATCCACTTTAATCGTTAAAGCAGCGCCAATAATTTTACCACTGTCTTCTATGCAAATTTGCCCATCAGGAAACTGAGTGATCAATTCCATAATAGTCGATTCCGGCCACGCGCCCCCAACATCAGGAAACACTAAATCCATTAAAGCAGCCAATTCTTCATAATCTTCAGGTGTGACCGTTCTTAAATTTAACAGCGGGGTATTGTTGTCTTCCATAAATTTGATTCCTTAGTTCACATTATTCCATTATGCGGATCCATCAAAAAATAGCCAGTCACACACTGTCATTTCTATAAAAATGAAAACTATACCATTTAAATAAACATGCGTTTTTCTTTATTAATTTTCAAAAAGATAGGTATTTAAACTGCATCAGTTTTGCTAAGATTGTGCTTGCCTTTTCACTGACAAAAACGCCCTTAATGAAGAAACTTTTCTATTCCTTATTCCCCAATAATCAGCCAGATCAAACGTCTGTCTCTTTGTTATTTACCTGTTTCTTTGTTGGAATTGCGGGGGCTTTTACCGTACCCACAATGAGCTTATTCATTTCGGAAGAAGTAGGGGCTCGGCCATTTTTAATTGGTGTGTTTTTTATGGTCATGACCGTATCTGGTGTCTTAATTAGCCAAATTATTGGCTGGTGGTCAGATCAAGGCATAGACCGTAAAAGATTAATATTAATATGCAATATCATGGGTGTTATTGGTTTTGTTATTTTTGCTTTTAATCGAAACTATTGGGTTTTACTACTAACGTCTGCCATTTTTATCAGTACCACGTCGGCTGCGATACCTCAAGTTTTTGCCCTCGCCCGTGAAATATTAGACAGGCACACTCGCCCTTCGGAAACCTTTAGTGCGCTTTTACGTTCGCAAATTTCACTCGGTTGGGTCATTGGTCCTCCCATTGCTTTTTTCATCGCAACAGGATTAGGCTTTACCTACCTATTCTTACTCGCCGCTTTTATGTTTATGGTGCTGTGTTTCGTTACCTATTTTACGCTACCGAAAATTGATCCCACACCTAAAAACACCCATAACGAAATCGATGATTCTATCTGGCGTGATAAAAATATTATTTTACTCGCGATTTCATTCGTATTTATGTACTGCGCTAATAACATGTATCTCATTAGCATCCCTCTCTACATCGCAAAAGATATTGGGTTGGATTCATCCGTTGCAGGATTAATGATGGGAACCGCCGCTTTCATTGAAATTCCGATCATGCTGCTGTCTGGTCGTTATGCATTACGTTTTGGTAAGAAGAAAATGATGTCGGTTTCAATTGTCGCTGGCACATTGTTTTATATTGGCATCATCATGAATACCAGTTTGGTTGGGTTCATTGGATTACAAGCACTCAATGGCATTTTTGTTGGCGTCACTTCCGCGTTAGGGATTTCACTTTTCCAAGATTTAAAGCCTAAAAAAATGGGGCAAGTCACCACGCTATATTCCAATTCAATTAAAACAGGTGGTGTTCTTGGGGGAGTACTCGCAGGAAGCATTGCGGACTACTACAGTTTTCATACCGTATTTTTTGCTTGTACGATCATGAGTATTATATCTTTCATCACGATATTAAAAGTACGTGATGTATAATCTAGTTTATTGATTATCTAACCGCTCAAATCCCCTTCTCTTTTATTCGAACCAGTATGTTTCAGCTTTCTGAATCATTCAAACTCTGTATAATTTCCAAAGTATCTATAGATTGATTTGAAAGGTATTTTACACCGTAAATCTTTCTTGAACGGCTTCTTGCCAGAACCCTCTGAATTCTGCATCTTGAAGTCACTTAATTAGGAGTGAACATGGAAAAGGCATCGGTACAACATGCTCTGGTCGTTGAAGGCGGCGCAATGAGAGGCATATTCTCAGCCGGAGTCTTAGATCACTTTATCGACCGTCAATTTTTACCGTTTGATTTTTGTATTGGCGTATCTGCCGGTTCTACCAGCTTGGCATCGTGGCTGGCAAACCAAAAAAAACGAACTTATAACGTGATCACTGACTACTCTTGTCGGCCTGAATTCATCAGCGTGAAACGTTTTTTACGCGGTGGTCATTGGCTTGATTTAGATTGGCTTTGGGATATTACGATTGATGAAATCCCTATTGATACCGACAAACTTCACCAACAATTAGTCCCGCTTTATGTCGTCACTACCGATATTAATACTGGTTTGGCTCACTACATTCGATCCACACCCGACAATATTATCGAACTACTTAAAGCTTCTTGCTCAGTACCTTTAGCTTACCGGCATTATCCGATCATTAATAATATGAAAATGACCGATGGCGGTGTTGCCGATTCCATCCCGGTAGAAAAGGCTTATCAATTAGGGGCAAAAGAAATTACCGTCATTTTGTCTCGCCCTTTAGGCTATGAAAAAAAACCATCTCGTATTCCATGGTTAACAAAAAGGTTTCTGGCTCAATATCCTCATTTAGCCAATGCAGCACTATTGCGATCAGAAAACTACAATCGAAGTATTGCTTTCATTAAAACCCCGCCAAGTGACTGCAAAATTAACGTCATCGCCCCACCAGCCAATTTTCCTGTGGGACGGCTAACAACCGATAAGCTCAAGTTAGATATTGGGTATCAAATGGGTCTTGACGCAGCAAAGCGTATTATTGTTGAGCCGTAATCCTATTTGTAATAAAAAGGATCACTGACAACCGGAATATATGTATTAATCATTTCACAACCCAATGACAAGGAAGATCATGAACGCACGTGGATTAGCGCTAATATTATTAGTCGTTTTTGTTTGGGGAATTAATTTTGTCATCATTACCATTGGGATCAAAGATGTCCCCCCATTCTTACTTGCAGGCTTACGTTTTAGCTTAGTCGCCTTTCCACTTATGCTCTTTTTACCAAAACCAACCATTCCATTTCGTTGGCTATTTTCCTATGGCATCACCATGAGCTTTGGTCAATTCTCCTTTTTATTTTACGCTCTTTACGTTGGTATGCCTTCTGGGCAAGCTTCTTTACTTCTTCAAATGCAGGTGTTTGTCACGGCTATTCTTGGCGTATTAATTTACCAAGATACGCTAAATCGATGGCAACTATTTGGTGGTATTATGGCTCTAACTGGAATTGGGCTATTGCTTTATGGCGTGATTGAAACCGATATATCCATATTAGGTTATCTGCTTACCTTTTGTGCCGCTTGCTCTTGGGGCGTTGGTAATATCTGTAATCGCCATATTTCTATTCAATATAAAGGCACCAATATGCTTCAATTGGTCGTATGGGGCGCATTAATTCCTATTATTCCTTTCTTCACATTCAGCCTTTTATTTGAAGACCATCAGCACATTATTCACGCCATAACAGAGCCTTCTCTCACTTCTATTTTAGCCCTACTTTACCTATCCATTGTTGCATCACTTTTTGGATACAGTGTTTGGGGCATGTCGATAGCCAAATACGGCACTGCCAATGTGGTGCCTTTTGCTTTATTGGTGCCGGTCATCGGGTTACTTTCCGGTTGGGTTATTTTAGATGAAATCCTCAACTCAATTCAGTTTGTGGGCTGCGCAGTGATTATTATTGGGCTATGTGTTTATTCTTTAAACCAAAAACTGATCCAATGGTTACAAGCCTCTCGAGCCGAACCAAATACCATCATAGAAAAACCGGATGAATCCTAGAGAATCCAAAATGAACCATAGAGAAAGGCCTAGCTCACGCTTTTTCCTCGAAGTCATTGTGAAAGGACGAATTAACTCATAATCTAAACATCTGTTTAACTTATGAATGGAAAAAGGATCATGACAACGTTACTTGATGGTTTTCCGGTTGTTACTGAAATTCCAGTGGCTTGGGGGGATATGGATGCCCTACAACACGTTAACAACGTAATGTACTTTCGGTATTTTGAAACCGCGCGTATTGATTATTTTAAACGTATCAATTTAATGGAAAACATTGCTATAACCCAAATTGGCCCAGTCGTCAGTGAAACGAGTTGCCGCTACAAAATGCCAGTAACCTTCCCCGATACCTTACTGGTTGGTTCAAAAATTACCGACTTACAAAACGATCGATTTACCATGAAATACCAAATCGTTAGTAAAAAACACAATAAAATAACCACGCTAGGAAGCGCGACTGTGGTGATGTTTGATTTTAAATCAAACGAAAAAGCCAGCTTAACACCTGAAGTTTTAGCCATTATTCAGCAATTAGAAAATTTAAAATAACACCTTACTCCTTCTTTTATTTAGCAAGGTCTATCTTTAAGGCCTTGTTTTTATTGTCTCAATGACGAAAATTTTACATGCACCGTGTGACAAGTTTCCACTTTACGCCTAAATTAAATAATCATAACAAGCTAATTCCACAAATTACCGTAGAATGAAATTAATCTCATTATAAAGGACAACGCTATGAATTATCCTCTCGATCTTATTTTCGGCAATCTCGTGCCTATTGTTATTTTCATCTTTGTGGTGGTGGTATTAAAAAGCAGTATTAAATTTGTACCACAAAATCAAGCATGGGTAGTAGAACGATTCGGTAAGTTTCATTCAACCAAAATTGCGGGCATTAATTTCATTATTCCTTTCATTGATCGTATTTCTGCAGTTCGCAGTTTAAAAGAACAAGCTCAAGATGTCCCATCACAGTCAGCCATCACCAAAGACAATATTTCACTCGTGGTGGATGGCGTACTTTATTTCCGTGTGCTTGATCCATATAAAGCCACCTATGGCGTCGACGATTATGTATTTGCGGTAACACAGCTTGCTCAAACCACCATGCGTTCAGAACTTGGTAAAATGGAGTTGGATAAAACTTTTGAAGAGCGTGACTTGCTTAATACTAATATCGTATCAGCCATCAACGTTGCCGCAGAACCTTGGGGTATCCAAGTTCTTCGTTATGAAATTAAAGATATAGTGCCACCACAATCAATCATGGAATCAATGGAAGCTCAGATGAAAGCAGAACGTGTTAAGCGTGCGCAAATCTTAGAATCTGAGGGGGATCGTCAAGCGGCTATTAATGTCGCAGAAGGAAAAAAACAAGCGCAAGTTCTTGCGGCTGAAGCCGATAAAACAGAACAAATTTTACGTGCAGAAGGTGAAGCAAAAGCGATTATTGCCGTCGCAAATGCACAAGCAGAAGCGCTTAAAACGGTTGGTGATGCCGCCAATACAGAAGAAGGTCAAAAAGCCATTCAGTTGGATCTTGCTACCAAGGCCATTGAAGCAAAACGTGCGATCGCGAAAGAATCGTCTGTTGTGTTACTGCCAGAAAATGGCACCGATACTAGCTCATTGGTCGCACAAGGTATGTCGATCATCAATTCATTGAACAAGCAACCTAAGGCATAAGCGTATGGATTGGATGCTTAACTATTTACCACAAATACTGATGTCGGTTGGCGTCATAGCCTTAATAATTGAAGTGGTTGTCTTAGGTTTTGCTACCTTTATATTCTTCTTCATAGGGCTGGCTTTATTCATTACTGGGTTGTCCATGTATTTCGGTTGGCTTGATGCCAGCATTAATATGGCCATCTGGTCGAGTATTATTTTAACTATCGTATTTGCATTAGTCTTATGGCGACCGTTTAAAAAACTACAAAATAAACAAGCCACGCAAGACACAGCGTCTGATTTTGCTCAAGAAACCTTTGAGTTAACTGGAGATGTTAATCGCACCTCAAACGACGTATTGCATGCTTATTCCGGTATTAGCTGGAAAGTAAGAAGTGAACAACCGTTACAAGCAGGGCAAGTAGTTAAAGTCGTTAAGACGGAAGTCGGTATTTTATGGGTTAAAGCCATCAATTAACGTGATGGTAATACCGCGTCATGAAAATACGCAATGCCCAACGAGCATTAAAAAAGGCGATATACCGAAGCTGGTTATCGCCTTTTTCATCTCTAATTCTACCCCAGTAATTGGAGTTGCCGTGAAGCGACAAGTGAATGAAACCCCAATGATCATAGAATCATATGCCATGCTGCACCTTGTAATAGACAGCACCAAACAATGCGGAAAATATTAAAATAGTAATGAATAATTTAAGCCAAATAAATCTCATAACACTTCCTTTTTAATCCTAAAAATATATACAAAAAATAATCCTAATCACCACACACCATACAATCAACTTCATATCAATTAATTACCCATTGTTCATACCAAAAATTACTGATACTTTGGATTGTCATCACTGAATTTGATATTAGAGACAGAATGCCTTTTTTTAAACAAAATAAATACACACTTTTTGGTATTATCGCAATATTGCTGTGGAGTAGTGTTGTTGCACTTATTCGCGATATTTCTGAGCTTTTTAGCCCCATTGGCGGTGCCGCCATGATATATACCATTAGTGCCATTTTTTTAATCTTGGTCATGGGCATACCCAAAATTAAAGATTTTCCCGCCCGCTACCTAATTATAGGAACAATATTATTCGTCGCATACGAAATTTGTTTTGCTCTTTCATTAGGTATGGCTAATAACCGCTACCAAGCCATGGAAATGGCCATCATCAATTACTTATGGCCAGCACTCACCATATTATTCACCGCAATCTTAGGTAAGCGCAAAGTAAACCCATTAATTTATCCTAGCGTGCTTATTACTTTTATTGGTGTAGCTTGGTGTATATCTGGTGAGAATGGCATTTCTATCCGTATATTAATGGACAATATAACGAAAAACCCCATCGCCTATTTGATGGCATTTTCAGGAGCCTTTATTTGGGCTGCCTATTGTTTTATCACCAAGCAGTTAAGTAATGGTAAAAATGGCATGACGTTATTTTTTACAGCGACCGCAATCACGTTATGGATCAAGTTTTTCTTCAGCCATGAAATCAATCCAACCTTTACGTTAAGCTCAACAATAACATTATTGCTGGCGGGTATAATTATGGGCGCTGGTTATGCATTATGGAACCAAGCCATTATTGGTGGAAACATCATGTTATTGGGAACGTTGTCGTATTTCACCCCTGTCTTTTCAACATTATTCTCTTCAATTTACTTGTCCATTGCCCTAACTGGGACTTTCTGGCAAGGCGTAGCACTGGTAACATTAGGTTCGTTGATTTGTTACTTTGTTACTCGTGAAAAAACTCAACCAATAAATATTAAAGTGGGTAGTTAAGTGACGATTTAACTCCCATCTTTAAGCTTTTTTACAGCTTCACTTCTGTCTTTAAAAATTCAATAAATGAACTCACGCGTTTCGATAACTCTCGGTTTCGATAATAAACAATATTAACCGGCTTCTCTACTTTAAGAGTACTCGACACTAATAACTGAATTAATCGCCCTGCCGCCACATCTTTATGTGTCATGAAATCCGATAAACAAATAATACCTGTGCCACACAAAGCAAGTTGTCTTAATGTTTCTCCACTATCGGCTTTTATCGTGGGCTGAATATGCAATAAATTATTAAAGCTATCGTAAATAGGCCAATCATTTAACTTTTCTAACGAGCTGAATCCTAATAATTTATGATTCATTAATTCTTCTACGTCTTTAGGTGTACCATTTTTTTTCAAATAATCAGGGCTAGCTAAAATCCGAACTTGCGTTAAACCTAATGGTGTTGCACTTAATGTTGAATCTTTTAACTCACCAATACGGATAGCAATATCTGTTCTTTTTTCTAATAAGTCGATTAAGTTTTCATTGTTCACCAACTCAATTTCAACTTGCGGATAAGTGTGATTATATTTATCAATGAGCGGAACAAGAACGTGCAACATAAAGGGAGTTGCAGCATCGATCCTAAGCTTTCCTGAAGGTATGTTTTTACGTTGCATTAACATATCTTCAGCCGCCTCAAGATCATTTAAAATACTCCGCACGCGCGATAAATACTTTTCCCCTTCTTCCGTTAATTCTAAGCGTCGTGTGTTACGCCTAAACAATGCAGTATTAAGCTTGTTTTCTAATCGAGACAATGCTCTGCTTGCCGCTGAAACAGTGATATCTAAGTGCTCAGAAGCCTCACTGATTGTGCCTTTATCTACAATACTAATGAAAGTATAGAGTTCGTTAATCGTAACTTTCATTATTGATCCTTACGCAAAAGCATTTTGATATATGGTGACTTTTAGTCAACGTTAGCTTTCCTTATACTCCTGCCAAAATAAATTGCACCCAAAATTTTAAAAACGAATAAAGAATGTGAAATCTTCAATATGGATTTCAAACTTTTATATGACAAGGCAATAGACAATGAAAAAAATATTAATTTTAAATGGTGGTAAAAACTTTGGTCACTCTAAAGGAGAGCTAAATGACACCATGACCACGGTCGCCAAACAGCATTTGCTTGACCTAAATCATGAAGTGAAAGTCACCTCGATAGATGCCGGTTATGACATTGGAGATGAAATAAATAAATGGATGTGGGCCGATATTATCATTCAACAAACCCCCGCTTGGTGGATGGGAGTACCATGGATAGTTAAAAAATATATCGATGAGGTTTTTACTATTGGCCACGGTCGACTATATCAAAGTGACGGCCGCTCTCGCCAAAATTCAGACCATAAATATGGTTCAGGTGGCCTATTACAAGAGAAACAATATATGCTTTCTGTTACCTGGAATGCTCCTACCGAAGCCTTTACGGATCCAAATCAATTCTTTGAAGGTGCAGGCGTGGACGGTGTTTATTTAGCGATGCATAAAGCACATCAGTTTTTGGGCATGAAACCACTCACCACCTTCATGAGCAATGATGTAATTAAAAATCCGACAATTGATCATGACATTAAACGATATAAAGAACATTTAGACACCTTCTTCACGATGTAACCACGCCTAAATAACATCAAAAACGTATATTCTGAGCCGTAATCTATTACGGCTCAGAATATCGTTGCGCAAGACCCACACTCGAAATACATTCCGAATCAAGTTAACGCTTTTATTTCTTTTAGGGTGTCTAAAGTAATTCATAGCCCATAAGTTTGTTTAATCACATCTGCAATTTTCTGCAATCATAATCGTTGGTGCGTTGGTATTATCCCCAATCATTGATCGTCACCCCACCACTATGTGTTTTTTGTAAAACGTGTTCTCTATCTTACTCATTTGAGCTAAATAAATAGCAAGTCAAGGACGAGGCCTATTGGAAATATAATCACAAACTTCATCTATCGAATGATACGGATGCACAGGGAGTAACGGGCCAACTCAATATAAAAAACAATATCTATAAATTTATTATCTTTAAAACTCCTTTTTCAACAATAAGTGGTCCTTAGTTCAATATTTTATGGTCTTCTTTCAATCATTTAAAACGGGGTTTATACAGATTGGCTTTTCAGTAATTAAGATGTGTTTCTTATTCAAATATTTCAATGAAAACTCTTATTTGGCCTAAAAACGTGCTCTGAAATCAATGTTATAGATTTTTGCTCGATGAATGTTTCCTCACTTTTCGTATTAACGATATTAAAATCAGGTCTATAACGGCATTGGCGAGCATCAAAATCGTAAAAAAGCCATTAGTTTATGAGGTACTGGGGAATATTCAAGGTAGAAGCACATGTCTAAGTCTAGTATCGACATGGTACGAACGGCAGCATTGTTCTTCAAACTCATAAATTTTGAGATGTTATGAACGTGGGAGGATTTTTTAGTTTGATCAAACATGCCGAAGTCCATTTTGTTGTAAACTTACAACTAAAAGTAGACTATGCAGACTTATCCTGCAAATATGCAAACTTCTTTGCAATTTATGCAGACTTATTTTTCAAACATCAGAAAGGTGGAAGCCCCAGCCCCCACAACAGAGACTCTAAAATTATCTCTATAGTCAAACACTTAACCTTTCGCGATTTTATTCGGTTTAGCAATTTAGTCCAACCATTTATAACATACTCTACCTTACCGAACAAGAATCACATACTACACTATGAATTGGCTGTCAATAGGTTGCTTGCATAAAATCCGTTTTAATGTTATAATAACCATATGGACTTGAGAAATTAATCGAGTCTCTTACCTATTTTTCTCCTAAAACTCTAAGCCTTGCCCGAGCATATTTGGGTAGGGATTTTTGCGTTCAAAATTTAAGGAAACTTATGCAAATTACTGATAAAGCCTGTGCTATTTATTGCCAGCAATTGCCATCCGCTCACAACAACTTAGTTATCATCCAAGCCCTTCTAAACGGCCTATCAGCCGAAGAAATCCTAAAGGCTAACTTAACCCCCAACCTATCACCACGCACTGTATTGGTGTACTGCGACCGCTTAAAAGGAGTGATTGCCAATGCTACTAAACATTGATTTCAGTGACATTCATAGGGCACGTTATCAACACCGAGCCGACCCCTTCAAGCTTAAAAAACTTGAAAAAGTAGCTGCACTTTTATTCGCCGATAACGAAGAAATTCTTGCTCTAATCCACCAGCAAACAAAGCCCTTTAAGTTTCAATCTATAGCCCAACACAAAAAAGATAATCAACTCGTTCAACTGGTTTTAACCAAAGCTGGATATCAAAAATACCTGACCACTGGAGGAATGTACTGGTGGAAAAAGAACTTAACCCAAACTCAAATTGAGGAGCTTTTAAAATGAAAATCGAACAACTCTTACAACAATGCCCACACCAATTTAACGAAGAAGAACTACAGGCACTTGAAGCCAACGCCCGAGCACTAAACAAGTCAACTATTAAAGTTTTTTATGGAAACTACCCAGCTATGTTTGCTGATTTACAGGCAAAGTTAAAAGCAAAATACACTCACAGCGAATACGACTTTAATATAAAAAGAAATGGCTGCATTGAGCTTATTTATGGCATTCCAGCAGCAAAAATCAAATCAAACCTTGCCGAATCTTTAGAGAAAGCGCGAGCAGATTATCAAGCAGACCTTGAAGCTAAACAGCAACAATGGATTGATGAACAACTTGCGGAATTCATCGAACTGGAACGTCAGGAAGCAGAGCAAGCACAAGTAGCTAAAGAAGCCGAGTACAAAAAACAACTATTCAACGCTCTAAAGGAATCTCAAAAATGAACTACAAAATGACCAAAGAAATTATGGATATTGTTATGCCATTAAGCCGTGAACTGGATATGAATCCGATTAAAGTTTTAGAAATGTTAGTTAAACAAGGGAGTCAGGTATGCGCTCAACAACACCACAAGAAGTAAAACAGTTTATTGAGAAGTTAAAGTCTAACGGGATCGGGATTTGGAATGATGACAAGGGAAAAACGTTATATGTCCCAGCTGATAATCCTAATCTCGAACCAACTAAAACGCACCTAGGTACACTTGTACCAGCATTTAATAAAGCATGCCCTGACTTGGATTGGGACGATTGGCACGCCTATGTGCAAGCCTCTCTCCCTGCTTTGATTGGTAACAGCTACCATCCAGCTAAACCAGCCTTAGCTTTATCTAATGAACTTTTAAATTTGCATACAGTTAATAAATATACAGCACCGCAATTCAAAGTTGGGGAAGTCACAAACATTCAACCCTTTCTCAGTTACATGGCACGCATGTTTCCAATAGGGGAAGAACGAAAAGTTATCTTGCAATGGTTGGCACATATGTTTCAACGACCAGCAGAACGCCCGAGCTGGCATATCATGGTTACGTCAGACCACGGAACGGGCAAAGGCTATTTATACAAAGAAATCCTCATGCCTTTAATCGGTAGTAATCAAGTTTCATTGTGTGAATCAACTTATTCTAATTTCTTGGATAAGAACAGCATCCACTTGTTTAATACTCAACTTTGCATCTTAGACGATTGCGAATCCACCACTTCAAGAAATGTTTACGGCCGAATGAAATCGAAGCTAAGTGAGGAGTATGCCAGTGTAGAACCGAAGTATGAAAACCGAACGACTGTTCCTGTGTTTACCCGTATCTGGTTAAACAGTAATAAGGCACGTCCTTTTCCAATCGAATCTCAAGATAGACGCTGGTTTGCTCCCAGTTATATAGAGCTACCCGAAGACCAAGCTTCAACAGCCGAATATCTTGAAGGTATGGATGCTTATCTTGCCGATGATGGTTTGACTCAAATATACAGCTACCTAATGACACTCAGCTTAGATGGATTCAACCCCAAAGCCACTTATCAGACTGACACTTTAAAAAGCATTATTAGCTTGTCCTCCAGTTTTGAGGAAGAGGAAGTCAAAGAATGGTGTGAGGAAAACAAGGTTTTTAAACTTGAGTCTCTCCAATCAAGATTCAGTGATAAACCAGATTTAGCTAAAACACTAGCTTTAAACTACTGCCAGACTAAAAGCATAGATATAGATGGAAGTGGAAGATCCAACTGGTGGATTCCTAAAGGTTGGAAACCAAAACAAGCAAAAGAATATTATGCAGAACAACAACCGCAACGACTTTTGTAGAACGTGTAGAACCACTGTAGAACCTTTTGTAGAACCTAAGTGTTAACTCAACCCCTTATCCAATAAGCGCTCCCAGCGTTTTGTAGAACTTGTAGAGCCACCAACCGAAACTCTCACTAATAGCTAATAGCGAAAAATCATCCTAATGATGGATGAGGCTTGTCCTCGTCTGTCATTCTGGGATTACGAGCTTATGCATAACACAAGGAAACTTTTAAAATGAAATACGATTCAACCGAAGAACAACTTTTCCACCAGCGCAATCCATCCCTAATCCTTTGCGCGGACGACTTTTACCCATACACATTCCACGACAATGACGGAACCCCTTTTCGCGCAAAACCTGACTTTTATTGCACTGAATGGAATTGCTGGATTGAGTTTAAATGCCACCAGCTTAACAACAAAAAGACTAAGCTAATTGCAGACACTGCTCACCAGAAACAAATCGACTTTAAAGGCCGTGATTGTATTAAGTATCAACTTGATCACGGCTGGAATCACTCACTCTATAAACAAGCTAAAGTGCAATCATCCCTGCGAGCATTCGACAAACGCATGATAGTAGTATTCAAATCCAGCACTAAACTTTCGAAGCAATCTCAAAACAAGATGTCAAACGAGGGTATGGAGTGGTTTTTCGAAGATGATTTCCATCCTCGCTTGTCTATTTAGTAATGCTGGTTCTTGATTTACTTTGGTATTCTGAATGGTGCGCCATCTTTACAGGAAAATGTATAATATTTAGTAGACTCATTAAAAGCTGAAAACCCTTTTTGCTTGCAATAAACAGCATCTAAATTTTGCACTATATCCATACGGGACTCAACGACTTCTTCTTTGGGATTCGGCATCGATTCAGCATATTCTGTATTAGAACACGCTGCTAAAAAAACTGGTAGACTCATAGCTAATAAGTACGTTTTTTTCATAGCAATCTCACTTAAATAAAATTTTCTCAGTTGTGTATTTTTCTAAATTAAGGTCATTAGCATAATTAGGGATGATATATATATCTCCATTGCATGAAACTTTGGCACTGCTCATGTTGTATGCATACTTGAACCATTTTATTTCCTGAACTTTTAGAGGTTGCCCTTTGCAGCTAAAAGCTTGGAATTTATGTAAAAAATCTATCGTTTGCTCATGCATCTCGATAATATCTCTTTTACCATCGCCTACGTCAGCAATCAAGTTTACATTTTGATGACTTTTGGTGCTAAAGTCGAATCCGCCACCGGAAGCTGATATTTCTTTGATATCCATTGTATTGTCAGAAAAGTATTCTTTATATAAGAGAATAATTTCTTCAAGCTCAAACCCCGAATAAGTCATAAAATAGTCGTTAGGTACAAATTTATACAATAAATTCGCATCCACACTCTGACCAATGGTTATCCTAGTTTTAATTGATGATGAACCACATTGATAAGATAAATTAGTTCGTTTTTCGGTTTTATTGTATTGGAAATTTTTGAGCTGATCAGGACATAGATTTCTCTGAATGACACTGTAAGCATCAAGTTTTCCATCAATATCTTTGTCAATATCAATATTCGAACTGCAACCGATTAGTAAAACACTTAGCAGTATTAATGTGGTTTTTATTTTCATTTAAATTTATTTCAAACCAATTTTTATATTCATTTCCTATGGTGCTGGCAATGTTACTATAACCGTTCTAGTTGCACACGGTATTTATCAAGGTTTAACTCTAGGATTTTGCTAAACAACTTGCACACGCTACACTGCATTAACACAACTTTTTTTAAAACACCATTTTATTTACCCTCAGCCCTTTAAAACCGTACACTAAGTGTCGCAATAACCTCTTTTTTAATGTGTCTTTATTCCCCGAAATACTGTCTTTTTTGACTATAGTGTTACCGTTCACCCAACAACTGTCCGATATAGATTACTTTACAATCTTAATCTGACACAGTATGATATAGGTATCAAATCGGACAGGAGGTTTAACTATGACAACTTACATCTATGCTCGCACCAGCACCAAACACCAGAACGTAAAACAGCAATCAGCTGAACTTCTCAAGCATTACAAGGCTGATGTCGTATTGGAAGAACAGGAATCAGGCAAAGATTTAGTCAACCGCCCAGTCTTTAGTCAGCTGGTGGATTCTCTTAAATCTGGTGATACGGTAATAGTGTATGATATGAGTCGAGTAGGACGTAATACAGCGGATGCAGTAGGTTTCCTAGACAAGTGTAAAGATCTTGGTGTTAGTCTAAAGGTACACGATTTAGGTTGTGGGGACGTAACTAACGGAATAGGTAAAATGATTGCCTCTATTTTTGCCAGTGTTGCTGAAATGCAACGAGAACAAATTCTGGAGAAGCAAGCAATAGGCATCGAACGTGCCCAAGCCGAAGGCAAGTACAAAGGCAAACAGGTTTCCCCCGTTACACTAAAAGCCGTTGAGGAAGTGAAGTCTCTTATAGAAACCAATAAACTTCCCGTCAGTAAAGCCTGTAAACTTGCCGGAATCAGCCGAGATACTTACTACCGCTTAAAATGATATATTTTAAAGAAAGGTGGATATTTTCCCCCTCGCCACTACTTAGACGTTAAGCAAGTCGATCTATATTAACCTAATTTTTATTATAAAAATCTAATTCTTGAAGCTCCGCAATAAAACGATCTTTAATTTTTCCTTTTAATACTAGATTAACTTTTTTATGTTTTAAAATGATCGGAATGTCTCTACCATTGGCTATATAAGCTCCTGCAACTGCACCTATAGGCCCCGCAATAGCAAAACCTACAGCTCCTGCCAGCCCCATTTTTTTTATTGATTTAGTTGTTTGATCTTCTGGCAATTTATATTGAATATCCCATTCATCAAGTTTAGACACAAAGGGTTCAACATATTTTTCTTTGTTTACTGTGATAAAAAATAGAAACTTATCCGTTTCACCTGTTAAATATTTTATTTCTAATGTAATCAAGTTTTCTTTTAATCCAATTCTAATTGCAGATTGAGATGTATCAGCTTCCTTAATTTCATTATTAATAACTAACTCTGATAGATTCATTTTATGCATATATTTATGTTGCTTATTAACCTTTCTCACATACATAAAATCAGGTTCACCAGCATAAGCCTTTTTATATCTATTTTTATTAAGCCATTGTTCATAATCTTCCACTTTTCTGGTAATAGGATCCGTCTCAACTATTTTGGTTTCAATTACATGTCCACAATAACTACAAAACTTGGCATATTGATTAGATTCTTCCTGTTTACATTCTGGGCAAATTATCACTTTCATTAAAAATCCTTTTAAAAATCAAAACACCTTAAAGGTAAGCTCTTTGAATATTAAGCTAAATAATAATTACTTTATATAATCAGAAGCAATCACAACTCTTTTGCCTGTATCTGGCGCTTGGAAACTTATAAATTTAGGTTTATATTTAAGATTCACTTCATCTTCAAACCTCCATCTTCCCCATTCTTGTATATCAGGAAACCATGTAGCCCAAACCATTTTATCATTTTCAATACTACATACATATTTCCAATTAGTGTTGTCAAATTGCCTAGTATATTCTACATAAATTAAACCCTTATGTGTACGATAGTGATTTATAATTGATGTGCTTTTATTGAACATAACTCCAATGTATTCTTTGCATAATCTAACTTTATCTTCAATGGGTAATTTATTTTCCTCAGAGTTATTACTAAATGCAATTAAGAAAATTAAAAATATTAGTGAAGATATACATAGTCGATGGTTCTTTTTATCTGGTTTTGTAGCTTTATTGTTGGTGTCTTTTCCTTCTGATTCTTCTATTTTATTTTTATCTCCATCAACAATGCTTTTTTTTATTCGATTTTTATTAAACCATGGATCATACACTTCTATCGTTAGATTGTTAGAATCCACCTGAACTGAACTACTTGAAACTTCACATCCACAGTGGCTACAGAAATTAGAGTTTGAAATTATTTCTTTTTTGCATTGGAAACAATATTCTTTTTTGTTTTTATCTTCATATGAATCTTTTTCTTTCATAAATATTTCATTTGAAACTTTACAAGCTAAATACCTTTCAAGATCTTCCTTTGTTGTTCCTTCCACTAAGTGAAATTGGAAATCTTTTTCAATACAGTCCTTCAAAAATATTTTATTTCTGAATGCAGCGTATAAAATATTAGGTAATAAAAACGAAACTAAAGGTATAGCAATTAACTGAGGTGCTATAAACTCCAAAATTAAGTATAGAAAAATATATATTGGTAACAAAGCCAAACCAATTCCAAATGAATCTTTCATGTCAGGAAGGAAAGATAACAATATGATTTTCCACTCATACCCTAGTTTTACCTTTGTTAACTTTTGATTGTGTATGTTAATATTTACATATTTATCATTATTCAAATTATTATTGTCTGCCATAATATCCCTTTATTAATAATATGCTTTTTTTTCAAGAATATTTAAGATCCATTTTCTAGAGAAATAGCATTTATTCAACACAATTCATAAGCATCATTCTAAGTGATGTCGTTTGACAATTCCATAACAAAAGGTATCTTGGGGTTTTTATTTATCTATTCAAAGAAGGAACTCAAATGGGTAGCATCACGTTGTGGCAAATATTGCTTGTAATCCTAACATGGTTTCCAGCCGTTCACGTTCTAATCTCGAAACGCTCTCACGGTGGTGCAAAGTTTGCTTGGTTTCTGATAACCGCATTTACATCTTGGATCGGGTATGTGGTCTTCCTGATTGTAACTCAGAAGAACAAAGACAAGTTAGCCGAGTAATATATTTTAAAATAAGGGGGATATTTCCCCCAGCCATTACTTAGATGTTGAGCAATGCTCTACCTCTTCCAGTAAATTTTTAAAATTAATCTGCTCTATCCTCTCTTTCAATACCGCAGGTTTAATATCCCCACCATAAATATCGAAAGTAATCGACCCATGCTCATGCCCCACTAACGCACACAGCACCGCATCATAGTCACCTTTTTGTTTAAATTCATTGATAAACGTATGCCCTCTCTGTCAGACTAGTTGTCGCGCTTAATATTCAACCATTAAACAGAGGGCGTGGAGTAACAATGAAACATTATTCAGCGCAAAGCAAAGAGTCGGCTCTTCAGAAGATGATGCCTCCAAATAATATAGCAATAGCCCAATTATCAATCGAGATGGGGATTGGTGAATCAACCTTGTATAATTGGCGAAAACAAGCAATTGATAAGGGGCATTTAGTGCCAGGTGATGGAAAGAATGCTGAGCAGTGGTCATCAGCAAATAAATTCTCAGTCGTGTTGGAAACAGCCTCTTTAAATCAAGCTGAGTTAGCGGAATATTGCCGAGGCAAAGGTCTTTATGTGGAACAAGTATCGGCTTGGCGAAATGCGTGTATAGATGCAAACGCTAACGTTAAAGAGCAAGAAAAAGCCTTCTCCACCGAAACAAAGAAAGATAAAAAACAGATCAATCAATTAGAAAAGGAGCTACGTCGAAAAGATAAGGCACTCGCTGAAACCGCAGCACTATTGGTGTTAAGAAAAAAAGCAAATGCGATCTGGGGGGAAGCCGAGGACGAATGATCCTCGACTCAGCTCGCATTCAAGCAGTTAAACTAGTTAATGAAGCTGTGAGTTCTGGTGCGCCAAAGTTTAAAGCTTGCCGTGAACTTGGGATCAGTGTCCGGACGTATCAACGTTGGACTGTTGACGGGAACATAAAAACAGATGGTAGACCAATATCTCAGCGCCCTGAGCCAAAAAATAAGCTATCAAAAGCAGAGAGAGATAACATATTAGCCATCGTTAATAGCGATGATTTTAAGAGCTTACCACCAAGCCAAATCGTCCCTACATTAGCAGATGAGGGTATTTATCTTGCTTCTGAATCAACATATTATCGTGTTCTTCATGAAGAAAAACAGCAAAACGCTCGCGGACGTAGTCAGATAAAAGAGAGAAAAGTACCGACGACACACTGTGCTACAGGGCCAAACCAAGTGTGGTGTTGGGATATTACTTGGTTACCAGGCCCCGCTAAAGGGCTGCATTTTTATTTATATTTGATACTCGATATATTTAGTCGAAAGATTGTTGGATGGGAAATTCATGATGACGAATCAGCAGAAAATGCATCAATATTAATTAAGAAAGCTCATTTAAAAGAAGGAGTTAAAGATAATCCTCTGGTACTGCATTCGGATAATGGAAGCCCAATGAAAGGCTCATCAATGCTTGAAACACTTTATAGTTTAGGTGTCGTGTCGTCTTTTAATCGTCCTAGGGTGAGCAATGATAATGCTTATGCTGAGTCGATATTTAAAACGTGTAAATATCGCCCTGACTATCCGTATAAAGGGTTTTCAACAATTGATGAGGCGCGTAGTTGGGTGTTGAAATTTAGCCACTGGTATAATTTTAACCACAAACATAGTGGCATCAAATACGTCAGCCCACATCAAAGGCATTCAGGATTAGCGGGTGACATATTGGCTAATAGAAAAGAAGTTTATCAAGGTGCTAAAGATGCTCACCCTGAGCGCTGGAGCGGTAATATCCGTAATTGGGATTTACCAAAAGAAGTGTACTTAAACCCTGAACAAAATAGTGTCAAGGCTGAGAGTGCATAACGTAGTGATCGCGACAACTAGTTTGACAAACACCGTATGACGGAAACTGTAAAAAGTTTTACTTTGCCCATTGAAATCATAAGTCTTTTTAAACCAGCCAGTAACAGCTCTCAGGTACTTATCATTTTTACTATAATTAAGTTCCTTAAATAACCTTTCTCCTGCCTTTACTTGGTGTATAAAGTCCACCAGCCCCAACCTAATCAATTCAGAGTGTAAAGGTACTATTCGCCAAGCATTTCTATTTTTTAAACTTTGATCTTCTCGATTCGCTTGTAACTTAAAACACCAAATCCCTTCAATTTCTTCTACATCTTCTTTATAAAGTTGTGCTATTTCACTGGGGCGCATACCAGTATGTAAAGCGATTAACGGCATCCAGTATTTATAATTTAATGGCAATCGTGTCTTGGAACTTTTACCCAAGTCTCCACCTTTAAACACCTTATCCCCGAAGATTAATTTCAAGTCAGCCTCATCGAAAGGTAACTTTTTATCGCTATCTTTCTTCCGCTTATCTGTTCTATGCCCTAAACCTTCCCACGGATTGTAAGAGATCAGATTATGTTGCTTAGCCCACTTATATATTGTACTGGCATTTTCAACGTACCTATTTGCCGTAGTTTCATTGATTAATGGTAACTCTAACTTTCTGTTTTTTCTCACAACTTTGTCAGCAGTCAGACCATTGAAATGTTTTTTATTTCTCTCTTGCCTTACATCCTTGGGATACAACCTTGCCATCTCCAGCCCTTTGTTTGCATCATCACGGTTTACTTCCAGCATGTTTTGTTTCTGAATAAGTTCGTGCAATGTCCTAACTTGAGCGACTTTAGTATTAACAGTTTTTTCTGACGTGCCCTTGGTTAAACTTTCCTTTCTGTAACTTTCCAGCACAGTATTTATATTAACCGCTTTTGGTTTAGGTGCTTGCTGAACTCTGTCTATTGATTCTCCAGCTCTTAGCTTTTCAGCCCTACCTTCTTCCGATAAATAACTTTCAAAATCCGCAAGAATCTTTCCGACTTTATCCGACCTACCATCCGCAATACATTTCCGCACATTAAGGGCACAGTTAAATAATCGAGTGAGTTGTGTTTTGAGCTGAATTCTTTGTGCCAAAGGAAGCTCTTTCGCTAATGGTGTGATTTTCATAAAGGTATTCGCTTGTTCCGCTGGCGTACCCTTATCAGGATTGTATATCGCATTTAACCTTGCAGTGTCGAAATCTACTCCCGTGAGAATAAATTCTTCAAAACTATCCTTGTCTTCTATATTGTATCTATCAACAAGATCTTGAGTAGCTTTGAGAAAAACTGAAGGAGCTTTATTAACATCCAAATAATTAACTATACTTGTCATTACTAATGTTTTCTTAGCAACCACATAAGACAGCACTATCTCATCATCTTTCGTCATCCTTTCCCTAACCTCCAGTTCCAGCTTTAACGCTTTTAATCTCGCATCATTGCGGTTATATGTTTTCAGGGATTTTTTTATAACACACTTATTTTCAAAAAGGGATCTGAATTGTGGCGGGATTTGAAATCGAAAGTAAAAAATACCAGAAGATTTATCACGAAATATATAATTCATTTTGATTAGTCCAATAGGTTAGACCAAATCGTAGAAATAACGCTCAAATGAAGGTAAGTATCTGATTTAAAACAGGAATTACAGGTAGTGATGTTTGCAATATAAATTTGCATAACACTTAAAACAATTCAATAAGTTACATGCCACCTTGCAATGTAAGATTGCATAAAATTGTAGCATAAGTCTGCATAAAGTTAATATTAGAAATAATCCTGTAAGAAAATTACTTTCAGTGTAAGTTCATTGAATTTTAATCGATTTATCACTTGATTTATTTACAACCCATTTCAGGGTAATAATTTTCCGTTAACTTAGCTTTGGACAGGAACGATTTAGTGGATAGAATTAAATCGTTCGTACCAGATTAGAAAAAGTATATTGAAACCTCAGACACCTTTTATATAAATCAAGGCTAAAAATATGTTGGCAATGAACCTTCAAAATCTACTTGGCCATTTGAGTAGATCATGCAGTCAGAGCCCTGAATACTGACAAAACCGAGCCTACTGTAGAACTTTCGGTCAATGTCGCTATGCAGATATAAAGCCTTGCAGTTGAGGCTATCAAATAACTCTGATTTTACTAGATTAATCAGCCGAGATGCATAGCCTTTGTGCCGTAGCTCTCGAAAGGTCGCTACGGAACCAATACCAAAGCAATCCTCTTTAAGATTAAACATACTGTTATATACAATAAGCGACGATACGATTTCATCTTTTTCGACCAACACATACCAAGTGCCAGCTGAGTATTTTTTACTTTTACGACAACCAACTAAATACTCTTCCAACGAAAGACCAGAACTCCAAGCATCAAAGCCCATTGAATAAATTAAATCTAACTCATGCTCTTTTGCTTTCCTTGCCTTCATTCTTGAACTACTTTTTGCGTGTAATGATCAAAAGCGGTTACTTTTAGGTACCCCTCAGATTCATATAGATTCTGGGCGGTTGCATTATCAATTGCTGTTGCCAATTTCACAGTAACGGCATTTGTCTCAATAGCATAATTTTTGACCTTACGTAACAAACCTCTAGCTACACCTTGATTTCGGCCTGACTCATCGACAAACAAGTCATTCAGATACCACATTCGCTTCATTGCAACAGAAGAAAATGACGGGTAAAGCTGAACGAATCCAATTGGTATATCTGCATCACTTAATGCTAAAAAGATGATTGAATCTGATTTTTTTAAACGTTGATATATGAAGTTTTTTGCATGCTCCATATCTAATTCTTGGCCATAAAATTGACGATATAAATTGACGATATAAATTGAACAAGTGACTTACCTTATCAAGTTCAGTTACGCTCGCTTTAATTATTTTCAAATTAACATTCCTTGTCTGGTGTGAAGTTAAAAGTTTAACTCTTATTATCCAGTGTTCATGTATCTTTACTTCAACATTCGGGTACGTTTTTAAACAGAGCCTTCTTGGACAAAAATCATTTAGGGCCGATGCTCGAAATAGCCCTCTATTCATTACTTAATATATTCTGACCGAACCGATTCCCCCACTAAAGTGGAAGTAAAATGATAAATAAATATGCAAAAGGCAAAGTTTTCACCCCTTGCCTTTATATTTTTTGCTACAAAAATTCAAGCCGCATACCAACCATCAGCCAACACTTCTGCTTGCTCTAAAATAAGCTTAATCGCTTCATCTGTATCATCTGGCGGGTATTTCCATTTACGTAATAATCGGCGAACTAGGTTACGCATACGAGCACGAACGCTTTCACGTTTCTGCCAATCTACCGTCGCTGATTTACGTAACTGTTGAGTCAATTCAATGGCGAGTTGACGCAAATTTTCATTCCCTAGCTCACGAACGGATGACTCGTTTTCTACCAAGGCGCGATAAAAAGCGATTTCATCAACCGACAAATTCAGCTTATTCAACATATCCGCATCTTCTTGCATATCTTTCGCCCACTGGATCAGCTCTTCGATCACTTGAGCGGTTTCAATGCTACGGTTATGATATTTACGTAAGGATTCCATAATGCGCTCAGAGTACTTTTTCTCCTGAACCACATCATTTTTCATCCGCGCTTTCACTTCATCACGTAGCAGTTTTTCGAGCAATTCTACCGCAAGATTTTTCTCTTTCATGTTCTTAACATCTTCTAAGAACTCTTCTGAAAGCAAGCCAATATTCGGCTTATCTAACCCAACCATGGTAAAAATATCATCGACACCATCAGCCACTACTGCGTTATCTAAAATCTGTTTTAAAGCAGAATTACGCTCTTCGTCAGTACGCTTTTTATCGACCGTAGAATGCTTCATAAAGGCCGCTTTAATGGCAGAATAAAAGGCAATCTCATTCTTGTAGCCTTGGGTTTCATCCATGGTATTACATAAAGAATACGCCTTACTTAAAGCGGCCATCACATCTAAGAAACGGCGCTTACCATCACGGTCTTCACTTTTAGAGGCTTGTGACATCGAGGTAGATAAACCTGATATATGGTTCACCGCACCCGGCAATAAACGCAGAGCTTGAGTTTCAAAATCAGGGCGATAGTCAAATACCTTGCCATCAACAGGAGTTGCGAACATGCCACGAACGATGTCGATTTTTTCCATCAACACCGCAAAGGCTTCCGCCGTATCGACTGTAGGCTGCCCTTTACCTTGGCTATTGGTGTAGGTTTTCAGGGCATTTTTCAGCTCATTGGCGATACCAATATAATCCACAACTAAACCGCCGGGCTTGTCTTTAAACACCCGATTCACACGCGCAATGGCCTGCATTAGGTTATGCCCTTTCATGGGTTTATCGATGTACATGGTATGACAACACGGCGCATCAAAACCGGTCAGCCACATGTCACGCACTATCACCAATTTGAGTTCATCATCAGTATCTTTGTAACGTTTTTCAAAGAGCTTCTTGGTCTTTTTATCATGAATATGAGGTTGCATTTTTTCTTTATCAGAAGCACTGCCCGTCATCACGATTTTAATCGCACCTTTATCGGTATCATCGTGATGCCATTCCGGTTTGATCGCTACAATCGCATTGTATAAATCAACACAAATCTCACGGCTCATTGCCACTACCATGGCTTTACCCGGGAAGGTTTCGGTACGTGTTGTGAAGTGTTCAACCAAGTCTTTAGCAATCTGTTGAAGTCGTGGCTCAGCACCCACCAATTTCTCTAACGCTGCCCATTGTGATTTTATTTTCTCACGGCTTTCGGTTTCTTCGTCTTCACCAATTTCTTCTTCAACTTCATCGTTCAAGATTTCGATTTTGTCTTGATTGATATCGAGTTTCGCAAGGCGAGATTCATAATAAATCGGCACTGTTGCACCATCATCCACCGCATCTTGAATATCATAAACCGAGACATATTCACCAAAGACACCACGAGTATCTTTATCGTCCATGGCAATTGGCGTACCGGTAAAGCCAATAAAAGACGCATTAGGCAAGGCATCGCGCATGTATTTAGAATAACCGAACACATATTTATGCGACTTCACTTCTCCCTTTTCATCTTTGACTTCAACCAGTTTGGATTTATTTCCGTATTGGCTGCGGTGCGCTTCATCAGACACCACCACAATATTGGCGCGAGTCGATAAAACTGGATGCGCCGTTTCATCAGCAATCAAGGCAAATTTTTGAATCGTGGTGAAGATAATGCCACCGGATTGGCGGTTAAGTAATAACTCACGCAGGGCATCACGATCATCGGCTTGTTGCGGGATTTGTTTCAGTGTTTCTTGCGCCATGCCGAAGGTGTTATACAGCTGACCATCAAGATCATTACGGTCGGTCACCACCACTATGGTTGGGTTATTCATGCTTGGCTGTTGTAAAAGTTTGCTGGCATAACACACCATGGAAATACTTTTGCCACTGCCTTGGGTATGCCAAACCACCCCGGCTTTACCACTGCCGGGTTTGATTTTATCTAAGCCTTTGGTTGTGCTCACTTGATATGGGATCACGTTATCCGCCACCATGCGATCATCTAACAAGGCTTCATCTGCTTGCTTGGCTTTAACCGTGGCTTCAACTGCCGCTCGTACTGCATGGAATTGGTGATAACCGGCTATTTTCTTAATGATTTTGTCATTATCGTTTTCAAACAACACAAAGTATCGAATGTAATCGAGCAATAAATCCGGCTTAAAGAAACCGCGAACCATAGTTTCTAGTTGGAATTCTAATAACGGTTTATCATCTTCATTAGTGACCGTTTTCCATGGCATGAAACGTTCTTTATTGGCCGTTAATGAACCAACACGCGCCGTCCAACCATCACTGACAATTAATGCTTCATTGAAAACAAATAAGTCTGAGATTTCATCTTTGTAGGTTTGCAGTTGGTTATAGGCATTCCAAATATCCGCATGTTCATCGGCTGGGTTTTTAAGCTCAATGACAGCAATCGGCAAACCATTGATAAACACCACCACATCAGGGCGTCGATTGCCTTTGATGCCAGCAATCGTGAATTGATTCACCACCAAAAATTCATTGTTATCGGGATTAGTAAAATCCATTAACTGAACATGTGTATGTTTGGTTTTGGTTTCACCCGCTTCATAGACCGTATATTCCACCGGTACGCCTTCGATAAGATATTTATGAAAGCTGCGGTTACTTTTAATCAATACAGGCGTATCATGCGTTGAAACCGTATTCGCCACCTCAACAAGGCATTCTTCCGGTAAATTAGGATTTAAGATGGCAAGTTGTTTTTGCAGACGTTGCTTTAACACCACTTGATGATAGTCGTCACGCTCAGGCGAGATACCATCTGGGGCAATATCATAACCATTCAGATAGGTATAATTTTGTTCTTTAAACCAATCGAGGCAAAGCTGTTCTAGTTGGTCTTCCGTGATCTTCATAATTAAAATCAACCTTTATCTTGTAGGGTAACGCTTGGTTTTGTCTGTTTGGGCATATGTTCCCAAATGGAACATATGCTATCTCAACCAACTTTTCGGATTTAAAAACATTACTTAAATCTTTAATAACGACAGTTATTGCTCATTTTGCAACAACTGAATCTAACTCGATTTCGCCGGAAAGCAATTTATTATTAATTTTAGGCTTCATGCTTTAATTTTATTGCCTTCCAACTGTATTTGGATTTAGTTTTGTCCCATGACATTACTCTTGTTACTGTCACAAGAGTATCGTTCTGCATATCTGCGACCAGATTTCTCGGTATGTAGGTATCCTCTACAAACCCAAAGCCTTTAGGGGTGATATTTACTCTCCCTTTGACTTCAGAAATATCTGAAGATGTCTTAGGTCCACAACTAAGTGACGACACTACATCCTTTTGACCATTCTCTTCACGAAGAGTCAATTCTACATAATCACCAACTTTCGGATTCTCTTTGCTTTTATGAAGCCCGAGACGAACAGAAGTCGAGTATGTTCTAGTAACATAAGCATGGAAGCCTTTTCCAGAACGGTGGATGTTTTCAATGATAGCGATAACTTTCTTCGTCGGTCCGTAAATGTAATCTTGAGCATCTCTAGATATAGAATTTAAAAAAGGATTAAGTTGCTTCTCATCAACACTAGAGTCATACCAAGGTTGCAAAGATAGTTGTTCTAGCTCAGGTTTTATCTTCCTGCCATGGGCTTGGTATGCCGAAAGAGCAGTTTTCAGGCACATGGAGGCTTCAACATGCCGTTGATTACCGAGCAACAAAGGAATAATCCCCTGAAAAAGCTTCAGGCTAAAAGTAACGTCATGCGCAGACACGATGCCTTTAGCAAAAAATTTCATTGCCAAGTCACGATTTTGTTTTTGATAAGTCGCGGCCAGAGCCCCCCAAGCCCATGCTTCCTTTTGCTTCTTTCGCAGAATTGGCAAAATAAGTGAACGCGCTTGCTCATACTGACCTGCAACTATGAGACATTTTGCCTGATCATAATCCAACCAAATCATATGTTTGACATCAGATGCTTGTTGGCGCGTTAGGTGGATGAATTCCATCACTTGATTCAAATCTAACTGCCAAGGTTCCCGAGCTCTAAGCCATGCACTAGCAACTTGCCGTGCCGTTGAAAGCATTAAGCTTGGTGCTTCACCCTTTTCAGCTTGAAATGGTTTTTTAGCGTCATCATCGAACAAGGCAGCTTTCTGGCGAAGAACAAGATGAATCAGTGTCGGAAACCACTCAAGGTTCTTTTTAAACTGAACCAGCAACATTTTGTGTTCTAAGCCACCTGCTGGGATCTCAAAATTAACTATTGTTTGCAGTAGGCTTTCTATTTTATCAAACTCAAAATCGCTAGGACGATAGTTGTTTGAAGACGCTCCACGCTTGGCGATCTTCTCTTGCTGTTGCTTGATAAATTCATAGCAGACCCAAAACAAGGCTCCTTTCAAATATGAATCTTGTGGGGATTGTTCTAATGCGGAAAAACCGTAACTCCAAGCCTCTTGGAGTTGGCCTGATTTACGTAGGTTACCGACGATCCGGAAAGGTTGTTCAGTTGACATAATTTAAACCCTCCCTAAATTGGTTTAGAACTATTTCACTGTCCACATGTTCAACTTTGATCGACGATACCAGTCCTTTACCGCTAACATTTAAGTCCAGTTTAATGTGTCCATTAACACCAACGAAAGTCAAAAAAGCTTTGTACTGTGTTTTTTCCTCAACCAAAACAGTGCTCCACCCTTTGCTACTCAGATATTGGATTAATTCGTTTGCAGCAGATTCAATGGATTCGTTTTGATAGTTTGGCTGTGTAGATAACATTGACACTACAGTTTGATAATCAATAGACTCCGGCTTTAACCTCACCGATTGAATGGTGGTTTCATCTTTTTTGTTGTAGCTGAATTGAACGGTAGCGGATGAACCGTCATTTTTCTCAAGCTCATAAACTTGTTGATAGGGGCGACCTTGAATTACATCGCTAATACGCCATTCACTACCTTTAAGTAGTCGACTAATAGTCAGGTAGATCTTTGGGAACAAAGTATTAGAAACATCAAAGCCTACAGGCAATTTATCGCTAGCTGATTGCTCAGGGTCAAAATAGAAGCGAGGCTTGACTACAATTGGACTAATTTTTTTCGGAGTTAGCTGCCAACTTGCATTCGAAATTGGGTTTAAAGTCGGGTAATGCAGTAACCCTATGTTTGCTGTTGAGCAGCAAGTAACTGTATACAGCCAACGAAAATAACTATCTGATGAATGGTTAGCATTATCATGACAACATGAGGCATCAGCGTATACCTGTTCCCACCCTATATAGCCTTGAGCGCGATGCACAGTGAGGGCATATGCAAACCGTAGTCTAGCAGCATTGAAGTAGGGGCTGTTCATGATCGAGTATGCTAGCAGCTTTTGGTACTCCTCCTGTTTCAAGCGATATTCTTGATCTGTGGAGTGATTTTTAGCTTCATCTAGTATTCGTTTCTGATTTTTAAGCTTTGCAGTAGCTTCTTCGCGAGCAAAAATATTAAGGGCGACAAGCTGGTCAGGTGTCAGGTCTGGAGTTTCAGCAGAAAGGTATTCAGGAATGTAACGAACCCTGACATTTCCAGCTCCTTCAAAATGAATAGTTGCTGTTGCAAAATGTAATACAGTCCCTGCTTTTCTTCCTTTTAGTAGGATGGTTTTCGTTTCTATTTCCGGATCAACATTGACAACCTGCCCAAAAGTACCAGAGTTTATCCATGTGGTATCAGTAAAATCATCATTGATACCAGCAGCCCTATTGTGGACATCAACAACATCCCCAACAACTAGAATTGACATATCTTCAGTCATCAAGAACTTTCTGCGAATACCTCTGTTTACCTTAAAGGCATCAACGTTTTTGGCACATAAGAATACAGTCCGTTTTGGCCACGCCACGAGAGCACGACCAATTTCATCAGTATGCTTACCTACAACCACCTCTGCAACATTTTGCCCACTAACATCCGGCAAGCGACTAAATGTGTTATTTGACAGTGCAGAAATGAGTGGTAGTTGGAATCGTGAAAGCTCATCAGAGCTTACTTGTTCATTCAACTCACAAGTTGAAAACATGATGTTCTTGTCTTTAAAAACTTCGCCAATGAGCAAGCTTCGTTGAATACTTCCTCGTGTTAATTGGAATGGGTCACCAACCAATAGCATCTTCGGCAAGGCTGCGTTGTTTTCAATCAATGCTGTCAACATATCTTGTAGTAGGTAACCCGTACCGTACCGTGTTGTTTCTGTTTCAAACTTATCATCACCCAACAAGTGTGCATCTAGAAATATGAGTACTTCCCGAGTTGCATCCGGTATTGTCAAAGAAACATCGTAGCAAGCTTTATCTTTCTCAAGCCTACTTGGTCGGCTTGCGTATAACCAAGAATAAATAGATTGCACATCAGAAAAACCTAGTGCTTTGTATTTATTCGCGATACGAGCATTAGGGCTAAGGAATAGTGGGCTTTTTCCTTGTTCAGAAAGTAAATCTTTAATTATCTTGAGTACTGTCTTCTTACCACTATTTTTCGCTCCAATAATTGACAATACCGTATTTTGAGTGCTAGTAAGCCAAGAGGTAGCGCTATCGATAGCTCGTTGCTGGGTTGGAGTTAATCGTACACGCTTCTCAGTATCTGTTGCACTCTGGGGGATAGCATTAATGATAGGTGTGTTACCATCAGGATTAAACGATGGTATATCTAAACTCGTTATAATTTTCTCTATTTCAGAGCCAGATAAGTCAATTGCGGTGCTAGTGATAGCATCAATGGTTCTTACTACATGGCTCATATCCGAGACATGAAACCAGCGGCTTATACCTGTTGGAATCTGCTTATCATCAAAACGAATATCCTGATGGAACAGGCACAGACCAGCGATATGCCCAAGCTGCGGCTCTGATTGAAATACCACGCTCTCTTGCAGGTAGTTCAGTAGAGTAAACTTGTTGTTGCGAATTTGCTGATAGGGGTTAGTGCTGCCACCACCTTTCACTATCACACCGTTCGCATACCAACTGCCATTTTCACTGAATGAAACATCACCACCGTAATCTTTAAAATCGATAACGACAACAGCATGGGATTTTATGATAAGGGCATCCACCGGACGCCCAGCTACATACACATTACCAATTAGATGCAACGGTTCTTCTCTATCTTCCCATACTGCCTGCAAGAGATCATAGAGCTTATTGAACACTTTGTTCTCATGTGTGAATTCAAAGGGAGTAGCTCTGTAAGCATGAAAACTCATAGTGCAACCTCTAACTTTTCAGTAGTGGGATACTCACTTTTTTTCCCTTGAATACAATTCACCACGTATACTTGTACTTTTAACCAACCAAAATTGTTATTTTCTAATATTGCTCGTATATTCATTGTTATTTTTCCTAAGCAAACTCGACAATGATTCTATGTTTTAATTTTTTCTAGTTAATTTCCGTGTTCCCCTAACTCAATTTCGCCGGAAAGCAATTTAGAATAGGTGGTTTCAAACATCGTGTTATTTCCCTTTCACATTATCGATAACGGCCTGAAAAAGCTTTCCAGTCATACTGGCTGGTATGTGGATTTCACCATCCACAGACGATCGCTCTCCAACTCCATCGAAGAATTTCTCTATAAGGGACTTTTTGATATTTATCTGTTCTTCTTCTGGCAGAGAACTAATATAAGGATCTAAAGCTTTTACTTGCAATGCAAAACGCTGTGTTCGGCGAGCTTCATCACGGTGCTTTGTAGATTGTTGACCTGCATAGCCAGCTCCAAACAAAAGAACGCCCGTTATTGTAAATGTAAGTAAGTATCTAGACCAATCTAAGGATGCGCTTCTTGTTCTGATGCTATCAGATACAATTTCAGTAGATTGCTCTAGCGAACTATCGACTGTATGTAATTTTCCTAGGGAATACAGTCCAAATGCTAACAATAGCCAGATGACGGTCACTACTATGAAACCTAACGATATTTTTCTCCATAGATTCGCTTGATTTGACTCCCCTGTAGCCGTTTGAGCATACCCGCCAGAAATACTATCTCCAGAAGCCAATTCATATAACTCCTGTATCCGATTGTGCTTTTGCTCAGATTGCTCGGATAAATGTGACAAAAACATGCTCGTATCTGATTCTAACCTCTCAAGTTTTGATTCTGTTTTATCAATTAGCTCTTTATTTGATTCACTGACATTCTTTTCTAAATTATTCTTCCAGTCTTGATAGCTCTCTGAACGTTTATCCTGTGCTTCAGAAAATTGTTGTTGCCACTGTGATATCTGTTGATCAACTTCTTTCCTTCTATTTTCAATAACTGTCTCTAGCTCACTCTTTTCGTTTTGTAGACTTTCAAACTTATCCTTTAAATCGTGAAACTTACTAGCTAAATCATCATAGATTTCTCGCAATTGATCTTGTTCAACTTTAGGGCCTCCTTCCATCGGAGAGACTAACCAGTATTTACTGGCAAGAGCGTTAGTTAAATGGTTATTGGCATTGCGAATATGAGCCGCATTTCCATTGTTGTGAAAGCTACTTACTTGGTTCCAAACGTTTGCATTTCTGAGCGCTGAGTTAAAAGTGTCTAGTTCATTGGTTGCAACGAGTTCAGGGTCTACCTGTTTAAGATTATGTTGCACTCTCCTAATAACATTTTCGAAACGCCGTACTTCAGAGACATCATCAGTGATACCATCTATGTCAAGCTGAACCCAAGTTAGTAATTGATCGAGTGTATCGTGTAACGGATGACTATTTAATTTTTCAGCCCAATTAGACATTTGTAACCTCTACAGGATCAGTTAAATGAAGCTCACCTGACAGTAACTTAGGAAGCAAGGTATCGCGAAGAGTTGAAAGCTGTTCACTTTGGCGGACATTAGATGTAATTGCATCATAGAGTGGCTTCACCAATTTTTGATAAGCATTGAGCACATCCTCACTTGGAACCACAACAGAAATTGGCTTGAAATTCTTCTTACTAATCTCGGCAAATGTACTGCCACTGGCTCGTTGTTTGATTTCATCCATGCGGTGAACACACCATTGGAGCACAAACTCAGGCGGGAGAGCCTTTTCACATTTCATTGCGATATAACCTTGGTTTACAGCAAGTGGAACCTTAGCAAGGGCAAGATAACCTACTGGAGCACGCGAGGATAACAGGACAGTATCAACAGGTAATAAACCAGAGCTAACTTTCTTCAAGCCAGCTTCCGTTAGCTTGCTGGCAGTGTCTAACAGAACCTTATCTTGAACACCCGATAGATCTTTAGGGGAGGTCCAATGAATGTGCCCACCAACCCAGAAATTATCGTTCTTCTTAGATGGTGTACCTCCACCAACAACTGCGACCTCATCTCCAATTTCTGATAGCTTCCATCCTTCAGGCAACCCCGTATCGCTAACCAGCTTTTCTGGAAAAAGCGAGGCAGTGGCTTCATCCATTCCTTCGGGTTGTTCGCCACGCATTTTAGCTTTGACGGGTTCAAAATCAACAAACCATGATTTGAAAATAGCTTGTGCCATTTGTTCTAGGGTTTGGTTGTTTTGGGTGTTTAAATCAAGTTTATTTTGTAAATTCCATAATATTTGCGCTTGTTTCTCCTGTTCAACTATAGGCGGTAGTTGTACTTCATAAGCATCAAGGATTTTCTTAGTCAAAAATTTTGTTGCCGTTCCTACCGACATTTGTTGAAGTTCAGCCGTAACATGCTTAATTCTGAAATAAAGCCACCTCACACTAACTATAGATTTATCGATTGGTGTAATCACATAGGTTCGCTGATATGCGTTAAATTTTCCGTTATAGTATTTAACAGAAAACACACCATTTGCATTATTACCTGCAAGCAAAACAGCTTCGGTATCAAACGCATATTCATTGATAGCTAAGGTCACTGGAGAGCAGGTAAAAAACGGATAGTCGCCTTGTTCATCAGCAGCATTTGAATCTAATTTACCTGTTTTAAATAGTACGATTTCCTGCAACTTAACAGTACACCAGTTAGATTTCATACCCAATCCCCACTAGGTTCTTCTTGATCTCAGCTTCTAGCGTTGCTGATTCGGCAAACTGCTCGCTTAATTTCGACGTTAAGGTTGCCATTTTTTCACCAAATGGAATTCCGTCATCGACTTCATCCGCCGCGCCTACATAACGCCCCGGTGTGAGTACAAAGTCGTGCTTGGTGATTTCTTCTAACTTGGCCGATTTACAGAAACCGGCTTGGTCTTCATAGGTCACGCCATTGACCGCTTCACCGGTTTTCCAAGCGTGGAATAAATCCGCTACTTTTTGAATGTCGTCCATGGTGAAATCACGTAATACGCGGTCTTTCATATAACCAAGATTACGCGCATCAATAAATAGCACTTCGCCTTTACGGTCGCGTAGTTTACGGCCTGCTTTGTCATTACGAGCGGTTTTATTTTTGGTTAAGAACCAGATACAAGCTGGGATTTGGGTGTTGGTGAACAGTTGCCCCGGAAGCGCTACCATGCATTCAATCAAATCTTCTTCTATTAGTTTTTGACGAATAGCACCTTCGTTATTGGTGGTTGAACTCATTGAACCATTGGCGAGTAATAGAGCTTGAGAGCCATCTGGTGCAAGGTGGTGAAGCATGTGTTGCATCCAAGCAAAGTTGGCATTGCCTGCCGGAGGCATTCCGTATTTAAATCGCGGATCGTTTTCATCAACGCCAGTATTCCACTCTTTCATATTAAACGGTGGGTTTGCCATGATGAAATCAGCACGTAGCTCTGGATGCTGAACATTGGTGTAAGTGCTGGCTGGCTCTTTGCCGAAGTCATAATCCAAACCACGGATCGCCATGTTCATTGCCGCTAACTGCCATGTGGTGTGGTTGTATTCTTGACCGTAAATCGATATGCGTGATTTTTGCGTTAACGGGTCGACTTGCTTTTCATGGGCATGACGCTCGATGAATTTTTCCGATTGCACAAAGAAACCGCCAGAACCCATTGCCGGGTCATACACACGCCCTTCAAACGGCTCAATCATTTCAACAATTAAGGTTACGATAGACGCTGGCGTATAGAACTGACCGCCTTTTTTGCCTTCTGCTAACGCAAATTGACCCAGCATGTATTCATACACATGGCCTAAGATGTCTTTACTGTTAAGAGAGGCATGATCAAAAGGAATCGTCGCGATCAGGTTGATCAACTCATTGAGTTTGGCTTGGTCGATACGTAGCGCAGAATAGGATTTGTTCAGTACACCTTTAAGCTTTGGATTATCACGCTCAATGCCTTCTAAAGCGTTATCAATTAAGTGACCGACTGAGGTGATCTTTTTGATTTTATCGCCAACTTGAAGATCAGCACCACCAATCACTAATGGGCCGTTATCTTGTAAAAACTGCCAACGCGATTCTTGTGGCAACCAGAACACATTTTTCTCGGTGTAGTAATCACGTTGTTCCAGTTCGATTTGAATTTCTTCGGCAAGCTCTTCTGCTGAGTAATCGCTTGGGTCTAAGTAGTATTCATTTTCAGGGTTAGACAGATCAGCTTTGATTTCTTCTTGGCGTAAGGTGAACGCATCCGATACATATTTGACGAAGATAAGCCCAAGCACGGCGTGTTTATATTGCGCGGCATCTAAGGTTGAACGCAGTTTATCAGCGGCATTCCATAGCTTAGCTTCAAGCTCTTTCAAAAACTGTTGTTCTGTTTGTTTCATAATGAGTTTTCTTGTTTAGAAATATTCCTTCAATCATATCATTAGATGTCACATTGTCTTTGATTTATGCCTTACTTAAAGAACATTTTTATGAGGTAAGGTGCTCATTATGGAAGCTTGGAATAAAGGAAAACGTGTAGGTCAGAAGAAAGCATTTAAATTGGAGGATATTTGGCGTATACGTATTCGACTTGAATTAGAAGAGAGATTGTTTGAGTTGGCGCTGTTCAATTTAGCTATCGATTGTAAATTGAGGTCGTGTGATTTACGTAACTTGAAAGTTCAAGATGTTAGTCGTAGTGGCTGCGTGATGTCGAGAACCATTGTTAAACAACAGAAAACCCAGCAAGAAGTACACTTCGAAATCACACCCAAAACACAACAAACCTTGTCACAGTGGATAATTCAAAACGGATTAGCACCAACAGACTATCTATTCCCTAGTCCTAGACGTGAGGGAAAGCCAATTTCATACCATTACTACACTTCCTTAGTGAATCGCTGGGTTACTGATATTGGACTGGATAAAACTCAATACGGCACTCATTCACTGCGCCGGACAAAAGCTTCTTTGATCTATGCTAAGACTAAGAACCTTAGGGCTATTCAGTTACTTCTGGGTCATGCTAAGCTCGAAAGTACTATTGAATACCTTGGTGTTGAAATTGAAGATGCACTGAGGATTTCGGAGAGTTGTGAGACTTGATTAAGTAACGCTCAATTTTACTAGCTGTAATATCACGACATAAAACTTAATTAGGGCTGTTACCTCTATCTGAAATGATCTATTTAGATACCTCATCTTGAAAACGTTGCCAAAGAGGTTTTAATTGTTTTCTTATGCTCTTTGAGTTCATGATTTTGGCTGCTCGATATCCGTACGATAGAAAGTTTCTTTGACCACGTGCTGTATACAGTTTGTGAAGCTTTCTTTTGTATAGGTATGTTTGCTCTGGCTCACCTTTTTCACGACGGATTCGATTTTCTTTTTCCATCGTTTTCTTAGCTAGTTTTACGCCACCTTTCATTTTTTCAGAATAACGAGCCAACGCAGTAGAGCGCAAAAAAATCGAATGCCCATCAAACAAAAAACCTAAATACTGTAACGGTTTTTGTTTACCATGCTCGTCAAATGAACTCAACTTACCATCGTGAATTCTAAAGTCTCTAATCTCTGTTTTATCACTATTAATTTTTACTTTTAGCGCAGTAACTTTGCTATTTGCTAGTTTCTCTATCATATCTCGATGTTTGGAAGGGACAATAAACAACATGTCATCACAATACCGAAAATACTTGCCATCAACAGAGTCAACATAGCTCTTCATTTGTGCGTCAAAATTGAGCATATATATATTAGAAAGTAATGCGCTGATCGGTGAGCCTTGGGGGATACCCATCATTCCATTCGGATTTTTCTTAATCAATCCAGAAGCACGTACTTTCTGCCTAAATTCACTAGGTGAACAAACCCGATTGCGCCCGTTAGCTTTAGGGTTATATTGAGAGATATCAAATAGATCGAACAGGGCACATTTATCGACCGTTGAAAATTTGGTCAATGAGCGGAAAACATTGTAGTGATCTTTTGGCAAGTAATCCTCACCGAGTAATTTCCTCCATTCTTCTTTTAAAATTTGATGGTCTAATGTGTCGAAGAACTTAGAGAAATCCAAAGCTATAACAGAGCAATCTTCAAACTTACTTATGTGCTTAAACGCATCATCTGCGAAATGAATATTACTTTTTCCATCTAATTTACGGAAAGCTAATACTGATTCATGCAATCCTAATTTCTTGATTTGCTTTTCGTATAAGGTTGATAGTTTAGAAGCATAAAACGCGTAGATATGACTATCTACATGAGATGAATAGGCAACACCTCTTGGTTTCGGCTTGCGGTATAGCTTACCAGTAGAAGTATCTCGATCTAACTTCGTAAGCTGGAAACTATATGAAATGAAAGGAAAAAAGGCATGCCTTGCAACCGTTATTGGGTCGGATGCTATTCGTTCAGCCTTATGAACTGAGACAGGTATATCAAAATGAAGATAGTTTCGCTTGGTAAACCAAGGGTGCTCAGTAGTGTTTTTCATAAGAAGAGAGATTCTATTCTAGCAAAACCCAAAGGGAGTGGACATGCGGCCTTTCCGTGTATCCCTTTGGGCTTTAACTAACTGGCCTAACCAATCATCTGGCCCCTAAAGGCACACGCCGCGATCTATTAGAAATGATATATAATGTAATCTGCGATGGAGACTATACAATGGTAATCTTACGCTTCATGACAATGTGTTTATCTTGGCTCTGCAAGGATAAATGCATTGACAATCTGTCACAGCCCTTCACGCCTTTCGCGTAAAGCACTCACAAGGTAATATTTTTTAATTAGGTGATCAACTTCGCTTTTCATTTCTGTGCGTGTAATTGCATAAATCAAAAATCTAAGACTCAAGTTTCAAAGAAATAGGGCTTTTATCTAAGTCGCTTTTGTCCCGAAGTGACTCCAAATCATCTTCAGCATATCTCCGGGCAACCGATTTCTAACTACTCACCTTCAATGAATAATTGTGCAATCACATATATTTCCCTCACATGAATTTTATTGAGGGAAATTTCGAAACAGGACGACAAGCAATTTAATGAGTGAAAATGACAATGGGGCAATTTCGAGTTACGCCCCCCTTCAGCAAGGTTCTGGACAGAAACGGCTTAGATTTGCGCACTAAGCCGATGGTTTCGGATAAGCTGAAATTGGGAAAAAGGGGCTTGTTACAGTCTAAAAGCTAGATGACTATTCAATTCACTATCTAAAATAATCTCAAACTCTAGTGACATTAGGAAAGTGAGACATCTAAGACAAATACATCTATCAGCCCTTTGATCTCTTGTGGCAACCTTTCTTCAATAATCAATTTGAGAGCCTGTGCACAAGTAATATCATTATTTTTGCGCCCAGCAATAGCTTCTCTGGCACCAAACCATATGACAAGATATATACCTTGCTGTTCTGCATCAGGGTGAATTGAATAGCGTTGATGCAACTGAGCGGAAGCCGCTGTATACAAATCCTTGTGCCACTGCCCTTTAGCTTCAATTACGAGTAGTCGCCTTTTACCTCCAATCATTTTCTCTGCTGTTATATCAATTCTATTTTGATTTTTAGTCTGATGTTCAGACGAAATAGTAATACTTTGTGGGTGAAGTACTAAGTTCAGACGTTCGGCAATTATCTCAACACAGCTAACTTCATTTCGGTGTATAACTTTCCCGTTATCATCTTTCGTGTAATATCTCGTAGCAGCATTGAATTCCCCACCATCTATATCCTTCTGATATTCTCCAAGTTTTTGAAGAACAAGTTGTCGTAATCCTTCCACTGTAACAACAGCGTTATTGTCCAATAAATCCACAATTTTTCCTGGAATAGGTGGCTCGAAATCTCTCAGCGCTTTTTTCCGCAGCTGCTCAGCTTTTATGCTTTTCAACTTTCTCTGAATATCACTAAAACTGTGATCTTGAATGAGGCGATTAAGGACGGGAATTGCTTCCTCAGGTGTATCGCTACCTATTGACCAAATAATTTCAGTGAGGAAACGATATGCAGTTTCTCCCACTGGGCTTCCAGTTCCCGAACTGCTAGGAAGGTGAACCTTCGGCCATTGATTGAAGAAAGCAACTAACATCGATTCTATCTTAGTAGATGTTAGATTTGGCCAGTAAGAAGAACTGTCTCGACTCATTCTACTTGAGCGGCCCTCAAACAGAAGCAGTGAGTTTCTATCACTTTTAAGCCAATCAAAATATGGCTTCGCTATTTCTAAATCCAGAAAATAGAAGGCTCGAACAAACCAAAACTTGCGCTTTTCTTCGATCTTTTCATCATCTGTCAGCTTGGGAAACTTAGACAAAAAATTAGAACAATGAGTCAGAATTATTTCATTCAGATTATTTCTATCTCCAAACTGCGCTGCGAGATCGAACAACATATCAAGCGCGTAAAGACCTAACTCATCGAAACGTTCAAGCCATTCAATTGGTAACTTTGTCCGCAAGGGTGTAAATATCTCATCATACTTCAACATATCTACTCTCGGATGAGAGCACTGGGAATCTACTAACTGAGGTTCGACATAGGAACGGAGAAACTGTTCAATTGATTCATTATTAGGGAAAAGTAATCGATTAGCTTCCGCTTTTAGAGCGTCGAACTCGGTTTCGTCAACCGCATCATATCGAACATTGAAGTTGGTCTTTAGAGCTAGGAGTAATTCTGGCTTAACGCTGTCTAAGTTTCCGTATTCACGCATTATTTCAATGCAAGATGCGAAAAGGATCGTTTCAACGTATAACCCCTTGGAGGAGCATCGCAATTCAGCCAGTTTGTTTAAGCTAGGAACTTCTGGTTCAATGAATTCATGGCAACTTTTAAGAGCGCTTTTCACAATTTCCTCGTTGCCAAATTTAAGAGCAACCTCTTCTGGTTCAGTAAGCACGGTCTGGGCAAAATTAACCAAACATCCCCAATGACGACCACTCTCAACTAGTTCTCGATTTTCTTGGATATATTGAATGTTTTCGGCATAGATATCACTTTGTCGCTGTTTATAGCGGCGAGACATTCGATTACTTCTAGCTCCCCATCGTTTATAGTTTTCTTTCGCAAGTAGCGAATCAGCCCTATTGCATTTAACCCACTCTCGCATAAACATCGGCTTCTCCAATGCCTGAATTCGCATGTGGCGTCGCAAATCATCTGGGCCTCTTTCCTCTGGCTTACGGTGTCTATTATGTCTCGCAATAAAACTCCCCCATAGTTCAGGGTTATCTGTATCAAATGCTAGATCAACTATAAACTTAAAGTCTTCATTAAATAAGCAGAGGCCTGAGTGTGAGTGAAGATCGAACTTATGCATCTTAATCTCAAATATTTGGTCACGCTCCGTTATCCCGCTGAAAACATGAGTAAGAATACCTTGTCGTAACTCGCTATTTTCATATATTACTTGAACAGATCTACTGTCTTTGGGCCCCATACCTCTATGGAAGTTTAAATTTTCAACCCAGCCCCAAACGCGCAATGGCTCATAAGGGGGTAGTGCCATATCAAAATAATGGTCCAGCATATAGCCGACAATCTTACTTATACCGTTTCGACAACCGCATTCATATGATTTTAAACCACAGATACAGGTAAGATCTCGAGTTAATGCATCTAGCAGTTGCTCGACATTTTCTTTATCTAATCTGAGAATTAGAGATTGTATAAAGTAACGAGCTCCAATTACTCGCTCTAGTTGAAGCTTATTGCTTGGATATAAATTTGCACAAGCCAAAAAGAACTTTTCGAGAAACGTTAATCCGATCGCATTGAAATCAAGGCTCTCCATTCCTTTAGCTGCCACCTCAAGTGACGCTGGAGTGGCTTCAGATAAAAGATTCGTCAAATCTGATTCATGATCATAAGTAGTACAATCCAAAAGACATTTCATTGCATAAATACGATTATACTTGTCTTCTTGAGGCTCCAGGAGGATCTGACGTAACTCATCGGTCAATAGGGGAGCAATAGGAGATTCAATCAATAGTTCAAGAATTAAATTACGTAGGTGCCCATCGCCTTGGCGGTTAAGCAGTGCTTTGGTATCTACGATAAGACCTTCTGTGAAAAAGCCTGCAACACTGAACCTACGCCAAAAATCGCTTCTCCTAAAATATGGATCCATTTCCTCGATTTCCTTCAGTTTAGACAAAAGTAATTGCTTTGATGAGGGGGCTAGCTGAGAAGGGTCTCCGTTTGCAAGGACTGCGTAAGGGTCGAGTTCAATTGCAGCATGTTGGACAGCCTTATTCCCCAAAGCAGCCATCCAGCCCAGTAGTCCACGAAGTTCATCTCTTACGGTAGAGTTCGGCGCAATAATTGGTAGGCATTGGTGTAATGTTAGGGCATCTGCAGGGTCTACTATTCGCTTTGTAAGGTGGGCGGCTGCACAATACTCAGCTACTATTTTGTGGACAGGACGGTGTTGGTCAGTACTATCCCCTGGCTTGAAAAGCCTAGTAGAAAGGACATTGAAAACTGATGGTTCGCTACCAACAAGTGATGTAAGCATAGGATATATGCGGTTTTCTTCGAATTCGCTGACGCTTACCCCTTCTGCTCCAGACAATAGCAGTTTGGCAAATACCTCTGACGAAATATCGACTTTTTGACTCGCGGAAAGTGATAGGCTGGTTCTTGAGGACGTTTGACTTACTTCTTTAGCTAATCGTTCCACTGCAAGTTTGAAGATAGATTTTTTATCTGCAAAGTTTCTTTCGCTTTCAAGGTAAGCGTCAGCAAACATTTTCAGGAACTGGGGGTTCGGCAGAAGGGCTTCCAGATCAAATCTACTTACTTCTGAATAGAATCTAGTGAAGTCTTCTCCTGGGGCATGGTGCTCAAAAATAGCGCGTTGTTCAGAATCACCAAACTCGCAAAGCCTAACCACTAATGGTTCAATTCCCAAAAAACTCTTAACTGCATTTGTGGCAGCTATATCCCACTCACTAGATCTGCTAGAAATAACGACATGGGTGGGCTTAGCTATCGTTATTTTTGCCAGAAGTTTATGAATGCCACTTTGATCAATTTTGGCAAGTTCATCAAAAGCATCAATCACAAGTGGTGTATTCTCGTGCTTAGCACCTAATTGTACGAACATGTTTGCAGTAAATGAAGATGTACCCAACTGTTGAGCCAAACTTCCAAGAAGTTCGGTTTTACCACCTCCAGGTTCGGCTAACACGACAACGCAACTTGAAAAAGCTAAGAGCTCTACTTCCGAGAAAGTCTTGCTTTCACTTGAGAGTCTACGCGGTAAATATAGCTTCGAATACATAAGCAGCAGTCACTTTCCTGAGGTAAAAAGGTGTAGAATTACTCAGAAAATCTAACAGAGTTTTTAAGTAATGTCTTTGAGCAATATTTTTATAATCAGTCTGTTATGGATAGCCTATGTAAAGAAAGCTTGCGGAGTGTCTAGTGACTTCCCAACAATTAGTTGACACTTTACTCTCCAGAATCACCTATTAGGTGTACTGAGTTCTGTCTTATCCGTTAAACACACATTAGTTTTTATATAGAAAACTCGAATAAAAAATCTCGTGGGAGTATTAACACTAACAAACTTTGGGGCATTTTCGTGTTTCATGCCCCTCAGCACACTTCTGGACAGAAGCATTTTAGATCTGTCGCATCAAAACGCTTCTATCATATTAGGAAAAGTATCTTGAAGCCTTAAATGTTTGTAAGCACTTATGGACAGACTGCTATAGGTACAAGTTTATAAAAAGGCAATAAATCACCATAAGCACCAATTAATGACCCCAAAATAATTAAGCCAAATCCATATACTTCATCTGATAAACGTTCAGCAGTTTCTTGGACATTATGATCAGACTCAGCATAGCCTTCCCACACCGACTTTAAGCTCGCCCCCTCAGTTTCTTGTAACGCTAAAATTGCATCAGAATTTTTAAACAGAAAATTGTGCTTCAAAGTAAGTAATAAGCCAAAAACAGTAATAATCACCCCTGCTTTTGTAACCAAGGCACTGCCAACGACAAAAGAAGCTGAAAAGTATGAAACTAGAAAAATTAGTATCGAAAATAGAATTAGCCAAAATCTATTAACCATTGGGCTAACAACTTTTACAATTTTTGTGAGCATAATTATCTTCTTATGAGCAGGAGTTACTATAGCAACTTTTTTTTCTGTACCAGACATATTATTCTCTCTTGTGTTACTTATCATAGAAATTGAGCAAAGCTAATCATTGAATGAATGCTAACAATTTTATAGACGGAAAAATCCGTATAATCTTTCCGTCTATCATTCCATTCGTTTTTTCATTCAAAAAGCTAAATTACTCAATTTATTCATAAAGTATGAGCTTATCTCATATTCACTATATTCACTCAGCATAAAATGCGGAAACAATCCGTATAGTTCACAAAAGCCAACTCGTGATAAAGAGCTGTGTATTTAACCAGACTCTAAAACCAACCGAAAGCCGGAGCTATATCTCTGATTCATCATGCCTAGCTTTCTAACTAAAAAAAACAGCTATTCTAATTTTAAGCTATACAGGATTAGCAACATGTAGCATGAGAAAATATATGGAAAAATAAAATCATTGTAGCCGTTGCAAGGTTATTAGCTAACGCATTTTGGGGCAAAAAACGTTTTAGAAATGACAGCGTACCGATGAGGTCGCTGTAATTAATATGAATTTTTATTACTTAATATCAACATCCTCTAATTTGTACTAATTTAAACCCGCATTGCGTATCGAATATTCAATGCCACTGTATTTACTACAGATAATGCGTGACAGAGCCACATAATGTGGCTCTTGTCGTTTATTAAAGGGCGATATTTGGAAGTGAGTGAGCAAGGTTTGCACTTTAAAAAGAGGAAAAACACTGCTCACTCCACTTATATCGTTATATCGGATAATGTTTTTCTTCATACTCTTCAACAAATAAAGCTAGCTGTTCAAGCTCAACACCTTCAGGTGTACCGGGCTCGGCATCGTATATGACATCAACTATCTCTAAAGCCATCCTGTAATCTCTTTCAGAAGCTTCAGTTCCTAATTCAATTAAGGTAGTAATGGCTATTTCATCAGCATGTGCAGTATAAGGGGTCATACCCTCAAACAGTTCTTTTTCTGATAACTGTTTTTTGCGCATAATATGCTTCTCAACTCAAAAATGATCCAATATAAAGTCAATTTTATTAGATAAAATATAATTTCAACAATTTTGGCCCACGTAACTCTATAAATTCCATGAAAAAAGTAACCCTACTAATCAACACCTAGTAGGGTTACCCTTATATGTTTTACTGCTTATCAGCAGGCATGGATGCTTTCTTCCTGACCTTTTCTTAACTGCCTATTCGGCAGGTCACGTATAGCTATCAACGGTATCAACAAAACCCACTTTCCTAGCTGCCTATTCGGCAGGTCACACTACGTTAGTCTTACCCCAAGTTACAGTAGATTTTCTAGCTGCCTATTCGGCAGGTCACTCATCATTTGTGCGCCCGCTGGGTTGCGGTCATTTTCTAGCTGCCTATTCGGCAGGTCACTATAGAAAATAGTCATAACTTCACCTGTTTTCAAATGATTACGCCCAGAAACCCTAAAGTACCTTGTATTTCAAAAAAACGAATAAGACACTGATTCTGCAAGATAATAAACAACATACTTAAAACATGGTATTTTTCAGATCAGGCACTGTTCCTTTCCATGCTTGATTCGTTGCTAGTCCGTATGAATTAAAGTGGTTTAGCCTAATATCCACACATTCTTCCTTTTGAACATGAAGCATGATGTCTTGATTGGTAGACTGACTAGAAAGTGGTATACGATGAAAGTTATCAAAAACACGGTCTTCATTAACTTTATTCGGCTGAATGTTTCCGAGCTTTTCAGCCCTATCTTGTGCGCGTTTCATTCGCCGCCTTTTTGAACCTAGGAAGCTTTTACCAATAGCTTGATTACGTATAAACCTGACCTCTTTAGCATCATCAGTTACAGGTAATACAGCTGAAAGTTCAAATAACCCCTCTTCCTTCATAAGTGAAAAATAAGGCTGAAACGACAATCCAATCAACAACTCTTTATCTTCGGCAACAAAGGCAATTGCATTACCCAATGATTCTTCTGTCCAGAATGGAAAACTCACCCCAACCGCATTCTTTCCCGTTGGATTTTTATTGATAAAACCATGCATGATTGAGATACACCGACCACATAGCAAACTGGTATCAGCATAATCAGGAAGAAATTTAACCACAAAAAAATATCGGCCAGACATACAACTATTCCTTTCCGCTATTAAATAAGCCACCTTTAACCAAAACAGACATAATAAAATGCATCTCATCAGGAATATCATCGGACTTCAGCAAAGTTTCAATCCAATGCTCTGCTTGGCTAACCAAATAGTAAAAATCCGTATTCAAGGCCGAATGTCGCCTTGCAATGACATATTCTCTATCCGCACCGTACTCATTCACTCGAAGTGGCTTATCTGCATTGTCCTGCCACCAATCGTCGATAGACTGAATAGCCGCACCAATTTTTTGCCCATGAAAAGCTACGGTTTCATCACCATTGGGAAGATGTGTTGTTGCCAATTTTTTCGTTGGCTTACCTTTCTCTTTTTGATCAAGAAATTCTTGGCTTGGATAAATTTCATCCCCCCAACCAACACTCATCGAGGCTTTGATATCCATATAAAAGTAATCTTGATTATTTGAAAGCGCTTTCGTGATGTATTGGGTTAAGCCCTTTAAAGCTTGTTGTGACTGCTTATCCCAATGCCCATACCAACTCAACTTCAACGCATTTTCAATGATAAACGTTTCTTGTTCACTGTTTAGAACTTCAATTTTTACTGATCGGCATGCTCTGTTCCGCCACAACCAAGTCCCTAATAAAATATTTTTTGCATACCGCTGCGCTAATTCTTCATAGCCACCTTTTTCAGCATATAGCGAGGCCAATTGAGTTAACATTGCCCTTACCTCTGGATCTGAGCATATTTCGGGCTGCAACGAATTAGCGTTGATTCTCAATGAATATGAACAGTAAATGGTATTCACAGTCGGTGGTACGTAACATTCTTCAATGTAATGGATGTTACCTTGTGCTAATTCATACGAAGCCACATTCTTCCGTTTCAATTCACCAGTATATGCTTGAGAATAATCGCCTTTAGATGCCCTTAATCGTGTTCTATCTATGCTGATTGGCTGAATTTTCTCTTGCGCATCAACAAAGTAAAAACACGCTTTACCCGCACTTAAAGAGCGAACATAATTCAATTGTTTACAAAGTTTCATAGCAACCTAGTTTTTATCCTTTTGAATAAGAATAGTTGCCTCATTATTTTCTTGCTTCCAAAATGCCTGCTTAAAAAAGTGATCCCGGCCACTAAAACGCACATCTATAGCACTCACACACTTAGCCACACCTGTCGTATTTTCGGCATAAACATGTAAATCCGTCAGCGAGTTCATCCTTTCAGCGGGATGTTCTAAAAAATGGAACCCATTGGTAACTGGAATTAATTCTCCATCGCTTGATAACAACTCAGTTAATTCGGTAAAGCTTGTCGGTTGCTGCTCTTCAGGGAATAACCAAGCACCAAAGGCTGGAAAAGATTTAATGCGATAAAATAAGTCTGTTTGACTACGATAAGTTTCAAGCCAATTAGTCTTTGAATGAAGATTCGGTTGGAATAGCGAACCTCCGCCAAGTGAACTTGGTAATGACGCTTTCAATTGTCTGGTGTAATCGGATAAACACCCCTTACTTTGAACCTTAATCACAATATCAAATTCCAAATCCACCGTCCTTGCAGGAAGAATTGTCGACCTCTTAACCTGAGAAATGGTTCGTTTTGCCTTGAGTACACTAGGCTCCGTTAGTTTTGCAGATGACTTGATATTCTCATTACGATAAAAGATAGCCACGCTTTGAAATTGAAATACTGCAGAGTCATTTAAGGATTGATTAAATTGTCTCTGATAATGATGAATACAACCCCATATAGCGGTTAAAGACAAACATCCGCATAAATATGGGCTACTCATCGCATTCGCATCCTCTACTCGCAACGAACTTAAATGAATGTATTGCTCTTGATTTTCTTGAGTTTTCGTCACCTCTGATGGAACGGATGGCTTACTTAATTGCTTTAAAATCCATTGTAATTGTTGCTTAAGAGGAATTAACAACTTCGGATGGTAAGCATAACGACTAGAATATTGGTTATTTTGAAGGGTCTGCTGTAATAATTGATTTAATGGATTGAGTAGCTTAATGATTTTGCATTCTTCACCATAAAGAAACTCTGCTATAACAGAATTATCATCACTTACTTGCGACACTTCATTTTCAGCAGCTAAGTGATCTCTTAACTCAATCAACGGTAATAACCATAACGCAATTTGCTTTCTTACTATTCGCAACTGAAAGTGCCTTGCTCTCTGCTGCTTTTTGGCGGTATGTAATGACTCAGAACCGCATAAATGACTTAAGACTTTGCAAAATTTTCTATTGGTTAATTGATAGTCATCGAACCACTTGCCCGTTTTATTTCTACTAGCAGAGAAAGTAGATTTAGGATCTTTATTCAAGCCTAGCGGGTAATGTAAAGCTTTCATATTACCGCCTACCGAAGCACATAAATCACCAATACTAGCTGAATTAGGAAAAGCCAAAGTTGTAAAGTTTAACCCCGAACTTTTATCTCGTGCCAACCTTTCAATCTCTAGTTGAATTGCATGACTCACAACAGGTGTGATGGACAAATAATCGCCCTCCCAAGGAAAGCGAACTTGCTTACTAAAGCGGTCTATTTCCGATGGAAAATCAGGTTTCTCTGGTAAATCACAAGTGATTGCTTGTTGTAATTGCTTTAAGGAAGCGGCTTTGAGGCCAAACTGTTTTAAAAGATTCAACCATAGTGACTCAGATCTACGAATCAAATCTAACAAGCAGCAAATCTCTTCTTGCCAAATAAAGGTACTTAATAGCCAAACCGTGTGTTTATACACCGCAGAGTTATGAGACCATCCCAGTGACGGAGATAAATAAGCGCTAGAGATAAATGAGGCATCACAAAGTAAAGGATGAGCAATGATACGCTGGTCTTTAACCCGGCAATCTGGAAATTTAAGGTTATGGGAATGCAGCCACTTTATTTCATTACAAATGATATCAATGTGCTTAGGATCTATGAGATAACCTTTCGCTCTTGCAGAGTCTAACCAATTCGAACAATCAGGTTTGCTGAGCGATAAATTCAATAGAATGGTTAACGCATTAAACTCATCACCATCGACGTCTATTAGCTCAGAATATGGCATGAAGGCTTTCTTCAATACAATTTGACGGTCAGCTTCATTCTTCTCATTGATTAAGTCTTTTAATTTAACCATCCTTACCACTCTGGGAGATACAAGTTTAAGCCATCAACCGATGAAGTCATTTTCGCCAATTTTAACTCTACGATACTTCGTAACGTAAACACTGACTGCTGACTTGCCAACTTACTGCTCATTTTAAGCCTTACACCTGCCTTAATTCCACCAAACTCATAAAGCCGATAGATTTCATCAACAGTACAAGAAAGCAACGTAGACGCCTCTAGAGAGCTTAATAGAACATCCCCCACATTGGACTTCTTATCTTTAGGATTTCGAATGACAAGATCTGTCATGTACTCTAAAACCGTACTTAAAACTTTATTATGAGCAATTTGACGATTAGGTAGCCTGCGACAATCTTTTAATAGCGAACCAAAAGCCTCATTAAAAAACGTTTGATGCCAAGGTTTAACCCGAACCAGTTCCGCTTTTTCCAATTGACGATCTAAATCAGAAAAAAAGCTTTGAGGCCACTGTTGTGCATAAGCAATAAAACTCTGTAAATTTATATCCTTATCTTCGCCATATCGATTCACGTACCACAATAAAATCCCATAACGTTCAGAGATAGAACATGAATAACTGAACAAGCCTTGTGATTCCGTCATGCTTGAGTTTGAACTACTGACTTGTAACCACTGCGACACAGACTGCTGAGCATCACTTGCTGGTTCTGTTTTTGCGTCAGTGAAACAATAACCGCATTCACAATGGTCAATAATTTCAGAGTATTGATAACCAATGCGGCAGTTACACTCAGGGCAATCGTGCAATAATTTGCATTGGTGAACATGACAAGATTGATAAGGTAAAAACTGCCAATGCTGACGGATATAACTCGCCTCTGCTAAGCATTCTGGACAAACAGGAGTGAAGGTTTTTCTTAGAAATGAAAATGGATAATCAATATTATTACGGTAAACCGCTTTGTAATCGGGTGAGAATATTGCCTTGGAATGACTTAGTGCAATTTTCATCAAGCTAAAGCTTTTAAGCTCTAATTGATTGGCTAAGTGCATCAACACTCTTACACGCATTTGGCTAGTTGTTTCTGCGTGAAATAGGTTAACCCGGCTTAACTCGAAGGGAAAAGCACCTGCCATCGCCTCATGTTGCCCAAGTGTGTCGCGCCATATATCTTCCGCGAAATGTGAAAAACGCTCGTAGCCTTGATATCGGGACAACCGAAGTAAAAAACTTTCGAACGTTTCGTCTGGGTAATACGTAAATTCAAATTTCATTGCCAACCTAAAACTTAGTTATTCTAAGTTTTAGTATTGACCAATTTTTTCATTTAACCATCAAGTAATTCAAAAATGTTAAGTCAGTCAAATTATTCAGCCAAGCAACAGTTCACAGCGTACCGCATAAACAAACTGGTTATATTTCAAAGTGTCGCGGAACTGTAATTCTGTACGACCTTGACTCTTTGCATTTACAAGATCCGAACATAAAATACGGTCATTACTTCCAGAAACAATTGACTCTTCATCAATACCTTCGAATAGATCAACGCTATCAGTTCTTAGCCGATCTTTAAACACAACAACTCGCTCAGTTGCTTCTAGCCAATTTAGAATTTAAAGCCGAGTAATAATGATCTCGACTCAAATCTCTATTTCATTTTATACAAATGCAGCAATAATTCTTTGCTTAAACTGGCCTAGTTTCAAATCGTTTTCATAAGATATTAAATCACTCCTACCATGTTTTAATGCAGCTTTGACTTCACTCGCTTGCCATTTCACAGTAGAAATATTTAATTTCTCCAGCCGTGATACTATTTCTGGTTTAGATGTGTCCAAGGTTGAGATAAAACCTCCCTTTAAATCATCAAATTTGGCAAACATACAAGTCTCTGGAATATCTTGCTCTATCTGCTCGGAAAATTTCACCAAACTGCTTTCAGCAAAAGTGTATAACCATGCCTCTTGATTGCCATTATGATTAACTCGCAGGATTCTCCCAAGTACCTGCCTAAAGTACAATTCGGTTTTCACGGCACTTAAATGACAACAAACTTGCAGTCGAGGAATATCTGTTCCTTCGCTAATCATTCCAACACTGACAATCCATTGTATTGTGCTGTGCCTAAAACCATCAATTAATTTTAATGGATTTTCTTGTCTGTAAGTCACTAACTCAGTGGTTTGTTGAAACTTCTCTATGAGTGTTTGTTGAATTACTTTAGCGTGCTCGACGGATGAGGCTACAACTAAACCCCCTGCATTTGGGATCTTTGATCTAATTTCATTGAGCTTTTTACACCCTAAACCTAATAGGTAATCCATCGCTTTTTCGTTATGAAGAATGCTTTGATAAGATAAATCTGAATGCTTTAATAAATCTAGAATCGATGAAAACGACTTACTTTCATTGGATTCAGTTACCGATAAATTATCATTATCTATTAGCGTGATTTTCGGTATCCGGCATACTCCATCTTGTACCGCTTGTTTTAAGGAATATTGATAGTTACAGACAATTTGTCCTTCTGGATCAGAATATTTAGCCATAACAATAGGTGCTTTATCTGTACGCCACGGTGTTCCGGTTAACGCTAATGTATAATCCGCCACATGTTGTAGCTTAACTAAAACTTGTTCTCCCCACGCATTTGATGACTCAGGCGTATCACCAGCACAATGATGGATTTCATCGAAAATTACAAAAAGACGTTTTCTTTTTAACATCAGCCAAAAAGAATCAGGAAAATAAGCCAAACTTTGATAAGTGAATGACGCACCAATTGCTCCAAGTCCTCCATTAAAAGCACAGTTTAACTTCCAAGAAAATGTATCTTTTATTCCTTCTGCAACACTCAACGAAGGAGAAAAACATAGCACTAAATCAATTTTATTTTCATCCAGTAATCTCTTAGCAACCTCTGCGGCTAGCACGGTTTTACCTGAACCTGGTGTTGCCTGGCATAAGAAATGTTTACATTGATTTTTATAAAATGAGATCGCTTTATCGGCACATTCAGACTGCCACTTTCTTAGCATAGTTTTGAACCGTTATTGTTCTGTGATAACACATTAGATAAAGCATTTATTTTACCTAATAATTTTGCTGATTCTTCTCTTGCGGAAACAAGTAGAGGTTGTATCTGATCAAACAATGAACGGTATTTATGCATTAAAAAGACATACTCATCTATTTCACCTAAAAGAATGGATAGTTCTCCCTGTGCTTGGGATCTTTCTTTTGTCATATCATCTCGCCATTTATTAGCATCATCACACCTGACATCGACGAGGTTATGGTTATTAGTAGCCTCCTTTTCAGACTCTTCTTTGTGGACCACTAAATATCTTTTGGTTCTTTTTTCACCTTCAGAAATCAGCCAACCTTCAGATTCCAATCGGCATAAACCCCGATAGACATATTGGTAAGTTCTTTCTCGACTATCAAAAGAATATCCAGCCTTACAAAATAAATCCGTTAGCTCCCGAATAGAAAATTTCACTAAATCATTTTCTTTCAAAAAGTTACGGACCAATTCTTTTTCTTTCTTTTTTTCTAACACAGACTAGCAACCATACGCAAAAACTTAGGATTGCTAAGTATACAAAATTAAGTAAAACTTAGACAATCTAAGTTATCGATAGGACAAAAAAAGATGCCTAAGTGCAAAAAGACAACCCAATTCCAGCGAGGCTCAAAGAAGCCCGTAAAAAAGCCAAAATCACCCAAAAAGAACTGGGGGTGAGAATAGGTATGGAACAAAGCTCGGCAAGTGGTCGAATGAATCACTATGAAAAAGGACGTCACATTCCTGACATCAGTACATTGCGTCGTATGGCTGAAGAATTGAACGTGCCTTTACATTACTTCTTTTGTGAAGATGAGATTAGTGCGGAATTGGTGTGTGCGGTTGATAAGCTCTCAGATGAAGATAAGTTAGCATTAATGAATCAATTAAAAGCACAACATAACAAATAACTCTTACGTTTTAAGACTACTCTTTGAGAGTAAAAGGTTCAACGGTAATGCATCCGTGAAGCGGCGACTAATGATTTTATCTTCTTCCTTTAGTGCATACGGATTGAACTTTGTTGGTATCGATAATTCTGAAATTTTGATACCTTCAGGATTTAAGAATGGGTTAAGGTTCGATGCTGTCTGTGCATATTTCAATTGATATGTTTCGGCTAATACATCTAAGTTCACCGTTGCTCCTCCAGCCAAAAAACAAGTTAGCATTGCATCTTCTAAAAAATGTTTGAGTAATCGAAATTCACCTCTACAAATCGAAAATAAAGCAATGGCAATCTCTTTTTTATGAAGTTCAGGAGGTTCTGAAAAACCCATCCTATTAGCTAACCCTTTAATAACCTTTATGAAATGTGCTTTATTTTTACTTAATTGAAAATACCGTAACTCTCGTCTCCAAGAAAGTCTTGAATTCCATTGAGGTTCTTCTGCAAGTAGCTCTGAATATGGCATTCCAACCAGAACAAAAGACACTTGTGCTTCTTCACTGATATATTTCAATGTATTTGCTATGGCTTGTCGATCTTTGACTGATGAAAACTCTATCAACTCCTGCACTTCATTTAAGATAATTAATTCTGTTTTTTTTCGCTTTAACTGAACTACAACTGACTCAGCTAGCGCTAGCTCATTTCGATTACGTTGGGCTCGACTACCTGTTTGAGTATTGAGGTCTTTTAGAAGCTGAAGCATTGTACTTAGTTCGTTTACTTTTGGCGGAATACGAGTATTCAAGATAGGTTGATATGCAAATGTAGAGGTTGTTACTGTTTGATGTTTCGACAAATAATTATTAATTAATGCTGTCTTTCCACTTCCTGTTTCACCTGTCAACAAAAGAGATTCTTGCTCACCTCCTAACGATTTATTTAACCGCATACGATCAAAAATACTATAAATTTCTGTGATTTCAGGGTATTCAATGAAGCAAGTTCTAAAGCTATACAATTGGGCTTTTTGCTTCTCAGTCAGTCCTAGCATTAATAGCCCTCGATATCTTCAGATTCATCATCCCAATCCACTTCCTCTATAAGAGGCTGCTCAGTACTTTTAGGTGGCTGAGAATTTGATTGAGAAGCTATAATTGTCGTTGGTCCATCACTTCCGACTTCATGATATTTTGCTAGTTTTGACGTACTGCCAACTTTTACATTGGGCCTTTTTTTATTTGAACTTCTATTGGTTTCTGTTTGGATTCTTTCTTCTATATAAAGCCGAGATTCGGCCAAACTTAACTCATCGGCACTGAACCGTGTATTCAAACGCCGAACTTTCTCAACGATTTTATGCTGAAATAAAGTTAGGCCACGGGTATAGTTTGTATTATCAACAACTGGCACTTTGATATAACGAAATTCATTTTCCAGATAAACATATATGTAACTTAAATCCATAGGGTCAGTTTTAGTTTTCACGTAAAGCTTGCCAGAATTATCTAATGAATTTTGTTTACGGTATTCTATTAACTCTTTGGATTCATATCTCATGTTATATAAACGAATGCCACCAAGACCAATAGTTCGATGATGAACTGGACCTAACTCAATTTTAAGCTGTTCTTTTTCTGATGATTTATATTCAGACGGACGAAACTTAGATTCATACCATCGTTGGACAGGTATTCCCGTCTCCCGTGCATCTGGAGATTGATGATAGAGATCGATAATCCATTTATGCAAAAGTTCTAAAAACTCACTAACCCGCACCACCGCATCTCTTTTAGGGTTATAGTCTTTCAATTGTTCAGTGCGTGAAAAGGTCTTACCGGGAAATTTCTTAATTAAACCATTATTTAACTTATCGAAAAACTTCTCTACACCGGTCTTTTCCCAAGGATTACCAGCTTTGGTATAAAGAATATTTGACACTAATGGGCGTAATGCATCTTCAAGATCATTACTCCAAAACTCAGCGCCATTATCAACAACCAGATTTTGGATTTTACCGCTACAAGGCCATTCATTTTTTATGCAAGGATATTTTTCTTTTACCCAATCCTTTTGTAGGACCGTGTTTAAAATTGCTTTGCGCACAGAATTATAGCTTGGCTCACGGAAGTTTCCCTCTCTGTCAGACTAGTTGTCGCGCTTAATATTCAACCATTAAACAGAGGGCGTGGAGTAACAATGAAACATTATTCAGCGCAAAGCAAAGAGTCGGCTCTTCAGAAGATGATGCCTCCAAATAATATAGCAATAGCCCAATTATCAATCGAGATGGGGATTGGTGAATCAACCTTGTATAATTGGCGAAAACAAGCAATTGATAAGGGGCATTTAGTGCCAGGTGATGGAAAGAATGCTGAGCAGTGGTCATCAGCAAATAAATTCTCAGTCGTGTTGGAAACAGCCTCTTTAAATCAAGCTGAGTTAGCGGAATATTGCCGAGGCAAAGGTCTTTATGTGGAACAAGTATCGGCTTGGCGAAATGCGTGTATAGATGCAAACGCTAACGTTAAAGAGCAAGAAAAAGCCTTCTCCACCGAAACAAAGAAAGATAAAAAACAGATCAATCAATTAGAAAAGGAGCTACGTCGAAAAGATAAGGCACTCGCTGAAACCGCAGCACTATTGGTGTTAAGAAAAAAAGCAAATGCGATCTGGGGGGAAGCCGAGGACGAATGATCCTCGACTCAGCTCGCATTCAAGCAGTTAAACTAGTTAATGAAGCTGTGAGTTCTGGTGCGCCAAAGTTTAAAGCTTGCCGTGAACTTGGGATCAGTGTCCGGACGTATCAACGTTGGACTGTTGACGGGAACATAAAAACAGATGGTAGACCAATATCTCAGCGCCCTGAGCCAAAAAATAAGCTATCAAAAGCAGAGAGAGATAACATATTAGCCATCGTTAATAGCGATGATTTTAAGAGCTTACCACCAAGCCAAATCGTCCCTACATTAGCAGATGAGGGTATTTATCTTGCTTCTGAATCAACATATTATCGTGTTCTTCATGAAGAAAAACAGCAAAACGCTCGCGGACGTAGTCAGATAAAAGAGAGAAAAGTACCGACGACACACTGTGCTACAGGGCCAAACCAAGTGTGGTGTTGGGATATTACTTGGTTACCAGGCCCCGCTAAAGGGCTGCATTTTTATTTATATTTGATACTCGATATATTTAGTCGAAAGATTGTTGGATGGGAAATTCATGATGACGAATCAGCAGAAAATGCATCAATATTAATTAAGAAAGCTCATTTAAAAGAAGGAGTTAAAGATAATCCTCTGGTACTGCATTCGGATAATGGAAGCCCAATGAAAGGCTCATCAATGCTTGAAACACTTTATAGTTTAGGTGTCGTGTCGTCTTTTAATCGTCCTAGGGTGAGCAATGATAATGCTTATGCTGAGTCGATATTTAAAACGTGTAAATATCGCCCTGACTATCCGTATAAAGGGTTTTCAACAATTGATGAGGCGCGTAGTTGGGTGTTGAAATTTAGCCACTGGTATAATTTTAACCACAAACATAGTGGCATCAAATACGTCAGCCCACATCAAAGGCATTCAGGATTAGCGGGTGACATATTGGCTAATAGAAAAGAAGTTTATCAAGGTGCTAAAGATGCTCACCCTGAGCGCTGGAGCGGTAATATCCGTAATTGGGATTTACCAAAAGAAGTGTACTTAAACCCTGAACAAAATAGTGTCAAGGCTGAGAGTGCATAACGTAGTGATCGCGACAACTAGTTTGACAAACACCGGTTTACACTTAGCCCAACAACACATTTACTAAAACGATCATAAAGAATAGTTAAATAAGGCCGTCCTAGCGGTATGTCACCTTTGTCATCAAGTAAAATAGCATCAAGCGGTGAATGATCTATTTCAACATACTCCATTGGCATCGTACATGGTATCTGTTGACCTACTGAACGGTACTTTCTATCAGCTATTCGCTTTCCAAAGCGAGCTACATCAACTTCATAAGGAGGAAGCATTTGAACACGATTGTAGAACGTTCTCTTACTTAATAGTTGAATACCACCTGAAACTATTGATTTATTAGCGACAATAACCAGCGACTTGTAATAGGCATAAGTGTCAGAAACACTAACTCTTTCTTTTGTTAAGTATTTTTCATTAATAGCTTTTAACACATACTTTTCTGAATCATTTTTTTTCTCTCGATTACCCTTACCTTTATGCCTAGGAACTAACGCGTGAATTAACTCTCCTGATTCATAATAAGCTTTTTTCCAATTAACCAATGTTCTCCATTTTGGCGCAGGTAAAGGCAAACTTTGCGATGCCTCTCGTAATATCGGCGTTAAATTTTTTTGAGTCCAACCACCATTAATCCGTGCATTGACAAAGCGGATATAAGAAAGGCGTTTTTGTATCTCATTTTGTATAGATAGTGGGTAAGAATCGATTGAAATTTTAGGAGCAAACTGAACTACTTCTAATGATTTTTCAACTACATATCTATCCTCTGAAGTTTCATCCAACTTAAATTCATCGAAAAAACCATCATTACTATTAAAGTCCATAAGCATTAGCACCAAACATGGGTTTCTAACGATATTTCACCAGACTTTAAATCTGCTTGAATTTTCCCTTGGGATAACCACGACAATGTGCCAGATAAAGCTTCTGACTCCGTAATTCCTAAAACCATAGATATGTCATGTAATCGTATTCTTTCGCTATTTCGAACCACATCAAGAATAGCGTATTGAATATCAGAGATCGTTTGTAAACCGGAATAACGATGTAACAACTTGAGATTATTCAAAATAGGGTTTATACGGATTTGCTTTTCAGTAATTAAAATGAGTTTTTTATTGAGTTGCTCAAGCGAGAATTGTTGTTTGGAAGCGAAACGTCGTCTGAAGTCAGGATCATAGATTTTTGATGAATGCTTGACTTCAATAAATGTCTCATCTCCATTTGAGTTAACAATATTGAAATCAGGTGTATATCGACACTGACGATTGTTGAATTCGTAATAAAAGCCATTAGGTTGGGAAGTATAGCTTTGAATTTCAGGGGAATATTCAAGATGAAAACACATATCGAATTCAAGCATCGACATAGTGCGAACTACAGCATCGTTCTTCAAACTCATAAATTTTGAGATGTTATGAACGTGGGAGGATTTTTTAGTTTGATCAAACATGCCGAAGTCCATTTTGTTGTAAACTTACAACTAAAAGTAGACTATGCAGACTTATCCTGCAAATATGCAAACTTCTTTGCAATTTATGCAGACTTATTTTTCAAACATCAGGTAGGTGGAAGCCCCAGCCACATCCCGGCACACACGTCATTCGCTGTGGCTGCTTCCTTCCGGATCTGACCAAGTTCACGAACTAGTATTGCGGGAGGACCAGGGCCTCCATTGATTTTGCTCTATCAGCAACAATTTGCTTTAAGATGGAAAGGATTATCTAGGATAAATGTTTCAATTGCAACCGTCTTGCTTCCTTAATGGTTTGTTTGCTTAGTTCTTCAACAATTCTAATAAATAAACAGAAATATCTATCCTCTGCCACGGTTTAAAATAATAACGATAATGTTTTTCATGCACATAAAATTGGGTATATTTACCCAATTAAATTGGATATCTAAGTAATCTCTATGAACGAATTCCATATGCAAATATTTACTGTCATTCACCAAATCCCAAAAGGGAAAATTAGCACCTATGGCACGATTGCTAAAATGGCAGGTTACCCCGGTTATGCGCGACATGTAGGTAAGGCTTTGAGTCATTTACCTGAAGGGTCGACTTTACCTTGGCACCGCGTGGTAAATAGTCAGGGTAAAATATCATTGAAAGGTAATGATTTACTCCGACAGAAAACTAAACTCGTAGACGAAGGGGTTGAGGTGTCTGGGTTAGGAAAAATTAGCTTAAAGCAATATCTGTGGCACCCAGAGTAAGTACCACAGAAAACAATCATGAATTATTTAACGCCTATTAGCATTAACTTAACTGACTGAGTTTTATCTTTATCCGTAATAACGGTTTCACGAGTATCAGTAATGAATCGTAATTTACCATTCACTGCAATTTTAGCGCGTACCGCATAAGTATGGTTTGGAATTATTTTATTCGCATCGTAATCCAACTTGAATGCAAATGGAACTTGCTTGCCACCCGCGACAAAAGAGTCTGTAGCAATAATATCTGCCGCTTTATCTGCAATAGAAACATCTTCCAGCGTGACTGAAATTACCGCATCTTCTGGTAATGCAATACGCTCTCGGTACGCTAATGTTCCAGATACGCTTTCTAACATAACTGGTTTACCTGCTTGCTCGGTTTCTGTCGAGGCCATCTTTGTATCATTCGCTTGTGTCGTGATGCAACCAGACATTGACGCACCTAAAATTATTGATGAAAATAACAATAATGACTTTTTCATAGTATTCCTTATCTTGTTTTCACTGAGTTAACCGCGTCTGCTCTTGTAATATTAGGCTACTCAAGCTATTAATTGACAATACATTACGGAGGTCTGATGAGCAAACAATTACAAGCATTACTTGAGCTTCACCAACTTGAACGTTTAGAAGTTGGTCTATTTCGTGGCAAATGTGAAAATTTAGGATTACCGCAGGTTTATGGTGGTCAAGTCATTGGGCAGGCTCTTTCTGCGTCAGGATCCACAGTTGATGTGAATCGTACCGTCCATTCCTTTCATAGTTATTTTTTACATCCTGGAGATATCACTAAACCGATCATCTATGATGTCGAAAAATTACGTGATGGAAAAAGCTTTTCAACAAGACGTGTCAAAGCCATTCAAAATGGCCGCCCTATCTTTTACTTAACAGCGTCTTATTTAGGTGATGATGAAGGATTCGATCATCAAGAGGTCACCATGCCGAATGTGCATGGCCCTGAAGGATTACCCTCAGAATCTCAACTTGCCGAAAGCTTAGCTGAGTATTTACCAGAACACATTCAAAAAGCCTTTTGTGGCGAGAAAGCGATTGAAGTCCGCCCTGTTGTTGTCAATAACCCACTGAACCCTGAAAAGCTCCCTGCAAAACAATATTTATGGATTAAAGCAAACGGGCAGCTACCTGATGATCCCATTTTGCACCAATGCCTATTAGGTTATGGTTCTGATTGGGGCTTTTTAGTGACGGCCTTATTCCCACATGGCGTATCACTATTAACGCCTAAATTCCAAGTGGCTACCATTGACCATTCCATGTGGTTTCATCGTCCGTTTAAAATGGATGAATGGTTGTTGTATGTGATTGAAAGCCCCACTACCAGTAATACCCGCGGATTGGTAAGAGGCGAAATTTATAATCAGCAAGGACAACTAGTCGCCACCGCCGTTCAAGAAGGTGTGATGCGATTTAGAAATCAATAACGACGATATCTATAAAAGAATAAGTAACAGAAGCCAGTGATCATTTCACTGGCTGGTTATTACGAGGATGTAATCGGCAAAGCGGTCGTATACTTAAGTGATTCCATCGCAAATGTTGAAGTCACGTTTGAAATGCCTGCCACACTGTTCACCAGCTTTTTATAAAAAGCATCAAACGATTTCATATCTGAAACAAGTACTTTCATCATGTAATCATATTCCCCTGCCATGCGATAAAATTCCATTACTTCAGGAAACTCGCAAGTAGTATTAACAAATTTTTGATACCACTCATTTGAATGATCATTCGTTTTAATCAAAACGAAAGCAACAAAAGATAACCCTAGCGCTTCTGGATTAAGTAACGCCACCCGTTTATCAATAACCCCCTGCTCTTCTAATCGCTTTAAACGTTTCCAACATGGTGTTGTCGTTAAGTTGACCGCTTCTGACAGATCATGCAATGACATCGCACCATCTTGTTGCAGCAATGTAAGCAGAATTTTATCTATTCGGTCCAAATTGACAGATTTCATCACCCACACACTCACAATAAGAGAATAACTTTCTACAATAAAAGCAATTAATAGGCTATTTAGCAAACTTTTTCTCCAAGTTTACAGGTAAATTATTCTCATTATGAGAATGCCTATAGGAAGAGAGCCATGTGTGTAGATAGAAATTGGATTAACCAAGCCATTGGAAAGATTGAATCGGATTTTCAACGCTCAGCAGACACACACTTAATTAAGTTGGATTTACCCCATCTAGCTGGTATTGATATTTATTTGAAAGATGAAAGCACCCATCCAACGGGTTCTTTAAAACATCGTCTTGCTCGTTCTTTATTTTTATACGCATTGTCTAACGGTTGGGTCGGCCCTGAAACAACCGTAATTGAATCTTCTTCTGGTAGCACAGCTGTTTCCGAGGCTTATTTCGCACGTTTATTAGGATTGCGCTTTATCGCCGTTATGCCGAAATCAACCGCCACTAAAAAGATTGAACAAATCCAATTTTATGGTGGTGAAGCACATTTGGTCGAAAGATCCGATCAAATCTATGCAGAATCTCGTCGTTTAGCAGAAGAGTTAAATGGCCACTACATGGATCAATTTACCTACGCTGAGCGAGCCACCGATTGGCGTGGAAACAACAACATTGCAGACAGCATTTTCTGTCAAATGAGCCGAGAGCCCCATCCAATTCCATCTTGGATTGTCATGAGTGCTGGCACCGGTGGTACTTCGGCCACGATTGGGCGATTTCTGCGTTATCAAAAACATTCAACTCAATTGTGCGTGGTTGATCCTGAGAACTCTGTTTTTCACGATTATTATAAAACGGGTAATACAAACCTGACTTTAGAGTCTGGTAGTAAAATTGAAGGCATTGGCCGCCCACGTGTAGAACCTAGCTTTATTCCAGGCGTTATTGATGAAATGCGCACGATTCCAGATGCTGCAAGTATTGCCACGATTCATTGGTTAGAAAAAATATTAGGGCGTAAAGTCGGGCCATCAACTGGCACCAATCTATTCGGCGTTCTAAATATTGCCGATGAAATGATTCAACGAGGAGAGACAGGATCTATTGTGACGCTCATTTGTGATAGTGGTGAACGATATTTAAATTGCCATTACAACTCTGAATGGGTTAATCACAATATTCCAGAGCCAACAACACCCTACCTTGAAAGATTGCAAGCCATTACTCATATTAAATAGAGTGAATGATATAAAAATACAAAGGACTAATGACCGGATCATTCTTCCTTGTTAAAAACTCGCTTAGCTTTTAGTAAGCAGGCGAGTTTTTTATTTTTGTCCCTCTAATGTGGCTCTACATTCATTTTCAACTAGCCATATCTTTTATTCATATTTTATTACCTAACCATGCCCAGGTCTGGTTTTCACATCGCGATCGAGTTCTTTTTCAAGTAAAGCTTCTATATGACCCGGTGAGTGTGTTTTCACGGAAATAAGTCGATACATTTGAGGAATAACAAAAAGCGTCACTAATGTTGCAAAGCTCATACCAAATAGCACAACAGTACCCACAGCCACTCGGCTTTCATAACCGGCTCCAGTCGAAAAGACCAAAGGTAGGGAACCCGCAATCGTCGTGAAAGCCGTCATGAGGATTGGGCGTAATCGACGCGCTGAAGCATCAATAACGGCTTTTTCAAACTCAATGCCTTTATCCCTAAGTTGGTTGGCAAACTCGACAATCAAAATGCCATTTTTAGTCACCATGCCGATCAACATAATCATACCTATCTGGCTATAAATATTTAAGCCTTGTCCCATGAAATACAACCCAAGAAAGCCTCCTAATACCCCCATGGGTACAGTAAACATCACTACCAATGGATTAATAAAGCTTTCAAATTGAGCGGCAAGCACTAAATAAGCAACCAATAACGCAAGGCCAAAAACGATCAAAACACTTGACTGATTCTCTTTAAAATCTTTAGATTCACCACTATATGAAACGGTAATATCACTCGGAAGGTTATCGATAGCTTGCTGATCTAAATAATCCAGAGCCTGACCCAATGTGTAAGCACTGCCAACATTGGCACTTAAGGTTATCGATTTTTGTTTGTTGGTATGAGATAAACGGTTCGCTGACGCAATTTCTTCAATTTTAGTCACCGTATCCAACGTCACTAATTCGCCATTATCAGTGCGAAGATAAATCTTGCTCAAATCAGAGGCATTATTAAAACTATTTTCATTCCCCCGTAAATAAACATCGTATTCTTCACCGCGCTCTAAATAAGTTGTTTCCGTACTGCCACCTAACATCACTTCTAGTGTATCTGCAATATCACTCACGCTAATACCCAGTTCCGCGGCACGTTGCTTATCAACGCTTACAACCAGTTCTGGAGTTTTCTCTGAGTAATCTAAATCCCCATCCGTGATTATGCCGCTTTGTTCACCTTGACGTTGCAAGAACTCAGCCCAGCGCATTAATTCTTTATAATCAGCCCCCCCCAAAACAAATTGAACAGGGTTATCTGAACCACCACGAAATCCGGGCAACATCGCTCTTACCTGCACATCAGGAATTCCTGACAATGTTTTACTGATCACTTGCAGTGCTTGTTGTATCGAGACATCACGCTTACCCCAATCTTCCAGTACCATAATAACAAAGCCTGTTTCGTCCCCCGCTCGCCCACCAAAAGCAGGAGCATCGACACTGAACGACTTTAAAATCCCTTTGCCTAGCAATGGTTGCAAGCGGTTTTCCACTTCATCCATATTAACACTCATGCGGTTAAAACTGGTGGCGTCAGCCCCTTTAACAAAAGCAAACAATACGCCTTTATCTTCTTTAGGCGCTAACTGGCTAGGGACTAATGTCATTAACCATACACTGCCACCAATACACGCTAAAATACTAATAGGGGCAATCCAACGCCAAGCAATAGCCTTCGTCAACAAACGTTTGTAACCCGACTCAACTCGCTTAAAGCCATTATCAATACACTGATTAAAACGACTTGGTTTAATATTCGCTTTTAATAATTTACTGCCAAGTACGGGGGTGAGTGTCAATGCAATAAGCGATGAGAAAATCACGGACATCGCGAGTAATACGGAGAACTCGGTAAATAATAGCCCAACCATGCCATCCATAAATGAAATAGGAAGAAATACCATCACCAATACCAATGTGGTCGCCATCACCGCAAAGCCGACTTCTCTGGTGCCTTTATAGGCAGCAAGCAAAGGTGGCTCGCCTTTTTCAAGATGATGGAAGATATTTTCAACCACGACAATGGCATCATCTACCACCAATCCAATGGCTAAAATCAATGCCAACAATGTAATCAGGTTAACCGAGAAGCCAAAATAATAAGCCGCCATAAAAGCAGAAATAAGCGAAACCGGAACGGTCACCGCCGGAATTAGTGTTGCACGCATTTGGCCTAAAAAAATATACAGTACTAATACCACTAAACCACCAGTGATAAACAAGGTGTTATAAACTTCACTAATCGATTGCTCAATAAATACGGTGGCGTCATACTCAATTTTTAGCGTAGTGTCATCCGGTAAAAATTTCTGAACATTGTTGACTTCTTTACGCACATGCAGAGCAACCTCAAGTGGGTTTGCATCGGTTTGAGTAATAATGCCCATGCTCACACCAACCTGGCCATTACTTTTATACATTGAACTTTCGTTCTTAGCGCCCAAATAAATTTGCGCGACATCTTTCAAATAAATCGGGTATCCATCTTTGCTTTTTTGGATCACGAGATAATCAAAATCTTCCGCTGTCAGGTAATTACGAGTAGTTCGTACGGTCATTGCCGTCGTATCGTTACGCACTTCACCACTTGGATTTTCAACGTTTTCACGATTAAGTGCACCTGAAATATCAGAGGTTGTCACCCCAAGCCCTGCCATCGCTTTAGGATCAAGCTTGACGTACATGACTTTGTCTAAGCCACCACTGATATCAATCGAGCTCACTCCTGAAATAAGGCTAAAACGATCAATTAAAACCCGATTAATATAATCAGTTAATTGCGTTCTATCCATTTTGGTCGAAGTGAGGTTGATGTGAATAGCGGCATCACCTGAGCCATTATCTTTAGAGACTATAGGATCCTCGGCTTCATCCGGTAAGCCTCGTTGAGCTCGGGCTATCGCATCACGTACATCACTTACTCCTGTCGTTAAGTCATAGCCTAAATCAAAAGTAATATTGATACGTGAGCTACCATTTCGTGACACTGATGAAATATCATCAATACCACTAATTCCCGATAACTGATCTTCTAGTATGGTCGTAATTTGACTTTCCATGATGCTAGCAGATGCACCATCATAAGTTGTCGACACCGTCACCACAGGGTTAGAAATATCAGGCATTTCACGAACAGCCAATTTAGTGAAGGAAACGTAACCAAAAACACAAAGCAACAGACTAAATACAATCGCGACCGTAGGGCGTTTCACTGACACATCAGATAACCACATTACTCGGCTCCTAAATCATCAGAAGCGTTAAGCTCAAGCTTGTCATCTTCAACAATATGAACTTTTAAACCATCACGCATATTCACTAAACCTTTAGTGACAATTTTTTGGCCAATACCTAGCCCAGATTCGACGACGATTTTATCTTCAATACGAGCACCCAGCACAATTTCGGTACGCACCACTTTATTATCGATAATCACATACACAAATCGTTTGGTGCCAGAATACTCTAGCGCTTGAACAGGAATAATAGGTTTGTGAATAGCGGGGAATAATATGGTCGCCGACATCAACATTCCCGGTTTTAAGGTATGATTTGAATTAACAATATCAAGACGAACTGGCACACTCAGTGTCGTGCTATTCACACGGGTATTAATATGAGTAATTTTCCCTGGAAACAGTTGCCCTTTCCAAGCTCGGCTTGTTGTATTCACCGCCATACCCACAGAAATTTGTGATAAATATTTTTCAGGTACTTGAAGATCTAAACGCATATTGTCGAGGTTATCGAGCGTAAACAGATCCTCGTTCTCAGTCACTGTTTTACCTTTACTAAAATCAATAAAACCAATAGTACCAGTGAAAGGAGCTTTAAGAGTGAGGTAGGCAAGATCGGCGGTGGCAACATCAAAGCGCGCTTTTGCTATATCAACGCTCGCACGCTGCGCATCTAACTCAGTTTGCGTAATGGCATTCTTTTTAACAAGGCTCGCGTACTCTCTTTCTTTTCGTCTTTCATCATTATAATAAGCACGGGCTTCATTCAAGGTTGCTTTCGCTTTGATGCTATCTAATGTGAGTAACGCTTGTCCTGATTTCACCGCTTGATTCGATTGAACCAGTATTCTTTCAACACGCCCAGATACTTCTGGCCGAATCTGCACAGACTCTTGTGCCACCAACTTAGCGACCAATATTAGGCTTTGTTGCACATCATGCGCTTCCACCAGCTGAGCACTAACCGGAATTGAAGGTATGCCGATACTTTTTTCCGGTGTGGCGGCGCTAGCTAAATAAGAAGAAGTAACGAAAAAAGAGAAAGCTAGTCCCAACGAAGTGAGAATGTTTTTATTCATGACACCAATCCATTTGTATTTTTCAACGATTCTACCAGCAGAATCGTTGATGAGCGTAAAGCAATGTAAATAATAAGGAATAGAAAATTGCTTATTATTGACTTAATTCTCTATCAATTTGTTCAATAAAATACCACCACAACACGCATTTGTTCGAAAACTCAGCACTCAATCAATTATTTAAAAAAATCCCTTTACAGCTTTTAAGAGTTTGCTATTATCTGCCCCGCACTTGTGGAGGGGTTCCCGAGTGGCCAAAGGGAGCAGACTGTAAATCTGCCGGCTCCGCCTTCGATGGTTCGAATCCGTCCCCCTCCACCATTATTTAACTTGCTAGTGTTTATTCCTTTTAAACATTAATAAGATGTTCTAGATACTTACACTTTAACGGAAAAGTTAAAGTCAGGTCAGTAAGCATTATTGAAGAACAAACACAATTTGTGGAGGGGTTCCCGAGTGGCCAAAGGGAGCAGACTGTAAATCTGCCGGCTCCGCCTTCGATGGTTCGAATCCGTCCCCCTCCACCATTATTCACTTGCTCATTATTAACTATGATATTTAGTAACGAACAAGCGTTCTAGATATAAAGCAAAGCCATTTATATTTGAGATGAACAAACACAATTTGTGGAGGGGTTCCCGAGTGGCCAAAGGGAGCAGACTGTAAATCTGCCGGCTCCGCCTTCGATGGTTCGAATCCGTCCCCCTCCACCATTATCTCTCTTATTTACTCAAAGTAAGAAACAAAAAGCCAGCTGATAACGCTGGTTTTTTTTCGCCTGCAATATACTCAACCTCACACTTCTACAAATTTATCAAACAATAAAATAAATACAAAAACATAAATCATTGTATACATTTATTCTTGTTTTTATTTTACTAAATCACATTATAAAGAATGCACCAAATAAAATAAATAAACTTTTAATACAATTACTTAAAAGCAAAACACCTCAACTTTCAAGCCTAAATTCTCCTTGTTAAATATTGGCATAAATATTGCGCATTAGACCTATGTTACAAAAATTAACATCACCAATTTACAAAACACATTGTATTCAATATTGTTGCAACAATGTTAAACAACTTCTATACCTACATAAATGCAGAAAATAATTATATCAATCACTGCTGATTACTCTTGGATTAGGAAGCACACTCCCTAATGGAATAGACAATAGTGGAATAGACAAATAAGGAAATGTCATGAAGCTTATGTACACATTGAACCAAAGACCACCGATGAGCACGACTCTACTTCTTGCGCTGCAGCACATGTTGGCATCGATAGGCGGTATTGTGGCAGTTCCTTTGATTGTAGGCGCATCGGTTGGGCTACCTGCCATTGAAATTGCCGATTTGATTAATGCAGCACTACTTGCTGCTGGGATTGGGACCATTATTCAATGTTTTGGATTTGGCCCTGTTGGAATACGTTTGCCTGTTGTAATGGGTTCGAGTTTTGCGTTTCTTGGCGTACTCATTACCATAGGTAAAAATGATGGTATGAGTGGCGTAATGGGCGCCGCTTTTGCCGGTTCATTCTTAGTGATTTTAGCCAGTTTTTTTATGGACAAAATCAAAAAACTTTTTCCAGATGTGGTCAGCGGGGTCGTCATTACTTTAATCGGCTTGACTATTTTACCGGTTGCCATGAATTGGATTGGTGACGCCCCAAAAGGCAGTGCCGATTTTGCAACGCTCCCAAAATTGTTCATTGCCATCATCTCTCTTGGAATCGTGATTGCAGTCTCGGTGTATTGTAAAGGTATTATTGCAGCTTCTGCAATCGTAATTGGCCTTGTCGGAGGTTATTTAGTAGCACTTAGCATGGGCATGGTCGATCTTGATCAAGTGTCTAACGCATCATGGGTTGCCGGTCCCGAGCCGTTCAAGTATGGCATGACCTTTGCCTGGGGACCTATTTTAAGTATTTGTTTGGTTTATATTATTGTGGTTGCAGAGGCAACAGGCGATTTCATGGCTTTGGCGGCCAACTGCCAAAAGGATTTAAGTGGTAAAGATTTGAAACAAGGTGTTTTAGCCGACGGTATCGCCAGTACGATTGGTTCCATGTTAACTGCAATGCCACTTGCTTCATTCAGCCAAAATGTAGGGATTGTAGGCATAACAGGTGTGGCAAGCCGCTATGTTGTTGCTGCAACAGGTGGCTTATTAATTCTGGGAGGAATGTTCCCTAAACTCGCCGCAATCGCAGTAACCATACCAAAACCAGTATTAGGCGGTGTCGGTTTCATTATGTTTGGCATGATCGCTTATGCTGGCATTCGCATGTTAATAAAAGCGGCAGATACTCGCCGTAATGCATTAATCATTTGTGTCAGTTTAGCCGCTGGACTTGCCGTCACTATCGAGCCAAGATTAATTCAGCATTTACCTCATATGGTGGCAGAGTTTTTCCACTCAGGAATTACAACGGGCACACTGATCGCCATTATTTTACATCTCATTCTTCCACAAAATCATAAAGAGGAACGGGCAGTAAAAAAATTAGAAATAGCTGAAATGACTCGTGATGAAACTGCACATACTGCAGCGACCAAGGTAATGGAATCGAAAGCGACAATTTCAAAAGCCATTGCCACAATTGAAGCTATGCGAATTGAAGCGTTAGAAGTCATGCAAAATGAAGCTCAACTCGATGTGCATAAAAATAGTACGAGTGAATACACCGATGAGAATCAGTCTGAAAAAAAGACCAATGACCGTCAATCTAATTTAACGCCTAATACCGCCATCAAATAAGCTCAAGATAAGATAACGCTTGTTGTAATATTCAAGCGTTATTCTTGTCTTTTAAACAAACTAGCCGCACCTCTTTTATAAAGTGGGCTTGAATTTTAATTAAAATATAATAAAGACCTGCTCCCCTGAAATGGATGCGTAGGCTAAGGATTACTATGAATGTCATTCAACGTAAATAATCAAACAACTTGGATCAAGAACCCTCTCGCCGTTTACACCGGCAGTCTACAAGATGCACGTGGTGGGTTGGTTATTCAAGGCAATACTATTCTAGAGCTTGTCGCATTACATAATGAACCTTCTTATAGGATTGATACCGTAGTTGATGCCAGACAACACGTTGTCACTCCAGGCCTAATCAATGCTCACCATCACTTTTATCAAACCTTAACTCGTGCCTACCCTGATGCTTTAAATAAAGAGCTATTTAACTGGCTAAAAACCTTATATCCAGTTTGGGCTGGCCTTGATGAAGAAATGCATTCGCTTTCCACAGAAGTGGCCTTAGTCGAAATGATGATGTCAGGCTGCACCACAGCTTCAGATCACCATTACCTCATCCCTGTAGGGCTGGAGCACGCGATTGATATTCAGGTAGAAGCGGCAAAAAAACTTGGTATTCGCGCCATTTTAACTCGTGGTTCGATGAGCCTTGGTGAAGACGAAGGTGGTCTTCCACCACGCCACACCATTCAAACAGAACAAACTATCATTGATGATAGCGTACGCCTTATTAAGTCATACCATGAGCGAAACGATGGTGCGATGACTCAAATCGCGCTAGCACCTTGTTCGCCATTTTCGGTGACAACCGATCTCATGAAAGAAACGTCCCGCATTGCGCATCAAGAAGATGTCATGATGCATACCCATCTATGCGAAACCATTGATGAGGAGGATTTTTGTCTACAGCGTTTTGGTCACCGTCCTGTTGATTACTTGGAAAGCGTCGGTTGGCTAAACGATAAAACATGGCTAGCACATGGTATTCATTTCAACGATGAAGAAATAAAACGTTTAGGCAAAGCGGGTGTTGGCATCAGCCATTGCCCAACATCAAACATGATGCTGGCGTCCGGTATTTGCCGAAATAATGAATTAGAAGCGGCAGGCGTTAAAGTGGGTTTAGGCGTCGATGGTTCCGCTTCAAATGATGGATCGAACATGATTGGCGAAGTGCGTATGGCCATGTACTTACAACGTTTGCGTTACGGCTCTGCTAATGTGAGTCACACTGACGCGTTACGCTGGGCGACCAAAGGCTCAGCGGCAGCAATGGGACGAACCGATATCGGTACACTTGCAGTGGGCAAACAAGCTGACGTTGCCATGTTCACATTAAATGACATTCGTTTCTCTGGCTCACACGACCCTCTGGCAGCACTCATCATGTGCGGCGCTCAACAAGCTGATCGCGTCATGATTAATGGCGTTTGGCGTGTGCATGATGGGCACGTCATTGGGTTAGATTTAGAAAACCTACTCATTCGACATCGCGCAGCAGCAAAACGTTTAGCCGAAAAGGCGATGACTCTGCTTTAATGTTCAAAGTACAACGACGTTAAATAATAATACACCGCGCCTTCGCCTCACGTATGAAGGCGCTCACTACCTATATATTCACACTCCTTCAAAAAATATTATTCTTTGTAATCCAAACACAATTGAAGCTGTACTAGATCAATATCCCTTCATTTCTTCAGTGCTAATGTAATTTAAATTACTACTTTAGAGGTAAAGGATTATGTTCTACATTCATATGCTGCTGCTGTTAGCCGTGATTTTTACGGGGATTCGCTTCGGCGGAATCGCATTTGGTTTACTGGGCGGTTTAGGCGTTTCAGTTCTTGCTTTTGTCTTCGGGATAGCCCCAGGTTCACCACCAATCAGTGTTATGTTGATCATTCTTGCGGTGGTTGCAGCATCCGCAACACTAGAGGCAACCGGCGGGTTGAAATTACTCGTGGCTTATGCTGAAAAATTACTGCGCAAGCACCCTAACCAAATCGTATTTTTAGGCCCATTTTGTACTTATTTATTAACCGTTCTAGTAGGAACAGGACACAGTGTTTACCCACTGCTTCCCGTTATTTATGATGTTTCGATTAAAAAAGGCATTCGTCCGGAACGCCCAATGGCAATGGCATCGGTTGCCTCACAAATGGGAATCACTGCCAGCCCTATTGCTGCCGCTGCAGCGGTAGTCATGGCAACCGCTGCAACGAACAACCTCGATATTTCATTAATTGATGTTCTACTTGTCACAATTCCTGCAACCATGTGCGGGTTATTAGTCGGCTGTACTTGGAGTTTATTTAGAGGCAAAGATTTAGATAAAGACGAAGCCTTCATCGAACGCTGCAAAGACCTTGAATTTAAAGACGCTTTGATCGAAGTGCAAGCCGAGGGTCAAGCTAGAATCGAAGACAGTAAACAAGCCAAAACAGGATTAACTGTCTTCTTACTGGGTATTGCCACCGTGGTATTTGTTGCCATGTTTGGTAAACCATTAGACTTATTGCCAAAAGGGGTTGGCATGTCGGTTGCTATTCAATTTCTCATGCTAGCAGTCGGCGCCGTTATCTTACTGATCACCAAAGTAGAGCCAAAAAAAATCGTCCACAGTAACGTCTTTATTGCTGGCATGACCGCCGTGATCATCATCTTTGGTATCGCTTGGATGAGTGACACCATTATTGAACACCATAAATCATTCTTAATCGACAGTATCAGCGGTATTGTTAGCTTACACCCATGGACATTTGCTCTCGCCATGTTTGCCGTTTCGGTTTTCTTAAAAAGCCAAGCAGCTGTATTGACGATCATGTTCCCACTAGGCTTCTCACTTGGTATACCTCATGAAGTTTTAATTGGTGTTATTCCTGCGTGTTATGCATATTTCTTCTTCCCATTTTATCCATCCGATTTAGCTGCCATTACCTTTGATCGCTCTGGCACCACATCAATTGGTAAATATGTGCTAAACCACAGTTTCTTTATACCGGGTATTCTGGGTGTTTCAACTGCAACCGTGGTTGGGTACTTTATCTCAACCGTATTAATGGGTTAACCGTAACAACAAAACCGCTTAAATACCCCACAAAAAAGCCGATCGTCACTTCATATAACGGATCGGCTTATTTAATCCAACAAATTTATGTCAAAAAATGTTAGAACTCCCTTGATAACGTTTCTATTTACTCACGAGCACATCATCTCGGCCATGTGCTGACGCTAGATCAAGATCAGGCCCCTTCGGTACCACTTGAGTAGGGTTAATGCCTTTATGACTGAAATAATAATGACGCTTAATATGTTCAAAGCTTACCGTTTCTGCCACATGACCAAATTGATATAGCTCTTTCATATAACCTTGAATATGTGGGTAATCGGCTATGCGCTTTAAGTTGCATTTGAAATGCCCAACATAAACAGGATCAAAGCGAATCAGTGTCGTAAATAAGCGCCAATCGGCTTCAGTAATAGTATCCCCAACCAAATAGCGGTGAGTCGCCAAATGTGCATCAACTTTATCAAGCGTGCGAAATAGACTATTAAAAGCTTCTTCATACGCTTCTTGCGTGGTGGCAAAACCCGTTTTATACACGCCATTATTAATATTCGGATAAACAAATTCATTCCATTCATCAATCTGTGAACGTAACGCTGCCGGATAATAATCATCGTTATTGCCCGTTAAATCATTAAATTCAGAATTAAGCATGCGTAAAATTTCAGAGGATTCGTTACTCACAATCGTATTGTTTTTCTTATCCCATAAAACAGGCACCGTAACACGACCAGAATAATCGGCTTTGGCCTTCGTGTAAATTTGATGCATTTTGGTAAAACCAAATAGCGGTTCGGGTTGTGAAAATTCCCAGCCATGTTCAAGCATGTCAGGGCTAACCACAGTAACATTAATATGTGTAACCAATCCTTTTAGCTCGCGCATGATTAAAGTTCTGTGCGCCCACGGACAGGCTAAGGATACATATAAATGGTAACGACCAGATTCAGGTGGAAATTTTGCATCTGGTTTATTTTCAACACAATCACGAAACCCAGCATCTTCACGGATAAATTTACCACCGCTTGATTTGGTGTCATACCAAACATCGTGCCATACGCCTTCAACTAACTTACCCATCACGATCTCCTTTTATTCTTTCACTACCTTTATTATAAAGGCTAAGAATATGGATACCGTCCGTCAGTATCGTTGATGTCGTTCAAAAATTTTGAATAAGTGACTCCGCTTTTCAACCATGCTAGAGTCCGCGTCATTCTACTTCCTGGGCACAAAATCTATCATGAAAACACCCTGTATTGCGGCATGTAAAAATAATGGTGGCCTCTGTTCTGGTTGTCATCGTACTATCGATGAAATCATAAATTGGCGTCACCTAGACGATGAGAAACGAGAGAATATAATAGCAACAATTTCAGGTACTGAAACCACACATCCCTGCCCTGAGTGCAATGAGAATACCCATTGCGACATTGCTGCAGGTAAATCAACATGCTGGTGTTTTAATGTTGAAAAGCGGGAAGTGGAAAAACCAAACGACCTATGTTTATGCCGAAAATGTTTGGAAAAGACACCAACGGCATAATCAATAGCAATAATTAACTTACAGTTGAAGTTGAAATTGTAACTAACCTAATTTACTACGGAAAATAAAATACACTGCGCCCAGTAAACATAAACCTGCCCATAAGTAATCCAATTTCAGTGGCTCTTTTAAATACATCACTGAAAATGGCACAAATACCGACAAAGTAATCACTTCCTGAATGATCTTTAGCTGCCCAACGGAAAGCACAGTATAGCCAATACGGTTAGCCGGTACTTGGAACAGATATTCAAATAATGCAATCCCCCAACTCACCAGAGCGGCGATAATCCAAGGTTTATTACCCAATTCTTTTAAATGGGCATACCAAGCAAACGTCATAAACACATTGCTGCATACCAAAAGGGAAATCGTAATAAAAATAGGCGGCATGGTGGTCTCAATAAAATGATGGATATTAAAGGCGAATTAAAATAGCATCGTTTTAAAAACAGGCAATAAAAAAATCACTGCCCAGTTAATTGCGACTAGTTCTATCCGTCAAATAATTGGAAGGGGAGACACCAACGGCTTTCTTGAAATTACGGCTAAAATGACTCTGATCGTAAAATTTTAGATTCTTCCAAAGCTAACTCCGTTATCCTTTCAAACCGCATCGAAGAATTTATGCCTAAAATTGTCGATGCATTGCTAACTTTTGCTCTAGGCTCATTTTCACCACTGGCCATTCCGTGTTAATAATTGAAAATACAACCGTATCACGATACCCCCCATTCGCCATTTTTTTGTGATTACGTAATACGCCGTCTTGCTTAGCACCTAAACGTGCGATCGCGGTTCGTGATGCTTGATTATGCCAGTGGGTATTAAACTCAACCGCAATGGCATCTAATATTTCGAATGCATGAGTTAACAACAATTGCTTACATTCTGTATTGACGGCAGAACGTTGGTAGCTTTTCGCATACCACGTATGACCAATTTCAACTCTTTGGTTTTTTACATCAGCATTACAAAAACGCGTCGAGCCAATTACTTTATTGGTGCTTTTATCAAGCACGGTAAACGCTAACGATGCACCGCGTTCTTGCTCTTGAAAAGCAAAAGCCAAATAAGCCTCAATCGTTTCAGCATTTGGAACCGACGTATACCACAGATCCCATAAACGCCCATCACTGGCGGCGGCAACCAGATCATCTGCATGTTCTCTTTGCAACGGAATTAATTTAACAGTGTTAGATTCCAATTCAACTTCTTTAAGCCACATAGTTCATCCTTGTGTAAATGTTTAAATACCGTAACTTAGCTCAACTTTCGATATTCTAGTTTTGAAAGAGGAGCACCATTTTCATGCCCCTGTTTTTGCGCTTCTCGATGTTCAAGATTTACTTTCCAATTCTTAATCGCTTCGAGATCTTTCCAATAGGAAACAGCTATACCTACATCTTCTCTGGCTGACTCGCCCCCCAATAAATCCGGATTGCTGTGAGTCAAGCTCCGCCACTTTGTCTGATATCTTGCCCTGACCATTATCTATACCGGTACGATGTGAAGTAAAAATGACTGCGTAAGTAATATGGAGGCTTTGGCATATTGACAATTAACGGCATTCTAATTTCTTCTTAAGCCCCTAACAGCGGTAAATGTTTAATGGTTTTATAGTTAAGTGATAGCTCAAGGCATTGCCTAATCACGGACGTTGGAAGTGGTGAATTCACATTCAATACAATGGCACGATTACCTTGAAATTCAAGCACATCTGAATGCAATTCTCGGAAGGTATCAACAAGTTTAGTATTGCAGTTGAAGAAAATGAAATATTGATCAGGGAATTTAGGCTTCCAATCCATTCGAACGGTACTGCCACTTTTAACCAAATAACTTGGTTCACCCCATTTAAGGGTTTCCTCAACATCACCTAAATTTTGCTCGTCTGCAATATCAAAAATTAAAGCGCGAATAGGTAATAGAAGCCTCTGAATATGTTCAGGGTAGCGGTTGAATGTATCTTGGATATTGAGTCCCATTTTAGTATTCTCATTAATTCAGTCCATAGTACTCAATATACTTAAATCACCTTATATACCCAAGTAACTTCAAGATGCAGTTTCAGCAAGAGTAAAATAAACCGGACCAGCAGGAACGGCTTTCCTCTATTTAAGTATGATGAGTTATCGACGTGCTTCATCTTTTATAAACGGCAATATTCCTAATGGCTTAAAGGCTTGTTTATTTACGATGGTTTCCAAAATATGCATCACAACTAGCGCTTCCGGCTTGCTCACAGGGGCTTCTGCGTTGCCTTCAATCCACAATTTAACGTTTTTATAGAATTGAGTGTAATGATGATAGTTAGCCGCCATTACCTCTTGATGATCTTTAAAATAAAGCGTACAAATACCCTCTGGGCTGTCTTGACCAAAGCTAGGAGTGTCTAAGAATATCCCTTGTTTAAGATCGCGCTCTTGCTGATCGATAAAATATTTTTCCACCGTTGCTTCGGTCGCATTGATGATCCAGCGAGGTGGCTCTTTTACGACTAATTGCGAATGCCTTACACGAACTCTTAAATTACCGTAAATCAATTTGATGTCATAGTAATCTTCAGGCACTTTATTTTGTTCCGAATGGGTATCATCCGCATACTCGCCAAAACGTTTTCCTGCGCCGATGTAATAATTTTTATGATTGGTCACATCATAGAGGATTGAATCAGGTTCGCCATATAGGCTGACAATTTGATCAATAAAATGAACCGCATGACCGTATACACTACCATCGTATTGATGACCAGAATAGTCGGCACCGTCGGGTCGATAATGGGTATGATTTGATTCAATCTCCATCACCCGGCCAAGATCTTTCCGTTGTAATACCGCCTTAATCGTTAAGAAGTCACTATCAAAACGACGATTCTGATAAGGCGTTATTTTCACCTGTTTCTGTTCTGCAAGTTGATACAATTCCTTTGCTTGGCCTAACGTATCACAAAACGGCTTTTCAACGATGACATGCTTATGTGCAAGAATAGCTTGTTTCGCATACTCATAATGAGAAGAAGCTGGTGTTGTGACGGCAATCACTTCAACATCCGAACAAAGCAAAGCTTCCACGCTGTCAAATCGTTGAATGTTTTGGTTATATGATGGATATGGCATATCAAAATGCCGAGAACCACGAGTATAAAAACCCACCACCTCAAATTCACCAGAAGCTTCCACAAAGGGCATATGATAACGATTGGTACTTTTACCAAAGCCAATAAAACCTAATTTCATCCTATTCACACCCCATTAATACAAAATGGCTGACGCACTATTTATACGCCAGCCACCTAAATGTTATACCCTGTACTCAATCAGAGCAAAGCGTCTGTCATAAAATAATTACAACTCTTTTCCATTACTTTCAATCACTTTTTGATACCAGTAGAAGCTATCTTTCTTGTAGCGTTTTAACTCTTTTTCGCTTTCTTCATCACGGTCGACATAAACAAAGCCGTAACGTTTTGCGTAACCGTTGAGCCAGCTAAACAAGTCTTGGAATGACCAAGTACAGTAGCCTAATACTTCACAGCCATCATCAATCGCCGCTTCAATCGCTTGAACGTGCTCTTTTAAGAAGTTAATACGATAGTCATCATGCACCTTGCCATCTTCCGTTAAGGTATCAAATGCCCCGAGACCATTTTCGCTAATCAGAATTGGAACACCGTAACGTGAAGTAATACGACGTAACGACACCCGTAAACCATTTGGATCGATGGCCCAATTCCAATCGGTCATTTTAAGGTAGTCATTATCAGCGCGAGCATAAAGCTTTTGCGTTGGGATCTCTTTCACTTCTGATACCACAGATACCTGCGCCGCATTACCGGCCTGCACATTGTCTTGCTTCTGATTAGGATCGATGAAAGTGGCCGATTGATAGTAATTGAGCCCCATGAAGTCACATACGCCCGCTTTAAGCAGGGCTTTATCGCCCGGTTGGAAATCGACTTTAATGCCTAAGTTTTCCAACAGCTTCAAGCCAATGCGAGGGTATTCACCTTTTGCGTAGACATCCATCCATAAGAAGTTTTCGATTTCTTGCGCATTTTCCATCGCAATCACATCTTCTGGTTTTTCACTTTTGGCATACGTTGGGCCATAAGCGAAACTTGGACCAACTTGACCTTCGATACCCATATCACGGAACAGCTTAATTGCACTCGCATTAGCAAGGCTTGCAATGTGGTTAGCATTAATAAAACGCTGGTAGTCCGATACTTTCGGCGGATGAAGCTTTTGCACATAGCCTAGGCCAGTAAAGATATTTTGCTCATTGAGCGTTACCCAATACTTCACCTTTTTGCCATATTCTTTATAAAGCAGCTCACAAAATGCAGTGAAGTCTTTAATAATTTCACGGCTCTCCCAGCCGGCGTATTCATCTTGCAGTGCTTGAGGTAGATCCCAGTGATAAACCGTTAAGATTGGCTCTACACCAGCCTCGATCAATTTATCGATAACCTTATGATAAAACTCAACCCCTTTCGGGTTCACGGTGCGGCCATCTGCCATTACGCGAGACCATGAAACAGAGAAACGATACGCGTTTAAGCCCATCTCTTTCATCAGCTCAATGTCTTCTTCAAACTTATGGTAGAAATCGATCGCCACTTCACCGGTAGTATTTTTAAAAGTATTACCTGCAATGCGTGAGTAGGTATCCCAAATCGATGGACCTTTTCCATCTAAACTTGCCCCGCCTTCAATTTGATATGCCGCCGATGCACTACCCCATAAAAAATCATCTTGAAATGCCATACCTATCCTTAAACTTCATTGTTATTAGTGAAATAATCATTAGCTCTACGTTAACGTAAAGCCCGTCAATTAACTGTAATTGACGACGAGAAATCCTTCAAAACTCTAGACTAATTCGGGTTTCGTTCGATAAATCACATTGATGGTTATGCCATGAAACTGGCGTAATTTATTTCATAGCGATGAAAGTGACACCGATAAAAAAACCGCCAAAGAAAGGCGGTTCAATCAAATATATTGAAGAAAAATAAGTTTAATTATAAATCCGAAACCGATTCTCGGCTGACTAAACGGCCAGAAATTAAAGGGCTTGATTTCATAGTTTGGATTGATCGTTCTAAAAGCGTTTGTAAGTTATCCATACAATAATCAGCCAATTGCTCACTAGAATGGCTGATACAAGTCAGTGTTGGATTAAGCTGTTGCGCCAAAGGAGAATCTTCTAATGAAATAACCGATACCTCTTTCGGAACTTGGATATTAAATTCACGCATGATGCGCATCGCTTCTGCGGCATAACTATCACGCTTCACCACAATTGCCGTATATTGCGTAAAGCTATTAATCAGCCCTAGTAGAGATTGTTCAAGCTGATGTTTCGCTTCCAAAATCAAACGGCGATCATACGGCAATGACGAATTCTGTAGTGCATTTTTATAACCATTTAATAAATCCTGGCAACTTCCCTGCTCTAAATCATCGACCAATAAAGCAATCTTACGATGCCCTTTTCCTAGTAAATAACGGCAAGCGCTTTCTGCGGCAAATTGATAATCAAACCCCACCGATGCGTGAGCGTCACTCATCACACCATCCATATGTAATACACGCTCAAAAGCAGAAGTATTGATTGTGCCATTAATCAAGATAACCGCTTCACATTGACTGTGTAATTCCATTAAAGCACTCTGCTGTTCATGATCGCTTTCAGCAAATTGCACTAACATCAATTTCTTCATTGATTTTAGCTTCCGCGATATTAAAGGCAGGTAACTATTAAGGCTAGCGGCATCGGCGGTATTTAATACTACGCCAACATAATTGGTGGATTGTGTCGCTAGATTTTGCGCGGCAATATTCGGGCTGTAGTTGAGTTCTTCAGCAGCTTTTAACACAGTAAGACGACTATCTTCACGCACCCCGCGGCTACCGCTCAATACACGAGAAACGGTGGCTTTTGATACATTGGCTAATCGTGATACGTCTGTGATAGTGGCCATGAACTTATTGTCTCACTCATACTGCTTTTAATTTAATGATTATATACCCAAGTAACTTCAAGATGCGAGTTTCTATATCTCATTGAGTTTTGCAAGATACCGCAACAAAAACCTTAAATTTAGAATGGGGATTTAATGGTTTGATTTGTTCAAATAAATAGCCCATTTGGCATGGGGACCAAATGGGCGTATTGGCTTATTTCTCTGCCACTTTCTTATGCAGCGCGATCAATTCCGCCATCATTTCTTTGGCTAGCATGCTGGTCATCAAGTGATCTTGTGCATGAACCATGATAAGGGTCATTTTGGTTTTGCCTTCACCTTCATCGGCTTCAATCAGCTTAGTTTGTACAAGGTGAGCTTGATTGGCGAACGTTTGTGATTCTTTCATCAAAGCTTCTGCCTTATCAAAATCGCCCGCTTTAGCCGCATAAAGTGCTTCAAAGGCTAAGCTTTTTGATTGACCAGCATTAATGATGATACCCATTACTTGTTCTTCTAAATCCATATCCATTTTCGTGTCCTATTTAATTTTTTATTATTCAATAACCTTTATTGCTTCAAAGCGTTCTGATTGAATTTTTCTTAGAAGCCATTATTTTTCGAAACTTGCGTAAACCATTCACCGCTCAGTTTTTTGGTGCGCGTTTGAGTTTTTAAATCAAGGCTGTAGAAACCATAACGGTTTTTATAAGCGTTACACCAAGACCAGTTATCGATAAAAGTCCACAAGTGATAGCCACGACAATCGGCCCCTTCTTGAATCGCTTTATGCAACCAAGTTAAGTGATCTTGAATAAAATCAATACGATAAGTGTCTTGGATCTGGCCGTCTTTTAAGAACTTGTCTTCACCTTCAACCCCCATACCATTTTCAGAAATAAAGCATGGAATGTTGTCGTAGTTATCCCGCAAATTGATCATGATGTCATAAATGCCTTTTTCGTAAATTTCCCAACCACGATGTGGATTCATTTTACGGCCTGGCATTTCATAGTTTTCAAATAACCACTCAGGAATAAATGGTGAGTTTTGATCAACCGCGGTTAAACGTGCTTTTACACGGCGAGGTTGATAGTAATTCACCCCAAGCAAATCCACTTTACCGGCTGCAATAATTTCACAATCGCCCGCTTGGCACTCTGGCATTTGGTCGTATTGCTTTAATATTTCAATCAAGCCTTGAGGCACTTCGCCTTTGGCCGCTGGATCTAAGAAACTACGGTTAAACAATAAGTCTGCATATTCTGCCGCTTTCACATCGGCTGGATTTTGTGAGCGAGGATAAGAAGGCGTTAGATTTAAAATAATGCCAATTTGTCCATCTTGCTGTTGTTCACGATATGCGATGACCGCTTTGGAGTGAGCTAGAATAGTGTGATAGCCAACGGTAACTGCGCGTCGAAAATCCACTACATTTGGATAATGGAAATCATATAGATAACCGCCTTCCACTGGCACGATTGGCTCATTAAAGGTAAACCAGTGTTTTACTCGATCACCGAATAATTTAAAGCAGGTCGCGGCAAATTCAGCATACGCATCAACCACTTCACGATTTTCCCAACCACCGATTTCTTGCATCGCCACCGGCATATCAAAGTGAAATAAATTAATGAATGGCTCAATACCTTGCGCCACCATTTCATCAATCACATTGCTGTAAAACTCAACCGCTTTTGGGTTTATTTCACCACGACCGGTTGGAATTAAGCGCGACCATGAAATTGAAGTGCGGAACGAGTTGTGGCCAATGTCTTTCATCAATGCGATATCAGAACGGTAGTTTTTATAAAACGTTGATGCTTCTGTGGCACTTACGCCATTGAAAAAACGGTTGGGTTCATTCTTGTACCAAAGGTCCCAAATGTTTTCGCCTTTACCATCTTCAAAAGCCGCGCCTTCGGTTTGTGGTGCTGATGATGCACTGCCCCACCAAAAGTTTTCTGGAAATTGATATTGCATTGAATGCTTACCTTTTATTGATGATGGTGGTGAATACCTCACCACCATCGTTGGTTATTACGCAGTTACGGTTTGACCTTGAGCTTCTTCTTTTGCTGCTTGCTCTTCTTGCTCAAGCAATTGTTTCTCATAAGCTCTTAGGAAAGGTAGGTAAACCACTACCGAAATCGCCATACAGATAAAGCACATAATGACAGGACTAAAGGCCCAATTTGCCGCCCATGATGCGCCGATTGGTGCTGGTGTTGTCCATGGTGTTACCGATACTACGTGTGCAACCAAATCCCATTTAAGACCAAAATAAGCGACGACTGCGTTGATCATTGGCACGAACACGAATGGAATAAACATCACTGGGTTCATAATGATAGGTGTGCCAAATAGTAATGGCTCATTGATGTTAAACAGCGCAGGAACACTACTTAGCTTACCCACAGTGCGCAGGTGAACCGCACGGCTACGCGCCAACATAAAGGCAAGTGGTAAGGTTGAACCTACACCGCCGATAAGAAGATAGTGATCCCAGAACCCTTGTAGGAAAATAACCGGTGGCTCAATACCATTCGCTAACGCAGTTTGGTTTACGGCCAAGTTCGCTAACCAGAATGGGTTCATGATACCAGTGACAATCAAGGCGCCGTGAATACCGGCAAACCATAGAATTTGACACACAAATACCGCAAGTAAAATGGCAGGTAAAGAATCCGAGGCGGAGACTAATGGCTCAAGCAGTGACATAATCGCCTGTGGAATGATCATGCCTGTTTCAGATTCAATCAATAGGTTCAATGGGTGCAACGTCATAATGATCACTAGCACTGGAATTAGAATCTCAAATGAGCGAGATACACCGGCTGGTACTTCAGGTGGAAGTTTGATGGTGACGTTTTTACGCTTTAAGAATGCGTACACTTCCGTTGAGTAAATCGCGGTAATCAATGCCGTAAATATACCTGGGCCACCAAAGTAGGTCATCACTAATTTGCCATCTTCAATTGGCGCGGCAACCAGTAAAAATGACATCAATGCTAGCAGGCCTGTCGCTAGCGGATCTAAATCGTAATGGCGGGCTAAACTCGCGGCAACCCCAGTAGAGATGAAGAAGGTCATAACCCCCATACTAAGGTTAAAAGGTAAAATTAGCTGTTCACGGTATTCATTCGAAAAGTCTAACCAAGCACGCGCAAAACCCCATGTGGTGTCTGGTGAAAAGGGAGGGAAAATAAACACCAGCATGAACGAACCAACGATCATAAATGGTAACGCTGAAATAAAGCCATCACGAATGGAAGTAACGTATTTCTGATTGCCGATGCGTCCTGCGATTGGCGTCACTTTTTGTTCAATAAAGTTCGTCAATAAATCATTAATTGAGCTCATACATGCGTCCTAGATTTGTCTGAGATAAATACCTGCAAAAAAGTAAATACAGATTGCAAGCGAAGTGGTCATGACGAGTGGCACGCTATGATAAAATTCGATGTGCCACTGATTGGTTTTGGTTGTTATGATTGACCATTAATCAATCAAAGACAGCGCGTGATCGAGAACTTTGTCGCCCTTCTGCATGCCGTAATCCATCATGTTAATTGGTTCTACCTTAATACCGTATGCATCAGCTTTCTTTTGTAGATCTGCTTGCATATATTTGATTTGAGGGCCAAGTAAAACACACTGGAAGTTAGGCGCTTTTTGGTCAAACTCTGAAGCGCCGAAAGCTTGAATATCCACTTCTAGGTTGCGTTTAGCCGCTTCCTCGATCATTTTTTTCATCAGCATGCTAGTTGACATTCCAGCTGAGCAGCAAAGCATAATTTTTTTCATGGCAGTATTCCTATTGAGTAATTTAATTTGTATGTCTTGTTCTGTTGATAATAAATTAGCACAAGGAAACAATATGGAAACCGGTTTCCATTAGTTGGAAACCTAACTGTGAATTTGATCACCGGATTAAATAAGAAAGTCTGGCAAAATGAGATCTCGATAAACTTTTGGGTAGGGAAAAAATGAACCATCAAACCAATCAAATACTGATGAAACGTGTTGAACGTCACATTTCTCCCGTGGCGAACTGGTTAGCGAGCAGTAAACATCTGATTGCCATTCGTGATGGTTTTCAAATTGCGATGCCCTTTATTATTGTGGGTAGCTTATTTGTTCCCTTCATTTTCCCGCCGTTTAATCCAGCCAATTACCCCAACATAAACGCATTTTTGCTCGAGCATCGGCATTTCTTTTCGACCATGTTTGAGCATACCATGGGGCTGATAGCTTTATTCATTGCCTTTGGCGCGAGTGCCAGCTTAGCTAAACAATATCGAATTCCAGAGAGGCTTTCGGGATTGACCGGTTGCGTTGCTTTTTTATTATTAACTGGTGCGGTTGAGCAATCTTCACCAGAAAGTTTTTTAGGTGGTAACGGCCTATTTACTGCCCTGATCTCAAGTATTTACAGCATTGAAGTGATCCGGTTTTTTTATAAAAAAGGCTGGTTTTTAGATTTACCCGAAGAAGTCCCGTTGATCACTCGCAATGGCTTTAAGCTAATTTTACCGCTGTTATTTATTATGCTTTCTCTTGCGATTATTAATTTAACCTTAAAACAATATACAGGTTTATATTTCCCACAATTAGTCACCGAAGCGTTCAAGCCTTTAGTCATCGCCAGTGACACATTAACCGCGGTATTGTTTTCATTACTGCTTTGCCAAATCCTTTGGTTTATGGGGATCCATGGCGCATTAATTGTCACTGGAATTATGAATCCATTTTGGCTCAGTGGCTTAATTTCAAATCAGGCTGCACTGGCTATAGGTGAGCCGGCTCCTCATATTTATCTGCAAGGTTTTTGGGATTACTACTTATTAATTGGCGGGGTTGGTTCAACCCTCCCCTTAGTCTTCATGGCAATGAAAAGCCGCTCAAAACAGCTCAACTCCGTTGGTAAAATTGGCTTTATTCCAGCTTTATTCAACATTAACGAACCGATTTTGTTCGGCTTTCCGATCATTATGAACCCGCTTTTCTTCTTACCTTTTGTGTTTGTGCCGTTAATCAATGCCGTGATTGCGTGGCATTTCACTCAACTCGGAATACTCGACCCATTTATCTCAATGTTACCTTGGTCGATGCCAGCTCCAATTGGTGCTTATTTAGCAGCCAACGGAAGTTTGCATAATGCTTTGATGGTGTTATTTGCGATGTTTAACTCTTGGATGCTGTATCGCCCATTTTTTAAAGTGCATGAAAAGTGGTTAATTGACCAAGAAACTCAAACTATTTCATAGCAAGTTTCACCAACAAAATGTGAGTATCCACTGATATATAAGCATTGCAGCACTCAATACAATCATCTTCTAGCAAAATTTCGTTTGTCTTTTCAGTTGATTTGTTAATTTGTTTCTAACCAAGCAATAACAAATTTTGGTTTACTTAACGGTAACAAGCTCCGACTCTACCACTGCTTTCTAAGCTCACTTTGTGAGAGTCTTGTTGAGTAAGCCTTTTCTATCCATTGCTCATGGAATAAAGGTTGTATGATGAGTGAACTACATTATTTAGCGTTAGATATCGGTGGTAGCGCCGTCAAATACGGCATAATAACCCAAAGCGGAGAGATAGTTTCAAAGGGTAGTTACCCTAGCCCAACCACTAATATTGATGATTTTTGGCAACAGTTTGAACAGCACCTACTGCCACTCACTCGCCAGTATCAAGTGGCCGGTATTGCCATCAGCGCTCCCGGTTCAGTCGATTGTGATTCGAGTATTATCTATGGGCATAGTGCGTTGCGTTATCTACATGGTCCGAATTTCAGAGAACACATTCAACGGCATTACCAACTCCATTGTGAAATCGAGAATGATGCCAATTGCGCCGCTCTTGCCGAATTATGGCACTCTAATATTGACGATGACTTTTGCTTATTGGTCATAGGAAGTGGGGTCGGAGGCGCGACCGTGATAAACGGTAAAGTACACCATGGCAAGCATTTACATGGCGCTGAATTTGGCTACATGTTTATCGGTGTGGATGATGACGGTAAACCGGTAAATTTAAGTGGTTGTGGCGCGACACGTTCTTTAGTGCAACACACCGCCAAATTACTGGGCATACCAGAAGAACAGTTGAACGGTAAAAAAGTATTTGAACTAGCCGAAGCCGGTGATGAACGCATACAGGCGATTATCGATAAGTGGTATCAAATGTTGGCTTATGGTCTCTATAATGTACAATATTGCATCGATCCTGATCGAATCATTATTGGTGGAGCCATCAGTAGTCGTCTTGACCTATTAGACAAAATAGAAGAAAAGTTAGCACAAATATTTGTTGAAAACCCCTACTCTAGCGTTCGCCCACAATTAAGCGTTTGTAAAGCAGGCAATGATGCCAATTTAATTGGGGCTTTATTCCACTACTTGCAACGCCAACAACTGGATACATAAATATTCCATCATTAAAAAAGTCACGATAGTAAATATATTATCGTGACTTTCTTCTGTATGATTTTTAGTCTTTATTGATCAGTCAAACGTTCCAATTTGATCGTTAAATTACCAACTGGAACATGGGTGGTTTTCAACCAAGGTTTAGCCGGTTGATCCACACCATTCTCTTTATTATAAGCTTGCTCTGCATCATATAATTGAGTCTGTTTACCATACTCATCTTGATGGCTATATACCGCTATATAACGAATCGATTTAGACATGCCACTCACTGGAGCGATTAAGTCAAATTGGTCATATTTGGCCAAGTAAGTTGATTTTATCTCTTCTCCAACCGGCTTAAATTGACCATCAAGAAATTGCAAATAAGGCACGACCACGGTCTCTCGTGCTTGACTGCTAATATGAATTCCTTGGTCAAATTCTAACTGTGGTAAAGCAAAAACTTTGACAAAGGTTTTTCCCGAGTCAAGCTGCATGACCGCATCTTTCGGAGATAGGCTAAACGGTACTGTTTTATTGGATGCTAAGTAAGTGGCTTCAATGTCTGAAAAAGTATTTGTGGTAATGGCCATCGACTGCAGGTCGGAAACTTGTTTGACTTCTTCTGCTGTCGTCGCAGCTTTGTCTGATCCAAATAGGTTGGGATTAAATATATTGCCATTTTTATCCGCACATCCGGCCAAGGCTAATAATACGCTTAATGTCAGTATTTTTTTCATCTGTGTTCCTTTCGATAAATAATGATTCTTCTTAAGATAGATTTATTCCCTTTTATTTAGATTGCTGTGTTTTAAACAAACTTGCAACCTAGCATTATTAAGATTTAAAAAAATAAAATCACATAATGAAATATTTCAACATTATGAAATTTTTCATGCATCATCCACCAACCCTGCACATAAAGTGCAATGAATAACGTGATGATAATCACGTATGGTTACTTAGTTCATGAAACTGCCAACTATTCATTCAGATCACCATTCGACTAAAAGACGGGAGTTTTAATTTAAATTCGTGATTATGAATACACTTTTATTAATCGAAATATATTTTATTGTGATCTAATCAGCATTAAACATGCCAAATAGCAATTTCATAAGCCTCTCCAATAATAACTCCATGTGATTCCATTCAATAATTTCAAACCTTTCACTTCATATACTTTGCACTGCATTTAGGAAACACCAATAAAAAATAACGAGCACAGTTTAATTTGTGCATATAAAGGGAAATTATATGAAACTTTCAACACTCACATTGGCGATTGTTACTGCCTCTACTTTGCTACCACTTGCTGCACAAGCCGACGATGCCTTTTTATTTACCGGTTATGCCCGCTACGGTGCTGGCTATACCGCTGATGATGCTCTTTACGACGGCTCGGTAAAAAATGGGATTAACGTCATTAAAACCGCCAGCAGCCAATACCAAGCAACCGGCCGTTTAGGCAACGAAGGCAATGGTTTTGAGTTTAAATTACAAAAAATCTTTGAACAAGATGACATGCAATGGGATGTTGCAGTCATGCTGGACGATGGTTATGACGGTAACCCGACGGGGATTTCTCAGGCATATGCGGGCGGTAAAGGCATTTTTGCCACCCAACCAGATGCTTATATTTGGGCTGGCCAACGCTTTAACGGTCGTGAACAAATCGGGGTAAATGATTACTTCTATCTACAAAATGATGGGACCGGTGCCGGTGTTGATAACTTAGACCTAAACTTTGCAAAATTAGACTTTTCTGTGGTTGCCGGGGATAAAGGCCGTAATGGTCGTTACGCGCTAGTGACTAAACTGCATGATCTTAACCTAACTGACTCTCAAAGCTTACGCTTCCACTTTAACTATGGTTTTGGCAATGGATCGTCAACAGATGCGGACACCGGGATCACCACTGATGTTGATGATAACGATGCATATCAAATTGCAGCCATTCACCGTATTACCTGGTCAAACGGTTGGAACGAAACTGCCGTTCGCTACAGTGACGGTGTTCGTAACGGCATCTTATGGAGCAATGCTGCTGACGATGGCGGTTCACTCGGTGTGTTCGCATATGGTGCGATTGATTTCACTGAAACCATATTGATGGAATACGCATTAAGCTTTGAAGACAATGATTTATCGACTAATGCTAGTGGTGATGATGAGAAATGGAGCCAAGCCGTTATTCGCCCTGGATACCGTTGGAATGATCGTATGAGTACTTGGCTTGAGTTAGGTTATGACCAAGTGGACTTTGATTCAGACAAAGGTACCAACTCTTCTTGGAAAGCCACGCTTTCACAAAACATCGGTCTAGGTAGCTTCATGGGTTCTCGCCCAATGCTACGTTTCTATACCACTTACGGACAGCTTGATACTGAGTTTGTTGGACTATCTGGTGCAAAAGATGGTGATTCAGATGCGCTAACCTTCGGTGCAATGTTTGAAGCATGGTGGTAAGCACTCTCTCTTTTAAACCGCTGCCTGTGGGAATATCTAGTTTTCATTCCCACATATTAATCCTTTATATATGAATACATGCTTTTCATACCTTTCTGAATAACGGCCAGTTTGTTCAGAAAGGCTTTTTTTGATGATGGTGACGCTTTGATAATAACCGTCATGAAATAAAGTTGAAATGTTTCATGAAGCTGGATTTTTTTGTTTCAATTTTCAAGCTTTGAAGACTTACTTGCTTCGGGATAAACAAACCGAGAAATGAATTCTCGCCTTTCACGCCATTCATTGCATAGTGTTACATCACTTGGAAACCGCTTTCATTATGTGGACACCATTAAATGAAATCACTAAAGCTAAAGGATATAGCATGGCAACAATCAAACAAGTCTCTGAACTTTCTAGAGTCTCTCAAGCGACCGTTTCACGTGTCATAAACGGAAGCAGTCGAGTGAGCCATGATAAGAAACTGCGCGTTGAAAAAGCCATTCAAGCGTTAGATTATCGCCCACAATCCATCGCCCATTCTGCCGCCCTCAATCGCTCAGGCTGTATTGGTCTGGTTATTCCTGAACTCGCAGGTCCATATTACGGCAACATCATGAGCACTATTGAAGAAACCCTGCGACCATTGGGTTATCAATTGATGGTGACCGCTGGCGGTCAAAACGTGCAAAGCGAACAGATGGCGGTCGAGTTTTTGTTAAGTCGCCGAGTCGATGCTCTACTGATCTACACCTCTTATTTGTCTGATGATTATTTGATTGAATTATCAAAACAAAAATTACCAGTAGTGATACTAAGCCGTTCGATTCCCGAGCTGCATAGCAGCTGTATTGAAATGGATGATGAGCTCGGTGGTAAATCAGCCACTAAGCATTTAATCGAATTAGGTCATCGTCGCATTGCTTGTATTACAGGGCCACTATCCAAGCCTGATGCTCGCGCACGCTTACAAGGCTATCGTACTGTTTTAGAAGAAGCCAATATTGCTTACGATTCTAGATTAGTCGCAGAAGCTGGATTTACCGAGTTAACTGGGGCAAAAGCCATGGAAATGTTACTCAACCGTAATCTCGATTTTTCAGCCGTTTTTTGCTGTAACGATTTAATGGCGATCGGGGCAATCGAAACACTTAACGAATTGGAAAGGCCTCAAGAGAAAGCCATCTCTGTCATGGGCTTTGACAATATTATTTTCAGCCAATACGTCACCCCTGCCCTATCCACAATACATTACCCTATTGAAAAAATGAGCGTAGAAGCGGTTCATCTGTTACTGCAAAAGTTCAATAAGAAAAAACCCGATGTGCAATTTAAATTTACGCCGACATTAGTCGTCCGTGAATCCACCATGGCGATTGCACCTCTATAAAAAACCATAAACCAATAACATTTTAAGGACGAAATAATGATGAAATTGAAGTCTATTACTCTTGCTGCGATGGTCAGCGCTGCGGCTGTTGGTTCAGTCCAGGCTGAAGAAAATATCCGCTTTGATGGTTTTCCCGATTTTGATAGTAGTTTAAATGTACTGCTACCTGACTTTACCGAGAAAACAGGAATCAAAGTCGATTACTTAATGAATAACCATGGTGACCATCACACTAAATTAACCACAAACCTCGCAACCGGCTCTGGCGCGGGCGATGTCGTCGTCGTGGATGTCGAAAAAATTGGCCCATTTGTAGCTTCAGGCGGCTTAGTCAATTTATCTGCCTCTTTTAAAGCTGACCAATATAAAGATCAATTTGCTCCTTATGCTTGGGCGCAAGGTCAAGGAGCTGATGGTAGCGTTTATGGTATCCCGGTTGATTTAGGCCCAGGCGTAATGTACTACCGCCGTGACCTACTTAAAGATACTGGCGAAAATATCAATGAAGTGATTAAAGATTGGGATAGCTACATCGCCTATGGTGAAGAACTCAAGAAAAATAATGTCTACCTAATTGCATCGGCTGCTGATGTTGCTCAAGCGATTATCTTTACCACTGTCGGTGATAATGAAGGCCTCTATTTTGATGCCAAAGGTGAGCCGATTGTCACTAGCCCTCGATTTGTTAAAGCTTTCACTATTGCAAAAGAAATCCGCGATAAGGGTCTTGATGCTCGTATCACGGCTTGGAGTAATGAGTGGTATGAAGGCTTCCGTAAAGGTACCTTTGCAACACAGCTTTCTGGTGCTTGGCTACTTGGTCACTTACAAAACTGGATCGCACCTGAAACCTCTGGCAAATGGGGTGTAGAGAACTTACCTAACGGTATCTATGGTAGCTGGGGTGGTTCTTTCCTATCCATTCCTAAGCAAAGTGAACACAAAGAAGCCGCTTGGAAACTTATCCAATACATGACGACTGAGCGTGAAGTGCAACTTAAACACTTTGAAACCATTGGTGCATTCCCAGCCAATAAAACCACTTATGATAGCCCAATCTTTAATGAGGAAATCCCATTCCTAGGTGGCCAAAAAGCACGTTTGTTATTTGCTGATGTAGCAAAAAATATCAAACCCGTCTTGCCGGCTAAAGGTGACCATGTGGCTCGTGCGATCATCTTAGAGAATGCTTTAATGCAAGTTCTTGATGAAGACCGAGATATCAAAGAAGCATTAGCAGAAGCGGAACGTTTAATTAAACGCCGTACCCGTAACTTATAAGTTGTTAATGGCGTAGGCAGCCAATGTCTACGCCTTCTTTTGTCACTTTCTGCTAAGAGAACCGATTATGACTCAAGCTGTCAATCAAGTAGTGTCGGCTCACTGCAACAAAAAAGCCTCGCGTTTTTCATGGTCCAAAATTACACCATATGGCTTTTTAATGCCTTTTTTAATCTTATTTGCTGTGTTTGGCCTATTCCCACTGTTGTTTTCTGTCTATTTATCCTTCCATGCTTGGAACCCGGTAGAAGGCCTATCTGCCATGAAATATGTCGGAATCGAGAACTACGACATTGCACTGACTGACCCGTGGTTATGGCGCTCTCTGCAAAATACATTTTGGTTAGCGATTACCTCTGGTGTTATGCAGCATGTGGTTGCGATTCCTGTAGCTTATGCTCTGGTATCGTTTTCCGATCGATTACGCCACTGGCTAACCTCTGCCTACTTTTTGCCATACATTACGTCGACGGTCGCGGTTTCGCTGATCTTCTTTAACATGTATTCACCAACATCAGGCATTATTAACCAGGCGCTTATTTCCTTAGCCAATAACCCTTTCTTTGGCTGGGCTTTTGCTTGGGTATTGGATTTTCAACCGATTCGCTGGTTAGAAGATTCAACCTTAATTAAACCTTCGATTGCCTTTGTGGTGTTCTGGAAATATACCGGTTTTAACATCGTGCTTTACACCACCGGCTTAATGACGATTCCTAAAGATATTTTAGAAGCGGCTCGCATGGATGGTGCCAATGCATTGCGTCGTTTCTGGCACATTTCTTTACCTATGATCCGTCCATTTATTTTCTTTGCTGTCACCCTAACGATTATCGGTAACCTGCAATTATTCGAAGAACCATTTGTATTAACTCGCGGTACAGGTGGTACAGGCCAGTCAGGTTTAACTATCTCGATGTACCTCTATAAAGTGGGTTGGGAATGGTTAGAGATGGGAACCGCATCGGCAATTTCTTGGCTGCTCTTCGCCCTGATTGCCACGATGACTGCATTGCAATTTTTCTTCTTCGGTAAGAAAGGATTAGAGGCCAATTAATATGGATAATATACAAACAAAACCAAGCATTCGTTGGTCAGACATCATCACCAAAGTGGTGTTGATCGTCCTTGGATTATTTTTAATCTTATCGGCAATCATGACGGTCTTTCCATTCTTATGGTCCGCTATTCTTGCTACGCGTGATCGTACTGAAATTTTCGGTGTTGACCTTAGCTTCGCACTGGGTGATAGCCTGGCTTATAACTATGAGCAACTGCTTGAAATCATGCCGTTTTGGCAGTCGATGTTTAACAGCTTTAAGGTGGCGTTTCTAGGCACCACTATCTCACTACTATTTTGTAGTATGGGTGGTTACGCATTCGCGGTGTATAAGTTTAAAGGCAAAAATGCATTATTTGGTCTGTTGGTTGGTTCTATGATGATCCCACCCGTGCTAAGCATTATTCCTTATTACTTAACGGTACAATTTCTAGGCTTGCTCGATAACCACTTGGCGGTATGGCTCCCCTTCACTGCAACACCATTTGGAATATTTTTGATGCGTCAACACATTGTGGCATCCATTCCAAGAGAACTATTGGAGGCAGCTAAACTTGATGGCGCAGGTGAATTTCGCACTTATTGGAGCGTAGTACTACCGTTACTCAAACCAGCATTGGCAACACTGGCCATCGTGCAGTTCGTGTTCTTTTGGAATAACTTTTTAACCCCATTAGTGGTATTGAACTCAACCGAAAATTACGTCGTAACACTGGCACTGCGCTCCGTTCAAAACTTACCGAATACACCTTGGGGGGCGGTAATGCTGGGGACCTTTATCTCGATTCTCCCAATTGCAACTTTCTATTTATTTGCATCTCGTCAAATGATCAGCGGCCTCACATCTGGCGCGGTCAAAGGATAAGTAATTATATTTTTGATGAACCATGATTCATCAGTAAGGATACCGATATGGCACAAGTTGAATTTAAAAACTTAAAAAAATCTTTTGGCGATGTTGAAGTCGTCAAGCAGTTCGATTTAAAAGTACAAGATGGTGAATTCTTAGTTTTACTCGGACCATCGGGTTGTGGTAAATCAACCATTCTTCGCATGTTAGCCGGCTTGGAAAACATTACGTCTGGCGATGTTATTGTCGGCGACCGTGTGGTCAATGACGTGGATGCCAAAGAGCGTGATCTGGCAATGGTATTCCAAAGCTATGCGCTCTACCCGCATATGACCGTATATGAAAACATTGCCTTTGCATTGAAATTGAAAGGCATGAAAAAGCCTGACATTGACACAGAAGTACGTAAAGCCGCTAAGATGCTAGAGCTTGAACCACTACTAGACCGTAAACCTAAAGAGCTTTCTGGTGGTCAGAGACAGCGTGTCGCAATGGGCCGTGCCATGGTACGTACACCTAAAGTGTTTTTGTTTGATGAGCCGTTATCAAACCTAGATGCAAAATTGCGTGGCACCATGCGAGATGAGATTAAAACCTTACACCGCACACTCAAAACCACCACTATATATGTAACTCACGACCAAATAGAGGCCATGACATTGGCTAATCGTGTGGTGATATTAAAAGATGGTTATATTGAGCAAGTGGGTACCCCAGAAGAAGTGTTCCGCCACCCAGCCAACGAGTTTGTTGCTCAGTTTATCGGTAACCCTTCAATGAACCTGTTAGATGGAAAAATTGAATTGCATGGGGATAAGTACATTGTTGATTTAGGCCAAGAGACGCTGACCGTTCCGAGTCGCTTCCACGATAAAATTCGTAGCGGCCAAGCAGTTCGTGTGGGTATTCGTCCAACCGATATTTATTTGCGCAGCAATCATATTGAACACGACCAAATTCAATCCTTTACTGTCAGCATTAAAGATAAAGAATTGCTGGGTGCTAATATGCTGTTAAAAACACAAATCGGAGAGCAGCATCTGCTGGTTGAAGCCAGCATTGTGGATACCGATAGCAGTGCCATTACGGATATCGTTTGGGATATTAACGAGCTGCACCTTTTTGATAAAGAAAATGGTCGATCATTAGCTAGCGTCTAAAAGAGAGTTATCAATTTAAGCCCCCATATTACTAAGCGTTTTCTTCGTAATATGGGGGATTTCCTAATTCAAAATAAATTCTTAGTTAATCGAAAACGGCGCTGTCGAATCACGCACTTTCAATTCAACCGGTGGCACTCGGTGTGCTTGATTATTACCATTAATTAAATCGAGTAAGGTAAACACTGCCGCCTGTCCAATACCTTCTAACGGCTGTTTTACCGTTGTGAGTGGCGGAATAAAATAACTCGATAAAATGAGGTCATCGAAACCAACCACCGATACCTGAGCTGGCACCCGGATACCATGTTGATACAAAGCCTGCATTGCCCCATAAGCGCTTTGGTCATTGGCAGCAAAAATAGCGCTAAATGGCTGTTTCTCTTTAATTAAACGAGTTACCACATCGAAAGAATCTTTCATTTCGAACTCACCACGGCGAATCAGCCTTTCGTTAATCGGCAACCCCGCATCTGTCAAAGCACGCTTGTACCCTTCTAATCGTTGCTGGGAATCCGCATGACTAATGATGCCTTGTAAGTGAACAATGCGGCTGTGGCCTTGTTGAATTAAATGATTGGTCGCCATGTAAGCACCAATACTATTATCAACTTTAATTGAAGTGACATTTTTACCTTCCATCGCTCTCCCAATAGCAACGATTGGTTTGTTAGCCGCATAACGGTTTACTTGCTCATCGCTTAACGTCCCGGTCAGCGTCATGATGCCATCGACTTTCTGAGCAATCAGCTTATCCATCGCTTTTTTTTCAGCATCATTATTCCAGTAACCGGTCGCGATCAAAAGGTTATAGCCACGGCTGGTGACCGCTTTTTCCATCCCAAAAAGAATTTCGCTAGAAAATGGACTTTCCGCACTTTGAATCAACACCCCCAGCGTCATACTACGCGTCACGCTTTTTGCTCCTTGGCGAGTACTTGGCTTATAGCCTAACGTTGAAATTGCATTTTCAATTAACTGACTTTTATCTGGTGCCACAAACGTGGTGCGATTAAGAAAGCGAGATACCGTACTTGGCGATACGCCCGCCAGCTCCGCTACATCGTATACCGTTGGCACGGATATTTTTTTACTCTTCACCCTAGTTCCCTCTGAGCAGCAAAAGACCAATGTATGGTCTCTAATTTATTCTTATTATTTTCTCAATATTCTATGGTGTTAAGACCCTCCATTCAATCAACAGGATTAGAAAATGCTAGGGGAACAACTAATCTTAAACAAAATATCCAATTACCTACCCATAAAAACGAAAAAGCAGTACTAATATCAGCACTGCTTTTGTTTTACTTATTATGTATTACCTTTGTTAATCCACCAACAAACACGATACCGCGTGCACATCTGTGCCTTTAATTTGTGGTTTCTGCTCAGCACATTGTGCCGTCGCTATTGGGCAACGCGTTCGGAACACGCACCCCGATGGTGGATTAATCGGCGACGGTAAATCCCCTTCCAACATTTGGATTTTCTTAGCTCGTTCTTTTCTTGGATCAGGAATCGGAACAGCCGACATCAACGCTTTGGTGTAAGGGTGCTTAGGGTTAGCGAATAAGGCATCCGACTCCCCTAATTCAACCGCATTACCAAGATACATCACCAAAACACGATCTGAAATATGCTTCACCACCGATAAATCATGCGCAATAAAAACTAAGCTCAAGCCAAGTTCATTCTGCAGATCTTTCAATAAATTAACCACTTGTGCTTGAATGGAAACATCGAGTGCTGAAACAGGTTCATCACAGATGATCATTTTTGGATTTAAGATCAATGCTCGAGCAATCCCAATACGCTGACATTGACCACCAGAAAACTCATGTGGGTAACGGTTTATTACGTTAGGCAATAGGCCTACTTTATCCATCATGGCTTTTACTTTAGCTTTGACGTCTACTTTAGAAAGCCTTGGATAAAAGGTAATCAATGGCTCTGCAATGATATCCCCAACGGTCATACGTGGATTCAATGACGCCAGTGGATCTTGGAAAATCATTTGAATTTCTTTACGCTTTTCACGCTTTTGTACCGCTTGCATGCGAGTTAAGTCTTGGCCTAACCACAGCACTTCGCCTTCCGTCGCTTCCACTAAACCGACAATCGCACGAGCAAACGTCGATTTACCACAACCAGACTCACCCACAACGCCTAGCGTTTCACCTTCGTATAATCGAACGTTCACACCATCGACCGCTTTTAGTTTGGCAGGTTTAGCCCATGGCCACGCTGATTTAGCTGCAATATTGAAGTGTACTTTTAAATCTTTAATATCTAGTAATAACGCTTTACCGGCGGTATTCGATTGTGGCGCATCATTCATGGCTTCTACGCCTTCTTTTAATAAAGTTGTTGATTGACTCATGATTTCCAGCCCTCCCAATCAGAAAAACAAGCACGATGACGATCCTCTCCAAATGGCAGAAGTTGCGGCGCTTCACGGCCGCAACGTTCCGTTACTCGGTGGCAACGTTCTTGATAAGGACAACCCGGTGGTAAACGCAACAAATTCGGTGGATTCCCTGGAATCGTCGGTAAGACATCCCCTTTAGAATCGAGACGAGGAATGGCACGCAATAAGCCTTCAGAGTAGGGATGGCTTGGATTATAGAAAATATCTTCAACCGACCCATATTCCATTGTACGACCTGCGTACATCACCAGAACTTTGTCGCATGAACCTGCAACCACGCCAAGATCGTGCGTGATCATAATAATAGCGGTATTAAACTCATCCTTTAATTCGTTCAACAAATCCATAATTTGAGCTTGAACGGTAACATCTAAAGCAGTGGTCGGTTCATCCGCAATCAATAATTTAGGTCGACATAATAATGCCATCGCAATCATCACCCGCTGGCGCATACCTCCTGAAAACTCGTGTGGGTACATGGTAATACGCTTACGTGCCTCTGGTATTTTCACCGCTTCTAACATGCGTACCGATTCTTCAAAGGCGGCAGATTTACCCATGCCTTTGTGAAGCATGAGTACTTCCATCAACTGGTCACTAACCTTCATATATGGATTCAGTGATGTCATTGGATCTTGGAATATCATCGCGATTTGCTCTGCACGAATGGTATTTAGCTCTTTTTCCGGCAAGTTTAAAATTTCTTTGCCTTCAAATTTAGCACTGCCGCTGATCACACCATTCTTAGCAAGTAGGCCCATAATCGCAAATACGGTTTGTGATTTACCTGAACCAGACTCCCCAACGATACCTAACGTTTCGCCTTGTTTGAGTGAGAAACTCAAGTCATTCACGGCAGTGACCATGCCGTCTTGGGTTTTAAATTCAACCCTTAAGTCTTGTACATCTAATAAATTGCTCATTGTCTTTCCTTATCATTCTGTTTTTCGCTGGCGCTGCTTTATTTTTTAATACGTTATGCCAATTGAATTAGCGATCTTTTGGATCGAGCGCATCACGCAGACCATCGCCGACATAATTAAAGCAAAATAGCGTTACCACCATGAATGCCGCAGGGAAACCCAATTGCCAAATCGCAATCTCCATGGTTTGTGCGCCTTCTTGCAGTAATGCCCCCCAGCTTGTCATAGGTTCTTGAACTCCTAGACCAAGGAAAGATAAGAAAGACTCGGTAAGAATCATACTTGGAACTAGTAACGTAGAATAAACCGCTACGATACCCAAAACATTTGGCACAATGTGACGAGTAATAATTTTCCAATTACTGACACCACATACGTAAGCCGCCTCAATAAATTCTTTATTCCGTAAGCTCAACGTTTGTCCACGAACAATCCGCGCCATATCCAGCCACGCAATCGCCCCTATCGCCACAAATATCAAAACAATATTACGACCAAAAAATGTTACGAGAACAATCACTAAGAACATGAAAGGTACTGCGTATAAAATCTCCAGAATACGCATCATCACACGGTCGACTTTACCGCCAATAAAACCCGATGCAGCGCCATAAAGCGTACCAATCAACACGGCAACAAATGCCCCTAAAATACCGACCATGAGTGAGATACGCCCTCCCATTAAAGTCCGAACATATAAATCGCGCCCTAAACTATCGGTGCCAAAAACATGTTCAGAAGATGGCGCCGCTTGCAGAGCATACCAATCAGTATCATCGTAAGCATAATGAGCAAACATAGGTAAGAAAATAACCGCTAATGTAATCAGAACAAGAATGACTAAGCTCACCATCGCGGCTTTGTTACGCATAAAACGGATTCGTGCATCTTGCCAAAGGCTGCGGCCTTCAATTTCTAAGTTCTCAGAGAACTTCTCAATCGCATCTAAATTTTGTTGTTTATTTAACATTGCGTCAGCCTCTGATTAGTAACGAATTTTCGGATCAATGTACGCCAACAGAACGTCGACAACCGCATTGAAAAGAATGAATAAGAAACCAATTAAGATAGTAATCCCCATTACCAATGAATAGTCACGGTTAAAGGCTGCGTTTACGAAGAGCTTACCAATTCCCGGTAAACCAAAAATGGTTTCAATCACAACTGAACCGGTAATAATCCCTACAAATGCTGGCCCCATGTACGAAACCACCGGGAGCAGTGCAGGTTTTAGCGCATGTTTTATAATGATGTAACGGTAACTTAAGCCTTTGGCGCGAGCGGTACGGATAAAGTTACTATTTAGAGTTTCAATCATACTGCCACGTGTAATACGAGCAAAAGTAGCAACATAAAGCAATGACATGCCGACCATTGGCAGGAACATATAATAAAAGCTCCCGTCTTTCCAACCACCAGCGGGAAACCAACCTAAATTAATTGAAAAAATGTAAATTAAAACAGGCGCAAGAACAAAGGATGGCATTACCACCCCAAGCATGGCGGTCGACATGATGGTATAATCCACCCATGTATTTTGCCGCAATGACGCAATGGTTCCGACCGTCACTCCGAGAATAAGCGTGAAAATGAAAGCAAAAAATCCGACTTTCGCTGAAACCGGTAAAGCCGCGTAAACCAATTCATTTACGGTGTAATCTTGATATTTAAATGAGGGACCAAAATCACCTTGAATAATATTGGTTAAGTACGTTGTATATTGAGTGAGTACAGGCTTATCTAGCCCATACTTAGCATTGATATTTGCCATCACTTCAGGAGGTAACGGGCGTTCACTGGAGAACGGGTTCCCTGGAGCAAATCGCATTAAGAAAAAAGATACTGTGATCAATACCAACATAGTCGGTATTGCCTCTAACAGCCTTTTTAAAATAAATTTAAACATATATATAACTTCCAGTTGTGACTAATAAATATAGAGTCTGCCAAATCGGGCAAACATTCCCTGTTTATGTTGTTATTATTTTATTTACTACTAATTTAAAATTGGATCATCAATAAACATTAAGGGATCATTAAGTAATAAAATGGATACTACTCTTTGGTACCAAAAGTAATTTAATAGATCGAGTCTGAGGTATTGATGGGGAAATGTTACCGATTTGCTTATTGGAAAATTGGTGCGCACATATGCACATAACACAACGAGCAAATGGAGAGTACTTTGAAGAAGAAAAGTGGCAAAGTAGCTCTAATTTTTGAATTCCATTCTGATACATACATCGACTCCATAACCTGTATGATTTGAAGTAACCGTTATGATTAAAACGCTTGAAAAACCTACTACAGAATCCTTGTAGATATCAGTTTATCTCTTTACTTCATCGCTAAACCCTATCAACATTCAACAGAACTATCTACTGATTAAACATGAAAAGCACGGATATTCAAAGTTGACCGTAATGTTGCAACCTAAAAACTATATTTAAATACTCATAAGTCATAAGCACCTGATAGGTATACTCACTAATCACGAATAAGCTTTCAATTTTTCAATAATAGAATTTTTAGTGATAAAAATAGGTTCTGCATATTTCTATACAGAACCAGAATATGTTAAAAAATCTTTATTTAGCAATAAGATAAAGATCTTTAGTATAAATTTTATCTTCAGCATTATTTGTCGGGAACCCACCAACTTGTGGTGATACAAGACGTGATTTCACATATTGGAAGATTGGAGCAATAGGCATATCACGAGCCAACAGTTTTTCAGCTTGAGAATAAAGATCTGAACGTTCTTTATCACTCGTTGAATTCAATGCTTTTTCCATCACCGAATCGTATTCTTTACTGTGATAACGAGGATCGTTTGAACTATTATTTGATTGCATTAGTGATAAGAATGAAGACGCCTCATTGTAGTCACCACACCAACCAGCACGAGTCACTTCAAAGTTACCTTGACGACGGGTATCCAGGTAAGTTTTCCACTCTTGGTTTTCTAAAGTGACTTCAACACCTAATGATTTTTTCCACATAGAAGAAATGGCAATGGCATTTTTCTTATGGTTATCATCCGTGTTATAAAGCAAGGTAAATTTCAACGGATTCGACTTGTTATAACCAGCCTCTTCTAACAATTCTTTTGCTGTCGCCACTCGCTCTTTTTGCGTCCAAGTCCCATATTCTGGCATCTCTGGATTAAAATCGGCGGTAATTTCTGGTGTTAAGAAATAAGCGGGTTTTTGCCCTTGCCCCAATAAAATACGAGTAATAACATCACGATCAATAGTATAAGAAAGCGCTTTACGTACTCGAACATCATCGAATGGCGGTTTAGAGTTATTAAAGCCATAGTAATAAGAACATAAATTCCCCACCACCATCACATCTTCCGGATGCTCTTTCTTCAAGTTTTTAAAGTGCTCATTCGGTAGTTCGTAGGTCACATCAATTTCACCAGAAAGAAAACGATTCATTTCTGAGATTTTGCTATCAATTGGCAGGTACGTCACTTTGTTAATGACAGTATCTTTGTCATCCCAATAGTGCTTATTTCGAACCAATACCATACGCTCATTCAATACCCAGCTTTGTAGTACATAAGCGCCATTACTGACAAAATGCTCAGGCTTAGTCCACTGGTCGCCCCATTTTTCGATAACTTTTTTATTGACAGGCTTAACCGTAGTATGGCCCATCATTTTCACGAAATATGGAACCGCAGATTCAAGTGACACTTCTAGGGTATTCGCATCAATCGCTTTAACGCCAAGCGTTGATTTGTCCGCTTTTCCACTGATGATTTGAGCGGCATTTTTCATGGTCGTCATTTCTAAATACCATGCATATGGAGAAGCAGTTGCCGGATCAACGGCGCGTTGGAATGTGAAGACAAAATCATCGGCAGTGACAGGATCGCCATTCGACCATTTAGCATCTTTACGTAAATGGAAAATAAACGTTTTGTTATCTTGAGTTTCCCAGCTTTCTGCCACACCAGGAACCACGTGGCCGTCTGCATCTTGGTTAACTAAGCCTTCAAATAAATCACGAAGTACATTCGACTCTGGCACCCCTTCGGTTTTTTGAGGATCAATAGAGGCGACTTCTGCGCCGTTACTTTTCACTAATTCTTGTTTATCAGCAAGTTTCGTTCCAGCAGGAACTTGAGCGGCAAGAGAAGGAAGAGAGGTGGCACCAAAAGCCAAGCCAACACCAAGTAGAAGTACTTGAGTGATTGTATTTTTACGCATATGAGTAAACTCCAAATTTTATATTAATGCATCCGTGACATATTCATATCATTATAACTAAGTGAATCTGTACAATTAGTAGGCTTCTCTAGGTTTTAAACTTTTAAAGCAGTTATGCTCTAGTTTATACCTTACTTACGATATAAACAGCGGATTAAGCTAACAACATTTTCTGAGATCTACCATAAAAAAGTTATAAAAACGTAACATAGATTACACTTTTCCCTTCAGTCAGTATGTGTATCCAAATGCAATCGATTACACAGTGAAATACCCTGATAATATTTTCTTCTCTTCATTATTTATAAAAATAACGACCAAATGTAGTACCTACTTAATTCCCCACCTAGCTCATTTTTTAATGGTTTCAAGTCTAAATTTGACAAGTTTTATTAAATAGAGATCTTAAGCCATCTTTAACTGAAATGAAGAGTAAAGTTAGCATTTTTAATTGTATATCGATTCAAAAAGGTTTCTTTGTGTTTTGTTTACCTTCCTTTCCTCATTAACACTGCTGGAGATGCCACAATCCTGTGTGCAGTTTTCACCAGGCTCTATTTGATGGTGAGAAGATCAAGGAAGAAACAAAGAGAGAAATGATATGAAACGTTTCAATCTAACAGCCATGAGTATTGCACTGGCTTTAGGATCAGCAACGGTTGCTGCTGCACCAAGTGCTCCAACTTTAGATATGTATGGCTCAAAGAATTTAAAGTTTTCAAAAATCGATTTAGCAATGGAAACCACCGCAGGCTATAACAGCATGGTTCAATACCATCAAGAAGCTCAGATCGACATTACTTTTAACCAATACAGCGGCGCAACTGGTGATACTTATAACATCTATTTTGATGGTGCGAAGGTTGCAACAGGCCCTATTACTGGTAATAAAACCACAGCATCGTTTACTTACCCACAAGGCGGTGCTTTCCAAATGGAAATCGAAGTCTGTGATGAGACAGGTTGTGCGAAATCAGCATCGGAAACGTTAACCATCGCAGATACCGATGGCTCTCACCTTGCTCCATTAACCATGAATGTTGACCCAAATAATCAACCTTACAATACAGACCCAAATACCGTTGTGGGCACTTACTTTGTTGAGTGGGGCATCTATGACCGTGGTTATACCGTCGATAACCTTCCTGCTGATAACTTAACTCATATTTTATATGGGTTCATTCCAATTTGTGGCCCCAATGAATCATTGAAGTCCGTTGGTGGAAACAGTTACAACGCATTACAAACTGCATGTCAAGGCGTGCCAGATTACAATGTAGTTATCCATGATCCTTGGGCCGCTTATCAAAAAAGCTTTACGCAAGCGGGCCATGAATACGATACCCCAATTAAAGGTAATTTCGGGATGATGATGGCGCTTAAACAACGCAATCCAGATCTAAAAATCGTCCCTTCTGTCGGTGGATGGACACTTTCCGACCCATTCTTCTCATTTACCGACAAATCAAAACGAGACATTTTTGTCGCATCGGTTCGAGAGTTCCTCACCACTTGGAAATTCTTCGATGGTGTTGATATTGATTGGGAATTCCCTGGCGGCGGCGGTCAAGCAGCTAACCTAGGCGATCCGATTAATGATGGCCCCGCTTACGTTGCTTTAATGCAAGAGTTGCGTGTTATGCTTGATGAACTTGAAGTTCAAAATGGTAAAGAGTACGAGCTAACCTCTGCCATTGGTGTCGGTTACGATAAATTAGAAGATGTTAATTACGCTGACGCCGCTCAGTATATGGATTACATCTTCGCAATGACGTACGACTTCTACGGTGGTTGGAATAATGTAACGGGTCATCAAACGGCACTTTATTGTGGTAGCTTCATGCGCCCCGGTCAATGCGATGGCAGTGGTGTAGATGAAGAAGGTGTTGAATATAAAGGCCCCGCTTACACCACCGATAACGCGATTCAAATTTTGCTCACACAAGGTGTACCAGCCAATAAATTGGTGGTAGGTGCGGCAATGTACGGCCGTGGTTGGGATGGTGTAATGCCAAACAGTTTAACTGACCCAACCGATCCAATGACAGGAACGGGTAATGGCAAGCTGACAGGAACGAAAGCACAAGGTGTTTGGGAAGCTGGCGTGATTGATTACAAAGGCATTAAAAGTTCAATGATTGGGCCAAACGGCACGGGTATTAATGGCTTTGAGACGGGCTATGATACACAAGCTGAAGCCGCGTGGGTTTGGAACCGCTCTACTGGGAAATTAGTCACTTACGATAATGAACGATCTACGATTGCGAAAGGTCAATACGTTCGTAGCTTAGGACTTGCAGGGCTATTCTCATGGGAAATAGATGCCGACAATGGCGATATTCTAAATGCCATGCATGAAGGCTTATCGGGTCAACCATCCAATTCAGCGCCTACCGCTAATGCCGGTGCCGATAAAGTCGTTGTTGGCCCTGCTAGCGTGGTTTTAGATGGCTCAGCATCGAAAGATCGTGATGGCAGCATTGCCTCTTACGCATGGACTCAAACGTCTGGCATAGCAGTTAACATTCAAAATCCAACGGCACAAAGCACAGAGTTTGATGTAGCAGAAGTGGCAGAGGCACAAACGTTAACGTTCTCATTAACAGTAACAGATAACGAAGGGGCTACCGCAACCGATACGGTCATTATTACGGTTAACCCTGTTAATGTTACTCCTGAAAATACAGCACCTGTTGCCAGGTTAATCGCACCATCACAAGCCAATGCTGGTGACACGGTTGTCGTTGATGCCTCGAGCTCTACCGATGCTGAAGGCGATAGCTTAACGTACACATGGACACTTCCTTCAGGAGTGAGCGGTTCTGGTTCAAGCATTAGCTTTGTTGCCGGTGAATACGAGCAAGATACAACGCTTAACTTTTCTGTCACGGTTAGTGATGGTGAGTTGACAAGTGAAGCTTCAGCTTCCGTCGTTGTCCTAAAAACCTCAGGTACGACAGACCCTACATGTGACAATGCTTGGGATACAACGGCGGTTTATAATGGAGGAGACCAAGTCACGCTAGATGGTACTTTGTATGAAGCCAAATGGTGGACGACGGGTGAAAACCCATCACAAACTGGTGAATGGGGTGTATGGAAAAATTTAGGCGCAACAAGCTGCCAATAAATACCCTACAAATAAACCTACACACCTAAAATAAACAAAGGCCGACGAACAATCATCGGCCTTTTTCTTTTATCTGTCGCTGAACACGCAGATTCTTTCGTGAGCTAGATAACAAAATACCAAGTTCGATTTATTTTTCGTAGCAGAATAAATACTCCACTCAGTACAATCTGCTAGCAAATTCACATAAGCCAGTCAGTAATTATCATATTGATATAATTACTCAGTGATCCCATTCACCGATTAAGAGTGAAACACATCGACAAGCTTGAGTTTGCCAGTGTGACTGTCTCGAACCTATAAGAGTGAGCGCACATTAAACGCATCGTTTTGATGCTCATCCAATAGCGTAATCCAAAGGTATTAAAATGAATCCACAAGTCCATCAACAAGAATGGCAACAATCCCAAACCATTGCTGAGAACTTGCTGCCCAAAATAGCTCAACTCTATCGACAAAAAGGAGTTGAACTACTGATGTTCGGCAAAACCCTAGTCAATGCTGGCACTATTGACATTATCAAATTAACCCACCTTTCACAACGCTACACTCAATCAAACCTCACCCTTCAACAAGTTGAACCATTAATAAAGCAGCTTTGCCAACTTCCCCTTTCCCCTTGTTACATTGATATTGGTAAGCTGACTCAACAATATGTTCAACATCACTCACACACCGACAGCCCTTCTCATTTTTTAGCATCAGCGTTAAGTGATGCATTAAGCGGTCAAACAATCGCGGAACCCAAAAACGTTGTGCTATATGGGTTTGGTCGAATTGGTCGGTTATTGACTCGTTTATTAGTTGAAAAAAGTGGCCCTGGCTACCCGTTAAGGTTGCGCGCGATTGTTGTGCGTGGTGGTAAAGAGGGAGATTTAGAAAAACGTGCTAATTTGCTACGCCGAGATTCCGTTCATGGGCAGTTCAATGGCAGCATCATCATCGATAAAGAAAATAATGCCTTGATCGTCAATGGCAATTATATTCAATTCATTTACGCCAATTCACCACAAGAGGTGAATTATACAGATTACAATATTAAAGACGCGCTTGTTGTTGACAATACAGGTGTATGGCGTGATACCGATGGACTAGGGCAACACTTAGAATGTTCAGGCACATCAAAAGTATTACTGACGGCTCCTGGCAAAGGTGAAATTAAAAACATTGTCTTTGGCGTTAACCACCAAGATATTGAAGTTACCGACAGTATTATTTCAGCGGCAAGCTGCACCACCAATGCGATTACTCCTGTATTAAAAGCAATGAATGATAAATATGGCATCACATCTGGCCACATCGAAACCGTTCATTCTTACACTAACGATCAAAACTTAATCGATAACTTTCACAGCGGCGAACGTCGTGGTCGCAGCGCATCATTGAATATGGTGTTAACGTCAACAGGTGCAGCGAAAGCTGTCTCAAAAGCACTCCCTGAATTAGCCAATAAATTAACCGGTAATGCCATCCGTGTTCCAACACCCAACGTTTCAATGGCGGTAGCCAATCTAAACTTAGAAAATGCCGCTGAAAAAGAGGAATTAAATCACTATTTACAACAAATGGCGTTTAATTCTGCTTTATCACCACAAATTGATTACACACAATCGACTGAAATTGTTTCGACCGATATTGTCGGTTCTCGCTACCCAGGAGTCATTGATGGCGCCGCGACTATCGCACAAGACAACCGTTGTGTATTGTATATTTGGTATGACAACGAGTTTGGTTATAGCTGCCAAGTCGTGCATTGTATGGAACATATGATGGGGGTACGTTTTAAGACTTACCCTTCATTAGGTTAATCAATAAATAACAAAAAGCCTCGGAATACAGAGGCTTTCCTTTCTAATGTTTTATCTCGTCATAAACCCCATTACGAACAAACCCGTTATGAATTTAAAGAGAAATTCAAGACTGCCATCGCTCCGCCGCTGTTGCATCTGAATCGCGCGACTCCACCCAACGGACATCATCAACAGTACGTTCTTTTTTCCAGAAAGGCGCTTGTGTCTTTAAATAATCCATCACGAATTCACAGGCTTCAAAAGCAGCATTACGATGGGAACTAGAAACGCCCACATATACAATTTGATCGCCTAAATTCAAATCACCAACGCGATGAATCACACGGATATTCAATAATGGCCAACGCTGTTTTGCTTGTTCACAAATCGACACTAATGAACGTTCCGTCATTCCCGGATAATGCTCAAGACTTAGCCCCGTCACTGAATCTCCAAGATTCATATCTCTCACTTTACCGACAAAGGTCACCACGGCACCAGCTTGTGTACCTTCTGATAAACGTTGATATTCTAATCCAATATCAAAATCGTCATATTGCACTGAAACCATTTCAATTTGAGACATATTAACCTCCGGTCACCGGTGGAAAGAACGCGACTTCATCGCCGGTTTTGACCATAGACACCATTGATACCATATCTTGGTTGATCGCAACTAATAGCTTTCCAGTTTGAAGCGCTTGCGCCCATTCATTACCTTTAGCACAAAGATGTTCACGCAGATCATCCGCTGTGATGTTATCCACATCAACCATCACTGAATCCACACCAATTTGTTCACGCGTTTGAGCAAAAAACAAAACTTTAATCATGTTTATAACCTTGAATATCGTATTAATTAGCCACAACGAAATGACCAGACTTACCACCGGTTTTCTCAAGCAAACGTACGTTTCCTATCACCATGTCTTTTTGTACCGCTTTGCACATATCATAAATGGTCAGTGCGGTCACGGAAGCCGCCGTTAACGCTTCCATTTCTACCCCGGTTTTTCCCGCCAATTTACACACAGATTCAATACGAACTTGGTTAGTTTCTGGTTTTGCTTCTAGTTGCACTTCAACTTTTGATAGCAATAGTGGGTGACATAACGGGATCAAATCCCATGTTTTTTTAGCAGCTTGAATGCCCGCAATGCGAGCCGTCGCAAAGACATCGCCTTTATGATGGGAGCCTGAAACGATCAAATCTAACGTTTCTTTTGACATACTCACCCAAGCTTCTGCCCGAGCTTCACGTACCGTTTCTTGTTTAGCAGAGACATCAACCATGTTAGCTTCACCAGAAGCATTAATATGGGTAAATTGAGACATGGATATCATTCCTTATTAGAATTTTTAAGCGGAAAGATGAGGCATAAAATTACAAGGGCGATGACGCGCGTCAAGCTGCTCCTTGATTAACTTTTCCCAACCTAGACGACATGCCCCCGTCGAACCTGGCATCGCAAAAATAACCGTTTGGTTAGCCATTCCCGCGATTGCACGAGATTGTAAGCTCGATGATCCAATGTCTTCAAAAGACAGCATGCGAAAAATCTCACCAAAACCTTCTACTTGTTTATCAAATAAAGGTTGCAGTGCTTCCGTTGTATAGTTTTTTGCGGTAAAGCCCGTGCCACCGCTAATTAAGACCGCTTGAATAGTACCATCAGCAATCCACCCTGAAACCAAGGCGCGAATTTGATATTTGTTATCTGCGACAATTTGACGCTCAGCCAATTGATGCCCTACTTGCTGAATTTGCTCAACAAAATAATCACCCGATGTGTCATTTTCAGGGGTTCGAGAATCCGATACGGTCAAGACTGCAATTCGTGCAGGTTTAAACTCAGCAGCAACACGTGCCATATTGATAACCTCAAAAAATCAAAATAGAAAAGGGAAGATTAACCGCCTATAGAAGCCAAATGTGGCGTCATACCTGTTTTGCCTTCTTGTAAAAAGTGGCTAACAGATTTGGTATTAAGCGCACCTTGAATTCGTGCGATAAGGTCTTTTTCTTGCTCATCTTGTTGGAGTAAATCACGCAACTCAACACCTTCTTCACCAAATAAGCACAGGTGTAGCTTACCTGTCGCAGAGACACGCAGACGATTACAGGTTTCACAAAAGCCTTTTTCATAAGGCATGATAAGGCCAATTTCACCTAGATAATCAGGGTGAATAAACACTTGCGCAGGGCCATCATTGGCTTCTTTGACTTTCAATAACCAACCATTCGCGATCAAGTGATTACGAATACTCACCCCTGATTGATGCTGCTCTTGAAACAGTGAATCCATTTCGCCCGTTTGCATCAATTCAATAAAACGCAACTGAATAGGACGGGATTTAATCCAATGAAGAAAGCTTGGTAATGCATTACCGTTGTATTGCTTGAGTAATACAACGTTGACTTTGATTTGCTCATAGCCAATTTCCAATGCTCTTTCAATTCCGTTCATCACATCATGGAATTTATTCTCACCGGTAATTTGGTGGAACAGTTTAGGATCAAGGCTGTCTACGCTGACATTAATATTGGTTAACCCGGCGTCTTTCCAGCTATCCACTTGCTTAGCTATTCGGTAGCCATTTGTTGTCATGGCCACTTTTTTAATACCACGAGTATCTGCAACGCTCGCGACAATATCAGTAAAGTCTTTCCGTAATGTCGGTTCACCACCGGTAATTCGAACCTTAGTGGTACCACAATCAGCAAACGCATTCACAATGCGTTTAATTTCTGTTTGATCAAGAAAAGACGAGTTTTTTCGTCCCGTTGGATGATAACCGTCAGGAAGGCAATAAGTACATTTGAAATTACAGACATCCGTAATCGATAACCGTAAATAGTAAAATTTACGCTCATAACGATCAACAAACTGCTTGCTGTCTGCTTGTGATAACGCCGATACGCCATCATGCTCCCCTATTTTACTGGGGGAGTAATAAGAAACAATTGAGGTCACGAAACACCTTTCCAAATACGGGAGGTATACTCATTTCTAAGTAAACCCTGGTGACATAATGCCACTGGCTTTGAATACTTATCTTCTATTATCTATTATCAACAATGGAAGACTTAGCAATGAAAGCTCGGAGTTATGACGTTGCTAACGATAAATCTTTAGAAGTAACCTAAAATATATTACTTAGTGATGAATCAATAACACTGTTTTTAAATAGTACGCAACAAAGTCGAGATTTGCCATACCCATTTAGCCTTAAGCCCGTTATATTAATTAACCGACATCAAAGAAATATCATTTTTTCTAAAATCCAGACTAAGAATCGAATACATGACCATTCATAAAAATAAAAAAGTCGTTGCGATTGGTGGTGGGCATGGCTTAGGCCGTATGCTTGCTGCTTTGAAAGATTTTGGTTCCAATGCAACCGGGATTGTTGCGACAACCGATAACGGTGGCTCAACTGGGCGTATTCGTCAATGCCAAGGTGGGATAGCTTGGGGTGACACCCGTAACTGTATTAATCAGTTAATCACAGAACCTAATATTAGTTCGATGATGTTTGAGTATCGATTTAGAGGTCAAGGTGAGCTTAATGGGCATAATCTCGGCAATTTAATGCTGACCGCTTTAGATAACCTCTCTATCCGCCCTCTTGATGCCATCCACCTCATTTGTAATATGCTCAAAGTGGAAGTCAATATTGTTCCGATGTCTGAGCACCCAGCCGATCTCACTGCGCTATCAAAAACAGGTAAATGGGTCCGAGGTGAAACCAATGTGGATGACATGTCAGAGCCATTACAGCGTTTGTACGTTGAGCCAGAAGTACCCGCTACAGAAGAAGGCATTCAAGCTATTTTAGAAGCCGATTGCATTATTTTAGGTCCAGGAAGCTTTTTAACCAGTATTATGCCGCCATTATTACTGCCTGAAATAGGGAAAGCCATTGCAAAAAACACTCGAGCCAAAGTGGTGTTTGTGGAAAACCTTGATAAAGAATTTGGCCCTGCGGGCATGATGAATCTAGAAGAAAAGTTGAAATGGTGCCAACGCGCCTGCAACGGTAGGCCTGTCGATATTTTGCTCGGTGAAAACTGTACTCAAGCCATCGAATCAGGTTATCAATGTATTGAAGTCAATCTTGCTTCTCCTAATCATGAATGGCGACATGATCGTAAAAAACTCCAACAAGAAATTGAAAAAATCATCTTACAATGAACCAAGCCTTATTCGTCATTGTAAAATGGGCATAACTTTACTCATTGATGAGTTTACCCACAATCATCATAACCATAATCATAATCATCACAATAAAAAGCGACGTCTCATTGCTGTGAGGCGTCGCCGAATAAGCGCCAATATTTATCGACCAACTAACTATTAACTATAAATTGCTCCCTCAGTTGTTCTATGTCATCTCGCTTCTTCGCCGCTTGCTCAAATTCTAAATTTTGCGCATGTTGATACATTTCATTTTCAAGTTTAGCAATCTGTTTGTCTAACTCTTGGGGTGATAACGCTTGATAATTTGCAGCTTGCTCTGCCACTTTCGATAAAGAAATAACATTGCTTGCTTTCTTGCCTTTGCGAGTCCCCACATGCCCCAATTCCATAATATCTTGAATGCTTTTCTTTAAAGCTTGAGGTGTCGTACCTAAGGATTCATTATAGGCATGTTGCTTCGCTCGGCGGCGTTCGGTTTCATCAATCGCTTTTTTCATTGATTTAGTAATCGAATCTCCATATAAAATGGCTTTGCCTTTCAAGTTTCGAGCCGCTCGCCCAATCGTTTGAATAAGAGAGCGTTCTGAACGTAAAAAACCTTCTTTATCGGCGTCTAAAATAGCCACTAAAGACACTTCTGGCATATCCAAACCTTCACGCAACAAGTTTATACCCACGAGAACATCAAATTCGCCTAACCGGAGATCTCGAATAATTTCCACACGTTCAACCGTATCAATATCAGAATGCAGGTAACGTACTTTTACATCATGTTCGGTTAAATATTCTGTTAAATCCTCAGCCATCCGCTTAGTCAATGTCGTAACAAGAACACGCTCGTTTACCGCCACACGCTTATGGATTTCAGAAAGTAAATCATCAACTTGAGTCGCAACAGGCCGAACCTCGATCTCAGGATCAAGCAAGCCAGTCGGTCGAACAACCTGCTCTGCAACATCCCCACCCGATTTTTCAAGCTCATAAACACTTGGCGTCGCGGACACATAGATAGTTTGAGGCGCAAGCGCTTCAAATTCTTCAAAGCGTAATGGTCGATTATCCAATGCCGAAGGTAAACGAAACCCAAATTCAACCAAGGTTTCTTTACGTGAACGGTCGCCTTTATACATCGCACCAATTTGCGGGACAGTCACGTGAGATTCATCAATGATCAGTAAACCATCTCTTGGTAAGTAATCAAATAACGTAGGAGGTGGCTCGCCTTCTTTTCGACCACTAAGATAACGTGAGTAGTTTTCGATGCCAGAGCAGAAACCAATTTCGTTCATCATTTCAATATCAAATTGAGTTCTCTGAGTAATACGTTGATCTTCAAGCAGTTTATTGTTATCTCTTAAATGTTTTTGGCGATCAACTAACTCAATTTTTATTTCCTCAATGGCCTCTAAGATTTTTTCTCTTGGCGTGACATAGTGAGTTTTAGGATAAATGGTTGCCCGGGCAATATCTCTCTGCTTAATTGCCCCTGTTAACGGGTCAAAAATGCTAATACATTCAACTTCTTCATCAAACATTTCAAGCCGAATGGCATCATGTTCAGAATCAGCAGGAAAGACATCAATGACTTCACCACGTACACGAAAGTTACCCCGTTCAAACACCATATCATTACGGCTATATTGAAGTTCCGCTAAGCGCCGAATGATGTCGCGCTGTACAAGAATATCGCCACGGCGAATATGCAGCATCATTTTAAGATAAGAATCAGGGTCGCCCAAACCATAGATAGCAGAAACCGAGGCCACAATAATGGCATCTTTTCTTTCAATAAGAGATTTGGTTGCAGACAGTCGCATTTGTTCTATATGGGCATTAACGGAAGAATCTTTTTCAATAAAGGTATCTGTGGTGGGCACGTAAGCTTCAGGTTGATAATAATCGTAATAAGACACAAAATATTCGACGGCATTATGTGGAAAGAATGCTTTCATCTCTCCATACAATTGAGCCGCTAAGGTTTTATTCGGAGCAAGTAAAATAGTTGGTCTTTGCGCTTGAGCTATCACATTAGCCAGCGTAAATGTTTTACCGGAACCAGTTACCCCTAAAAGTGTTTGATGTGCAAGACCTGAATCTAATCCATCACTGAGTTGTTGAATCGCCTTTGGCTGATCACCTGCGGGCTGATAATCTGATTCTAATTGATAAAGCTTACTCATGTTGACCTCGTCACCTATATCGTTTGCACACTTTATCTAATGCATGAAAGATTGTGAATATTTCATTTTAGTCGTCCTTAAAGCAACACTAGGATATTCAACCAAATTATCCGATAAAAAAGAATTCTTTACTCTAGTTTGATGAAGACTATTTTGATAATATCTTCTTCCCGCGAAGACTATGATTTACCTTTTCGATTCAAAATAATCCACGGCTTTTCCCCAAAAGTGACCTTTTATTATCATTTCTGTAACATTTTCTTTTTTTATTCACATAGTGATATTTATCAACAAATTAATAAATCAATTTAAAATCAGACTATTAAAGTAAACTTGAATAACTATTTTTAATTTTACTTTTTCACACATACGGTTGCTCAGGTTTCATCAACACACTTATCCACAAATTTAGTGGATAAGTGTGCCACCGCCTTATCTGGTCTTACTTACACAAAAGTAAAGAAAAAAATCTTCTAAAAAAGTCTTTTTTATTTTGCTTGTTCGTTGACAGCGCGTTTTTGCCTAGATAAAATCTCCGCCATAAATTATTCCCTGTTAGTTCAGTTGGTAGAACGGCGGACTGTTAATCCGTATGTCGCTGGTTCAAGTCCAGCACAGGGAGCCAAATTGTTAAAGCCGCATAATTTGATGCGGCTTTTTATTTTTATTGTGGCTTTTTTGTTCAAATTACCGCCAATCACGCTTTAAATCATTAATCCAGCTAAATACCTAATTCCTGTAGGTTGTTATTAACGTCACAAATGACGATAATGTTGGGATCACCATTAACTCAAATGAGACGATATGACAGATTATCTCCTGTTGCTTGTTGGTACCGTCTTGGTCAACAACTTTGTCCTAGTTAAATTCCTCGGCCTCTGCCCTTTTATGGGGGTATCTAAAAAACTTGAAACCGCTATAGGTATGGGGTTAGCAACAACGTTTGTTCTGACTTTAGCATCTGTCTGTTCGTATTTGGTGCAAACTTATATCTTGCGACCGCTTGGTATTGAATACCTACAAACCATGAGTTTTATTCTTGTGATTGCTTTTGTTGTTCAATTCACTGAAATGGTGGTCCATAAAACCAGCCCAACACTTTACCGCTTGCTTGGCATATTTTTACCTTTAATTACCACTAACTGCGCGGTTTTAGGGGTTGCACTGCTTAACATTAACGAAAACCATAATTTCATTGAATCAATTGTTTATGGATTTGGAGCCGCAGTGGGCTTTTCTTTAGTTTTAATTCTATTTGCTTCTATGCGCGAGCGTATTGCAGCAGCCGATGTCCCAGCTCCTTTTAAAGGCGCATCCATTGCAATGATTACCGCAGGCCTTATGTCTCTTGCATTTATGGGCTTTACAGGCTTGGTGAAATAACCCATGAATACCATCATTATTGCAATAGTAGCCATCGCTGCTTTAGCCGCTATTTTTGGCGTAATATTAGGCTTTGCTTCCATTCGATTTAAAGTCGAAGCCGATCCTATTGTTGATCAAATAGATGATATCCTACCGCAAACCCAATGTGGTCAATGTGGTTACCCTGGTTGTCGCCCTTATGCTGAAGCCATTGCGAATGGAGATGATATTACGAAATGTCCTCCTGGTGGCCAAGCTGGTATTGAAAAGCTTGCTGATCTTATGGGGGTTGATGTCCCTACCGCTGATGACGATATCCAAGAAGCCGTAAAAACCGTTGCCTTTATTCATGAAGATATGTGTATCGGCTGTACAAAATGCATTCAAGCTTGCCCTGTGGATGCCATTGTGGGGGGAACCAAAGCATTACATACCGTAATAAAAAGTGAATGCACTGGTTGTGATTTATGTGTCGCACCTTGCCCTACGGACTGTATTGAAATGATACCGATTGAAACCACGCCAGAAACTTGGAAATGGAAACTCGACTCCATACCTATTGTTACCGATCTTGAGCCTCAAAAATCGTCTAAACCGAAAAAAGAAAGCGTGAGTTGAAGGAAATAAAATGTCGTCTTTAATTGAACAAATTCGTCAAGGTAGAATCTGGGACTTTCCCGGAGGCATTCATCCGCCTGAAAATAAAATTCAATCGTCTGCCAACCCCATTGTTCACCCACTTTTACCAGAAGAATTTGTTTTACCTTTAAAGCAACATATTGGCCGCCCAGGTGATATTTGTATTAATGTCGGTGATAAAGTTTTAAAAGGCCAGCAGCTCACCCAAGCTAACCTTGCTTTTATGGTCCCCGTTCATGCGCCGAGCTCTGGCACGGTGATCGCTATCGAAAAACGTACCATTGCACATCCTTCAGGTTTGTCCGATCTTTGCATTATCATTGAACCTGATGGTGAAGATACATGGCATGAAAAAAACGCCTTACCACGCTATCAAGATAAAGATCCTGAAATTCTTATCGAAAAAATCCGCCAATCCGGTATTTCAGGTATGGGCGGAGCTGGTTTCCCTACCGCTCGAAAACTGCATACGGGTTTAGCCAAAACCAAAATTTTAATTATCAACGCGGCTGAATGTGAACCCTATATCACTGCCGATGATCGCTTAATGCAAGATTATGCAGATGAAGTAATCCAAGGCATCCAAGTTATTCAACACATTTTAAAACCAGATGTCACTATCATCGGTATTGAAGACAATAAAAAACAAGCGATTGCCGCACTTGAAATCGCAGCGCAAGACATTACTGACTTAATCATTCGCGTCATTCCAACAAAATACCCTTCAGGTGGTTCCAAACAGTTAATCAAAGTGTTAACTGGCCGTGAAGTACCAAGCAAAGAACACTCCGCATCGATTGGAGTATTAATGCAAAATGTCGGAACCGCATTTGCGATTAAACGCGCCATTATTGATGGTGAGCCATTAATTGAACGTGTTGTAACCCTAACCGGTGACTCTTTTAAGAAAAAAGGGAATATATTTGCACGCTTAGGCACACCAATTTCAGCCTTATTAAAACAGTTCGGCTATCAAGCAGAGGAAAAACAACCTCGTTTGATCATCGGTGGATCATTAATGGGCTTCACGCTCCCTCATGCAGATGTCCCCATTACCAAAATAACCAACTGTATTTTAGCGCCAAAACGCAAAGAATTAGCCCCTGCTGCACCCGAAATGCCTTGTATACGTTGTACTGCCTGTGCCGAAGCTTGCCCTGCGTCATTATTACCGCAACAACTACAGTGGTATGCAAAAGCACAAGATTACGAGAAATGTGAAGAATACCATTTATCCGATTGTATCGAATGCGGCGCTTGTGCATATGTTTGCCCCAGCGATATCCCTTTGGTGCAATATTATCGTGAAGCCAAGTCCGAAATTTGGACTCGTAACCAAGAATCCAAAGAAGCTGAACGAGCCAAGCAGCGGTTTGAAGAAAGGCAACGACGTTTAGAGCGTGATAAAGAAGAACGTGAAAATCGCTTCAAAAAAGCAGCAGAGAAGCGTCGTTCTGAAATGACACAAACTGAAGGGGGCAGCGACGCAATTTCTGCGGCTATTGCAAGAGTAAAAGCACAAAAAGAATCAGGTAATACGTCACAGCAGACCCAAAAACCTGCGATCGCGGCTGCGATTGCGCGCGCTAAAGCGAAACAAGCTGAAGCAGCAAAAGCTGGAAACGCCGAACCAGATAACTCAGAAATGAGCAAATTACGTGAAGAACGCAAACGCCTTACTCGTGAGAAAAAAACACAAGAACAACACTCTGCCACAACGGTATCATATAAAGAAGAAGTCGCCCCCCCTAAAAATGCTGCCGTCGCGGCGGCCATCGCGAGAGCAAAAGTACGTAAGGCGGCTCAAGTGTCGCCAACTGAAGCGCCAGAGCAAACAATGACTGAGCCTCAGACAGCGGAGCTTAGCGAAAATATCGCTAACACTGATGACAACCCCGCTAGCCGCGATCCGAAAAAAGCCGCTGTCGCCGCCGCCATTGCACGAGCAAAAGCACGTAAGGCTGCTCAAGCGGAACTTAATGAAAATAAAACAACACCTGATATTCCGGCAAACACAGATAACGATCATAAAGACAGTCGTGGCACAACCTCTAAAAACCATATCACCGTCGATTTATTAGACATTCCTGTCTTTATTGATAAAAGCTCTCAGGAGAAAAAATAGTGTCTTTCTTTATTTCCAGTTCTCCACATGTTCGAGTAAAACGCAGCACTTCCAACATCATGATGTGGGTGGCAATCTGCTTACTACCAGGTATTGCTGTACAAAGTTACTTCTTTGGCTACGGTGTACTGATTCAACTGGTTTTTGCCATTTTACTCGCATGGGGTTTTGAAGCGATCATTATGCTGATTCGTAAAAAACCGCCTTTACTTGCATTGAAAGATAACAGTGCACTCGTCACTGGTATGTTATTAGCCGTATCCATTCCACCTCTTTCACCTTGGTGGATTATCGCAATCGGTTTATTCTTCGCGATCGTAATCGGAAAACATCTCTATGGTGGATTAGGGCAAAATTTATTTAATCCTGCCATGGTCGCTTACGTGGTATTGCTTATTTCTTTTCCGGTGCAAATGACAAGTTGGGTAACACCAGAAGTATTAACGGGTATTCACCTTCACTTTGATGATTCAGTGAAACTGTTCTTAACGGGCTTTAATTCCGATGGATTATCATTACAACAAATACGCGCTGGAATTGATGGCATCACAATGGCCACACCTCTTGATGCGTTTAAAACTTCTATTCGTGCAGGCCATACCGCTAGTGAGATCATGCAGCAACCAACTTTCACAGGGTTAGCTGGTGTAGGTTGGCAATGGGTTAATATCGCTTATCTACTTGGGGGTATCGTCTTGCTCAAACTGCGGATAGTGCAATGGCAAATTCCATTAGCTATGTTAGTTAGCTTGCTTGTGATTAGCACCTTAACAACCCTATTCTCTCCTGGTACCACCGCCTCACCAATACTACATTTGCTTTCAGGTGCCACTATGCTTGGTGCATTTTTTATTGCAACCGACCCCGTAACCGCATCAACAACGACTAAAGGTCGCTTAATTTATGGGGCATTTATTGGTGTGATTGTATTTCTAATCCGCAGCTGGGGTGGCTTCCCAGATGGAGTAGCCTTTGCAATATTACTGGCAAATATGTCGGTTCCCTTAATTGACTACTACACCAAACCACGTACTTATGGCCATTTAAGGTAAATACTCCATGCTTAATGCGATGAAAAAAAACGGTGGGATTTTGGCAGCATTTGCCGTGGCCTCTACTGCCTTAGTGGCCATCACTAACTGGGTGACTCACGACACAATTACCGAGCAGCAACAGCTCGATTTACAAAAAACATTAAATCAAGTGATCCCTAAAAGTATGCATGACAATCAGCTTTATGCTTCTTGTATGTTATTACCTTCTCAAACCACAGTAACCAAAGAGCGAATGCCAGCTTACCTTGCAACAAAAGAAGGGAAACCGACGGCTATCGCAATAGAAACCTACGCCCCTGATGGATATAATGGCGCAATCAAAATCATTGTTGGTTTAGACATGAATGGTGTTATAACCAGTACCCGTGTTCTCGCTCACAATGAAACCCCGGGTCTTGGTGATAAAATCGAGACGCGTAAAGGCAAATGGATTTTTAGTTTCGACCAAAGAACTGTTACTGACGATAATCAATCTGAATGGGCAGTTCGTAAAGATGGTGGCCAATTCGACCAGTTTACTGGGGCCACAATAACCCCTAGAGCCGTTGTCAAAGCCGTTAAAAATACGGTACTTTACTTTAAACAGAATAAAGACCGTATCCTTAGTCAACCATTGAATTGTGAGAAATAAAATGTCTGATAATAGCGCGGTGATAGAGACACCAATCGATTCTGAAAACATTGAGCCAACAAAACAAAATTCAAATATCACAATGGCTGAAAGTAAAGAGTTAATGAAAAATGGCATGTGGGATAACAACCCAGCCCTAGTTCAATTACTAGGCTTATGTCCATTGCTCGCCGTTTCCTCAACCATTACCAACGCACTCGGCCTTGGGCTGGCAACTATGTTAGTCCTTATCTGTACCAACACCATCGTTTCTCTTGTTCGGCATTATGTGCCGAAAGAAGTACGCATCCCTATCTTCGTCATGATTATCGCTTCAGTCGTGACTTGTGTACAATTATTGATGAGCGCTTACGCTTACGGCTTGTATTTATCGTTAGGTATTTTCATTCCTCTCATCGTCACCAACTGTGTAATTATTGGGCGAGCCGAAGCTTACGCATCTAAAAATTCAGTAGCAAAAGCCGCTTTAGATGGATTCTGGATGGGTCTGGGGATGCTTGCCGTTCTGACTTTACTTGGCGCATTACGTGAATTGATCGGGCAAGGCACCTTATTTGATGGCGCTGCGCTTTTATTAGGTGATTGGGCATCGATACTTCGTGTCGAAGTGTTTCATCTCGACAGCAGCTTCTTATTAGCCCTGCTTCCGCCGGGTGCTTTTATTGGTGTGGGTTTTTTAATTGCATTAAAACAAGTGATTGATAACCAAATCATAAAACGTCAACCTAATGAAAATAAGCCAACGATTGAACGAGCTCGAGTGACCAAAGTAGGATAATTCAACTTTATGAATAACGATAAACGTCGTCTTATACTTGAGCGACTAAGAGAAAATAACCCGAAACCTCAAACTGAACTAAATTGGTCAAGCCCATTTGAATTACTGATCGCGGTATTGCTTTCAGCTCAAGCCACCGATGTGAGCGTAAACAAAGCCACTGATAAACTCTACCCTATCGCTAACACCCCAGAGAGTATTTTAGCGCTTGGTGTCGATGGCCTTAAACAATACATTAAAACGATTGGATTGTTTAATTCAAAAGCTGAAAATACGATTAAAACCTGCAAAATGCTGATTGAATTACATAACAGCGAAGTGCCTGAAAACAGAGCGGCACTTGAGGCATTACCAGGGGTAGGAAGAAAAACCGCAAACGTTGTTCTCAATACCGCTTTTGGTTGGCCTACCATTGCCGTAGATACGCACATCTATCGAGTCTCTAATCGGACTAAATTAGCCATGGGAAAAACCGTTGATGATGTCGAAGCCAAACTCCTTAAAGTCATTCCTAGTGAGTTCAAGCTGGATGTGCATCATTGGCTGATTTTGCATGGCCGTTATACCTGTATCGCGAGAAAACCTCGTTGTGGTAGTTGTATTATTGAAGATTTATGTGAGTTTAAAGAAAAAATTTATCCTGAAGAATAAACGCTTATTTAGCGTTAATTCTTAAATTTAAAATAACAAGGAGCACACAATGTCGAACGGAAGAATTTTACATACCATGGTTCGTGTTGGCGACTTAGATCGTTCAATCGAGTTCTATACTAAAGTACTTGGTATGCAATTGCTGCGTAAGAACGAGAATAAAGAATACGAATATACCCTAGCTTTTGTTGGCTACGGTGATGAGTCTGAAGGTGCTGTCATTGAGCTAACTTATAACTGGGAAAAATCCGAATACGATCTTGGTACAGGTTATGGCCATATTGCAATCGGGTTTGATGACATCTATTCAGCATGTGATGACATTAAAGCGGCAGGTGGAACCGTTACCCGTGAAGCCGGCCCTGTAAAAGGCGGCAGTACCCATATTGCTTTCGTTAAAGATCCAGATGGTTACATGATTGAGTTAATTCAACGTAGCCAAATGTCTGAAGGCTTAGAAGGCTAGCCCAAAATAACATTCACCCAAAAACTGAGTCGAGTTAACTCGTCTATTTTGTAAGAGCCTTTTTAGGCTCTTTTTGTTATCTGCTCATTATTCGTTAACTTCCAACTTAGCAGCTTATAAAAAGCACAATACCCATGGCTTTATCAAGATTAAAGGGTGAAGTTCAATTTCTAATCTGTAATAATGCGTCCATAATTCACGGATCATAAACCCAATGACTGACAAAAATGATGCTTTGACACTAAAAAGTCGATTTCGAGGCTATTTTCCCGTAGTTATCGATGTTGAAACTGCAGGATTCAATGCTAAAACTGATGCATTGCTTGAAATTTGTGCGGTTACTTTAGCCATGGATGAGAATGGTGAACTGTACCCTGTCAGTACTATTCAATTTAATGTTGAGCCTTTTGATGGGGCGAACCTTGAAAAAGAAGCGCTCGAATTCACAGGTATTCGTGACCCCTACAGTCCTTTGCGTGGCGCGGTTACCGAAGCTGAAGCGTTAAAAGAAATTTTCAAGCTCGTCCGTAAAGAACAAAAAGCGAACGATTGTAGCCGAGCTATCATGGTTGCTCATAACGCAAACTTTGATTTAAGTTTTGTTATAGCAGCGGCTGAACGTAGTAAGTTAAAACGAATTCCTTTTCACCCTTTTGCCACATTCGATACAGCAGCATTGAGTGGCCTAGCCTACGGTCAAACTGTACTCGCGAAAGCTTGCCGCGCCGCCGGTTTTGAATTTGACAATCAAGCCGCGCATTCTGCTTTATATGATACCCAGATTACCGCCAAACTCTTTTGCAACATCGTTAACAAATGGAAAGCTCTTGGTGGTTGGCCATTGGTAGACACAACCGAAGAAGAACAATAATACCAACTCAGATTGGTAACACATTTATATACAACATTAATTTATACAAAGAGAATTACAATGAATCCTGTCGTTATCTCAGTTTGCTTAATGCTCGCGCTATCGGTTTTCCGAGTCAATGTCGTGATAGCTCTAACCTTGAGTGCCATTACCGGGGGCTTGATCGCCAACATGTCACTTGATCAAACCATCTCAGCCTTTCAATCCGGTTTAGGTGACGGTGCAGAAATCGCTTTAAGTTATGCTCTATTGGGCGCTTTTGCGGTTGCATTATCTCAAACGGGTATTACTGATATTTTGTCTAATGCGGTGATTAAACGCGTTCATGGTAAAAAAAATGAAAAAGCGTCAAGTATGGTGAAATACGCCATCTTCGGCGCGCTATTCATCATGGCAATTTTCTCTCAAAACGTTATCCCTGTTCATATTGCCTTCATTCCAATTATTGTTCCGCCACTCCTATCGGCTTTCAATAAAATGAACATCGACCGTCGTATGGTTGCGTGTATCTTAACTTTTGGCTTAGTTACCCCATACATGACAATGCCAATCGGTTTTGGTGGCATCTTCTTAAATGACATCTTATTACCAGCGCTACAAAACAATGGATTGACAAGTGCGACTGCCGCTCAAATCCCTGCAGCGATGGTTATTCCAGCTTGTGGAATGATATTTGGTTTATTGGTGAGTGTTTTCATTAGTTACCGTAAGCCGCGTACTTATACTGAAAAACATAACGAAGCCACAGAAGTTAAACAAAAAGGCATTGATAAAAAAGCGGTGATTGTCGCAATCGTCAGTATCATTGCTACTTTATCAGCCCAACTATATTCCGGTTCAATGATTGTAGGCGCATTAGTCGGTTTCATTATTTTATCATTCGGTAAGCCATTCCAAACTAGCCAAGATAGCTTCACTCGTGGCGTTCAAATGATGGCGATGATTGGCTTCATTATGATTTCTGCCAATGGTTTTGCAAGTGTCATGAAAGCAACCGGTGGTGTAGAAACGTTAGTGACTTTCTTACAAACTAGCATGAGTGGTCACCAAGCTTTAGCCGCTCTAATGATGCTAATCGTTGGTCTATTGATCACAATGGGTATTGGTTCGTCTTTCTCAACGATTCCAATCATCGCAACCATCTATGTGCCTCTTGCGATATCTTTTGGCTTCTCGCCAGCGGCTACCATTGCACTTGTTGGTACTGCGGCCGCGTTAGGTGATGCAGGTTCTCCAGCATCCGATTCAACTCTAGGGCCAACCTCTGGTTTGAATGCCGATGGTCAACACGACCATATAAAAGATTCCGTTATTCCAACATTCTTACACTATAACTTGCCATTAATTGCATTCGGTTGGATTGCCGCAATGGTTCTATAGATGACAAGTCCAAGTACTTAAAACAAAAACCGCGCTCAATATAAGCGCGGTTTTTATTTAAGGTAAACCAATAATAATTTAGACGAAGGAAACCTGTTTTAAGCCCCATCAAACCTTTTGTAAATAATGTTCAATATCTTTCAATGTTTTTTCAGCGGAAGTATAGGACACTTCAATCGAGTAAAACTTATCATTAATACTCAAGATTAAACTCGGAAACGATCTAACCCTTAACTGTTGGCAAAATGACAATTGTCGAGCAAACTCATTTTCTACACCATCACTTTGTAAATCCCTTTCATATTGCTCCATATTTAAACCTAATTCTTTCGCGAGAAAAACATGTGTCTTTATTAGGTGAGGCTCCATCGCCCTTAAATAGTAAGCGTGTTGAATGGCATCTATAATCGCCTCTCCTTGCCCTTGTAACTCAGCAGCAATCACTGCGCGACAAGCAGGATAGGTCGTTCTCACTGGCTGGCAGAGTTGCCAAAAATCATAATTAAACGAAGTCCCTAATTGTGCTTCAATTCTTCGCCAAGTTTGCTCTAGCATGACTTTCATATCAGATGGCATCGGCTCAGCGTTATCAGGTGCTAAGCCCCCCATAAGATATTCAACTTGAATCCCATTAGGTAATTCTGATGTCAACTTTTCCCAGGTAGGTTTATAGCCCCAACACCAACTGCACATCGGATCATGAATATAATAAAGCTTGGTTCTCATTATTTCCCCCTAGCATAACTTTGGTGAGTTAATATGATTTTACCTCAGTGTATAAACAAAAAAGAGCCATAAAGGCCCTTTCAATGTTCAAAATACAACCGCCATATCACAGTCGTTAGTTATTCTTCACTTGCTGGTGCACGCGCTGCTGCTTCTTTCACTAACGTTTGAAGCTCACCTTTTTGAAACATTTCAATAATAATGTCACAGCCACCAACTAATTCACCTTCAACCCATAGTTGTGGAAAAGTTGGCCACTGCGCATAAATTGGAAGCTCTGCGCGGATGTCAGGATTTTGTAGAATATCTACATACGCAAATTTCTCACCACAAGACATCAACGCTTGTGACGCTTGAGAAGAGAAACCACAACTTGGCAGTTTTGGTGAACCCTTCATGTATAGAAGAATGGTATTTTCAGAAATTTGTTGTTTAATTTTGTCGATAGTTTCCATTGCGTCCTCTCTAGACATCACTCTTATTTGTTTCGCTTATTCTACTTGTATCTTACCGATAATAAAAAGGCATTATTTGTAAGGGTATTCTAAACTTAACCTTAATGCTCATATTATGCCAGAAATTGGCATATATCAGTGTATGCTAAGGCTGCACAAAATCTTTTTTAGGCATCAATGCTTTAAATAAAGTAAAAACTTGCTAAACTAACCCTAGTCTTTCAATGGCTCAAGCTGATGCTATGTCACCCTGTGACATCATTAGTTAGTATTATTAAAAATAATTGGAAATCGTTCTACACTAGAACACGCAATTCCCTTTCTAACACATGGAGATTTGAGCAATGGCATTTGAATTACCAGCATTACCTTTTGAAAAAGACGCGCTAGAACCGCACATTTCAGCCGAAACGCTAGATTATCACCACGGTAAACACCACAACACTTACGTAGTTAAGCTAAATGGTTTAATTCCAGGTACTGAGTTTGAAGGAAAATCTCTAGAAGAGATCGTTAAAACTTCAACAGGTGGTATCTTTAACAACGCAGCACAAATCTGGAACCACACGTTCTACTGGCATTGCCTTGCACCAAACGCTGGCGGTGAACCAACAGGTGCCGTAGCAGAAGCAATCAAACAACAATTTGGTTCTTTTGACGAATTCAAAGCGAAATTCACTGATTCAGCAATCAACAACTTCGGTTCTTCTTGGACTTGGCTTGTTAAAAAAACTGACGGTACACTTGAGATAGTAAATACATCAAATGCAGCGACGCCTTTAACTGATGAAGGTATCACTCCTCTGCTAACAGTTGATCTTTGGGAACACGCTTACTACATCGATTACCGTAATGTACGCCCAGACTACATGAATGGCTTCTGGGCTTTAGTTAACTGGTCTTTCGTTGAAGAGAACCTAATCAAGTAATTAACATTTTCATATGTTAAAAACTTAATACTTTAAGAAAGTCAGCAGGCAAGAACCGCTGACTTTTTATTATTTATCCCCAAACGCCCAATTAGTAATACCACTTCAAAATTTCAAAAAAAGACCCACAGCACACTATTAAAAATATATTCACAGACATTCAATTACTAACCTCTGAATTATTAATAAGTTGCATTGTTTCATTTCATATACATGATGTTATTCACAGGTTTTTTACAGCTTTTACTACCATGATTACTATCTATAGTTTTACGTGTTAGGAATGTGAGTACTTAACTTCCATTGAGTCAGGACTGAAACTGTAGTCGTGCTTTTTATAAATTTGAAACCAATGGGGTGTTTTATGAACATACAAAATTCAGTTGTTGTCATTACGTCAGCAGGCTCTCATTTAGGTCAAAATTTAGCTCAGCACTTTCTGTCTCTTAATGCTTATGTCATTTTAGTCGATAATAATGAAATAACTTTGAATCGCACAATTCACCAGTGCCAACAATATTCATCTAAAGTATTTCAATATTTACTCGATGACCATAGTTTTGAAAGTGTACAACCTTTGTTCTCTTCTATTAATCATCACTTTGACAAAGGGATTGATGTCCTAATTAACCTATACCCTAGCCTACCGTCACCATCTTTAATGGGTGATAGCAACCTAGAGCAATACAGCGGTCAAGTTTCTAATATCGCCACAACCATGCTCTGCTTTAGTAAGCTTGCGGCCAAACAAATGCTTAATAATGAAAAGAAAGGAGTCATTGTCAACCTATCTGGTCAAGAACAAATCGACCCACACCATTCTTCTTCACTCATTTCTGAATTTACTCAGAGTTGGGCAAAAGAATTAATGCCATTTAATATTCGAGTAGGTGGCATTTTGCCAAGCACTTTCAGACATAACAGCCAGCCTAATAACTGGGCGCATAATCATGATGAGTTAATCCGAAATGCTGAATATATTGTCGAAAATGATTATTTTAATGGTCGCGTTTTAGATTGTTATTAAGCTAAGCTGTATCCATACCTTAATTTAGGATCGGCAGTGAATATAAAAAAAGCCCCATGATGGGGCTTTTTCTTCATAACAATATTTTATAACAAAGTGACTATAAACGATTCCTCATTCATAGCACTTAACCTCTATAGCTTATTTTTTCTTAGCAGCTTTCTTCGGTGCTGGCTGCTCAGTTTTCTTAATAACCGTTGTGCCTTCAAACGTTTCACCTTCAATGTACGCCTTGCCATAATATGCTGCTAGTAATACATCTTTGAGCTCAGTGATTAACGGATAACGAGGGTTAGCACCTGTACATTGATCATCAAACGCGTCTACTGCTAGTTCGTCTAATTTTGCTAAGAAATCGGCCTCTGGTACACCGGCCTCTTGAATTGACATTGGAATATCAAGTTCTTTCTTAACATCATCCAACCAAGTTAATAAACGCTCAATTTTTTGCGCTGTACGGTCACCAGCCTGGGTTAAACCTAAGTGGTCAGCGATTTCAGCATAACGACTGCGTGATTTAGGGCGATCGTATTGAGAAAATGCCGCTTGCTTAGTTGGGTTATCGTTCGCATTGAAGCGAATAACATTAGAAATCATCAGTGCGTTTGCAAGACCGTGAGGAATGTGGAACTCAGCACCAATTTTGTGTGCAATAGAATGACATACGCCAAGGAATGCGTTTGCAAACGACATACCTGCAATCGTTGCAGCACTATGCACTTTTTCTCGAGCAATGGGGTCATTAGCGCCATTTTTGTAGCTTGATGGTAAATACTCTTTAAGCATCTTAAGTGCTTGAAGTGCATGCCCATCAGAGAACTCATTCGCAAGAACAGAAACATACGCCTCTAATGCGTGGGTAATTGCATCGTAACCACCAAAAGCAGTTAATGACTTAGGCATATTCATCACTAAATTAGCATCAACAATTGCCATGTCCGGTGTAAGTTCATAATCTGCCAACGGGTATTTTGCACCTGTTTTATCATCAGTAACAACCGCAAATGGCGTCACTTCAGAACCCGTACCAGACGTCGTTGTGATACAAACTAGACTTGCTTTTTCACCCATTTTAGGGAATTTGTAGATACGCTTACGAATATCCATAAAGCGCATTGCAAGCTCTTGGAAATCAGTTTCTGGGTGCTCGTACATCACCCACATGATTTTCGCTGCATCCATTGGTGAACCACCACCTAATGCCAAGATAACATCAGGTTGGAAACTATTCATTGCCGCTGCACCTTTTTCTACAACAGAAAGCGTTGGATCCGCCTCTACATCATAGAAAGTATACACTTCAATGCCTTGTGCTTTTAGAAGATTGACAACCTCATCAGCGTAACCGTTATTAAATAAGAAACGGTCTGTAACTAAAAATGCACGTTTTTTATCAGCCAAATCAGTCAACGCGATTGGAAGGCTACCACGACGGAAATAAATAGATTCTGGAAGTTTATGCCATAACATATTCTCTGCTCGCTTAGCTACCGTTTTCTTATTAATAAGGTGCTTAGGACCGACGTTTTCTGAGATCGAGTTACCACCCCAAGATCCACAGCCTAACGTCAATGACGGTGCAATATTGAAATTATACAAATCACCAATACCACCATGAGTAGTTGGAATATTAATCAAAATACGAGCCGTCTTCATCTTATCGCCAAAATAGCGAATACGGTCAGAATTAGTATCTTGATTTGTATAAAGACCAGATGTGTGACCAATGCCACCAATTTCAACCATAGTAATCGCTTGTTCTACTGCGTTTTCAAAAGAAGATGCACGGAACATACCTAATGTAGGAGACAGTTTTTCATGAGCGAATTCATCATCATGACTAACTACGCCACCTTCACCAATCAAAATTTTTGTATTAGCAGGAACTGTTACACCAGCCATTTCTGCAATTTTCGTTGCTGGTTGCCCTACGATATCCGCATTCAAATTACCATTAATTAATAATATCTTACGAACTTTATCTGCTTCAGTTTTAGACAAAACATAACCACAGTGAGCAGCAAAACGCTCTTTCACTTCGTCGTAAACTTCGTCCATAACAATAATTGCTTGTTCAGAGGCACACACTACACCGTTATCGAATGTTTTTGACATAAGCACAGAAGCAACCGCACGTTTAACGTCAGCCGTTTCATCGATAACAACGGGAACATTACCAGCACCAACACCGATTGCTGGTTTACCTGAAGAGTATGCTGCCTTCACCATACCTGGACCACCAGTAGCAAGAATAAGGTTTATACCTTCATGCTTCATTAATGCATTTGATAATTCAACAGATGGCTGGTCAATCCAGCCAATAATATCTTTCGGTGCACCAGCTGCAACCGCTGCATCTAACACGATTTTAGCAGCATCGTTAGTTGAATTTTTTGCGCGTGGATGTGGTGAGAAAATAATGGCATTTCGTGTTTTCAAAGAAATAAGAGATTTGAAAATCGCGGTTGACGTCGGGTTAGTTGTTGGAACGATGCCACAGATAATGCCAACAGGCTCAGCAATAGTCATAGTACCGTATTCATCGTTAACTTCTAGAACACCACAGGTTTTTTCGTCTTTATATTTATTGTAAATAAATTCTGAAGCAAAGTGGTTTTTGATCCGCACCAGCAGTTTTGGACACCGAGTTAAGTGAGTACAATCACTAACGAGGTGAACCATGACAAGCAAGAAAAAACGTATTATCCATTCCCCTGAATTTAAAGCAGAAGCCCTGAAGCTAGCAGAGAAAGTGGGAGTAGCTGCGGCAGCGAGACAACTGTCGTTACACGAATCCCAGATCTATGGTTGGCGTAAGTCAGCTAAGAGCGACACCAGCACCAGTCAGCGGGAAAAAGATCTAGCCGCTGAAGTTGCCAAACTCAAACGACAATTGGCTGAGCAAGCTGAAGAGCTAGATATAGTAAAAAAGGCCGCCACCTACTTCGCGAAAAACCTAAAGTAGATTGCTACGAATTTATGCTCGAACACCTGCTGTGCTTCAGAGTTGCCCGCATGGCTAAGGTGTTCGGTGTTTCACGAAGTGGGTTTTATTACTGGATTAAGCATCGCCACAAGGCCATCCAGCGCGAGGTAACTCGGCAAGAGCTTGATACGAAGGTCAAAGAGGCTTTTGATAATAGCAAAGGTCGTGATGGCTCAAGGCGCATCCAGAAAGAGCTGGCTGAGAACGGTGATAGCCGTAATGTTAAAACCATTGCCGCCAGTATGAAGCGGCAGGATTTAACGCCGAAAGCGGCACGTAAGTTTAAGTGTACGACGGACAGCAAACATAAAATGCCAGTTGCTCCGAACCTGCTGGCTCAGGATTTTAAGGCAGAGGCTCCGAATCAAAAGTGGGCGGGAGACATCACCTATGTTGCGACAAGCGAAGGCTGGCTGTATTTGGCGGTAATCATTGACCTTTATTCCAGGCAAGTAGTCGGTTGGTCTATGGATACCAGAATGACGGCAACTCTGGTTTGCGATGCGTTATCAATGGCCTTGTTCCGTCGAGGGTTCCCTGAGCAGGTTATCGTTCATAGTGACCGAGGTAGTCAGTACTGCTCAAAAGATTATCGAGACATCATAACTGCTTATAATCTAAAGCAAAGTATGAGTAGGAAAGGAAACTGCTGGGATAATGCTTGTGTTGAGAGCTTCTTCCATTCATTGAAAGTTGAAGCGATCCAGTATGAGCCGATCATGACGCGAGACGAGATGCGCCAAACGATCTTTGAATACATAGAGGTTGATTATAATCGGACAAGAAGGCACAGTGCTCTTGGGTATCTAAGCCCAGTTAACTTTGAAAATCAAAATGTCGCTTAATGAAGTGTCCAGTCTGGCTGGAGCAGATCATTTTGATAACTTTATCTTCAATGATACCCATACCAGATTCCGCTACCGCTTGTTGCGCGAGAGGAATACGAGCTTGGTTAGCGGCAAGAGATGCTGCACGGAAAATTTTATCTACTTGTTCTTGAGAGTAAGTGGCAAACTCCTTTTGTGCCGCTTGAACGCGCGCGACTAGCGCATCAAGTTCAGCTAAATTAGTTACAGGCATAGTGAATCTCCTAAAATTAAAAATTAAAACTATTTAGTAAAACTGCTGAGCTTTCGGAACGACTTGCTATCAAATATTTAAGCCACTTAAACTGTCTTAGTAAATTGCTTTCCAAACTGAGTATAATCCTTCAAATATTAAAAATATTGACCTAGATCAGTTCTCACATGCTAATTACCTCTAAAGCGGTAATGACAATAAATGACAAAATCAACCATTTGATTTTTAATGATTTAAATAATTTTACTCTATGAAATATATTTACTTATCATTAGAAAATCCGATCAACAACACAAAAAAATGTAAATAAATTTCCGTAATAAAAAACCAAATATGATTCATGTTTTTCGTGCTACATGCAGTATAAGCACAACTTATAACCAAGTACTACTTTAGAGGCATTTTTATATTGTCAATAAATTTAAACAGTTATCATAAAAACTTAGTTATACTTACAAACTAAGCATGTTCATAGAGCTCACCACTATCAATCCATTATTCAATATCAGATAGCCCTCGAAATTCTGTTCAATTTGCCTTACATTACGCCATCTTCTACTGTTATACCTAAGTCACTTTAAGGATGCTGTAACTCTATTTTAAGCAGTGGCTAAAATCACTTTAGTATATAAACATAAGAAGAATTCACTTTTATGAACTTGTTTTAGCCTCTGCAACCTTTTCATTATTAACTGTTGAGATTTAATTATGGCTTCAATTGAACTTGCCATTTACCTTCAATTCTTTCTTGGGCTAGTCGCAGCAGTGAACCCTATAGGTATCATGCCCATATTTGTTTCACTGACAGGGCATATGTCACTTGAAGATAAGCATAAAACGGCAACCACAGCCAATATCGCCGTTGGGATTATTTTGGTAGTTTCTTTATTATGCGGGCAATTCTTATTAGATATGTTCAGTATATCTCTTGATTCTTTCCGGATCGCGGGAGGCTTACTCTTAATGAGCATCGCTTTTTCTATGATGAGTGGTAAATTGGGGGAAGATAAACAGAATAAGCAAGAACAGACAGAATATATCAGTCGAGAACAAATAGGGGTCGTGCCATTAGCTATGCCTTTAATGGCTGGTCCTGGTGCAATAAGCTCAACCATAGTTTATGGGGCTCGTTATCCAAGTTTATTTGAAATACTCGGCATAATAGCCACGATCATTGTATTTTGCTTCTGTTCTTGGCTATTGTTTCGGTCAGCACCACTGATTGTCCGCTTTTTGGGACAAACTGGAATCAACGTCATTACGCGTATTATGGGGTTAATATTAGCAGCATTAGGGGTTCAATTTATCGCTAATGGCATTGGTAGCCTTTTCCCCGGTTTAATGTCATAAAATTAAACCAGTAATCATGGAAAGAATAAAGGACCACTCAAACCAATGAGTAAAGAGAGTAAAGACACACTAAAGCATCAACTCTATGTCATTATATTTGGCACACACACCTGCCGGCCGTCGGTTTGATATTATACTGATTGTTGCCATAATTAGCTCTTTAGTCGTTCTTATTCTTGATTCGGTACCTGCATTCGCAAGCGAATGGCAAAAAGAATTCAATGTTTTAGAATATATTTTCACAGCTCTATTCACAATTGAATATTTATTAAGGCTATATTGTTCTCCTAAACCAAGCGCCTATGCTAAGAGCTTCTACGGTGTTATTGATTTATTAGCTATTTTACCCACTTATTTAGCTTTCTTTTTCCCCGCAGCAAGCTTCATTGGTATTATTCGATTACTGCGTGTGATGCGTATCTTCCGTATTTTGAAACTAGTTCGCTTCTTACAAGATTCAAATTTATTGGTACGCACGCTTGCCATGTCACAAAGAAAGATACTCATTTTCTTTAGTGCCGTTGCTATTCTTGTCACTATTTTTGGTGCATTAATGTACGTGATTGAAGGACCTGAGAATGGCTTCACCAGTATTCCCCGAGGGATCTATTGGGCAATTATAACCATCACAACGGTTGGTTATGGCGATGTCGTACCACAGACACCATTGGGACAAGCGGTTGCAGCATTAACCATGCTACTTGGTTACTCAATCTTAGCGGTACCAACGGGAATTATCACCGCTGAATTAAATCAAGAAATGAAAGCTCACCGAAGCCTAGTGCTTTGCCCTAACTGTACAAAAAGCGGCCATGAAACGGATGCCTTATTCTGCAAACATTGTGGTGGTGAGCTGGCTGATCCTGATCAACGGGTTGTTCCCGTGAAGCATCCCTCCCCTGAAGAAGAAATACGCTGATGAGCATTTTTGCCTGTACAACCATATTGATACAGGCAAAAAAATACCGGCAATTTCGCCGGTATGTTCAATAGTCAGATCAAATAATCCGCAATATTATTTTTCCGCTAAAATAATGCGTAAAGTACGACGCAATGGCTCGGCTGCACCCCATAATAGTTGATCACCAACAGTAAAGGCATTCAGGAACGTATCGCCCATTTCCATCTTACGCAGGCGGCCAACAGGCACTGAAAGCGTACCCGTCACTTTTGCTGGTGAAAGCTCCTGAGCAGTAATATCACGCTCATTTGGAATGACTTTTACCCAATCATTGTGAGTGGCGATAATATCTTCGATTTCATCCATTGGTACATTTTGTTTCAGCTTGATAGTTAATGCTTGTGAATGGCAACGCATTGCACCAATACGCACACAAGTACCATCAATAGGAACGATACCTTCACCTTGTAAACCAAGGATCTTGTTCGTTTCTACCGTCGCTTTCCACTCTTCTTTACTTTGACCATTTTCACGTTTCACATCAATCCATGGAATTAAGGAGCCCGCTAGAGGAGAGCCAAACTCACTGGTAGGAAAAGCACTCGAGCGAATCGCTTCCGCTACTTTACGGTCAATATCTAGAATTGAACTAGCTGGATCTGCCATTTCAGTGCTTACGGATTGATTGATCACACCCATTTGAGCAATTAACTCACGCATATTCTTAGCACCAGCGCCAGACGCAGCTTGATAAGTCATCGCGCTCATCCACTCAATCATGCCCTTTTCATACAAACCGCCAAGGCCCATAAGCATTAAACTAACGGTACAGTTTCCGCCAACAAAAGTATTAGTACCAGCATGAAGGCCATGTTGAATTTGCTTTAAGTTCACCGGATCCAAAGTAATGATTGCATCATCTTTCATACGAAGTGTTGACGCTGCATCAATCCAATAGCCTTTCCAACCCGCTTGACGCAATGCTGGGTAGACTTTTTCAGTATAAAAGCCTCCCTGACAAGTTATAATTGCATCTAGCTGTTTTAAGCTTTCAATATCAAAAGCATCTTGCAACATACCCGCATCTTTACCTAAGAAAGGTGCAGGAATACCAACTTGTGATGTGGTATAGAACACTGGTTCGATGAGATCAAAATCCTTTTCTTCCACCATGCGTTGCATTAATACAGAACCTACCATGCCACGCCAACCAACTAAACCTACTCTCATCATTTCTCATCCTCTCCATGATATTTTTATAACTTTTAAAACGCCGTATAACTGGTTATACGGCAAATATTTTCTTCTATAGAATAATCATACTATCTCATTGCTTACGTCAATCTTCAAACCCGATTTCCTGCAAACGGATTTAAATTTTTAAAGCGATACGTCCTATGAATGACGGATTAATTGATCTTTCAAATTGGGTGGAATACCTTTGATGGTCAACGTATCCGTTTCTGGATCGTAAAAAACTCTCTCTCCTAATAGCATGCTATCAAAGTTAATTGATAGCCCGCCGCCCGCACCGACGTACTTCGCCAACTTACGAATTGTCGAACGATCAACGGGAAAACTCTCTTCTAAATCATAACCTTGCTTTTGAGTAAACTCTTGAAAATTGTCATGATGCCCAGATCCACTTAGCTCTCCAGACAATTCTTTAATTGTTACTTCATCACCACTTTTTAACTGATCGTTACAATAATCATGGACTTGCTTACGGTATGTGACGGTTTCTTCTTTATTCAATTGAGCATCAATACAATAATCATCGACAGCTTGCATCAAAACCTGATTTTGTTTTTTCGTATCTAAACCAACCTCTGCTTGAAGGAAATCTAAAAAGAAATCTGCGACCTTCCGGCCTACTCGTCCTTTTATATACGTTAAATAACGGTTTGAATCAGGATCCGTTTCATAACGGGAGAGATCGATACGAACCGCAATATCCATCTTATTGATATCAAGATAATCAGTTCCCGTAATATCTAAAGCTTCATCGACTTTTAAACTCTGGTTTGAAGGTAATAACGCAATAAAAAGGTAATCAGTCGCAAGTGATTGGTATTCCGCAAGAATAAGCACTCCCTCTTCTGCAAACGGGTATTTTGATAATTCCGTTTTAAGACGCTCAGCCGATTGTTGGGAGAAATCATAAAATTTAAGCTCCCCTTTGCGCAATTGCTTCATCCAAGATTGAAATTCACTTTCTTCTTTGTACGTTCCGAAGCCTTTACCAGCCTTTGCATTAAAAGTGCGATGTAACTCAGCAACCAATTGCTCACTTACCCCTTCACTAGGTAATGCTGATTCTCGTAGATTCACCACCAATTCTTCTTGGTCATTTTTTGTCAATTTATGCAATATAACGTTGGAAATATTTAAGCTCATGATAAATTAGTTTCAGTTGATGTTTCAGTTGTGAGGTAGACTAGGTTATCATAAGCCGCTTTATATCCCCAAATCACTTAAATATTCTTACTTTATTGTCTATTTTTAAGTGATAGAAGACACCATTAACCGAATCTAGGAACTAAATTAGAGCCGTTATGCCTATTAATTCAAAATACAGTGACCAAAAAATCGAAAAAATCTTGGCAGAAATTGCTGCCGTATTGAAAAAGCATGAAGCAAATCCAGATTTGAGCTTAATGATTGCTGGTAATATAGTCACTAACATACTGAACTCTAATGTACCAAAATCTCAACGTAAACTCATTGCAGATAAATTTTCTCAAGCTCTTTTATCATCGATTGATGATTAAATGCATTCTTAAAACTAAATTGAGTTAGAACGATAAAATAAATGGTAGATAGCGATAATTCATATGGAGAGCGAGTCTCTCGATTAGTAAGCTGGGGACATTGGTTCGCCTTCTTCAATATCATCCTTGCAATGTTGATTGGTACGAGTTTTATTGCCCAATCACCATGGCCAGAAACCTTTTTGGGGCAAGCTTACCTGATCATTTCGTGGATCGGGCATTTTAGCTTTTTAGTCTTTGCTCTCTATATATTAATTCTCTTTCCCCTGACTTTTATTATTCCATCTCGGAAGCTATTACGTTTAATTAGTGTTTGTTTTGCCACAATTTGCTTAACATTACTATTACTCGACAGCCAAGCTTATCAGAAGCTGCATTTACACCTTAACCCAGTCGTCTGGGAACTCTTACTGAGTAAAGAAAAAACATCATTTAATGCAGAATGGCAATACCTGTTTGCCGCTGTACCTGTGATTTTTTTATTACAGCTCGCGATTTCAGAATGGATTTGGAAAAAACAACGTAAATTGTCACGTAAACAAGTGGGTAAGCCAGCCACTATTATCTTCTTCTTATGTTTCATCAGTAGCCATCTGATTTATATCTGGGCAGATGCTTTTTTCTATAACCCAATCACCAATCAGCGTGCTAATTTTCCGTTGTCCTATCCGATGACGGCGAAGTCGTTTATGGAAAAACATGGTCTATTAGATAAAGAAGAATACCTAGAGCGATTAGAAAAAAATGGCAATGCTAATGAAGTTGTTAACTATCCGCTTGAACCCGTTCAATTTGAAGGTCGTGGGAAAAGATACAATGTTCTAATGATCATGGTAGATAATCTGCGCAGTGATATGCTGACTAGTGAAATCATGCCCGCTACCTACCAATTTGCTAAAAATAACCAAAACTTCATTAATCACTATAGTGCCAGTAATAATACCTATGGTGTATTTGGATTGTTTTATGGTTTGCCAAGCAGCTACGCCTCCAGTATTAAAGCTCAAAATACTGCCCCACTGTTTATCAATACAATGCACGACCGCAACTATCAAATGGCAGCATTCAGTAATGATAACTTTGATAATGCCGAATTTTATGACGAAATTTTTCAACCTTTAGATATTTCACCAGCACAGAATAAAGATAAAAACACATCTGATGCTCAAACAGTAAATGAATGGAGTGCATGGTTTTCTGTAATATCAAGTAAACCTTGGTTCAGCTATATTGAATTATCTCAAGTCGAGAATTTTGAAGATAGCCCTACCATTCTGCCAAAATTTCAGACTAAATCGAGCGATCCAACAGACAAACTAAAAGCTCGTTATCAATCAGCAGCATACGAAGCAGATCAAAGCATTCAGAAGATCATATCTGAAGTTGATGAAAAAAGTGGACTAAGCAACACCATCATCATTATTACGTCTAATCATGGTACCGAATTTAATGAAACTCAGAATAACTCTTGGGGTTCAAACAGTAATTTCAGTCGATACCAACTTCAGGTTCCAATGGTGATTCATTGGCCAGGTAAAATACCTGAACTATTTCAACATAAAACAAGTCATTTAGATTTATCCGCAACCTTGATGAAAGATTTGTTTGAATCAACATCAAACCCGTATGATTTAGGCAGTGGTAAGAATCTATTTAATACGACATCTAGACCTTGGATTTTAGCTGGTGATAGTAATAATATCGCCCTAATTACAGACAAAACAACCACCGTCGTGGATCAGTTTGGTAACTATAAAGTTTATGATGAAGACTATAAACGCAGCAAGCGAACCAAACCCAAGCTATCGATCGTATTGCAAGGTTTGTCTGAATTAAAACGTTTCTACCATCAAGGTGATTGATTTATCACCACTTAAACTTATTTGTGATGATGATGCTTGACGAGTTTTATTGAAATCCCTACATTAGTGACTTATCGGTATGTAGCGCAGCTTGGTAGCGCACTGTCATGGGGTGTCAGGGGTCGGAGGTTCAAATCCTCTCATACCGACCATTTTTATTAAGTCGTAACCGTAATAAGTTATGGCTTTTTCTTTAAGTATTAGTTGAGTACTTAAAAGCATAGCTTGGTAGTTGATTTACCATTCCTCAGTTACTTTAAAAATTAATCTTTACCGTTTGCTCAAAAAGCAAGCAAACAATGAATATTAAGGGTTTACAAAAAGTTAAGCCCTCTATATTATTTACACGACTTGGAGGGATGGCAGAGTGGTCGAATGCACCGGTCTTGAAAACCGGCAACCGTTAATAGCGGTTCTAGGGTTCAAATCCCTATCCCTCCACCACATTAAAAAACCCGCTAAATTTAGCGGGTTTTTGCTTTTCTAAACACACCTAATTTGCATTCCTAGTCATAATCATCCAAATGGATACGTGGTGCTCTTAGTGCATTAAGTACAGTAATAAAAGCTAATCCACCAGCCACTAAAAAACCCATTTGAAACGCTTGGATAATCGGCACCTTAGGGCTCATTAATAAATCGGCAATCGTACTGTCATTCGAGAAATTCGGTATAAGTGAATACCCTCTCTGTCAGACTAGTTGTCGCGCTTAATATTCAACCATTAAACAGAGGGCGTGGAGTAACAATGAAACATTATTCAGCGCAAAGCAAAGAGTCGGCTCTTCAGAAGATGATGCCTCCAAATAATATAGCAATAGCCCAATTATCAATCGAGATGGGGATTGGTGAATCAACCTTGTATAATTGGCGAAAACAAGCAATTGATAAGGGGCATTTAGTGCCAGGTGATGGAAAGAATGCTGAGCAGTGGTCATCAGCAAATAAATTCTCAGTCGTGTTGGAAACAGCCTCTTTAAATCAAGCTGAGTTAGCGGAATATTGCCGAGGCAAAGGTCTTTATGTGGAACAAGTATCGGCTTGGCGAAATGCGTGTATAGATGCAAACGCTAACGTTAAAGAGCAAGAAAAAGCCTTCTCCACCGAAACAAAGAAAGATAAAAAACAGATCAATCAATTAGAAAAGGAGCTACGTCGAAAAGATAAGGCACTCGCTGAAACCGCAGCACTATTGGTGTTAAGAAAAAAAGCAAATGCGATCTGGGGGGAAGCCGAGGACGAATGATCCTCGACTCAGCTCGCATTCAAGCAGTTAAACTAGTTAATGAAGCTGTGAGTTCTGGTGCGCCAAAGTTTAAAGCTTGCCGTGAACTTGGGATCAGTGTCCGGACGTATCAACGTTGGACTGTTGACGGGAACATAAAAACAGATGGTAGACCAATATCTCAGCGCCCTGAGCCAAAAAATAAGCTATCAAAAGCAGAGAGAGATAACATATTAGCCATCGTTAATAGCGATGATTTTAAGAGCTTACCACCAAGCCAAATCGTCCCTACATTAGCAGATGAGGGTATTTATCTTGCTTCTGAATCAACATATTATCGTGTTCTTCATGAAGAAAAACAGCAAAACGCTCGCGGACGTAGTCAGATAAAAGAGAGAAAAGTACCGACGACACACTGTGCTACAGGGCCAAACCAAGTGTGGTGTTGGGATATTACTTGGTTACCAGGCCCCGCTAAAGGGCTGCATTTTTATTTATATTTGATACTCGATATATTTAGTCGAAAGATTGTTGGATGGGAAATTCATGATGACGAATCAGCAGAAAATGCATCAATATTAATTAAGAAAGCTCATTTAAAAGAAGGAGTTAAAGATAATCCTCTGGTACTGCATTCGGATAATGGAAGCCCAATGAAAGGCTCATCAATGCTTGAAACACTTTATAGTTTAGGTGTCGTGTCGTCTTTTAATCGTCCTAGGGTGAGCAATGATAATGCTTATGCTGAGTCGATATTTAAAACGTGTAAATATCGCCCTGACTATCCGTATAAAGGGTTTTCAACAATTGATGAGGCGCGTAGTTGGGTGTTGAAATTTAGCCACTGGTATAATTTTAACCACAAACATAGTGGCATCAAATACGTCAGCCCACATCAAAGGCATTCAGGATTAGCGGGTGACATATTGGCTAATAGAAAAGAAGTTTATCAAGGTGCTAAAGATGCTCACCCTGAGCGCTGGAGCGGTAATATCCGTAATTGGGATTTACCAAAAGAAGTGTACTTAAACCCTGAACAAAATAGTGTCAAGGCTGAGAGTGCATAACGTAGTGATCGCGACAACTAGTTTGACAAACACCGAATACGTTAAAGCACCAAATAATGCGGTCCCGACTGAAGCTCCTAATGAACGGCATAAACTTGCCATTGCTGTCACTCTCCCTAAATTGGCTTTTCCACCGACGGTTTGAATTAATATTTGAGTTGAAGGCATCACTGAACCAAGACCTAAGCCACATACCAAACCGAGTATCCCCGTTAAATACCTTGATGGCTCAAGCAAGCCTAATAGCACAAACCCACAAGTTGCAATACTCATACCTATTACTGGCATCCATTTAGGCACACCTGTACGAGCGATCGTTTTACCTGTTGTATATGCCCCAGTAATAATACCTGCTGTCAAAGGCAATAATAATAAGCCCGACATGGCGGCATTCGTGCCTAATCCTAACTGCAAATAAATCGGTAAGAAAAAAACCAAAGAAAACATACAAGCTGCGAACAAAAAAGATGAAATGAGTGGTATATGAATCTCTTTACGCGCAAGCAAAGTTAAAGGGAGAAAAGAATCTTGAGCTCGAGACTGCTGAAAAATAAACACTATTGATAATATGAATATTGCACCAAGCAACTGATAGCTGGTTATCGATTTCCAATAAAATTCATGCCCTCCAGAAGATAACCAATAAATAATGATCGTGGTCGTTAGCGGAAATAATAATAGCCCCCACCAATCTATTGTTCTAGATTTCGAGAGGATTTCGGATTGCTTCAACTGACAGAGCCGATACACCGCAAAAGCTGCAATGGGTAAATTCGCCCAAAAAAGCCAATGCCATGATAAATAGCTGACAATCACCCCACCAACAACAGGACCTGAAACACTCGCCAATGCAAACATTGAGGAAAAATATCCTTGAAAGCGCGCTCTTTGCCTTGGGGGAACCAACTCACCAATTAACGCTTGAGATAAACTCATCAGCCCACCGCCGCCAATCCCCTGAATCACTCGTCCAGTAATTAACATTGTCATAGAACTGGATAATGCCGCCACGACCGAACCTACCGAAAATATAAACAAAGCGGCGATCAAAATATTTCTACGACCATATCGGTCACCAAGCCATCCATGTATTGGTACAGAGGCTGCACCGGCCAGTAAATACCCAATAGCAATCCATGACGCGATTTGAATACCACCTAAATCTTGAGCGATAGCAGGGGTTGCTGCAGCAAGTAAGGTCTGATCAATAGCCGCCAGAAACATAGGAACAATCACCATGGTGAAAATACCGAGAAAATCCTTTCTACTTACTTTCTTAGAAGAAAACCGCTCCGTACTATTGAAATCATTACTGGTTAAAGGTGACATATAAACTCTATTGTATTTAGGACAATATAAATGGAGGATAAATAAAAATGCGCTCAGGTATGAGCGCATAAATTATAATAAAATACGAGAAATAACTCGATAAAAGTTACATTGCTTTACATTGAGAATTGCAATAATCTTTCCAATATTTAAGCGCGACTTGATAAGCTTTCGAGTAATCTTTTTCTTGTGCGAATAAGACTGACGCCATACTACTGACTACCGTATTTGCCATTTGAACCAAGACTTCTTGAGCAATCTTACACTGAGTTATTGAAAGTAATGGTAACCCTTCATCCACCATTTCAGGCCAATAAAAAGACTCGACTCCACTTTGGCTACTCAGCCACACAGTTTGACTAACTTTAGGATTATATTCCGACTCGCCGTTTTGCCCTTTATATGAAATCACCGATAAGCTTTTTCTATCAATCGTTTGATCAACTTCGGCATGAAGTTGCTGAAAACCGGGGTGAAAACTTCCACGAACGCCAATCTTCGCAGCTCCTGGATTTAACGCTCGAACAACCGTATTTATTGGCGTTCTTAAACCATAACGGTTTTTCCAGCCAATCATGGTTTGTGCAATAGGAGCAAAGTTGCTCAAAGGAAGATAAGCAATATTCTGGGACTCTAGTAATTGCTGAGCCTCTTGTGAATTTTCAGCGACTGGAATGTTCAGCTTTTCAAGATAATCTTCAATATGCGTTCGGCCACTTGCGGCATCTTTATAGCCATGCAGTAAAACTTTATAGCCATTTAGAGAGAGGATTTTCGCAGCTAGACCATGCCAAGGTTGATCCGTACCATTATCGGCTTTGCGTTTACCGGCATAACATGGCCAATCAATATCTGCACCTAAGCTCGGTACTCGAGATTGAAAAGCTTTCACAAATCCGGCTACTTCTTCATTCGTTTCATTCTGAACACGGATCAGCATTAAGAGCATCGCCATTTGATCATCGCCAACCGAATCATCACCAACTTCCTTACTCGTTAAGTAAGCATCCATAACATCAAAAGCTTGCTGCTCGGATAGCGGCTTTCTGCCTCTTTCGCCGCGTCCAACCGTGCGGATACACTCTAATATAATGCTCATGAGAATCCTTATTATTTTTCCACACTCATCATCGCTCTACTCTAACTGAAAGCTCTCTCAATCTCTGCTTCTTTTATAATAAAAAGCCTACGTATTTCAGTAGGCTCATATACCCCAGTAACTTCATAATATAGCCAAGTAACTTCAAGGCATGTTTTAAGGCTTATTTGTGATGCTCACCCTTAAAAACTCTTGCTCCCAGATCGTTGAATAAGGCGATTGCGATAACAGTTTTTGTTGTTGAAGTTCATCAAGATTATCTAATGAAGCTTGGTGAAATTGCTCTGATAGTGATTGAAAAAACACATGACATTTATGCTTAAGATTAGAATGACTATCTCGATGCGCTTGCTGAACATTTGAGTTTTGACTTGCCATAATACTTCTCCTATTAACATGGACAGCATTGCTTTATCTTCACAACCCTTGCAATGCCTACCACAGAGAAGCAATAAACAAGCCAAAATATAACTCTATGAAATATCATACATTATATGTACATTCCCCTCAGCGAACTGCACCAAAATGATATGTTCGATGCACATCATTCATCAATAAGAGCGATTATTTATATCTTGTTACTTACGTTAGTCCGGCGTTTAGGTTTACTCACACCTCTTTTTTTATACACCTGTTTTTTCACTGCGGGTAAATGGCGTAGCGATTCAGGAACCGGGCTATCTTTGATCTGTTGGATTAAGGTATCAATTTGTGATTGTAAACTTTGCATGAAAGGCGCATAGGGTTGTTGCTTCTCAGCCATCGCTTGCAGTTGGTGCTCCCAATGTGCAGTCATATCCGGATAGGTCGACTCCGATGGTAAGGCATGAATTAATCCTCTTCCTGCTTCACTGCTCAAGATATTTCGTCCTTGTCGCAGCAACAACTGCCGTTTAAATAAGGTATCTAATATTCCAGCCCGAGTTGCCTCGGTACCCAAGCCATCAGTATCTCGTAGAATTTTCTTTAAATTTTTATCTGCCACAAAACGAGCAATACCCGTCATCGCTTGTAATAAAGTGGATTCTGTAAAGTGTCGTGGTGGCTCAGTTTTATGATCTTTGATTTCACCTTCACGGCATATCAATACTTCACCTTGTGATAACGCCGGAACGGGATCGGCTTCATCCTCTTCAACTTGCGTAGCTTTTCCTGCGGGTAATAAGTTTTTCCAACCAGCCGAGACGAGCACTCGCCCTTTTGCAACAAATACCCCCCCCGCAATATCAAACTCTAACTTAGATTCTGCATACACAGCGGCAGGGTAAAATTGCATTAGATATTGTCTTGCGATCAACTGGTAGATTTTCGCTTCATGACCCGATAGAGCATGACTCGACATCTTTTTTGGCGTCGGAATAATGGCATGGTGTGCATCCACTTTACCATCATTCCACGCTTTTGATTTTAGCAAAAGATCGGCCTTGTCTACCGCGCTAGCAAGTTGAACGTCATTATTGGCAATCGCACTTGTCACAACCTTGGCTTGAGTAAAATGTTCTTTGGGTAGATAACGGTTGTCTGAGCGAGGGTAAGTGATTAATTTATGCTTTTCATACAAAGACTGACATACATTCAGCACATCTTGTGCGCTCATTTGAAAACGACGAGCAGCATCAATTTGCAGCGATGAGAGTGAATAAGGTAGCGGCGGAGCTTGCTTGGTTTGTTTTTGCTCAGAATCTTTTACGGTTGCCGGTTGGCCTTCAATTCGCTTCGCCACATTTTCAACGAGCTTGCGATTGAGTACTCGGCCTTCTTCATCTTGCCACGGTTTAATCGCATCGCTCGGTTTCCATTTGGCTCGAATATCAAACGAATCATTGCCGTTTTGATATGGAATCAAGGCATGCAGTGAAAAATAATCTCGAGGAATAAAGTTTTCAATTTCTTCATCTCGACGTACAACCAATCCAAGAATCGGCGTCTGAACTCGCCCTACCGATAATACGCCTTGGTAACCCGCTTTTTGTCCGAGTAACGTATAAGCTCTCGACATATTCATGCCATATAACCAATCAGCACGAGAGCGCGCTAACGCTGATATAGACAGAGGAATAAAATCTTGGTTGGAGCGCATTTGAGTAAGCGCGCGTTTTACCGCAGGCAAATTAAGATCGTTTACGAGAAGGCGTTGAGTCGATTGTTTTTGTGCTTTGGTTGCTTTGAGATAATCAATGACTTCATCAACTAATAATTGTCCTTCTTGATCAATGTTACAAGTTATTTTTTATAAAATGTTTAAACCATTGTTTTATATTAACTATTTTAAATTTCATCTTTTCTCTACTTTTTAAATGTTTATACAATAAAAAGAATGAAAAATAATCAGTAAATAACATTAGATTTCACACTTACAAAGTATGCTTTAACTATTTAGACCACTGTATAGCCAATTAAGATATTTCATCATTTTCAATTAATTCAGGTAGATTCACTGATCTACTGATCCGCACCAAAAGTTTTGGACATTGGATTAAGTGAGTACAATCACTAACGAGGTGAACAATGACAACTAAGCAAACACGAATCAAACATCCTCCTGAATTCACAGCCGAAGCGATTAAGTTAGCAGATAAAATCGGTTTCGCTGCTGCCGCACGACAGCTATTGTTATATGGATCTTAAATCTATGGATACTAGTTGTAACTAACTTTTGGACAGAAACGTTTTATAGAGTTTACTAAATTAGCACTTAACGGATTATGTGAGGTATAGCAAAGCCTCTAATCGACAGGCAAAAATTAATCACCCACGACACTTGGTTAATTTCGGATATGATCCGCACCAGCAGTTTTGGACACCGAGTTAAGTGAGTACAATCACTAACGAGGTGAACCATGACAAGCAAGAAAAAACGTATTATCCATTCCCCTGAATTTAAAGCAGAAGCCCTGAAGCTAGCAGAGAAAGTGGGAGTAGCTGCGGCAGCGAGACAACTGTCGTTACACGAATCCCAGATCTATGGTTGGCGTAAGTCAGCTAAGAGCGACACCAGCACCAGTCAGCGGGAAAAAGATCTAGCCGCTGAAGTTGCCAAACTCAAACGACAATTGGCTGAGCAAGCTGAAGAGCTAGATATAGTAAAAAAGGCCGCCACCTACTTCGCGAAAAACCTAAAGTAGATTGCTACGAATTTATGCTCGAACACCTGCTTTGCTTCAGAGTTGCCCGCATGGCTAAGGTGTTCGGTGTTTCACGAAGTGGGTTTTATTACTGGATTAAGCATCGCCACAAGGCCATCCAGCGCGAGGTAACTCGCCAAGAGCTTGATACGAAGGTCAAAGAGGCTTTTGATAATAGCAAAGGTCGTGATGGCTCAAGGCGCATCCAGAAAGAGCTGGCTGAGAACGGTGATAGCCGTAATGTTAAAACCATTGCCGCCAGTATGAAGCGGCAGGATTTAACGCCGAAAGCGGCACGTAAGTTTAAGTGTACGACGGACAGCAAACATAAAATGCCAGTTGCTCCGAACCTGCTGGCTCAGGATTTTAAGGCAGAGGCTCCGAATCAAAAGTGGGCGGGAGACATCACCTATGTTGCGACAAGCGAAGGCTGGCTGTATTTGGCGGTAATCATTGACCTTTATTCCAGGCAAGTAGTCGGTTGGTCTATGGATACCAGAATGACGGCAACTCTGGTTTGCGATGCGTTATCAATGGCCTTGTTCCGTCGAGGGTTCCCTGAGCAGGTTATCGTTCATAGTGACCGAGGTAGTCAGTACTGCTCAAAAGATTATCGAGACATCATAACTGCTTATAATCTAAAGCAAAGTATGAGTAGGAAACCCTCTCTGTCAGACTAGTTGTCGCGCTTAATATTCAACCATTAAACAGAGGGCGTGGAGTAACAATGAAACATTATTCAGCGCAAAGCAAAGAGTCGGCTCTTCAGAAGATGATGCCTCCAAATAATATAGCAATAGCCCAATTATCAATCGAGATGGGGATTGGTGAATCAACCTTGTATAATTGGCGAAAACAAGCAATTGATAAGGGGCATTTAGTGCCAGGTGATGGAAAGAATGCTGAGCAGTGGTCATCAGCAAATAAATTCTCAGTCGTGTTGGAAACAGCCTCTTTAAATCAAGCTGAGTTAGCGGAATATTGCCGAGGCAAAGGTCTTTATGTGGAACAAGTATCGGCTTGGCGAAATGCGTGTATAGATGCAAACGCTAACGTTAAAGAGCAAGAAAAAGCCTTCTCCACCGAAACAAAGAAAGATAAAAAACAGATCAATCAATTAGAAAAGGAGCTACGTCGAAAAGATAAGGCACTCGCTGAAACCGCAGCACTATTGGTGTTAAGAAAAAAAGCAAATGCGATCTGGGGGGAAGCCGAGGACGAATGATCCTCGACTCAGCTCGCATTCAAGCAGTTAAACTAGTTAATGAAGCTGTGAGTTCTGGTGCGCCAAAGTTTAAAGCTTGCCGTGAACTTGGGATCAGTGTCCGGACGTATCAACGTTGGACTGTTGACGGGAACATAAAAACAGATGGTAGACCAATATCTCAGCGCCCTGAGCCAAAAAATAAGCTATCAAAAGCAGAGAGAGATAACATATTAGCCATCGTTAATAGCGATGATTTTAAGAGCTTACCACCAAGCCAAATCGTCCCTACATTAGCAGATGAGGGTATTTATCTTGCTTCTGAATCAACATATTATCGTGTTCTTCATGAAGAAAAACAGCAAAACGCTCGCGGACGTAGTCAGATAAAAGAGAGAAAAGTACCGACGACACACTGTGCTACAGGGCCAAACCAAGTGTGGTGTTGGGATATTACTTGGTTACCAGGCCCCGCTAAAGGGCTGCATTTTTATTTATATTTGATACTCGATATATTTAGTCGAAAGATTGTTGGATGGGAAATTCATGATGACGAATCAGCAGAAAATGCATCAATATTAATTAAGAAAGCTCATTTAAAAGAAGGAGTTAAAGATAATCCTCTGGTACTGCATTCGGATAATGGAAGCCCAATGAAAGGCTCATCAATGCTTGAAACACTTTATAGTTTAGGTGTCGTGTCGTCTTTTAATCGTCCTAGGGTGAGCAATGATAATGCTTATGCTGAGTCGATATTTAAAACGTGTAAATATCGCCCTGACTATCCGTATAAAGGGTTTTCAACAATTGATGAGGCGCGTAGTTGGGTGTTGAAATTTAGCCACTGGTATAATTTTAACCACAAACATAGTGGCATCAAATACGTCAGCCCACATCAAAGGCATTCAGGATTAGCGGGTGACATATTGGCTAATAGAAAAGAAGTTTATCAAGGTGCTAAAGATGCTCACCCTGAGCGCTGGAGCGGTAATATCCGTAATTGGGATTTACCAAAAGAAGTGTACTTAAACCCTGAACAAAATAGTGTCAAGGCTGAGAGTGCATAACGTAGTGATCGCGACAACTAGTTTGACAAACACCGAATACAAACGCATCCGTTACATCCTTTAACGTATAGCCTTCCATTTTCTCGATGAGAAGACCGAAAAACTTACTTCGACTTTCAGGCTCTTCTAAAGAGGTTAAGTTAATTTCCATTCTATCTAGATCTTTATCTTTTGATTCCAACACATCAATGATGATGTCACTAAACTCTTGGACTTTTGAGTTTTGTGGGTAACGAATATTGAGACCGTCATCAGTATCTTCAATCGAAATTACTGCATCACGCACACTAACTTGTTGAAAATCATTTTTTGACAAGTTAAGAACTTGGTATGTCACCCTAAGCTCAATTTTCTGCCCATCTTTTAAAACTACGTGCTTAACCGATGCACCTTCTTCATTTAACTTATCTTTAATTTTCTTAACCGAATTTTCAACGTCAACAGCTTTTAATGACGTTTCCACTCCGAAAGTAGTAAGCCTTTCTTTTCGATTATTCACACCTAGAATAGAAGCAAGCCTGTCGTAATCAGCATGACTATGAAAGAACGAAGAAAACTCCTTAGCTAACGTTTCTTTATCCGTTGAGCTGGATACGATTACGCCACGCTGAAAGAACAACTCAGATATATCACCTTTAGTCACACGAGACTGGTTCATGGCGTCAAAGATAGCTTTGTCTGTTGCTGCGTTTAAATTTCCGTTACTCACCTCGTTTCCATCCTATATCTGAAGTGCAAAAAATATCTTTTGTCTGCTCAATAATCGTAAACTCAATTGCTGATAATATCCCCGCTTTGTATTCATCACCGCCCAGACTTTGGGTATACAGCGCCACTGCAGTTTCATAACTACTTGTGATGTCATCGAATGGCTTTTTGTACGCTACTCGGATACGAATTCTTTCATCTTTTGTTCTTAATATCTGGAGGTTTGAGAGTAAATCGAAAAGATAAATAAAATCGAGTGGACTTTCACCCTTCTGGTTATAGTAAATAACGTACCCCTGTGGGTAGGTTTCCTGAGGAACCTGCTTCTCTTCACACCATTTGGTAACAGCTTTGTGCTTAACGATCATATAAGGACCGCATATCAACTCGATAGTAGCGGGGTGCTTTGACGTATCACCTTTCAGTTTATGCTGAAGCAAGTCAGGGTAATAGAAAGAGTAAGCTTTTTCAGGAAATGAACCTTCTCTATGAAGTTTGTCCATATCAGAGATAACCGTACGCATATATGTTATAATGTTGGGCTCAATTACGTGTAACTGCTGACCTTCTCTTAAGGGGATATTACTTAAGTTAATCCCCCCTCCAAGCTTTCCAGTCTTTGGACTCACTTTCGCTTTAAAAAGATCTACAAAGTCAGTCTTGTATTGACCATCATGGTTGTATACAAACAGCATCCCGCGAATATCATAATCACTTAAACCCAAGGCATAGCGGTTTCTCCACTCCTCACTCCCTTCAGCACAGTCGATCGTATAAGCCAAAGAAACTAATGCATCTCTAACAGAAGTTGTAGTTATCGAGCCTTTTGCATAGCTTTTTAGATCTGTATTGAAAAGAACATATTTCCCCTTGTATGGATCCAAATATTTGAAAACCACATCTACAGGATGAGTAACCTTTTCCTGGCTACTCGTCTTATGTTTTGCTCCCTTATGACACTTAAAGTTAAGATCTTTAGCGTCTATCATTTCCCATTTAAACCATCGAAAAAGGTCAAGGGATACCTTCTCAGCAACTGCAGCAATGTTCGAAGTCTCTGCCATGTAATTAACACCAAAATAGAACGTATGTTTACGTTATTTAACATAGGCAAATAATATAATATGCATAAGCACTTATCTAATAAAAACATGCTCTATATAGGCGATTCTTGACTTGCGGCTTATTTCCAATCGAAAATACTAATTATCAACTCAGATTAATAACGTTATTCTTTCCATCTTGTTCAAGGCCTTTGATCTGATGGTGCTTAGGCTCCCCACCAAACAATAAAATATCCAACTTTCGGTCTTGATGCGTCCCCACTACATAGTGGTCTTTTTGTATCATGTACTCGATAACTTCAGCTTCTATAGGAAATGGGGCCAAATCTTGCGTTTTGCCATGCATTACTTCTTGTACATCAAAACTAGCTGACTATCTCTAACGTATTTAAAAGCGTAGCAAGCTTAGGGGCAAGGACGTGTTTGTCGAGATCGACGTCAACACGCCCTTGGACATAACCGAGTTACGAAGTGTGGATACCTAACGTCCAGATAACTTTTTCTATGTAAAATACGCCCGTTAACTACAAACAGTGACCAATTTTTTTTAACCCACTACACCAGTGAAGCGTCGACAATGGGATATCCGAAGAGTAGAGTATTCGTTGTCTGATGACCAAACCTTAGAAAGCTGATTCCATATATCCAATTTTTCGTCTCCAGCTCTTTTTTCTTTAAGTGTGATGAAGCTATGTAGAACTGTATTCAATAAATTAATACAGTTTTATAAAACACATAAAGAGAAACGCCAGTGCCACTACAAACATTTGAAGATACTCTTGAACTATTGGAGGAGTGGGAGCGTCCGTCAATACTGCTTGCCAATGGTTTTTCCAGATCATGCAATAACGGGATTTTTAACTACGAAAATTTATTTGATGAAGCTAACTTCAGAGATAGTGATCGTGAGTTAAGGGACATTTTTGAACGCTTTGACACATTCGATTTTGAAAAAGTAATGCACTCATTGCAATCAGCAGAACAAGTTTGCGAAACCTACAGAGTAGACTGGGACATAATCAATCAGATTAGAGGTGACCAAGAGCAATTAAAAGACTCACTGATTGAAGTTATCGCTAACACTCATCCTCATCGTCCCGGTGCTATTAGTGATGATCGTTTCATCTCTACTAGAAGATTTCTTACTCGTTTCTCGAACATCTTCTCACTCAACTACGATATGCTGCTCTATTGGGCTGTAAACAAAACCAACCTCCAACCATACAGACCAGATAGATGGTGTGGCATGAAAGATGGTTTCAACGGGGATGAGTGGCAACAGCGAACTCAAAACCTACACTTTTTGCATGGTGGACTTCACCTCTACAACAACGATTACGGCATTTACAAGAGGGTTTATGATCCCGAAGATTGGGATGCGATTGTAGATCAAGTAAGAAGATGGCTAGATGCTGGCGGTGTTTGTCAAACTAGTTGTCGCGATCACTACGTTATGCACTCTCAGCCTTGACACTATTTTGTTCAGGGTTTAAGTACACTTCTTTTGGTAAATCCCAATTACGGATATTACCGCTCCAGCGCTCAGGGTGAGCATCTTTAGCACCTTGATAAACTTCTTTTCTATTAGCCAATATGTCACCCGCTAATCCTGAATGCCTTTGATGTGGGCTGACGTATTTGATGCCACTATGTTTGTGGTTAAAATTATACCAGTGGCTAAATTTCAACACCCAACTACGCGCCTCATCAATTGTTGAAAACCCTTTATACGGATAGTCAGGGCGATATTTACACGTTTTAAATATCGACTCAGCATAAGCATTATCATTGCTCACCCTAGGACGATTAAAAGACGACACGACACCTAAACTATAAAGTGTTTCAAGCATTGATGAGCCTTTCATTGGGCTTCCATTATCCGAATGCAGTACCAGAGGATTATCTTTAACTCCTTCTTTTAAATGAGCTTTCTTAATTAATATTGATGCATTTTCTGCTGATTCGTCATCATGAATTTCCCATCCAACAATCTTTCGACTAAATATATCGAGTATCAAATATAAATAAAAATGCAGCCCTTTAGCGGGGCCTGGTAACCAAGTAATATCCCAACACCACACTTGGTTTGGCCCTGTAGCACAGTGTGTCGTCGGTACTTTTCTCTCTTTTATCTGACTACGTCCGCGAGCGTTTTGCTGTTTTTCTTCATGAAGAACACGATAATATGTTGATTCAGAAGCAAGATAAATACCCTCATCTGCTAATGTAGGGACGATTTGGCTTGGTGGTAAGCTCTTAAAATCATCGCTATTAACGATGGCTAATATGTTATCTCTCTCTGCTTTTGATAGCTTATTTTTTGGCTCAGGGCGCTGAGATATTGGTCTACCATCTGTTTTTATGTTCCCGTCAACAGTCCAACGTTGATACGTCCGGACACTGATCCCAAGTTCACGGCAAGCTTTAAACTTTGGCGCACCAGAACTCACAGCTTCATTAACTAGTTTAACTGCTTGAATGCGAGCTGAGTCGAGGATCATTCGTCCTCGGCTTCCCCCCAGATCGCATTTGCTTTTTTTCTTAACACCAATAGTGCTGCGGTTTCAGCGAGTGCCTTATCTTTTCGACGTAGCTCCTTTTCTAATTGATTGATCTGTTTTTTATCTTTCTTTGTTTCGGTGGAGAAGGCTTTTTCTTGCTCTTTAACGTTAGCGTTTGCATCTATACACGCATTTCGCCAAGCCGATACTTGTTCCACATAAAGACCTTTGCCTCGGCAATATTCCGCTAACTCAGCTTGATTTAAAGAGGCTGTTTCCAACACGACTGAGAATTTATTTGCTGATGACCACTGCTCAGCATTCTTTCCATCACCTGGCACTAAATGCCCCTTATCAATTGCTTGTTTTCGCCAATTATACAAGGTTGATTCACCAATCCCCATCTCGATTGATAATTGGGCTATTGCTATATTATTTGGAGGCATCATCTTCTGAAGAGCCGACTCTTTGCTTTGCGCTGAATAATGTTTCATTGTTACTCCACGCCCTCTGTTTAATGGTTGAATATTAAGCGCGACAACTAGTCTGACAGAGAGGGCTGGTGAGTTTCCGCTATTTGTATCAGAACCGACCCATCAGAAAAAACTAGAGAAAATTAAACACAACCCCTACCTCAACGCTTGTTATCATGCTTTAGGTAGTCTCGAGGGTGTCTTGTATATCCATGGTCATTCGATAGCAGATAATGACCGCCACATATTCGACCAAATTAATCGCAGTAGAGTAAACAAAGTCTTCATCAGTATCTACGGCGATGAAAATGAAGAATGGAACCGTGAATCAATGGCAAATGCAGATAGATTTCTCAATCGAGGCATAGACATAGAGTTCTACGATGCCGATACAACTCCGATTTGGTAATCAACGCTCAAACGCTCTCACTATCGAGGGCGTTCAGCCATTCTTTCTCTAATTTTTTCAGCGGGTAATCAAGAAAACACTTGAAGTAAGTCTTAAGCATTTCTTTATCATTACAGCTTTTGACAATTTTCAGAACAGCTTCTGCATCACAATAATCTAGCTTGTACTTACTAGTGTTCTCCTTTGCTTGCGACAGCAATTCTAGGGAATCCTCAGAAAATCCACCCGAAGTCCACAAAGCAAAGCAAAGCTCTTTTTTCTTCCAGTCCGGATGCTCTAAAGCATACTTTCTAAGTGTTGGCACCCTCACCTGAAGCCATCGCTTCACTTCATCATGCGAAACGGTTCCGTTTGGCTGGTGGCCTTTACACTCAATAAATAAAATTTGCCCTGTATTTAATTCAGCGATGATATCTGATTCGGCACTACTCCCATCAAGCGTTTTGCATAGTTCATTCAACCGGACACAAGAAGTGCGATAGGCTTTCTCAACTACACTAGCTGAAAAATACTCAAATAAGACACCTCTTAGGTTACCAACCGCTCCCTCTATCTTTCCGAGTTGGTCAAATAACTCATTAAACCTTTCCGGCTCTATAGTGACAGCATGAGCCGCACTCTCTAATGTCCGAAGCAAGCTTGTTAGTCCTTTAGCAACATCATGCCCAAAAAGCGTTTCTACGGTCGCTGGTAATACACCAGCTTCTTTTGCCAGCCTGAAAGCTTCTTTATGATATTCATTAGCAACAAACATTTGCATACACCGCCCAACGTTAGGCAACCCACGTAGCGTTCTACACTTTCTCAGAAACGGCTGTATTCCATCTTCACTGAGTCGTTTGTTTAGCAGGATGTCACAGGCAAAAAAACCTGGCTTAACCTTAGAGGTTTCATCCTTACCCATATTAACTAATGGAGATATATACGATGGCCCCGCCATATCCCATAAAGTGGTACTCACCGATGGTAACTCTTCAGCATCTCTATCTGTGAAGATGTTGTAGCTCACTAAACCAAGGTTTTTAGCCCACTGAGAAATAGCACCCATCAAGATTTTCTCTGCAATAAACCTTGCCCGTATATCTGGAAGGATAAATTGAAGTTCCTGTTCATACTGGGTAAGAAGAACACAACGCCCAAAACCGTCAATTTCCCTCACTGATAAAATTTCATGCATCTCTAGACGCTCTAGAATTTTCTCTGGTGGGGTATGCTTTTTCTGCCTTAGTGGGGCTCCGCATGAAATAAGAAAGTGGTCATAAAGCATTACACCACCACGCTCCTTGAGCGCGGCAATAGCATGCCAATAAGCAGAGTTTGTATCCTTGAACGCCTTATATAATGCAGTCCAAAAGAAAGGAGAGCGGTAATCTTTCCTTAAATAAACAAACTTCATATTCCTAGGCAAAGGCAAGCCTTCAAGACGATAAATATCCTTCCCTGTCCGTGAAACCCGTTTCCGAGCTGCATCATGAGACAAGTGATGCTTTTCAACCAATTCTTGTACCAAGTCCGAGCTTAGACATGGTCCTGTTTTCTTCAAGATATCTTCTAACAAACTCATAATGTCACACTGCGCTATATATATTTCCACTTTATGGATTAAGGGTCACTTAAGACTCTTAGTTAACAATACCATTATAGAATGGGGGCTGGCGAGGTGTAAAAACGACTGAGTTGGAGGGGCATGTCACAGTCATAGAAAAACAACTCAGTACAAACACTTTTTATACCCCTCTAAATCGATCTGAGCGATCACCTAAGAGGTTTTTCGAATAAGTACGACACATTGTAGCTCTTAACGACAAAATTCTCTCAGAGAGCTTTATAGAAAACTTTTTTTGATTTTTTTGTCGATCCATTTGACAGCGGTATCGAAAAATTACTATTAGATCTGTGCAAATAAAAAAACATATATGCATATTGATAAAAACTACCTATTGGAGCTCTTTGTAGCTTTCGAAGAAAACGATAAGCCTCACTTGAACGTTTTCGACCTTATTGCCCGTGGTATTAAGGTTTATATAAACAATGAAAAACATGAATGCCGGTTGGATTCGAAATTTATTTTTCATATCCAACTTCTAGTTGAAGAAGATCTGATTGTCGCCCATGACTTGAAGCCCTTTGAGACGATGGAAGGGATCGGTATTTTGCATGATGAGTTTGGAGATGCTTACGACATCGACCTTAACAGTAAGATGCTTTGGCTGACGACTAAAGGTCATAAACGTTTAGAAGATCTAATTCAAAGTGAGATTGGGGATAGCTTAATTGATGAAGTTAAGAAATCACCCGCCAAGGCATTAGCCACTGGTGTCACTGAAGCCGTGAAGCTAGCAATAAAAGGGTTACTTTAACCTTCGCTCCTGTGGCTCGGACTTTCGGGGCATTTTTCTATCAGGTATTACATAGATATATCCACCATATAATTTACTATTTCATGAGCTAAGACTATAGCATCTAGTGCTAGACGTGCTCGCTCTTCATCGTGCCTATAAACAGACTCCCTGCAAGTCGGATAAGAACCCACTTAAAAACCCAAAAGCAGCTCCATGTAGTGTATTTAGAGGTTTTATCATTGAAGTATCGCGAAATGAGTAAGAATTACATTTTTCGAGAGTTAGAGTGCCAAGTGACAAAGGAAGAGATCGCTGAACTGTGTTTTAAATCTGTGAGAACTGTCACCGGCTGGGATGAGGGAAATCCAATTCCACCCGAGTGTAAAAGGCTTATGAGAATGGCAAAAGTTCGGGAACTATTAGTGAAGATTGGATACAGTTCAAAATGTTATACGACCGAATGGAGCTACCGACAGGCCAAGTAGTGCGACCACAACAAATACTGGCAGGGATTGCGCTGTTAGGGATTAAGTCTGAGTTAGAGGTTAAGACTTCGACGCATTTGTTAAGAATCGCAAGAGTTATCTCTGACATAAAACATAAATAGCAAAAAGGCCGCGTAGGCGACCTAATTAAATGAGATATAACCAGATGAATCAATTGGCGCAGAAAAATCGATACCTTTACTATCTTTTCCTTTTCCTGCTCGGGCTAATCTCTGTTTGTAGCTTAATTCTGAATTATTTGGCTTAGCTAAAGAAGAACGAGTTCTATACGTAGTTTGAATAGATTTTCTGTTATTCATGACAAACTCCTTTAGGAATCTATCCGGCCTTATAATTTACGTTTTAAAAAGCCTTTAAGATTCGTATCGGTAAACTTAGGAGAACTAAAACTTGTAGTGTTAGTTCTTGTTCCTTTTGAGTTTACGGTATATGCAGTGGACGTCCTGTCCGGTGCTATCTCTATACAGTGTAATACATTAGTTTCTGATGTCTTAGACCATTTTTGTATATCGCCATTCACTTCGTACTGCCAATCTAGATAATGAACATCTACATTGGAGATTGAATTTACAATGTCTAACGCAGATTTATGTCTCTTATCTGGATTCACTTCTATACATTTTAGTATAGATGCTTTAATGCTACTGTGTATATGCACAGGTATGGCTTTACGGTCAGGGAACATACCATTTTGAAGGTCATCTTTAAAGCGATTTCGGTCGAAAGTTCCGCCAACAAAGTAACGTTCGTACTGTTTATTAAACGCCTCGCTGCCTACACACATTCTGTACATCGTTAGACCGGCTTGATAAATATCAAATTCTACCGAAAACTCTTGTGTAAACGTCGCTTCAGGTGGAAGGTGCTTAAAATAAAATTTTTCAGGTTTTGTAAAACCGTATTCGTCCATGTACTTAGCTAGACCAAAATCTGAAAGCATCGCCTCATTTCTATCTGACAATAAAATATTGTCTGGTTTTAGATCAAAATGGAGCAGGTTATTAGAGTGGATGTTATGTAAGCCACTTAAAAACTGCACGGAGTACCTAAGTATCTCTCTCAGAGTAAGGTGGCGAGTTTTCATTAGACCACTTAGTGACCCTTTTTGATAAAACGGCATAGTGATGTAGATGAAGTCGTTATCTTGACAAGCATAATTTACTTCTACAACGTTAGGGTGCTGATTGTTATAGATTATACGAGCTTCATCAAAATACTGTTCAGCGTCTTGGAAGTCGGCTTTATTGATTCTTTTCAAAACCATTTCTGAATCAAGTGCGGTATCTCGAATAAGAAATACATCTGAGTTTTTACCTTCAACACCGATATCTTTGAGTATTTCAAAATTTACTTCTGCAACTTGATAGTTAGACATCTTTAGCTCCCACAGCCGTCAAAATTGATTCTCTGCGTTTATCTGTAAGGGTTTTCCAACCGTCAATATCATTGAAGATTTCTTTGCCTTGAATTATTGGCTTCATTGATCGAACTGGAATTTTCAACTTGGATGCAATAGTTACTATTGCTCCTTGGTAGTAGGAAAGCAGCATGCTAGACGCAAATGTCTCTTGTATAACTCCCTCAATTTGTATTCGTTCAATTGATAAAGTTTGAGCTTTAGGTTCGATTAATCTTATTCCTGCTTTTTGAACGTCATACTCACGTAGAACATCAAGTAACGTCGAACGGATGTACTTCAATTTTTCTGGTGTGCTCAAGGCATTTGGAACTTTAATCTCTTCCACGTTCAATACTGTACAAGTGTCTGTATCATATATACAAAACGTAACTTCTGTAGGCGATGCACGTAAACCTAAGGTTTTCATATGTTTACTCTGTTTTTTAATATGCCGCACAGTATAAACTTTGTTTTCTCTAGTATCTTTGATGAAATGCAACTATTTGATAAAAACAATATTTAGTTCAATAAGGTTGATAGGTAGGCAAGTGTTTCTTGATCGTTTGTTAGGTCGAATTTACCCCCGTGATACAACACGGGGATTCACGACGAACAGCATTAGAAGAATGGATAACTGCTAGTAGGGCAAAACCCCATGAACAGGATGTGAATGAGTAAAAGCTCTATCCAGCAATGGGGCAAAAGTACGTTAGACTAGTTACTCTAATGTACTCTATTCAGGTGAGAAAAAGTATCTTGAAGCCCTCAACACTTGTTATGCACATAGCTTGTTGCTATTTTGAGAAATTTCCATAATTACAGCTTTTAAAACTTGAAGGCAGATCTTAGCTGTATGCTCTCTGGGTGTAAAACCTGACGACATTTGTTGATATGGGTGTATGTAGTTTCGAAAATCCCTTAAAGTATGAGAAAACTTATGGGTATCCAGTTGAATCAACTCTAAGTCTTTTGCAACGTCAATAAACGCTGCCAATGTCCAATCATGAAACTGTTGTACTTTACCATCGCGGGTTTTCGGCGATGATTTAACGGTATTAAATGCCCTAGGATTCCTTGATGCAAGTCCAAGAAATATTCCTTCTAAGGAGCTACCCGCGAGTAAAATAGTCGAAAGATATGCCCCAGAATTGTAGGTTTTTTCAATTTCATCTAGTCGTTTGTTTAGCACGTCTGTGACATTAGGCTCCAAACCTAAGTCAGAGATTGAGAAACCGCTAAACTCTCGGCTCAAGAAATCAGACTCAGACAGGCTGGGCGCATTCGTTTCGTTTTCATGTAATTCTACTTTTTGGAGCTTCTTAAAGGTAATTTCGGCTTCATTTCTGACAACTTGCCATTTATCGAAAGCAATATACTGATTGAAGTCAGCAATATAACCATCTAGCTCTCCAATACGCCCGATAAAGTTGACTGGATTAAATACGTTTTTGATACAAGTATCGAGGTTGGGTGTACCATTGATAGCCTCTAAGCAATCATCTGTATACTTCCAACGAGAAGGGAAGCCTTGCCCATAAGCATGGTTAAAGCCTAATGCGTTAAAAAACTTAACCAAGTTTGGACCAGAGCGATACTCAGTTTCTTCATTGATAAGATCTCGAAGTTTTTCGCTCGTTTTACTACTGATGATCATTCAATTTCCTTTAGTACATGACGCCGCATTAAAGCATGAACAACGCTTACCACCGAGCCTAATTCTTGGTATCTTAGACACAAATACCAATTTAAACTGAGAATGCCAAGCGTTGGGAATTACTCTTAAATACCTTGTATGGTCTCTTTTACGCGATACTTTGTTCGACCATAGATTGGGTAGTATTGAGGCTTTATAGAGCTAAACTCTTCCCCATTGAAGAATATATGAGCAACTTCAGGAAACAGTGTGTGATCAAGTGGATCTAAAGCATTTGGGTTATGATAAATTGTTACAGAGTCGCTCCAATATTCCTCATAACTCCCATCCGTAACACTAAAGTTAAAGTCTACTGGTATTTGGTTGTTGAAATGAATACATTTCCCCACAAATCTGATATCTAAGTCTCTCCGCCCAAACTCCGCCAGATATCCCATTCGCATGAATTTTCCGACAGTAGCTTGATTTGAGTGAATAACAGCGCTAATGTGTTTTGCGTCATCTAAGGCAAAGAAATTAGATGGGATCACCTTATCACCCCACTTATGCTCAGTAATCAGGGTAACTTTTTGTTTAACACCTTTCGGGCCAAATTGATGAACCCTTTCCGCACCATAAAGGTACTTTTCTAGTGCACTTCTAGACCACATCATGGAATCTGTTTGATGGAAGTCATGGATAGCAATGAGGAGTGGATTGTTATTTACATGCTCTTTTTCCCAATACTTTTTCTTGAGTTTTGAAAATAAAGGGCTGCCGTACTTGATTGGCATATAATCTTTTAAAAGCTTTTCAACTTCCTCATTAGTCTCGGGGTCTGGCTCATTAGCTTTATGCTGACTTGGATTAACCGTGACAGCTTCAATACAAACTCTATAGCCACCTTTATCTACGACATAATCGGGTGCATTAAACTCTCGGTTAATTGTAAAATCTAGCTCGTGAAATAACGCATAAAGGTATAATTCCCACATTCGCGAGTTGAAGCCTGTACTCTGAAATTGCTCAATATAATTTCCATCAGGATCTTCAAAAGAGTACGCTATCTCGCTGATTAGTTCCTTGGCTGGACTAAATAAATCGTTATTCGTTAATAATTTGAAATCCTCTAGCATAGAGTTTTCTTTTACAATCGGCTCAAATATTAAGTGCTTTTTACGAGTAATAACTCCCTGCGGAAACTCTTCAGCGCCATCTTTAGAATGTTCTTCCATCTTTTCAATAAGCACATTTCTAGCTTCATCCAGCGACTCGACGCTATGTTGCATGTCAATAAATCGAAACACACCAACCTCATCACGCCCCATTACCATCGAAACGTAATCATTGTCGATCTTATCTAAGAGTATTGTTCCTAGTACTGCATTGTTGTCATTAGAGTACCATTCGATTTCATCCGAAATCATTTTGACATAAGGAACACGTGCATAGCTCAATGCTTCAAATCGAGCTTTTGAAATTTTTCTCACTTAATCTCCTTAGAAACTTTACGCTTTATAGACGAAGCTTTCCGCATTGGTGTTCCGTCTATGTTGCTATCTCTCACTAGGTAACTCAAGTTATATTAACGAGTTATGTGATTCTAGTATTTGTATGAAGGATGAATTGCAGAAGGATTCCGTATAGCATCCATGCGCAGAGCCATTAGATCTAGTAAGTTAGAAAGTGATGAACAGCATGTGAGTGAGCTTTACTCTAAGTGGAAAAGGGGCAAAGAGCGTGATAACAAATACGATGATGATAAATTTATGAATAAGACTAATACTAAAGCTTAAATACGTATACATATATCGATACACACCACAACAAAATGTATTATTATATAGATACAAAATTTATAATTTGTATCCACAATCAAATACAGGAAGCCACGATGAAACTACCTTTCCTAGTAAATCAAAAACTTACTAACGTCCAAGCGGTAGTGCGAAAGCAGATAGTCGAAAGAATAGACAAAACTATGGAACTAAAAGCTCCGACACCGCCCAAAGCAGGCTGGATCCGAACTATACGTGAAGCCTTAGGAATGTCTGGCACACAGCTTGGTGAACGTCTGAATTTGACCAGAAACCAGATTTCTATTCTTGAAAGAAAAGAAGCTGCGGGTACTATTACGTTGAACCAGTTGCAACAAATTGCTGAAGGACTTAACGCTGATTTAGTGTACGCTGTTGTCCCTCGAAAATCGATAGAAGAAACCCTCGAGGATAGAGCAACTGAAATTGCACATTCTATACTCGAAATGTCGCACCAAAATATGTTTCTGGAAGCACAACAGCTCAGCAAAGTAAAACAACATGAATCAACACAAATGCTGATCAATGAACTAAAAAACGCCGGTGGTAAAGTACTTTGGAGAACATATATTGGAGAGAACCGAAAGTGATTTTTAATATTTCCATTTTATGAAAGTGCTAATTTAGCAAAACATAAGTTATTAAAATTTTTTTGAAAAAGTCGCTTACGTAAGTATCACTGGATCAGTTCACAATACCTTTAAGCAAATTTCTTAATTTACGGATCCATCTAGTCAATATGAGAACACTGCATTAATTTTGAGAATGTAATTTTTACAACCTAGCTTTCATTTTTCTTGTTCCTTTCTGTTTGTAAGTCGTTCCTTTACCTTTCAACCCATTAAAAGTTACTGTTTTAACCTCATAGATGAGCGTATTTATACTTTGCGTAATTGGATCCATGAAGTTAGCGTATTTAATTTCTTTTTGGCTAATAGCTTCTAGCTGAGACTCCCAATGGGCTGTCATATCAGGAATTGTCATACGTTCGGGCAAAGAACATATTAATTGCGTACCAACATCAGTCGCTCTTATATCTTTACCTTTTCGAGTAAGAAATTGACGCTTAAATAACAGTTCAATTATACCTGCTCTTGTAGCTTCAGTACCCAATCCATCAGTATCACGCAATACTTTTTTGATTGAGGCGTCAGTTACATAACGAGCTATACCTGTCATGGCTGAAAGCAATGTAGCGTCTGTAAAATATTTAGGTGGCGTAGTTTGCTTTTCTAGCAAGTCGGCTTGCTGGCAATGTACTTCATCTCCTTTTGAAACATTAGGTAAACTAACCACTGAGAACTCACGTTCCCCCTGTGATTGTTTTTTTGAAGGGAATAAAATTTTCCAGCCTTGTGATACCACGTCTTTTTGTTTGGAAATAAATAAACCACCTGATACTTCTGTATCTATTTGTTTATCTACATACTCAAATGGAGGGTAGAACTGAATAAGATACTGGCGAGCAACTAGTTCATAAATATTATTTTCAGCAGTTGATAAGCGGCTTAAATCAGTTGATTTTGATGTAGGAATTATCGCGTGATGGGCACTTACTTTTGAGTCATTCCACGCTTTACTTTTTAGACTAAGATTCGCGTTTTTTGCGGCATCACTTAAAGCTGAGCAGGATTTACCAATTGCACCTACGACTTGCTTAACATCATTCAAATGTTCTTTAGGTAAATACCGGCAATCAGAGCGAGGGTAAGTAATTAATTTATGTCGCTCGTATAATTGCTGACACGTATCAAGTACTAATTGTGCGCTCATACCAAACCTTTTTGCGGCATCAATTTGTAAAGCCGATAAGCTATAAGGTAATGGCGGAGGAATTGCTTTTTTTGCTTGAGTTACATTAACTACTTTCCCCGCCTTATTTTGTATCTTTGAAATAACATTTAATGCCAGTGCTTTAGACAACACCCGGTTATCTTCATCCATGTAAGGCTCACATGCTTTACTTGGCCGCCATTTAGCTTGATACGCCTCACCTTTTGAAGTAAGAAGCATACAAATAACCTCATAGAATGGTTTTGATACAAAATTCGCAATCTCAAGGTCCCTGTGCACAACTAAACCTAAAACAGGCGTTTGTACCCTGCCAATTGATAAAACACCATTATAGCCTGATTGGCGGCCTTGTACTGTGCATAGGCGAGTCATGTTGATGCCATAAAGCCAATCAGCTCTTGCGCGTGCTAAAGCTGATGTAGCAAGCGGAATGAAGTCTGTATTTTTACGTAAATTGTTTAATGCTTTTTTTACTGCTGCTGGATTCAAGTCACTAATTAAACACCTTAAAACCTCTGCCTTTTTTGCTTTAGACACACCACAGTGATTAATTACTTCATCAATCAGGATTTGCCCAACTCGATCTGGATCGCCCATATTAACTAGCGTATCGGCCTTTTTTATTAATGTTTTTACCACTGTAAATTGCTTTCTTGTTTTACTTTTAACGACAAGCTTCCATTCATTAGGTACAATCGGTAAATGCTCAACAGCCCATTTTTTATAATCAGGGTTGTATGTCTCTGGCTCTGCTTGTTCTAATAAATGACCTATACACCAAGTAACAACATCGCCATTACCAGCAGTGATAAAACCATCACCTTTTTTATGCGGTTTAGGTAATACATCGACTAGTGCCCTGCCTAGGCTTGGTTTTTCTGCAATAAACAATCTCAAACTTTTTTACCTGTAATTGGACTAACTTTATATATTTCTAGTTGTTGCTCTAACAAAGATACTTTTTCTAACGCTTCAAAAAGCGTGAATTCAAGCTGAGCGTTATGAGCTACAACTTGGTCACTAAAAGCTTTTATTTGGTCGCGCTGCGTTCTATAACGCTCTTTTAATTCTTTTTCTTTGTCGCGTTGTTCACGTAGCTTACTTTCAGCCTGTTTACTTTTTTCACTTTTACCTACAGCTAAGCTTTGCTTTAGTAACTGAATTCTTTGATTAGCAATTTCTACAAATTCTGAATAGTAATAAATACCACCAGAACTTAAGCCAGCTTCATCATTGATTCTTTTTAAGCTAATGCGTCCATCAGGTTTAGTATTTAATGGCTTACCTTCAATAAGCCTATCTAATGCTTGCTCTAACCTGATTAACGTTTCTTTGCCTCTATCTGATTGTTCAGCCATAGGTGCTCTTATAAAAGTGTTTGGTTAATGTCATGTTTGAATACATCAAAGGTAATATTATGATCTTTAAAACATTGTTCTATCGATTTAATCTCATAATAGAGCTTCGACAAAATGTTAGGCATTTTCAACCCAAACTCGATTAATGATTCAAATTTGGTGATCAATAATTGCCTTTTTGGAATAAGTTCTAATGCCTTAGCTTTAGTGACAACCGCATACTTACAGACAGGCGCATCACAAATACGATCACATCGGGGGTTAGTACAATGGCCGACTGGTGTTTCTATTATGGACATTTGGCCATCTCGAACTTGCCTTGATATCTCATCACGACTCAAATAAATGGTACTTCTATCATCACCACGTAAATTTGCTATTCGTTTACCTTCAGCACCAGACAAAGACTCTGCTTCATTATAAATATGGTAAAAAGTGTCAGTCATAAAATCATGATTTTCTTGTGCTATGTCTAAAAGCAATTCTCTATCTAGCATCATATCGAAATAGCCAGCGACATTAGCTTGGTTAGAATACCAAGATGTCATAGCTATATTGATATGTTTAAATTGATACTTTAAATCTAAAAGTGACGCTAGTTTATTACGAACAAGGAATACAGCAAAGGTTCGTCTGAAGCAGTGCGGATTTAGGTTTAATAGTTCACCAGTCTTTAATTCACCTTTTCGTGAGGGGTTTAAAAGATTAAATTCAGCAACATCATGTGAACTAGCTCTGTAATTAACATACTTAACAAAACTTTTTAGAGACTTATCAATTGCTTGCCTACCTGCTGCGGGATTTTTTGCCGTAGGTGAGAACGATAAAAAAAGAGAGTCAGCTTCTTGGTGTATTTTGCTTTTCTCATCTATGTGAGAGCAACTCTGAGCATGAGCTTTCCAATTATTTCTTGAGAATTCATAAATATCCCATACAAGCTCAATTGCTAGCTTAACAGCAGGAATAGTAACCCAACTAGTTTCTCTTTCTACGCCTGCGATATTTACTTTAGTATGAACCCCATTAACGATAGGGACAGTTATGCCTGCATATTTTTTTTCTTGAAAAGACTCTTTTGTCAAAGACTTGACTTCGCTATCCCTACAGCCAGTAAAACCAGCTATGACTATATAGCATGCTGCTCTAATCAGGCTTAGCCACTGCCCTCTAAGATCTAGTTTAAAATCTATAGTTTTAGTTTGTTTTTGGTAATTTTTTTGAGCGTAACCCCTAGCTGTAGTGACGCCATACCCTCGCTCAATATTTTTATTATAATCCTGAATAAAGCTTTCATATGTATCACTAATAATATTTCTACTTGGGTGATACTTAGCAACAATATCTAATGCAACTTTAAAATAATTTGATGCTATATTTTCTGGTAAGGCTATCGTTTGACGTGAAATCCGTTGGCTATTTGAGAGTAAAATAGCTAACTCTTCAGCATTATCAATTATTCTGGTGATAACTCCCTCATCTTTTAAGTCACCGAGAATTATCAAGTAGTTTTTCCATGTTTTGTATTTTAAATTTCGGCCTTGGGCTACTTTTATAAACTCTCGAAACCCTCTTTCTGAATTTATAAAAGTAAAGTCTGTACCGCCACACTCAATGATACATTTAGATAAAATAGAAAATGATTGAATATATTTATGGGCTGTACTTTTTTTATTTAAAAACCCACCTTTCTTAAAAGATTTATATAGTAACTTTTTGCATAACGACTTAAATTCACCTGCGATATTAACAAAACTAATATCCACACCTTCTTCGAATATCACCCACCTATCATCTTGATAATAGCTAAAAGGCTTCCCATCAGAAGAGTATGAAATAACTTCATCATCAAGTTTAATTACATTCGAATACCTAGTGTTAATGCTGTCTAGAGGCTTAATTAACTCATTCATTATTAATTTAACTCCATTAAAAATTCAAAATCCGTTTTATCACCCCAAAGAGGATGCGGAAGCTCAGAATATTTCACCTCAGCACTTTTATAAACATGTGGAAACTCTTGTTTCAACCGATCTAAAATGGACTCTATAGTATTAGTAACTTTAGATAATGTAGTCGTGGGCATTGAATTAATTGATGGCTGACAGGCAACCTCAAGGATTACATCTCTGAATGAAAGCATAAGCCAGATATCGTCGACTTCAGCAATAACTGCATGATGTGGACAACCAAAGCATTCTAAAAACTTGTGGCATGCAACTTTATTTTTTTTCATAGCTAAACCCGCTTTAACGAGTGATATTTTTAGCTGCTTAGCTTTTTCACCGAAAGAATCCTTACAGCGGAGTCCATTGGATAAAGTATTTGGTATGGCTAATTTATTTTTTAAGTAAAATTTCTCCCTCACAGGATCTTTAAAGTTATAAGCACTTTCAAGAACCGCTTCATCTAATGACTCACCTTGAAGTGTCCGCTGCCTTACGTCAAGAGCTCCCGCAATCGAGAACTCCATCAACTCAGGTACGCCATTAGAATAATGTTTTGATACAGTATCTGGGCTATTATTTAAACCTTCAGCAACTGAGAATATACTTTCTGTTGCTCTCATAATTAAGGTGGCTTTGGTCTTTCTAAATCGTTGTGTACTTAATGCAGGCAATTCAAAGTATTTGAGCTTTTTATTTATCACGCTAGTGAATTGATTCTCTAACATTCTAGTATATTTTTGCTTTGAGTAGACTGAAAAAACATAATCTGAGGTATTATTTGTTATCAATTTACTTAAAGACAACCAAGTTTCAAAAAACTCTTTAGCTCTTTTACTAAAGCCAACGGTAGTAATATTGTTCTTTCCCTGCTGTCTGTATTTTGTTGTCGATAGCTTATAAACACCATCTGATGTTCTTTCAAAAGGTTCATTTGAAATGTCGGAAAACTTAATTGCTAATAATTGACTTTCATTTAGTCCCGTATAAAAACATGTCAAATAAAGAGCTACTTTAACAAGCTCATTTTTCCAAGTATGACTATATCTGCCCACATAAAAAACATGCTTTCCATTAAACGGATTACCTAAGAAATCATTTCCTGAATCATCACATAACAACGGGTGAACTGAAGGTTTAGTCCCATTTATCACACAATATCTATATTTATTAAATATAATATAAAGCAGTTTAACTATCTGTTTCAACTCAGCATCAGTATAAGATAAAGTAATATCAGAATCGTTTAAGCAACTTAAAAACTCATTTCTTAACTCATAATTTAAATTTGGATCAACTTCATTCAAAAAACTTTTAAGTGACCCTTGAATTTGAATTAGGGTTTTTCCTTTCAATCCATCAAGGTATCGTTTTTTTAAACTATTAATAAATGAAGTAATGGTTTCCTTGTTAAAAGCAACTTTATAATTATTTGTATCGCAATGCTGGAAAAATGGTATCAAAGCGTTGAATATTCCAACTTTTGTTCTTCCCCTCCTATCGATTTTCAATACTGTAAGATAACAATACCTAACAAGTTCCCATCTATTCATATCAACTAACTGCTCATTCGCTTGAAGACGAAAAGATTGACCATTAGAACCAATTTTAACCTTGGGGCAACCTTGATAACCAAGCCGATGAAAGTAACAACTTCTCTGATCATTTCTAAAGATCAACTTATTATTAGGTATATCTATAACACTAATGTTTTCATTATTTTTAACATCTAATGTTTTACGCGTTTCATTTCCGATAAAAGCCATCGTCTTATCCCTCGGCCTTTAAAATCAACTCAATAGCTTGCTCATAAACTTCATTAGCCTTCAATGTTTGATGGCAAAACTTTAAATAATGCAGAAGTGTACTTCTTGATTTACGGTGTTTGTCAAACTAGTTGTCGCGATCACTACGTTATGCACTCTCAGCCTTGACACTATTTTGTTCAGGGTTTAAGTACACTTCTTTTGGTAAATCCCAATTACGGATATTACCGCTCCAGCGCTCAGGGTGAGCATCTTTAGCACCTTGATAAACTTCTTTTCTATTAGCCAATATGTCACCCGCTAATCCTGAATGCCTTTGATGTGGGCTGACGTATTTGATGCCACTATGTTTGTGGTTAAAATTATACCAGTGGCTAAATTTCAACACCCAACTACGCGCCTCATCAATTGTTGAAAACCCTTTATACGGATAGTCAGGGCGATATTTACACGTTTTAAATATCGACTCAGCATAAGCATTATCATTGCTCACCCTAGGACGATTAAAAGACGACACGACACCTAAACTATAAAGTGTTTCAAGCATTGATGAGCCTTTCATTGGGCTTCCATTATCCGAATGCAGTACCAGAGGATTATCTTTAACTCCTTCTTTTAAATGAGCTTTCTTAATTAATATTGATGCATTTTCTGCTGATTCGTCATCATGAATTTCCCATCCAACAATCTTTCGACTAAATATATCGAGTATCAAATATAAATAAAAATGCAGCCCTTTAGCGGGGCCTGGTAACCAAGTAATATCCCAACACCACACTTGGTTTGGCCCTGTAGCACAGTGTGTCGTCGGTACTTTTCTCTCTTTTATCTGACTACGTCCGCGAGCGTTTTGCTGTTTTTCTTCATGAAGAACACGATAATATGTTGATTCAGAAGCAAGATAAATACCCTCATCTGCTAATGTAGGGACGATTTGGCTTGGTGGTAAGCTCTTAAAATCATCGCTATTAACGATGGCTAATATGTTATCTCTCTCTGCTTTTGATAGCTTATTTTTTGGCTCAGGGCGCTGAGATATTGGTCTACCATCTGTTTTTATGTTCCCGTCAACAGTCCAACGTTGATACGTCCGGACACTGATCCCAAGTTCACGGCAAGCTTTAAACTTTGGCGCACCAGAACTCACAGCTTCATTAACTAGTTTAACTGCTTGAATGCGAGCTGAGTCGAGGATCATTCGTCCTCGGCTTCCCCCCAGATCGCATTTGCTTTTTTTCTTAACACCAATAGTGCTGCGGTTTCAGCGAGTGCCTTATCTTTTCGACGTAGCTCCTTTTCTAATTGATTGATCTGTTTTTTATCTTTCTTTGTTTCGGTGGAGAAGGCTTTTTCTTGCTCTTTAACGTTAGCGTTTGCATCTATACACGCATTTCGCCAAGCCGATACTTGTTCCACATAAAGACCTTTGCCTCGGCAATATTCCGCTAACTCAGCTTGATTTAAAGAGGCTGTTTCCAACACGACTGAGAATTTATTTGCTGATGACCACTGCTCAGCATTCTTTCCATCACCTGGCACTAAATGCCCCTTATCAATTGCTTGTTTTCGCCAATTATACAAGGTTGATTCACCAATCCCCATCTCGATTGATAATTGGGCTATTGCTATATTATTTGGAGGCATCATCTTCTGAAGAGCCGACTCTTTGCTTTGCGCTGAATAATGTTTCATTGTTACTCCACGCCCTCTGTTTAATGGTTGAATATTAAGCGCGACAACTAGTCTGACAGAGAGGGTTTATGCCCCATTACTGATTGAATGTAATCAAGAGCGTCACCTTCTTTTATTCCTTGATTTAACAGCTCTTTCAAACGAGTTACTGCATAGGTTGAACGCAAGTTATGAAACTTGTGATTAAAACTCGGATGGCTATCTTTTATCGTATTTCGAACTTCGCACCATCGAGCATTAAATGTCCTCGAGCCATAATGATGCCCATTCTGTGAAATGAATAAAGGAGGATTGTTTAACTCATCGGGGTTATTTACTTCGAAAAGTTTTCTACGCTTTATGTAACGCTTTGAATTAATGTATTGATGTAATTGAAGCATTAGCGATGAAGGCATCTCTATTGTTCTACTACCAGAGCCTTTAGTATTTACTCCTTGTTGCGGTGATATGTGCACGCCACTTGAATGAATTAAATACTTATGATGAAGTTGCTCAGTTGTTGGCTTATAAATAAACTTTGCTCTAAAAGTAACTATCTCTTCTCTACGTAACCCTGTAAATCTTGCTAAAGCTACGGCAATTTTAAACTCTTTTGATAGATTTACGAAAGTAGTTCCTTTTGAAGTATTTGAATTTACTTTTCCCTGACGACATATCTCATCGACCAAAGTCCATTCATGTTCATTCAAAGGAACTAGCTCTCTTGACATACCAAAATTACTTTTATCCTTAGGTAAGTTCAGTCTAATGTCTGTCAAGTCAACAAAGACAAACTTACCTCTACTAAACTCATGCCCACCATTAACGTTAACTTTAATCGTTTTATAGTTAAATGGCTTATTTGAAAATTCGTAGCCTTTGTTTAAATAAAACTTATAGAAACTGACAATTGAACCTAAGTAATTATTAGCTGTTGTTCTAGCAATAGTTCCATTATTCACAGCATCTTTAAGATGTTTACTGAACTTATACGTAGGTTTATTTCTTGAAGTGATGGGCATCTCGTCCCACTCAAGCCCTATTTCATCGAGGAAGATAAAGTAATGTAGTAATGCCTGAGCTTGAGTGTTTACATGTTTTCGATATAGAGAGGTCTTTAAATAAATAAGCCAATTATTTACAACACTAACTGGTAAACCATTGTCTTGATATAACAAGACCATATTCTGAACATGGTGGCCTTTCCCATTAAAGTTAAAGCTGATTTCACCAGTGTCTGAGTTAATTGACTTAGATAATGTTTGATCAATAGTTAAACTTGGTACTGTCCATAAAATGTAGTTCATAAGTCAGATCCTATTTCACACTTTTAACAATATTTATTGTAACAATGAATTTTCATTAAAATATCGTAACAGTACTCGGTCGGGATCTCCCGCATTCACCAGCTCAGGTTTTTGCTTGAAAAGCTGCCTGATAACCGACAATTGTTTTTTCGCTGCAGCTCTTGGACGCAATTGCCATTGCTGGGGAATAATAGGCAAATCGGCAAGGTTCCATTTTTTATAGCGATCATCGTAGACATCAGGTTCCACTTGCTCCAGTAGATGACCAATACACCAAGTGACAATATCACCATTGCCACAGCAGATATAACCCTGCTCATTTTTATGGGGTTTGGGTAACGCCGAAGCAATGGCTCGTCCAAGGCTAGGTTTTTCCGCTATAAATAAACGCAAATGCTACTCATCCAGATAGAATTATCAATAAAAACAACAAAGGGCAACATTATCAAATGTTACCCTTAACAATCAAGAAAAGCTGTTGTTATATACAGTTACACCCAAGTATAAAAAGATTAATTACAGAAATTCGACAAAATCGCCTATTTTTCTTTCTGGTACTTTCATTGCCGTACAGCCTGGTGTTCCTAAGTACAGAAAACCGACAATTTCATCTTCGCCTTGCAATTTAAATGCTTGATGAACTTCTTTATGGAACATCCATTCACCTGAGCGCCAAAAGCCTTGAAAGCCTTGAGCAACCGCTGCCATTTGCATCGCTTGCGCGGCACATCCTGCTGATAAATGTTGCTCAAACGCTGGTACTTTTTCATGTGGAGTGACTTTCGCTATTACAGTGATCACCATCGGAGCCCGGAAAGGCGCTTTTTTCAACTTTTCGATGACATCATCAGAGCTATTATTAGCTTGCGCTGCATGCACTAAAATGTCGGCTAGCTTTCGTAAGCCTTCACCTTGAGCAATCACAAAGCGCCAAGGTGTTAAATTGCCATGGTCAGGAGCGCGTAAGCCTGCTTTAATAATATTCTCAAGCACTTTGCCTTCTGGCGCAGGTTCCACCAAGTTGGCTATTGAACGTCGTTCTAATAATAAATCCAATGCTTGCATAACATTCCTACCACTTTATAAAAATAGAATGAGAATCATAATCAAATCAATAAAGCTTGGCTATGACTCTCATTCAGTTTTATACAAAAATGTACTTTTAAAACCATGCCTATTTTAAACAATGCCTATATCAACATCGCAATTTTCGTCCCTTGGCGTATTGCTCTTACCGCATCTAATTCACCCGCAAGATCAGCGCCACCAATAACATGCAGCTTTTCACCTAACGATGCCCACTTATCTTCAAATGGACGAACGGATTCTTGCCCTGCACAAATAATAATATTATCAGCATTTAATACGGTTTCTTGTTCATTGAATGTGATGTGTAGACCTTCCTCACTGATTTTTTTATAGGTAACCCCTCCCATCAAATTTACGCCTCGTTTTTGTAATGTTGAACGATGGATCCAGCCCGTAGTTTTACCAGGGCCCTTACCCACTCGACCTTGACGACGCTGCATTAACCACACTTGTTTATCGCTCATACAATCAGGTTGAGGTAATATTCCACCTTGATGTTCAAGGCTTTGATCGATTCCCCATTCATCCAACCAATCTGCAATATCATGTTGGGCTGGTTCCGTTATCATACTGGCTATGTCTACGCCAATACCACCAGCACCAATGATGGCAATTTTGTTTCCAAGTGCCGTTTTTTCACGGATAAGTGTTTGATAGTCGATAATTTTATCGCTTGTTGCTAAGCCTTCTATATTTAGTTTTCTTGGCTTAACGCCAGATGCAATCACCACTTCATCATAATCACAAATATCAGAAAGTTGCGCTTCTGTATCAAGCTTTAAATTTACACCCGTTTCTTCAATACGATTCGCAAAGTAGCGGATCGTCTCACGAAATTCTTCTTTACCAGGGATCTGCATGGCCAAGCGAAATTGGCCACCAATTCGATCGCTTTTCTCAAACAAGTCGACTTGATGCCCACGTTCAGCCGCAATGGTTGCGCATGCCAAACCTGCTGGCCCTGCTCCAATGACCGCAACACGTTTCTTCGTTGTAGCGCTTAACATTGGCATCTCGGTTTCACTGCAGGCGCGAGGGTTAACCAAGCAGCTCGCTTGTTTACCTTTAAATACATTATCTAAACAAGCTTGATTACAGCCTATACAGGTATTAATTAGCTTTGATTTTTCAGCGGCAGCTTTATTCACAAAATCTGGATCAGCCAGAAACGGGCGCGCCATCGATACCATATCAGCATGACCTTGAGACAAAATATCTTCTGCAACTTCCGGCGTATTAATTCGATTACAGGTAATCACCGGGATCGATAGATGTGGCTTTACTTTCTCCGTTACCCAAGTAAATGCGGCGCGTGGTACTTGAGTCGCAATGGTTGGAACGCGTGCTTCATGCCACCCAATACCAGTATTAATTAAAGTAACCCCTGCTTTTTCTAGGGCTTGTGCCAATTCAACCACTTCATCAAAAGTACTACCCTGTTCAACTAAGTCCAACATGGATAAGCGGAAAATAATAATAAATTCATTCCCAACTTTCGCGCGAATTGATTTAACGATTTCAAGAGCTAGTCGAATACGATTTTGATAACTTCCGCCCCATTCATCATGACGCTGATTCGTACGTTGGCAAATAAACTGATTAATTAAGTACCCTTCCGAGCCCATCACTTCAACACCATCATAGCCGGCCGATTGGGCTAATTTCGCCGTGTTTGCAAAATCTGAAATTGTGTTACGAATTTGACTCCCACTCATTTTAAATGGGGTAAATTTAGAAATAGGGGCACGAGTTGCACTGGCACTTTGCGAAAAAGGATGCATGGCATAGCGACCAGCATGCAATATTTGCAATGCGATTTTTCCACCATGCTTATGCACAGCATCGGTCACAACTTTGTGTTTTTTAGCGTGGGCGCTTGTACTAAGTTGCGAACTGAATGGATGTAAACGTCCGCGTAAGCTAGGTGAAAAACCGCCAGTCACAATTAACCCTACGCCACCTTTAGCTCTTTCTTCATAAAAAGCAGCAAGCTTCTTCAATTCACCACGTTCTTCTTCTAAACCGGTATGCATCGAGCCCATCAATACTCGGTTACGTAGTTGCGTAAAGCCAAGATCTAATGGCGCTAACAAATGTGGATACATATTCTCACCTATGACACTGATCATTATTTTTATATGGTCAGACCACACTACACAATGGAAACAAAAAAACCAAACAGGCGTTTACATTTTTGCAACCTAGCTCAATCTTCATGTATTAATTTGTTCGCTATTTTCCCTGCAACACCAAATCATCGCCATAACATAGATAATTCACTGTAAAAGCAGCAAAAAAATTGAATCACATCGACAATTTAAATACATATCGATACTCACACTAGCCTTTGCTTATGTTACATTTAATCCTTATGCTCATCAGATTTTCTTAAATCATGTTTAATCGGATATAAATATGAAAAAACTATTCTGTTTTATTGCAGCCATTTTTAAAGGTATTTGGACATTCATTACCTTTATTCGTGTGGCTATTGTTAACATTCTTTTTATTGCGTTGATTGTTATCGCCTATTTTGCTTTTTTCCCTCAACAAGAGTCTTCTACAGATGAACCACTAACGCCCGATACAAGAGCTTTAATATTAAATCTCGATGGTCCAATTGTAGAACAACGCACTTATGTTAATCCGTTAGATTCCATCTCAGGAACCCTATTTTCTGACGAATTACCAAGAGAAAATGTACTATACGACATCGTTACCACTTTACGCTCAGCTGCAACCGATCAATCAATTTCAGGGTTGGTTTTGAATTTAAGCCAAATGCCCGAAACCAATTTAACCAAATTGCGCTATATAGCCAAAGCTATCAATGAATTTAAAGCGACCGGCAAACCCATTTATGCCTATGGTGATTTTTATAATCAAAGTCAATACTACTTAGCCAGTTACGCAGACCAAACATTTTTATCTCCTGATGGCGCAGTCTTACTCAAAGGGTATAGCGCGTATAATCTTTACTATAAAGACTTATTAGAAAAACTCGACGTCACCACTCACATTTTCCGTGTCGGTACTTATAAGTCTGCGGTTGAACCGTTTCTTCGTAACGACATGTCACCAGCGGCAAAAGAATCCGCAACCGCTTGGCTAACTCAACTTTGGGGGGCGTATGTTGATGATGTGGCGCATAACCGCAAGATTGAAACCACAGCTTTAAATCCAAGCATGGATGAATTTTTGTCCAAAATGAAAAGTGTTGATGGAAACTTAGCTCAATTATCCTTAAACATTGGATTAGTAGATCAACTGATGACTCGCCAGCAAGTCTCTGATTTTTTTGCTACTCAATTTGGTAGCAATAAAGATCATCGATACAACCGGATTAACTACTACGATTACAAATCAAAAGTATCCATTCCAGTGGTCAATACCGCCGATCAAATTGCCGTAGTGGTCGCTAGTGGTACTATTTTAGATGGTACTCAACCAAAAGGCCGTATTGGAGGTGATTCCACAGCAAACTTATTAGCGCAAGCTCGCTTAGACAAAAATATAAAAGCTGTCATTCTACGAGTTGATAGTCCAGGAGGTAGCGCATTTGCTTCTGAGATTATTCGTAATGAGATTGAAGCATTGAAACAAGCGGGTAAACCCGTCGTCGTTTCCATGTCGAGCCTTGCTGCATCGGGGGGGTACTGGATTTCGATGGGCGCAGATAACATCATCGCTCAACCAACAACGTTAACGGGATCCATTGGCATTTTTGGCGTCATTACAACATTCGAAAAAGGATTAAATAAACTCGGCGTACATACCGATGGCATCGGAACCAGTCCATTTTCTGGTATTGGTCTAACAAATGGCTTATCTAAAGGCGCTTCTGAAGCGATGCAAATGGGCATTGAACACGGCTATCATCGTTTCATTTCTTTGGTCGGTAAAAATCGTAACATGACCACAGAATCCGTTGATAAAATAGCCCAAGGCCGTGTATGGACAGGTCAAGATGCGATGAAACATGGTTTAGTGGATCAAATTGGTGATTTTGATGATGCTATTCAATCAGCAGCAACATTAGCTCACCTTGAAAGCTACCGATTAACTTGGGTAGATAAACCATTAAGCCCGACTCAGCAAATTCTGGAAGATTTTTTCCGTACGATCAATACGTCTCTTGGAAACCCTCTCGATAAATGGATCCCTGACGCATTAAAACCCGCAGCGGCACAAATTTCAGAAAGTACTAATTTGCTAAATAGTTTCAATGATCCAAAAGGCTATTACGCTTTTTGTCTTAATTGTGAAGCGATATAGTCAATATACATTAACGCCAAACAAATCAAAAAAGGACGCTTATTAAGCGTCCTTTTAATTATAAGTTCTCGACTATACAGAATCTTACTTGGGTCATCACAACTGAGTATACTCTGAGTTATTTCGCCATTCTAGCCCAAGAATTTTTTCTTACATCAACTACACTTTTCTAGTCAAAAATCGCTATAATCACCCTCTGTTCCCTACAAACGACTATTAAAATCATGACAAGAAAACATATTTACATCGCCTACACTGGTGGGACTATTGGAATGAAACGTTCCTCTCATGGCTACATCCCTGCGGATGGTTTTATGACGCAACAACTTGCCGCCATGCCAGAATTCCACCGCGAAGAAATGCCACTTTTTACCGTGCATGAATACTCGCCATTGATGGACTCTTCAGACATGACGCCAAATGATTGGCAACATATCGCAGACGACATTAAAGCAAACTATGATAACTACGATGGTTTTGTAATTTTGCATGGCACGGACACTATGGCTTATACTGCGTCTGCGTTGTCTTTTATGTTTGAAAACCTCGGCAAACCAGTGATTGTGACAGGCTCACAAATCCCTCTAGCAGAATTACGTTCAGATGGCCAAGCCAACCTTTTAAATGCTTTGCATATTGCGGCCAATTACCCTATTAACGAAGTCACATTATTTTTTAATAATCAATTGATGCGTGGTAATCGCAGCACGAAATCTCGAGCCGATGGTTTTAATGCTTTCACCTCCCCTAATCTACCTCAATTATTAGAAGCTGGGATCAACATTCAAGTCAGTAACCCTAATTTAATTGATAAAAAACCAACGGGTGATTTCAAAGTCCATACCATCACACCACAACCAATCGGTGTGATTACAATGTACCCGGGAATTTCTCATGAAGTAATTCGAAACACATTACGACAACCTGTTAATGCAATGATTTTATTAACATTTGGGGTTGGGAACGCGCCCCAAAACAAAGAAATGTTGTCGCATTTAAAAGAAGCTTCTGAGCGTGGTGTGATTGTCGTTAACCTAACACAATGTTTGACAGGAAAAGTAAATATGGATGGTTACGCAACAGGGGTATCACTGGCTGAAGCAGGTGTGATCAGTGGTTATGACATGACTCATGAAGCAGCATTAGCTAAGCTTCACTTTTTATTAAGTCAGGACCTCAGCTACGAAGAAATAAAAGCACAAATGAAACAAGTGTTACGTGGAGAGATGAGCGTCTAAAAAGCGACTGTATCCGAGCCTACGTACACTTCTCTACTAGCAAGAGCAAAAGTAAGTTAACCCTCTTTTGCTCTTCTTTTTTGAACGACCGTTTTCTTCAATCATTAAAATTAATGAGGCTCTACTGGTAAAATTACTCTTTAATTTCCTTCTACCTTAACGCGAAAAATATCCGCTTCGTTTTCGGAAAATTGTTTTTTCAATTCCGATTTTGATTTAAACGTCACTTCTCCCCCCACAGCAACACTCATGTGCTGGGAATCATGGTTATGTTTTGATTGATAAAGCATGACAGCTTGCATACAAGAATCGCGTTGCTCTTTAGTGATAGGCGTTCCATCTAACCAACGACCCGTTTCGATTGCATAATTTAGACGCTCATACACTTCTGGTGTCATTGCACTAAGCAACTGTTCAACATTCATTTGTTCTTTCCTTTTACCTGTATTCGACTAAAATACTTGAGCCGCTTTATCCGTCAATGCTTTCACTCTAAAACAACGTCTACGATCACAGATGCTCGTTATTTAAATCAGTCATTGAAAATAAGTGATACCGAATTCACACAATACCGCTGACCCGTTGTATCTTGTGGCCCATCCAAAAACACATGGCCTAGATGGCTATCACATTCAGCACAACGAATTTCTGTACGCGACATACCGTGGCTATTATCCTCTAAATACCGAATAGCATCTTTACGAATAGGTGCATCAAAACTTGGCCACCCGCAACCAGAATCAAATTTGTTGTCAGAAAGAAATAAATCGGCCTTACAGCAAGTACATTGGTAAGTGCCGGTCTCTTTATTATGCAAAAGAGTACCCGAGTATGGCGCTTCAGTCCCACCTTGACGACAAACTTGAAATTGTTCTTCTGTTAATGCGTCTTTCCACTCTTGAGTCGTTTTTTTCACTCGATATCCTTTACCTGTTCGTTCAATACAAACCCTGATCTAAATACTATTAAAAGCTTTTCACGAGTACATCAATAAATTTTAAATACACGATAATTCGCTACAAAAATCACAAGGAATAGATAACACCTTCTATACTGGAATAATTCCATAGATATTTGTGCTAATCAAAGCAAGTAAATGATCTTATAATTTAAGTTTAACATTGATCGTTTTTAAACAAAAACTTGCTTATCAACCTAAATGTGGCACATACTTTCTGTCGATTTTAAATGGTGACTCAAGTCACATTAATGTATGATTCGAGTCAGCCCCAAAGGATATGTACAAACTTGTAGCACTGACAGAATCTTAAATGCACAGTGTGGGCAATAATTAGTCGTTCTTAATCAATAAAGAAAGAAAGTAACTCTTTTTTTTGACTTTAAACAAGTAAAGACGGATTATTCCTTGCAGTATGTAGCTGGGTTCTGTAATTTTACTACCAGTTATCTTTAAATCTGAAATTAAGTTGTGGAGCAACTACAATGACTATCAAAGTAGGTATTAACGGTTTTGGCCGTATTGGACGTTTCGTTTTCCGTGCTTCTGTTGAGCGTGACAACATCGAAGTTGTTGGTATCAACGACCTTATCGACGTTGAGTACATGGCATACATGCTAAAGTACGATTCAACTCACGGTCGTTTCAACGGTACTGTTGAAGTTAAAGACGGTAACCTAGTAGTAAACGGCAAAACTGTTCGTGTAACTGCTGAGCGTAACCCTGAAGATCTTAAGTGGGATGCTATCGACGTTGACGTTGTAGCAGAAGCAACTGGTCTTTTCCTAACAGACGAAACTGCTCGTAAACACATCACTGCTGGCGCTAAGAAAGTTGTTCTTACTGGCCCATCTAAAGATGCCACTCCAATGTTCGTTAACGGTGTAAACTTTGACACTTACGCAGGCCAAGATATCGTTTCTAACGCTTCTTGTACTACTAACTGTCTAGCACCTATCGCTAAAGTACTTAACGACAAGTGGGGCATTGACTCTGGTCTTATGACTACTGTTCACGCAACTACAGCAACTCAAAAAACTGTAGATGGTCCTTCTGCGAAAGACTGGCGTGGTGGTCGTGGTGCTTCTCAAAACATCATCCCATCTTCAACTGGTGCTGCTAAAGCGGTAGGCGTTGTACTTCCTGAAGTACAAGGTAAACTAACTGGTATGGCTTTCCGCGTACCAACTGCTAACGTTTCTGTAGTTGACCTAACAGTTAACCTAGCAAACGCTGCAACTTACGAAGAAATCTGTGCTGAAATGAAGCGCGCTTCTGAAAACGAGCTAGCTGGCGTTCTTGGTTACACTGAAGATGCAGTTGTTTCTCAAGATTTCATCGGCGAAACTAACACTTCAGTATTCGATGCTGCTGCTGGCATCGCACTTAACGACAAGTTCGTTAAAGTTGTATCTTGGTACGACAACGAAATCGGCTACTCAAACAAAGTTCTAGACCTAATCGCTCACATCTCTAAGTAAGCATTAGTATAGACTTTCTTTGAAAGTTCTTCTTTTGAAGACAAGCTAATAAAAGGCGGCCATTGTGTCGCCTTTTTTGATTTCAGTTCCTAGGTGGCTAATTCCTAGTCCCTAGGTCTTCACTGACGCTTAATAATCACTACAATAGTAATTATTTCGATGACTTCGCCCTAGTCAGAAAACTGCCTTTTTCTAACAACTAGGGACTAGAAACTAGGAACCCAAACCATGAACCTTACTCACTTACCGGTTATCAATACTCTTTCTGACTACATCACTATTACTCAAAAAGATCAGCTTAAAATCATCCACATTCAACACCCTAAAGCCGAAGCTGCAATTTCTCTATTTGGTGGACATGTAATTTCGTTCAAGCCACAAGGCGAACAAGAGCTCATCTTTACCAGTGAAGACGCGGTTTGTGATGGTAAAACCCCCTTACGTGGCGGTATTCCTGTCTGCTGGCCGTGGTTTGCTAAAGCATCTGAACCAAGTCATGGTTTTGCACGGACGACAGAATGGTCTTTAGTTGAGCACAGAGAAAATGAAGATGGCGTGATGGTTCGAATTGAACTAAAACCCTCTCAAGAAACATTAGCCATTTGGCCACATCAATTTGAAGTCTTTTTAGATGTTGAAGTCTCTGAACAATTAACCACAACCATGCATATCAAAAACACCGATGAGCAGGCATGGAAATTCTCTGGTGCGCTGCATACTTATTTCAACATTGCCAATATTCTGGATACTCAAATTACCGGTATGGGCGAGTACTACACCGACAAACTACAAAGTGGCAAAATTTGCTTAGGTGGGGATACACTTTCTATCACTTCAGGTGTCGACCGTGTTTATACTCATCCAACCAAACAAATTTGTATTTCAGATCCTCAAAATCAACGTACTATCAGTGTAGAGAATCAAGGTGATACTGCAGCCGTCATCTGGAACCCATGGGAGCTTGCACAAGGCATGCTAGACATGAAAGATGATTCCTATACCAATATGGTATGTGTAGAATCTACTTTATATGCAGAAACGCTTGAGGGTGGCCACACACTGCTGCCTGGTGAAAGCTATAAATTAAGTACCAAGATAAGCTTAAAAGCGTAGACCACAATCTAGAAACTAAGGACTAGACACTTTTTCGACCTAGTCCTTTTTTCACTTTGCACTCCATGCCATACTCCGCATCCAAATTACTAACAAGACTGACCCTGTATGATCTATCAATGCCCTCTTTGCCATCACACTCTAAGCACTACTCAAAATGGCTTTACTTGCACTAATAATCACCAGTTTGATCGTGCGAAAGAAGGCTATGTTAATCTCATGCCAGTTCAGCATAAGCGATCTAAACAGCCAGGTGATAATGCAGAAATGATGCAGGCTAGACGTCGATTTTTAGCATCCGATCAATACCACCCGATGCGCGAGGCGGTAGCTGCATTATGTAAAAAGCACTTGGTCAATACTTCCCACCAATTATTAGATATAGGTTGTGGAGAGGGCTATTACACCCACTACATTGCTCAACAGCTACAACAACAAAACTCAGCGGCTACTTGTTATGGATTAGATATTTCTAAAGTTGCCATTCGCTATGCTGCAAAACGCTATAGCAATAACACGATGCAGTTTTGTGTCGCCTCTAGTCACCGCCTACCTTTTGCTGATAATTCACTCGATGCCATTTTGCGTATCTATGCGCCATGTGACCATCAAGAGCTGCAGCGTACTACCACCGACCATGGACTAATCATTACTGTTACCCCTGCTGCTCGCCATTTATATCAGTTGCGAGAACTCGTGTACCAAGATGTTAGGTTGCACGATGAATCACCAGAAAATATTGTAGGGTTTACACTACTAGAAGAACAAAAGCTGCATTATGAAATGGCAATGACAGGTAGTGAAGCGGAAGATTTACTCCAGATGACGCCGTTTGCTTGGAAGGCTTCAGAAGAAATCAAAGAAAAATTAAAACATGCCCCACAATTTGACTGTGAGGCCGATTTTATTTTACGAGTTTACCGCAAGCAAGATTAAGCTAGCGCTAGCGTCATAACCTACAAAGTAGCACAACGCTCTTCTAATATAGGGTTAATGTTGTGCTGATAACTTTTTACTATTTCAGCTTTCTGACATTCAAAATCACTCACCGGATATTGCTTATCCCAAACGTTAAAAAGCTGACGTTGTTGCTTACTTAAACGAAAATTTGATTACGTCGAATCAAAATATAAATACGTTCTGGCAATTAATCCTCTTGCTAACTCTGGTGGTTGGGCCTTTCGACTATCGACATGAAAATCGCAAGATCCAAAATCACTTTTAGTCCCGGATAACATTTGAAAATTGTAATTTGAGCGATACGCATTAACCGAACCTACAGCAGCAAATAAGTTGTAACCATCCGCTTGCATTAAGCGAAATTCTTTACTGACTTTAGTCGCGCATTTTCGCCCTTTAAATGCTTTTCCATTTTTAACGCACTCACTATCCCCTTCTCGCCATTCTTTAAAACTACGTCCGAAGTTTTCTGCCGGTACTATATGCTCGAACTCAATGCGTTTTACACGAGACTCATAAAGCGAAGTATTAAAGCCTGATGGGAGCTGGGTTTGTTTTTTAGTATTAAATGGAACGTCACAATAAACCGTTCGTCTAACCGAATTTTGGTTATAGACATTATTCATTAATAGACGCTTGGCTTTCGAAAAAGAATCAATACTGGTATTTGGAGTGGCATGAGCCATAACTGGTAACGATAACGCAACAAGAGAAAACAATAACTTCATTTCTACATCCTTATTTCCTCCTATTGTAAATTCTTTTTCATACTTTATTAATACTTCTATATACATTTTTATCAATAATAACAAAATGATTTATTTGATAATGATTATCATTTATTGATTTAAATGTTGTTATTCAGTAATATCAACGCCCATTGCTGACGTGTAACAGGCTATAAAGGATTTATTGAATGACAAAGAAACAGCTCCTATCAACCTTAAGTATAGGATTCGCTGCACTTGGCTTATTATCTGGTTGCTCATCACCAGCAAACCCGAAATCAACCAATGCTATTGATACATTTTATGATTTTCAGTTGCATGCACCATCCGGCCAAGCCATGCCGGTCAGCCAGTTCTTAGAGCAAGTAAAATCGGTGGATGTCATTTTAGTCGGTGAATGGCACACTCATGCTGGAGTTCATCATTTCCAGACTCAATTACTCAAACAATTCATTAAGCATAAGCATAATATTGCTTTATCAATGGAACAATTCTCCCGTGACAAGCAATCAATAGTCGATCAATATTTACATGGTGAGATTGGTGAACAGACTCTGATAACACAAGGTAACGCATGGCCGAATTACGAAAGTGATTACCGTCCTCTTATCGAAGTTGCAAAAACACATAACGTGGATGTCATCGCCTCTAATGCCCCAAAAATCATGGTGCAATGTATTGCAAGAGAAGGACTTCAGTATTTAGATTCTTTAGATAAAGATCAAAGGCAGCTTGTTGCTAAAACAATCTTTACCGGAGAGAGTGCTTACAAACAAAAATTCATGGCTTCTATGCACCATGGAACAGAACAACAAAACGAACAACAATATGCCGCGCAAGTTACTTGGGATGAAACGATGGCAGAAAGTATTGTGAATTATTTAAAGGCCAATCCAACTAAGCAAGTCATGCATATAGCGGGAATGTTTCACACTGAAGGTGGTTTAGGGACCGCTTCTGCCATTTTAAAATTGAACCCTAACTTAACCATTGCGGTGATTACACCCACTGAGACCATTACTGAAAACTCTCCTGATTACCAACTTAAGGTCATTGCACCTCCGGCACGTTATGTTCAAAAGAACCATCGCTTGGAAGCTTACAAAGCGTTAGGAAAACGTAAAAATACGATTGATTGCGATTCACTTACCCCAATCAAGGTGCAGTAATAAAAATGCCGCCACTCTGTCACCATAAAGATGACGGAGTGACGGCAAAGTTTAATTACACAGGTTTCATCTATTTCTATAGGTTAATGGCGTCGCCACAACCTCTTATAAACCTCGATGTGGCTTACTTTCTGTTAGGATGATTTAAAATGTGATCTTCCCAGTCTACGACATCAATTTCATACACTACTTTATTGCGAACACTTTCTCCCGCCGCGTGCATGGCTGACTTAGAGCCCGTAATCAAAGGATGCCATTCAGGCAGTGGTTTATTTTCCGCAAGTAAACGGTACGAACACGTTTCTGGTAGCCAATTGAACTCATCAATTTTATCTCTTGTGAGCTTTAAACACTCTTCACCAGACTCAAAACGATTAGGGTAATCTTTGCAACCACAAGTCTTATTATTTAACCAACTGCAAGCCACATTGGTGTAATACACTTTATCGCTATCTTCATCCATTAGTTTATGTAGGCAACACTTTCCACAGCCATCACATAAAGATTCCCATTCTTGCTCACTCATTTGCTGCAGTGTTTTGCGTTGCCAAAATGGAATATTCATAAGGTTGCCTTTAACTAACAATTTAAAACGGATGTGAGGTTTACACCTCAAACTAGGTTGCGTTTTATACGCTTTTTATAGATGAAGTTCAAGTTCTACTATTTTCATCATGGGTATTTTGCTACTATCTGCGCCCACTTTTCAACGAGGCAAAATAAGATGGATTGTCGCTTAGGCTGTGGAGCGTGTTGTATCGCTCCAAGTATTTCATCAGCTATTCCTGGCATGCCAAACGGGAAACCGGCAGGAGTTCGCTGCATTCAACTGAATGATGATAACTTATGTAACCTGTTTGGCTCTCCAGAACGACCGGCTGTTTGTCATCATTTCAAAGCGGAAGCAAGCATATGCGGTGAAACATCAGCGCAGGCGATTAGCATCATCACCGAACTAGAGCTTATGACGTAAGTATTCGATATTTGATCACTAGGCACTGATGCAAATTATAATTTTAATCGACCTAACAATGAGTGTGAAAGCGTGGTTCCATCAACCAGCTCAAGCTCTCCTCCCATTGGTACACCATGAGCAATACGACTGGCATTAACCTCATGAGCTTTACATAACTGAGCAATATAATGCGCAGTTGCTTCACCTTCAACGGTTGGATTGGTAGCAAGAATAACTTCTTCTATATCGCCTTGAGCTAAACGATAATCCAGCAGATCTAAGCCAATATCACTTGGCCCAATACCGTCTAAAGGGGATAAATGCCCCATTAGCACAAAGTATCGACCTGAATACTGTCCTGTAGCTTCAATGGCAGCAATATCTGCGGGCGTTTCTACCACACACATTTGACCATTTGCTTGGCGTTTAGGGTTAGTACAGATATGACATGTATCTTGCTCTGTAAATGTTCGGCATTGATCACAATGGCCAATTTCGGTCATCGCTTGCGACAATGCTTCAGCAAGTTGTAACCCACCTTTACGGTTTCGCTGTAATAAATGGAAAGCCATTCTTTGCGCCGATTTAGGCCCAACACCCGGTAAGCAACGCAAAGCTTCCATTAATTGTTCCAACATGCTGCTAGTTCGCATTCACTTCTCTTTCTGCTTAACGTAAAACTGCAGCCTAATAAATAAGCTGCAGCTTGATAATACATTCGACTCGATTAACCAATACATAACGTATCTATTAAAATGGCATTTTCATACCTGGTGGTAATTGCATTCCACCAGTCACACCCGCCATTTTCTCTTTCTGAGTTTCTTCAACACGACGCGCTGCATCATTGAAAGCAGCTGCAATCAAATCTTCTAGCATTTCTTTGTCGTCTTCCATCAAGCTTTCGTCAATCTCTACACGACGAACACTGTGGCTGCCTGTAATGGTCACTTTTACAAGACCTGCACCAGATTCACCAATAATTTCCATATTGGCAATTTCTTCTTGAAGCTTTTGCATGCGCTCTTGCATTTGCTGGGCTTGCTTCATCATGTTGCCCATTCCGCCTTTACCAAACATGTTAATCTCTCATCAGTTAACTAAATAATAGATTGCCAATCGGAATATGATGATTCAACTCCATGACATCGATACTTCTTTAATTGGGTTAAAAGTATTAACTTTCAACCCTTACTCTTCTAAAATTCAACACCATAAATGAATACCCCAAAGTAATTGAAGTTGCCGCTTCAAATGAAATGAGGATATCGTTATATCGGTCGAACACTTTCATTATCAATTTCTGCTGAAAATCGTTTTTGAAAAAATTGAATATTAGGATCCGCCGCTAAACTGACAAATGCTTGCTTTAACTTTTCTTGATATAAATTTTCACGCAATTCCAACGGGGTCACGCCGTCTTCACCGATATGAATAATAAGCTCACACGTTTGCTGGAAATACTGAGATAATACCTCGTTCAGCGCCTGCTGTGCCTTAGATGTATTAAGGTGAGCTTGTTCGGAGCGCAACGTTAATGTGATTTTTTCATCATTTTTTACATACGTTGAATTCAATGCAAGTTGTTCAACCATTTTAGCGGTATTCAATTGTTGAATAATGGCTGCCCAAGGATCTTGTTTAATCGATTCATTCAATAGTTTTTCGACCATTTCTGGCGTTTTGATGTGTTCCAATGCACGTTTAATTTGTGTTGGAGTAAGTTCATTATTCTCAATAATAAACGCTTCTGGCTGCGCTGGTGTCCATTGGTAGGGTTCATTACCGGTTTCAGCTTTACCTACACCAGAAATTGGCGTTCCGTTTGATGACATTGGCGACCCCTGTAGCGCTTCAACCGCAGCTGCCGTATGCTTACTCGCAATACGATCTAATACTGAAGTTTTAGTCGGGCTGACAGGTGCCGCATCATTCTTTTTTGCAGATTCACTCGCAGCCGGAGTGGTACGTAAATTCTGACGCTTACTGCGAAGCTGGTGCCTTAAACCAGTCAAAGGTGATGAAATAACCTCTGATTGTTTTTTATCTACCAAGGACGAAACCGCTTGAGTCTGATTTTGTGGTGGTGTACCACTTGCCGCTGAATGATCACCTTTTTCCATATGGTTTTCAGCAGGAACAGACTCATTCCTTAGCCATTGCTGACTGTCCGTATTTTCTATCACAGGTGATTTCATCATCGACTGAGAACGAGAAGGCGGAATATGCTGCGCCGCTGCATCCGAAGACGACTGGTTCACTTTTGTAGAAGGATGTGTCATTTGACGTTGCGATTCAACCACAGGTACTGACATAGTTTGTGGTTGAGATGTGATGATAGGGTTCGCGTTAACCGATTGCGCTGGGCGAAATGCCAGCATGCGTAATACTAGCATTTCCGCAGCCATTTTCTCATTAGGCGATAATGATAAATCTTGACGGCCTTTTAGCGTCATTTGATAGTACAGCTGTATATCTTGAGGACTTAACGCTTGGCTCAATAACTCAATTCGCTCAGCATCTGGTTGTTCTTTATCAAGGCTAGCTGGTAACGCTTGATACATAGCAATACGGTGTAATTGAGAACTCAATTCTTTAAGCAAGCCATCCCAAGCAATTCCATTGGCCGCTAAGTGGTTTAAACAATCCATAGCAACTTGTGGTTGCTGGCTGCTGATGGCCTCTAACAACAATATCGCTTGCTCGGTATCGAGTGTACCCAGCATATTGGAAACCGTTGCACTGTCAATATGACCGTTCCCCAACGCAATAGCTTGATCGGATAAACTGAGTGCATCACGCATACTGCCATCTGCTGCATGAGAAATTAAGCTTAGAGCTCTTGGCTCTGAAGTGATTCTTTCCTCACCAAGCACAAGATCAAGCTGTTCATGGATTTCTTCGGAACTGATAGGCTTTAAATGAAATTGTAAGCAACGCGATAAAATAGTAACCGGCAATTTTTGAGGATCAGTAGTCGCTAATAAAAACTTAACGTATTCTGGTGGCTCTTCTAACGTTTTTAATAAAGCATTAAAACTATGACGCGATAGCATGTGAACTTCATCGATCAAATATACTTTAAAGCGACCACGAGCGGGCTTGTATTGGACATTATCCAAAAGCTCTCTTGTATCTTCGACTTTCGTTCTTGAGGCTGCATCGATTTCAAGTAAATCAACATAGCGACCTTGATCGATTTCAATGCAGCTATCACATACGCCACACGGATTGTCAGTGATGCCAGTTTCACAATTAAGGCCTTTAGCAAACAATCGACCAATCGACGTTTTACCTACACCGCGAGTACCGCTGAATAAATAAGCGTGATGCAACCTATTTTGCTTCAAAGCATTCTCTAATGCAGTAATAACATGGCTTTGCCCTACTACATTTTCAAACTTTGTAGGTCGCCATTTTCTTGCTAACGCTAAATAACTCATCAATAATTCCGGTTATGTGACTCTAACTGACTGCTTCTATACCCAAGTAAACTCTGCATCTTGAAATTACTTGGGTACATTCAATATAAAAGGTATTAGTGCCCATCAAACTCACAAATACTGTAAACATCCAAACCTAATTTTACTAATTTTTCTTCGCCACCAATATCAGGTAAGTTAATAACAAAAGCAGCATGAGAAACATCGCCACCTAACTTACGTATCAATTTCACGGTTGCTTCAATCGTACCACCAGTTGCTAATAAATCATCAACCACAAGTACTTTGTCACCTTCATGAATCGCATCGGTGTGAATTTCTAGCACATCCGTTCCATACTCAAGTTCATAAGACTGTGACAATGTTTCACGGGGTAGCTTGCCCGGTTTACGCACAGGTACAAAACCTAAACCTAACTCTAAAGCCAGAGGGGCACCAAATAGAAAACCGCGAGCTTCTGTCCCTACCACTTTCGTAAATCCCATTGATTGGTATTTTTCAACAAGAAGCTGAATGGTGGCTTGGTAGGCTTTCGGGTCTTCCATCAAACTTGTGACATCACGAAATAAAATGCCTTTTTTAGGGTAGTCTGGAATCGTTTTAATGCTAGAGCGAATAAATGCGGTGGTGTCCGTTGTCATAATGAAGTTCTTTTAGTTAATTACGCTAAGGGTGATTTTATCATTCCTCACTCATGTCGTAATGGTTTAATGCTTAATAATGACAAGTATGTTAGTGATTTTCATCAACCTCGGCAACTCTTGAAACAGGATCATGAACCGGTAAGCGATAAAAGAAGAAAAACAAGAAGGTGAAACCAACTAAGACGCCAAATTTCATCCACCAAATTGGTACCATAAAGAATGAAAACAGAAAACTGATTATTAGCAAGAAAAAACCACGCTTTTTCATGGCTGAACTTACCGCTTTATGATCATTCCAATTATCAATGATAGGCCCAAGTTGTGGGTGATGGTGAATCCAGTAATGAAACTTTTCATTACTTCGCATGAAACAGGCACTCGCCAATAATAAGAATGGCGTCGTCGGCAATAAAGGAAGGAAGATACCTAGAATTCCAAGAACAAGCGCTAAGCCACCAACAACATTCAACAAAAATTTACGTATGATGGGACAAGTTCCTTACATAAGCTTAGCGCAGTAGCTAGCATTAATTTTGGGTTAACATATTAATCCATGTAAGTGTTGCAGGAAGCGTTGGTAAAAGTAAAGCCACAATCACGCCTAAAAAATAAAACAAGTTAAATGGTTCTTTAAAATTTTCGTCTGCCACAATCGTTCCCTCGTTATAAGATTTTGAAAGCATAATATAATCGAAGCCGATACCAACAAAAACATACGAAATGTAAGGTTATAAACAAAAAAACGACTGTGCTTCATAATTCCCCATGTTATTAACACAATATTTTCCAACATCAACTATTGGTGTTTTTTATCGATAATTTAAAGCTTCTTACACCAAGTTCACTCAACACCAGCTCTCCACCTTTTTTCATCGGTAAATCACTCGTAACAAAATTCTTAGTACAACCCTCACCAAGCTTAATGCCCATTTCAATCGCCTGATTTTTTCCTTGCTGCATCCAATTACTTTTAATTCCGGCAGGCAAAATTGAAATGGTACCTTCGACCATATCAGCAATACCAAAAATAGCAGGAATAGGATCCGCGCATTGAGTACAACCGATCCCTTTTTCTATCGCTTCAGCCAGATCTTTTAAATCTGAATGGCAACGTTTTCGGGTTCTTAAAAAGTCATTAAACAAAGCACGAACTAATAGTGCCGTACCAACACCGTTATCTCCGCCAGCAGAGGAATCAACTAAATAAAAAGCAAATCGCCCATCCATAAGCCATGAATAGTCAAAAACCAACGGCATATTTTCCGACGATTGAAGGATCAAATAACTGCATTTCCAATCACCTTGTTGTGTATCTCTTTCTGGCTGTAGTGCGTGCAGTAGGTCTCTAGCCGTTACCGTGTTATCTTTTAAATGATTTAAATGCCAGTACAACTCCGTTTCTTCAGCTACTACGCCAGACGAATCGACTCTAAACCATTGGCTTGAAAAATCTCGTACCACACTAGGATTATTTTGAGATTCATCCAAGGTTGTTTTTATTGCATCGGTAAAATGATCCAACTTTGTAATCGGTTTTGTTAAGAAATCTTTAATTCCAAAACGCAATACACGCGCTACATCACTCATGTCTTCGGTTGCAGAAACCACAATCATAGGCAGCATAGGGAACTGCCAACTGACTTCTTCAACCAATTCAATGCCACTCATAATGGGCATGTTTAAATCACAAATAATAAGATCAGGAACGTGATCGCGTAATAGCTGTAATGCCTCTAAACCATCACCTGCTTCCATCACATCGAAATCAAGTTTTTGAAGATAAGAGGAAATCATGCTCCTGAAAATAGGATCATCATCCACTAGCATAATGGTCTGCATCGAACTACCTAGCGCTAAATGAACTCTCTGGACTTGAGAGGTTGAGTTATGCATATTGGAAGAACCTCTTGGTAATGGTTAGTTTCCTAACTGCGAATACAAACAAATGGCTCTTTTACCTTTTGTAACTTTAATTGATAAATTTGAACATAATACTGTACTTTTAGTTCCTCATCTTTACCGTTGATGTGAAACATTTAACAAAAAAATCATTAAACGCATGTTCTATCTATCTAATGATCAAGAAACATAAAAATAATATCCTGCGCTGATGCACATTACTTATATAAAAATAGTAACGAAATGGCCCAACTTCAAACTCTAATTGTAGGCAAAACTGCAATGATTGGTTTCAAAATTAGAAATAAAATTGATATGAGACAACCCAAACCCCATTTGTTCAGTTACACTGGCGCTAACCAAAAGATCTCTATAAGTGTCTAGTACTATGAAACTCGATGATTTAAATTTATTCCGATTAGTGGTTGAGAACGGTAGTTATACGGCAACATCTCGAAAAACGGCTATTCCTGTAGCAACAATCACAAGACGTATTCAAGCGCTTGAAGAAGCCGTTAACCTTAGGCTTCTCAATCGTAATGCACGTAAACTCTCTCTGACAGAAGCTGGGCAACGTTTTTACGATGAGTGCTCTCCACTACTAAAAAGTTTATCTGAAGCGACTGAAAATATTTCTGACGAATGTAAAGGGGCATCGGGTAAATTACGTATTTCAGCGCCATCTAATACAGCTAAACGTATGATTATGCCAATGTTAAACGAATTCATGGCTCAGTACCCTGACATTCGCATCGAACTCTCAATGACTAATTATGCCGATCAACTTGATCCTACTGAATGGGACGTCATTTTCAGAGTCGGTCCTCAACGAGACTCTAGTCTTATCGCACGTAAGATCAATCAAGTAAAAGATGTTTTAGTCGCAAGTCCTAAATACCTTGCTGATTGTGGCGAACTAAACCATGCCGAAGATTTACGCCATCATGCGTTACTAAAAGGGCTACCATTAGTAAAATGGCAATTGAGCAACTCTCATGGTGAACACATTACTATCAATGAAAAAGGACGCCTTGAAGCCAGTGAATTAAACGTCGTACGGAAAGCCTGCACCTTTGGCTTAGGCATTAGCCTCATGCCTGATGTCATGGTCGAAGCTTATTTACACGAGGGACGTTTAGTTCGGGTTCTAGATGATTGGAGTGCCAACTCTCGTGAGATCTACATGTTGTATAATCATAAGAACCACCAACCGGAAAAAGTGCGTTTGTTGATTGATTTTATTGCTCAGCATGAAGTGATTTAATCACACTATTCCAGCCTCCATCATTATGCTTTGCCACAAACCAACCATGTGTACAAGCAAAACCATATGGCATAACGACCAAAGGGCTTTCAAACATCTTTTAACAAAAGGTAAAGTTTATTTTCTCTGTTTCTTAGCCATTAAATATAAAAACCAGACCTCTTATAGATCTGGTTTTTTAGTCAAACATAATATCGAATTATGCGCCTTCGTTATGCATCTCTAAATTCGCTAGATCCACCTGCATATCACGGTCTAATTTCGCATCATCATTCCGAATAGAGTCAATCAAATCTAAATAAGCTTGGTCAATATCCCCTGTTACATAATGACCACTGAATACGGAAGTCTCAAATTGCGTTACCGATGGATTACCAATCCCAACCGCTGACACTAAGTCAGAAAGATCTTGGAACATCAATGCATCCGCACCAATCATTTTACAAATCTCATCCGTCTCACGTCCATGTGCAATTAATTCATTCGCACTAGGCATGTCGATGCCATAAACGTTAGGGAAACGCACTTCAGGTGCTGCTGACACCATATAAACATTTTTAGCGCCGGAATCTCGAGCCATCTCAATAATTTGCTCAGACGTTGTCCCACGAACAATTGAGTCATCAACAAGAAGAACATTCTTTCCTTTAAACTCCGATCGTATGGCATTCAACTTCCGGCGAACCGATTTTTTACGTTGCTGTTGTCCCGGCATAATGAAAGTACGACCAACATAACGGTTCTTCACAAAACCTTGACGGTAAGGTTTGTCAATCAGCTGTGCGATTTCTAATGCGATATCACAAGAAGTTTCAGGGATAGGAATGACCACATCAATATCCAAGTCATCCCATTCACGTTTAATTTTATCACCCAACTTTTTACCCATTTCAAGACGAGCACTGTATACCGAAATTTTATCGATAAAAGAATCAGGGCGAGCAAAATAAACAAATTCAAAAATACATGGATTAAGTTTTGGCTCTTCAGCGCACTGCTCACTGAACAATTGACCATCAAAGGTGGCATAAATTGCTTCACCAGGCGCAACATCACGTACAAAATCAAAACCAACAGCATCAAGCGCAACCGATTCAGAGGCAACCATATACTCGGTACGACCTGCTAATTCACGCTTACCTAAACACAATGGACGAATGCCATTTGGATCACGAAAAGCAACCATACCGTGCCCAATAATCATCGCCGCCACCGCATAAGCACCCTTCACTATCGTATGAACTTTCTTAATAGCATTAAAAACATCCACTTCAGTCAGTGGATAGTTTTCTGATACATCAATTTCTTGAGCTAAGATATTGAGTAAAACTTCAGAATCAGAAGTGGTGTTCACATGACGACGCCCCTGTTCAAATAACCACTGACGAATATCATTCGCGTTAGTTAGGTTACCGTTATGAGCAAGGGTAATGCCATAAGGCGAATTGACATAGAATGGTTGAGCTTCAGAAGCACTTGAACTACCCGCTGTTGGATAACGAACATGACCGACTCCAACAGTGCCTTGCAAACGTTTCATGTGTTTCATTTCAAACACATCTTTCACGAGTCCATTGGCTTTACGCAGACGAAAACGATTGCTATCTATGGTAATAATACCTGCAGCATCTTGGCCGCGATGCTGCAATACCGTTAATGCATCATAAATCGATTGATTGACAGGCGTTACCCCTACGATTCCAACAATACCACACATGTCTTAACCCTCGGTTAGCAAAGCACTGACGCAACCACTTACTTATGCAGAGGTGCGCCGGTTAAAAAGCTTGATGTTTGTTTCAAATGGTCAAAAAACGGTGCAATAACCCGGCTAAATTGCGGGATTAATTGAGAGTCTTTCCACCACTGTGAACTCGGGAATGCCGTAAATGCATCCATAAAAAAGAGAACGACTGCAATAATCAGTACGCCGCGTAATGCACCAAAAACGACCCCTAAAATTCGGTCTGTGCCAGATAGGCCAGTTTTTTGTACTAACTGTCCAATAACATAGTTGACCAATGCGCCAACCACTAAAGTGGCTACAAACAAGGCACCTAATGCCACACCATTACGAACTATGTCGTTTTCAATGTTGGTAAAGTAAGCTGCCAGTTTTAGATAATATTGTGTGGCAATAAAAAATGCGCCAAACCAAATTACTAACGACAATGCTTCTTTAACAAAACCACGAACTAAGCTGATCAAAGCTGAGAAGCCGATCACCCCTAAAATGACAAAATCTATCCAAATCATAAAATGTACATCTTAAGTTGGCGCGCATTTTAACAGAAAAAAGCGCAACGCAAACGTTTTCTTATGGATTAAGTGGCTTAAAAGTCTGCAATTGACCTTTTAGACCGGTAATTTTTTGCAGCTTATCAATTTGTTGTTCCAATTTTTCTTTCGAAACATCTGGACCAATAATGACACGCGATAAACCATTATCAGGTTTTAAATGTGCTTGAAAGCCTCGTTTTTGTAAATCAGTCACCAATTTTTTCGCATTATCTTGGTTTTTCAATGCCACGAGCTGAATGATCCAAGCGCTATCTGCATATTTATTTTTTTCTCGTACTGGTATAATTTTCGGTTCGGAGACATCTTTTACTTCTGAACGATCTTCCTGGTCAGCCACTTGAGCTGTCACTGTTTTTTTCGGCTCTTCAATGGATTCCGACTTTTGATCCGATTGAACCGTCACTACTGGCACGGGTTCTTTCGGTAGTGGCACGTCAAGCTCAACGGGCTCCTTTACCTCATCAGACACCAACTCATTCACTTCATCTGTTGGCTTAATTGGAATAGCAGCAAACTCTTCTTGGTAATGTTTTTTTTGTCCATCAAATACATCAGGCAATACAATCACACCGATAGCGACCAGAATAACAGTGCCGATTAAACGGCTTTGAAACTTACTTGCCATTTTGACTCCTACTTATTTATGTTGATGCCAATAATTCAATACTTCACCTACAGTATGAAAAGATCCCACCACAAGCAATACATCATCTTCTTGTGCTTGACCTTGAGCTGATTTAAACGCCTCTACAGGTGTTTGGTAATGCCCTTTTACCGCTGATAAATATTGGCAAAGTTCAGCTTCTTGAGCTGCTCTTGGCCCTTTTAAAGAAGAGGGATACCAATAATCAACAACAGAAGACAACACATCTAAAGTACTTTTTATGTCTTTATCATGAAGCATGGCAACCACGGCATGAATAACATTATTTGGATAACGCTTTTTAAGCTGCCCAACTAAATACTCGGCAGAGTGGGGGTTATGGGCAACATCCAATAATATGGTTGGATAAGTAGACAGTACCTGCATCCTCCCAGCAAGTTGAGCAGTTTCAAGACCATTCACAACATTCACATCGCTGATCTCTAAACCCGATTGGCTTAATGCCATTAGAGCGGTTGCTGCATTAGCAAGTGGTAGCCTTGGTACCGGTAAATCTTTTAGATCAAAGGCACCACACTGCCAATGCCAGCGAGTTTCATCATTTTGATCAACTTCATAAGTAAATTGCACACCAACTTGATACAACGGTGCGTGAATATCATCAGCATGAGCCGCAACGCTATAAGGTGCATGGGGTTGCCCACATACAGCAGGTCGACCTGAACGAAAAATGCCAGCTTTCTCAAAACCGATTACATTAATGTCACTGCCTAACCAATCCACGTGGTCAATAGCAAGACTAGTAATAATAGAAACATCATGATCCACAACATTAGTGGCATCTAATCGCCCACCTAGACCAACCTCTAAAAGAACCACATCAACCTGCTCAGTTTGAAAAATACGCAAAGCAGCAAGAGTGCCAAATTCAAAAAAACTGAGACTAATTTCACCACGAATTTGTTCAACAAAGGAGAAAGCATGTGTGTGTAATTCATCACAGGCATTTTGCCCATTAATGCGTACACGTTCATTATATTCAATTAAATGAGGCGAGCTATACACACCAACTCGATATCCAGCATCAATTAGAATGGCTTCCATTAATGCACACGTTGAGCCTTTACCATTGGTTCCAGCAACAGTGATTACAGTTGGAGCAGGTTTTGTAAGATTCGCGGATTGTGCAACTTTAGAGATTCGCTCAAGTCCAAGATCAATAGCACTAGTATGGATATTTTCTAAATAATGAAGCCACATCGACATTGGTGATGTGGCTTCAGGAGCATTATGTTTGGTCATTAAACGCTGAACTCATTAAATCTTTATCTACTGGAAGCAAAGATAAGTCATCATTAATTTGCTGCTTTAATTTTGAAATATAAAGCAGCAATCCATTTCATACTTTAATGAGATTTACTTCTTATCGGCAACGGGTACTTCGTAAGAAGGTTCATCATCAACCGAAACCACTAATGGTGATTGATAATTAGTCATCTTAGCCACAAGACCACCAATACGTTGACGCATTTCACGACGATCAACAATCATATCAATAGCACCATGCTCAAGTAAAAACTCACTGCGTTGGAAGCCTTCTGGCAAGTTCTCACGTACCGTTTGCTCAATAACACGACGACCGGCAAAGCCAATAATAGCTTTAGGCTCACCAATATTGATATCACCTAGCATGGCTAAACTTGCCGATACACCACCATAAGTAGGATCCGTCATTACCGAAATAAATGGCAAACCTTTTTGTGATAAACGTTCAAGTGCAGCACTGGTTTTAGCCATCTGCATTAAAGACATTAAAGCCTCTTGCATACGCGCACCACCACTGGCAGAAAAACAAACTAAACCACAATTGTTTTCAATCGCAGCATCGACCGCACGAACAAAACGTGCACCAACAACAGAACCCATTGAGCCACCCATGAAAGAAAACTCAAATGCACAAGCAACTAATGGCATACTAAGTAGTTCGCCTTTCATGACAACAAGAGCTTCTGTTTCACCGCTAGATTTTTGAGCCGCTGAAATACGATCTTTGTAACGCTTTGAGTCTTTAAACTTCAGTTTATCTTGTGGCTCTAACTCTTGACCAAGTTCAACTGTTGTACCCGCATCTAAAAATGTCTCTAAACGACGGCGACCTTTCATACGCATATGATGGTCGCACTTAGGACACACTTCTAAATTACGTTCTACTTCAGCTTGATATAACACTTGCTCACAAGATGAACACTTCGTCCAAATTCCTTCAGGAATAGACGCTTTACGAGAATTAACAATATTTGTCGTTGTAAAAATTTTTTCAAGCCAACTCATGGGAAGACCTTTTAGCTAGATCGCCCGCTGTATTGCGAGAGATGAGAATTTGAGAAATAAATGCGGGGCAGATTAAAACACATAATACCCGCAGTGTAGATAAAAAACTGGTTGTACCTATATTTATCGCATTCAAAATAAGGTTAAACCCTATCTTTTTGCTAAAAAAACAACCAATTTTTACCAATAAATACATTTAACTATCAAATGTATAAAATCGTTATCAACTTAGTGTAATAACAATGTAAAAAAAAACCAACTAATCCGCAGGGAAAAAGTGTGGGCCAATCGGTAGTCTAGGCAATTCAAAGTTTATCGGATAATCAACATCCACTAAATATAAGCCACCGGGCTTTGCTGTTGTGCCTGCTGTGCGGCGATCTTTTTGGTCAAGTACCCACTGAATCCATTCTGGTGGTTCTTCCCCCGCCCCCACTTTAATCAAACTGCCTACAATGTTACGCACCATATGGTGCAGAAAAGCATTCGCTTTAACATCCACCACGACATATTGACCTTGCCTAGTCACATTTAAGTGCATCACACTTCGCCATGGGCTGTGTGCTTGGCAATGTGTCGCTCGGAAAGAAGTAAAGTCATGCTCACCTAACAAGCATTGAGCCGCTTCATGCATTTTATGTTCATCAAGCGGAGTATGATAATGACTTACGCCTGATGCTAAAATACCAGGACGAACCGTATTATTATAAATAATATAGCGGTACCGGCGAGCCGTTGCGGTAAAACGAGCGTGAAATTCATCCGAAACATTATGCGCCCAACATACCGCAATACTGCTTGGCAAATTAGCATTAACCCCTAATGTCCATGCCACCAATTTACGTTCAGAGTCCGTATCAAAATGTACCACTTGCCCAGTACCATGCACCCCCGCATCGGTTCTTCCTGCACAAATTACATTCACAGGATGATTAGCAATAACTGATAATGCTTTTTCTAAGTGTTCTTGCACACTGACTACATCATTTTGTTTCTGCCAACCATGAAGTTTGCTGCCATCATATTCCACACCCAAAGCAATACGCATTATCAGTTACTCTTTGCTACATCTATAAAACGGGGGCAAAGTATATACTCTAAACAGTAAAAGAAAAAGGCGACTCAAGGCCGCCTTTCTAGAGCCATTCATTTATCTTTGCATTGACAGTAATAAGCGTTGGGCTTCCATCTGTAATTGAGAATCACCCTTTTCCAAAACTTCCCTTAAAAGCTTATTGGCTGATAGTTTGTCGTCCATCTCAATAAAGACTTTCGCTAAATCTAAGTTGCCATTCATTTCAGCATCAATATCAACATCTAAAACTTTAACATCACTCAACACATCAGGAAACTCATCTAGTCCTACATCCAAATCAGGTGACTTCTCTATTCCATCCACAGAACCGGCACTCGATTGCTCCAACAAATCATCAATATTATGAAATTGTGTTGCTTCTGTATCAGTTAATGCTTCTACTTGATGCTCAGCTTCGAATGATAAAAGGTCAGAGTCAAACTTATAGTGGTCACCCTTATTAAGCTTACTTAATGAGTCTACATTGAATGGCTCAGGATCATTTTGTGCATCCAGTATCGCTTCATCTTCACTATAAGTGGGTAAATCTGCATCTGAATAATGATCTGCTTCTGCTTCTGCTTCTGCTTCTGCTTCTGCTTCTGCTTCTGAAGAATGTGGATGCTCCTCACTAGAGGCAACCATTAATACCGGTTCTTTCTCTATCATTTTCCCCAAAGCTACAGCTGGAACCGACTCAGGGTCATACTTACTCACCTGACGGAAAAACAACATTTTAATAATAAGCAACAATAATAAAATCGGCAGCAATAACACGACCCATAACCAAGGTTGTTGATTTGCTATGGACAAAAAAGCCTTCGGGGAATCAATATTAAATGATTTGGGCTCAACCTGTTGAACTTGGTTTCGTGATATTTCTTCACTAGCCATCGAGTTTTTCAGCTCATCCAACTGATGCTGTATTTTCTCAAGTTCAACGGTTAAGCGAGTATTCATTTCTTCAACTTTACTCAGCTCAACTTGGTCTTGCCCAACTTCTACTTCTTCTGATATTTCTTGTGCCTGAACCGGCGTATTATTATCCTGAACCTCCGACGAGATCATTTCTGGAGATAAACGCTCGACAGGCACATTATCGGTCTCTTCTTTAGAGTCAACGGAGAGGGTTTGAGCACCGGATACCGTAATTTCAATCGGGTCAATACTTGGCTTTAACACCACCGCTTTTGGTTCGTAATCTTCAAGCTTTGCTGGCGGTGGAGGCTCTATGGATAAATCAGTTTGAGAGGGAATAACGCGATTCGCATCTTGCTCTAATACTTGGTTCGCTTCTGCCGTTGAATTTAACTTTATTCGCGCTAGTGTCGGTAGTCTCAGCATACTGCCAGAAATCAGCCCATGAATGTTATGGGCTTCAAACGCTTTATCATTTATTTTGTAGGTCGCTAACACGACTTGAGGAATTGAAACCGATTTGTTAGGGCGGTACTCTTTCGCAATCGACCAGAGTGTTTCACTTTCAGCTGTTGGCCCATAAATTTCAGCGATACCATCAGTTTGATTAACGCGAGGGTTTTCAAGATGGATATCCGTATTTTGCTTAGTGCTAATACTAGAATTTGAAGCCAAAGATTGCCCGTGTGAGACATCGCTGTCATCTGCACATGCCACTGACATTTGCGTCAACATTAATAATGTCACAGGGGTGATAAAGTGCTTGAAAGTACGGCGCATAAAAATTCGGCTAATCCAACGGTTTAATCAATAAATTTAAATATATAGGATAATGACCCTATTCGGGTAGTGATGATGACAAAAAACACCTATTTCACAAGGTTTTTTACCTAATAGCCTGTCCTAATTAACAATTAAGTCAATTTATAGATAATAAAAAAGCCCTATACAATGTATAGAGCTTCTCGTAACACCATTCGCGTTATAATATTTTCTTTATAACAATAATGACTTAAAAATAATCTCGGATAAGTACTTCTGCGATTTGCACCGCGTTAGTCGCCGCCCCTTTACGAACATTATCAGCGACAACCCACAGATTAATTCCACTGTGATGGCTAATATCGTTACGCACTCGGCCAATCAATACTGTGTCTTTCCCTGCCGCATCACGAACTTGTGTTGGATAATCCGCGTTACGGAACAGTTCAATACCGTCAGTTTTTTCGAATAATTCCATCACTTGTTCAGCATCAATAGGCGATTGAGTTTCAATGTGAAGAGATTCTGCATGCCCAAAAAACACAGGAACACGAACACAAGTTGGATTCACTTGAATAGAAGGGTCATTAAAGATTTTTTGCGTTTCCCACACCATTTTCATTTCTTCTTTGGTGTAACCATTTTCCATCATCGTATCGATTTGAGGGATACAATTAAACGCAATCTGTTGCGTAAATGCTGCTGTTTCGACGGGTAAACCATTCAATAGTTTTGCGGTTTGCCCTGCTAACTCATCAATCCCGGCTTTACCAGCCCCAGAAACAGATTGGTAGGTTGAAACATTAATACGTTCAATGCCCACTGCGTCATGGATAGGCTTTAACGCCACTAACATTTGAATCGTTGAACAGTTTGGGTTGGCAATGATGTTACGGTTACGAAACTCAGCAATCGCTTCAGGATTAACTTCAGGAACAACCAAAGGAATATCAAAATCATAACGAAATTGAGAGGTATTATCGATAACGACAACCCCTTCATCCGCGGCAATCGGTGCCCATTTTTCTGAAAGCTCGGCTCCAGCTGAAAATAATGCAATATGAACTTGTGTCCAATCGAATTCTTCAACATTTTGTACTCGAATTGTTTTGCCATTAAAGCGATAGGTTTTTCCTTCACTGCGCTCACTCGCTAACAGGTAAAGATTGCCCACTGGAAATTTACGTTCTTGTAAAACTTCTAGCATGGCCTCGCCTACCGCACCGGTAGCACCGAAAATAGCAACGTTAAATTCTTGACTCATTGAAACCTCAATTAAAAATAATAAAGCGATAAATTTAAACAGATTTATCTATACTGATCGCTTTTAAAGCCTAGCTGGATAAATGGCATAACATCAACCGTATTTTGTTCCTGAACCATTGCTGAAGCATTATTCTGCACAAGTATTTGCTCATGGATAATCCCCAAACAAATGGCACTGTATTCACGACGATCCCAGTAATTTTTACGCAGAGCATCAAATGCTTTCGCTTGTTGGTCTGTGTGATTAATCGAAATATGGCGACGGAAAACCGCATCATCATGGCGCACATCATAAATCAACTGAGTCAAATTGTGCAGTAATGCTTGGTTTTTCTCTGTATCTTGGCTCCAACCGCTTGATAACTGCACATTAGGAACGGGCGCAATCGGCAGTAAATCGTCGGGATTGGCTTTGAAAGCTAAACCAAGAAACTCACAATAGCGATTAAAAATCATCGTCGTACCACGAGCCTTACCCTCTAAACCATAGCCAGCAATGTGTGGAGTGGCAAAAGTCAGTAATGGCAGTAATTCTAAATCCACTAACGGCTCTTTCTCAAATACATCCAATACCGCAGTAAAGCCATCGTTCTGCTGCAATCGATATTTTAAAGCTTGATTATCCACCACCGGCCCACGTGCTGCATTAATCAAGATTTGATCGGCACGTAAAGCATTAAGTCTAGAGTCATCAATTAAATGATGTGTCGGGTACTGACCTTCTTTGGTGATTGGCGTATGCAAAGAAATGACGTCCGACACTTTCAATAAGGTATCAAGGTCTATAAAGTCCCGAGTATCGCCTTGTGCTTGCTTGAGTGGATCATTTAATAACACTTTAATTCCAATCGCATTTAAGCATTGCGCTAAATAAGATCCCACTTGACCTGCACCGACAATGCCAACGGTTTTATCAAAAAGAGAAAAGCCTTGTTGTTGAGCAATCACTAACAAAGAGCTAATGACATATTCAGCGACACCCACTTTATTACAACCAGGTGCCGCAGTAAACTTAATGCCTTTTTCAACTAATAATGCTTGATCGACATGGTCCATTCCCGCCGTCGCTGTACCAACAAACTTTAATTTATCAGCTTTGCTCAGTAAGTCTGCATTCACTTTGGTCACAGAGCGAATCATTAACGCATCAACACCAATAAGATCGTCAGCTGTTAAGTCTCGGCCAGATTTCATGATCACCTCACCTAACTGGCTAAATAATACCTCGGCATATGGCATGTTTTCATCAATGATTATTTTCATTTTTTGCTCTCGTGATATTTCATTTTGCCATCATAAAAAAATCCCCGACATAAGCCGAGGATTTTTTAAGTCAAAATCGAAGATAAAAAAATTAAGCTTCGTATTTCTTAATCACAAGCGTTGCGTTAGTGCCACCGAAACCAAAGCTATTTGACATCACGGTCTTCAATTCTTGCTCACGAGGTTCTGTGACAATATCCAAACCTTCCGCTGCTGGATCTAATGTTTCGACATTAATGCTTGGTGCAATGAAGTTATGTTCTAACATTAACGTAGAATAAATCGCTTCGTGTACACCTGCCGCGCCAAGTGCGTGGCCAGTCATTGCTTTGGTTGCAGATATTGCAGGGCATTTTCCGCCGCTATCTTTACCAAAGACCTCTTGGATTGCGCCAAGCTCTTTCACATCGCCCACAGGGGTAGAGGTACCGTGAGTGTTCACGTAATCGATAGAGTCCACATTTTGCATTGCCATCTTCATACAGCGCACAGCACCTTCACCCGATGGAGCAACCATGTCATAGCCATCTGATGTTGCACCGTAACCGACAATTTCACCGTAAATTTTCGCGCCACGAGCAATAGCATGCTCAAGTTCTTCGATAACGACCATACCACCGCCGCCAGAGATAACGAAACCATCACGGTTTGCATCATAAGTACGAGACGCTTTTTCTGGCTCTTCATTGTACTTAGTAGATAGTGCACCCATGGCATCAAACATCATTGCAGATGACCAATGCAGTTCTTCACCGCCACCAGCAAACACAACATCTTGCTTACCTAGTTGAATAAGCTCAAGCGCATGACCAATACAGTGTGCTGACGTTGCACATGCAGAGCTAATGCTGTAGTTCACACCACGAATTTTAAATGGCGTAGCCAAGCAAGCTGAAACAGTGGAAGCCATAGTACGAGGAACCATGTACGGTCCAACGCGTTTCACTCCTTTCTCACGAATAGTATCAACTGAAACGACTTGGTTTTGAGATGAAATGCCACCTGAACCTGCAACCAAACCTGTACGATCATTTGAAACTTGATCTTCAGTTAACTTAGAATCTTCAACGGCTTGTTGCATAGCAAGATAAGCGTAAGAGGCAGTATCACCCATAAAACGCATTTGTTTACGATCAATATGATCACTTGGTGTGATTTTTAATTCACCCCAAACTTGAGAGCGTAGGCCTGCTTCTTTAAACTGTTCAGAACCGGTAATACCAGATTTGCCTGTTTTTAAAGACGCTAATACTTCTTCTACGTTATTACCAATACTAGATACAATGCCTAGACCAGTGATGACGGCTCGTTTCATGTGACGTTCCTATAATTCAAAAATCGCTTAATGATAACTGACTTAGCAATAAAAGTGGTCAGCTTTCCTATAATAGTCATTATTTATGACAACTGCTGCGTTGTCGTATTCCATCTAAGAGTGATTAAACACCATCTGTGAGACATGCTACCGAAAAGTCCTTAATGTTAAAAGGTTAGAACTTGTTACCTTACATTATTACTTTTAATATTATTTCCCCCTTAGAAGTCAGCAATGTCATATTGTTTAAGTATATAATAGCCCCAAATTGATACAAAATGACAGGTAATATGAGCGTAATACAAAATGCACAGTTAGATTGGAATGAATCCGGCACACCAATTTCCAATCAGTTTGATGATGTCTACTTCTCAAATGCAAATGGGTTAGAAGAAAGCCGATATGTCTTCATACAGCAAAATCATCTCCCAACACGTTGGAAATCATTCGAACAGTCTCGTTTTGTCATCGCCGAAACAGGTTTTGGTACCGGGCTAAACTTTCTCGCTGCTTGGCATGCTTTTGAGCAATTTCGTTTAGACAAGCCTCATTCAGAACTGACTCAATTGCACTTCATCAGTTTTGAGAAATACCCTGTCAACATTGCTGACTTGATAAAAGCCCATCAAGCATGGCCCGAGCTTTCAACACTTGCCCAACAACTACAGCAACACTACCCTATCGCGGTACCAGAATGTCATCGGTTAATCTTAGCCCATGGCATGATCACGCTCGATCTGTGGTTTGGGGATATTCACGATAGCCTGCCTCAATTAGCCCAAAATAAAGAAGGTTTAGTTGATGCTTGGTTTTTAGATGGTTTCGCCCCCAGTAAAAACCAAGACATGTGGAATGACAATCTGTTTAAAGCCATGGCAAATTTAACAAAATCACAAGGTACCTGTGCAACCTTTACAGCCGCAGGTTTTGTGCGCCGTGGATTAATTGAAGCTGGCTTTGACATGAAGAAAGTCAAAGGCTTTGGTACCAAGCGAGAAATGGTGGCAGGCGAGTTAGTTCAACGAGTGGAAAAATCGAATATTGAACCTTGGTTTCAGAGAACACCATCAACACATCGTAGTCAAAATGACAATATTGCGATCATTGGTGGCGGTATTGCCAGCGCCACTCTTGCTTTGTCTTTACATCGTCGAGGCTTAAACGTAACGCTTTATTGCGAAGATAAAACACCTGCACTTGGCGCATCGGGGAACCGACAAGGGGCACTTTATCCTTTAATCGCCGAACCACAATCACCACTTAATCGATTCTTTGCTCCGGCATTTTTATTTGCTCGCCAATTCGTTAAGCAAGCTTCTCAGCAGGTTACCTTTGATCATGACTTCTGTGGTGTGACTCAATTGGCCTGGAATGACAAAGCGAAAAGTAAACTCGATAAAATGCTGCTTAACCATTATTCCGATCAATTATTACGCCCACTCAACGCCTTAGAAACCTCAGACGTCGTTGGACTTAACGTTGATTTGGAGAGTATATATTACCCACTCGGTGGCTGGCTTTGTCCTCAACAACTGACCCAAGCACTCATTGATAAGCTAGCCGAACGCCCCAATTTTGAAGTGAAGTTTGAAACGAGAATCGAATCATTAACGTTTAATGCCGAAGATGAAAGCTGGAATCTAATAACGGACAAGCAAGCATTTCGACATGGTTGTGTAGTGGTCGCCAATGGTTATCAATTCTCACGTTTTGAGCAACTTAAACATATAGCCGCGACGTCGGTTAAAGGCCAAGTGAGCCATATTCCAACCACTGAAAACTTAGCAAAACTCAACACTGTATTATGCTACGACGGCTACATGACACCGCAAAATATGCACAATGGACACCATTGTATTGGTGCCAGTTACGATCGAAATAATATTGATCATGAATTTGATAGTGGTGCTCAACAAAGCAATGGAGAACGTTTAAAAAATTGCATTCCCAATCAAAGTTGGCCAAATGATGTCGACACCAGCAGTAACCAATCGCGCCAAGGTATTCGTAGCGTAACACGCGATCACTTACCTTTTGTAGGTAACGTTTGTCAATTTGAACCCGTTGTTCAAGCCTACTCTGAAATCGATCCACAAATATTGCGTAAGCGTTCAGATTTAATGCCAAATGTGCCTATTTACCCTAATCTATTTTGCATGGTGGGTCTAGGTGCAAGAGGATTATGTTCTGCCCCATTATTAGCCGAAACCCTCGCCTCACAAATCGTGGGGGACCCGCTGCCTTTACCACTCGACGTGTTAGAAAAAATTCACCCCTCCCGAATGTGGGTGAGAAAAATGCTGAAAGGACGTCCGATTACCGAAGAATCGTAACCTTTATTTTATCAAACGAATCTTTATCAAACGGATTTGATAAAAAACGGGATGAACCATTTCAGTTCATCCCGCTTTCTTATTTCATTTTGACTGACTGAGTCGAAACTAAGCTTTTAGAGCCGATGCAGCATGAGCTAATTGCTGAGCAATCGCGACATCCTTCATTTCACCTTTTTCCATATCAAACACATCATAAAAACTTGGTACAGAAACCGATGCTTTTACTTCTGCATGGAAAAATGCTGCAGAGCCCACCGCTTGTGCTAACACACTTTGTGCGCCACCAGGGCCAGGGCTTGTTGAAAGATAAACAACTGGCTTGTGGGCAAACATTTGTTGGTTGATACGTGATGCCCAATCAAACAAATTCTTATAAGCCGCTGTGTAAGTGCCGTTATGCTCAGCAAGTGAAATCACAAATGCATCTGCGCTCTCTAACTTATCAAAGTAGGCTTGCGCACCTTCAGGACGACCCACTTCTTTCTCTGTATCTTCACTAAACAGTGGAACAGAAAAATCATTAAGGTCCAAAACTTCAACCTCAGCGCCTTCAACAAGGTTTGCTGTATAAGTTGCTAAGGCTTTGTTGATTGAGTTAAAGCTGCTGCTTGCGCCAAATGCGATAATTTTCATAGTGACTCCGATGTAAGGTTCAAATGTTTCGTTGAAATAACAATATATCTATTTTTAAATCAGCAACAGCCAATTGTTTTTATTAACTCGTTCGAAAAATCAGAACAAGAAGCCCCTACGACTAAATTTTAGCGGCAAGTGACTGCCACATCTGAGCAACAATCACCTGATCCGCTGGCGTTAATTCCGTTCGAGCAGCGTCTAAACTGGCTTGAATACGTTGCTTAAAGACATCAATATCTTGTATGCCTTCCAACTCACAATCTGCAGCGGATAAAGAAATATGGCCTCGTAAATAACCACCAGCAAATAATTCATCATTCGATGCGGTTTGTACCGTCTCATCAATGGCTTCAAGGAGTTGTTCTTCCAATTCAATAATCATACTGTCTCTATTTGTCGGTTAAATATACTCTTATTACTTGAGTATAAAGGTGTCATTTACGCCACAATAAATTGTTCTGGCGATAAAGTTGATTGACCATAAAACGATCGTAGTGCCTGCGATAACATGCCAACTCGAGTGGGTAAGCCTTGTTCTAAAATCAACATTACTTCTTGGTGCACTTTGCGCATAAACGCTAAACGATCCGGTTCAAAGTCACCATTTAAATTATCACAGCTAACAGAAAATGGCAGACCAGCACTCACAGATAATATCCATTCATAAGATTGCGGACGGATCTCAACCTTTTCAAACTCAGCTTGAACTAGTTCGGTGCGCCCATCAGGTTCATACCAATAACCAAAATCTTCTAACAACCTACGTTTTGGTCCTGCCACGCACCAATGTGCGATCTCGTGCATCGCTGAGGCATAAAAACCATGGGCAAAAACAATTTGATGATAAGGAACACTATCCGTAGCAGGAAGATAAATAGGTTCATCTTCACCACGAACTAATTTGGTGTTGTAAGCATCAAAAAAAGTCTGATTAAAAAGAACAATGATATCTTCTGATTTATAGGTTTTATCAACTAAACTCATGGCATGTTATTACGGCTATCGATACATTAAGCACTATTGTCCTTACTTTTCTCCATTAGGTAAAGTATAGAAAAAGCCAACCTGAGCAATAACTGTACACACCACGTACATCACATTAGTTTTTCTAATCAAAACCCCATAAATCTTCACAAATTTTCTCACTCGCCATTTGAACATTTTACAACTACAATCCGCCTCTATTAGTTATATTGGAAAAACATTAAGTGAACGCCTCATGTTATTAAGCATTATTTATGTTATTGGTATTACGGCGGAGGCCATGACTGGCGCATTAAGTGCAGGTCGAAGAAACATGGATTGGTTTGGTGTCATGTTGGTTGCCAGCGCAACCGCAATTGGTGGCGGCAGTGTAAGAGACATCTTACTTGGTCACTATCCTTTAACTTGGGTAAAGCACCCAGAATATTTATTAATCACTTGCGTTGCCGGTATTGTCACGACTTGGCTAGCCAAATGGGTTGTAAAATTTCATGGTGTTTTTATTCGCTTAGATGCACTTGGGCTCGCCGCATTTAGTGTCATAGGGTGCCAAGTAGGTCTTAATATGGGCCTACATTATGGTATTTGTGTTGTAGCGGCAGTCATAACTGGCGTATTTGGTGGATTATTACGTGACTTAATTTGTCGCCAAGCACCATTAGTGCTGCATAATGAACTATACGCTTCAGTTTCATTGGTCGTGGCATGTTTATATTTAACGCTGCATTATTTCTCTATTGATGAAAATATTACCGTCATTACGAGTTTAATCGTTGGCTACTTAATGCGTATGGCTTCGGTTCGATTTAAATGGCGATTACCTATTTTTCAACTGAAAGTCGAAGGGTCTGTTCATTAATTATTGACTGGTTACTAAAGACGCATCCCGCATTAAAATGAAAAGCCTGCAGAAAAACTGCAGGCTTTTTATCGTCTTATCTTAGTTTACCGACTATGGTGCTACATAATCAGGGTTAGGTTGAGTGTCATCAATGTCACACGCAAGGCCTAGACCGATTAATCCCAATATCGTCACTTTAGTTAAGCAATCCGCATTAATTTCATTTTCACTCACCAATGATTGGTAAGTACCCGTGATCACCGCAGAGCCAATCACATCTGCATCCGCAAGACTGATTACATTCGCATCAATATCGATTAGCTCATTATTGCTTGAACTAAAGATCACTTCATTCGGATCCAATACTTGCTGTGAACCATCGGAAAAATACGCGGTTGATTGTATTCTAAATAGCTCATCACCTTGGGTTAGAGTCAAGCGAATCAACCCTAGAATATTTAATGAATTATCAACGGCTTGAAGACGCAGCCTATCAGCCCGTGCAGCACCTACGGTCACGTTAACATTTGGTGATACCACATTAACCGCAGCTACCGGATCGGAATAAGTGGCTGTTAATATTGCCGATCCCTGCTCTACCCCCTCTGCTTCATCGTTAGAATTAACCCTCACAATATTAGGATCATCCGAAGCCCAAGACACTTGGCTGGTGACATCTTGAACACTGCTGTCAGATAACGTTGCCGTTGCTGTAAGTGGTTCTGTGTCCCCTTTAGCAAGGCTTAATGGATTCGGTGTTACTGCCAATGAAGCTACAGTTGCATTGGTAATAACAACATTAAGGCTATCACTTTGCCCTCCGAAACTTGCCGTAACATCAGTTCCTGCGGTAACACCTTCGCCTTTGGCTAGGCCTGATGAACTGACTGACACCAAGGCTGAATCCACGGTACTCCAACTGACCTCACTCGTTACATCACGTGAGCTAGCATCACTGAACTCCGCTGTTGCCGTTAATTGCTGCTGAGTCCCTTTTGCTAAAGATAGCGGATCGGGGGTAATCGTTAATGTGCTCACCGTCGCATCGGTCACCGTGACCGGAATAGGGTCAGACTCGCTACTATTGAATGTCGCAGTAACATTCGCACTGCCAACACCAACCGCTTGTATTGAATTATCAGCATTAATGGATGCCACTGCAGGGGCATCGCTTGTAATTGTTGTTAGCGAGGTGACATCTTGGCTAGAACCGTCCGAATAATTCGCTGTAACCGTGATAGCCGCTTTACCACCTTTGGCGATAGTAAGTGAGTCAGGCTCAACGACTAAAGATAAAATAGTCGCATCGGTTACCGTTAAGTTAGACGTCGAAGTTTGAGCACCATATTCGGCAGTAATAACCGTGCTTCCTGTCATAGCAGCAGAAGCTAAACCTAGAGCATCAATAGAGGCAACATTAGGAGCAGAGCTTGACCAAGTTACGCTGCTAGTGACATTTTGCGTAGTCCCATCCGAAAAATTTGCGGTTGCCGTAAACTGCTGAGTTAACCCATTGGCTAAACTCACCGTAGCAGGAGATATACTAATACTCGATACTGTCGCGTTGGTAACATTCACATTAGCAGTGCTTGTTGTTGCGTTATAAACTCCTGTAATGACAGCACTTCCCACTCCCGCCCCAGTGACCAAACCCGTCGAATCGACGTCGGCAATCCCTACAGCATCTGAAGACCAAGTTGTCTGATTAGAAACATCCACACTGGTTCCATCACTAAATACAGCGGTAGCGGTTAATTTATCACTGGTACCATTAGCTAAATTTAAATTGGCAGGATTAATATTAAGTGATGAAAGTGTTGCATTGGTTACCGTTAAATCTGCGCTGCCAGAAAATCCTTCCCACTCTGCACTGATTTGAACGTCACCTGGTGCAATCGTGGTCACTTCACCTAAGTTGACGGTAGCAGCCGATTCATTTGAACTAGACCAAGTCGATTGTTGCGAAACATTTTTGTTACTCCCATCAGAATACTTCCCTTGCGCAACAAAATTAATCACCACTCCGCTAGCCACACTAGTCACTTGTGGCAATACCTGTAACCCTATGGGCGTAGGCGGAGAAATGGTGACCGTCACAGTTGTTTCTTGACCTTGATAAACGGCGGTCACTTCAGCAGTACCCGCTTTTATTCCTTTCATCACGCCATCTTTATTAACGGTAACAATCGACTGATCACTTGAAAACCAACTGACCTCAGAAGCATCAATGTCAATGACTTCACCATCAGATTGAGTCGCCTTAACGCTTAATTGCAACTCTTCACCAGCAGCAACACTTGGGTTTTCAGGCATAATCATTAGGCTCACGATACTGCCATCATCGCTATCGCCCACCGGCCCACCATCACCACCCTGAGATGGTAGACCACTGCTTTCATTACCACACGCGGCTAAAACTAAAAGGAAAAAAAGAGAAAATAAGGCGTTCGTGTATTTCTTTAAATTTATCATTTTTCGGCTCCTTGAACAGAAGACTCACTACTTTGTGTCTTTTCATTCACCACATCTTGTTTTTCAAAAGAAGGGGAAAATAGCACTACACGTCGGTTTGTCGCACGATTCTCGGCGGACGTGTTGGGTACAAGAGGCCTTGTCTCACCATAAGCTTTCACTGTAATTCGATCAACTGAAATACCTTTATTGGTAAAATAATCTTTTAGTGCATCACCACGTCGTTGTGATAATTTTTGATTATAAGCATCAGAACCTACGCTATCGGTATGACTTTCAATAGTTAACAAAGCTTCAGGATTATCATTCAAACGATTTTCCATTGGAGTAAGCAAAGAATACATATCAGGATTAAGTGTTGAGGAATCAAAACCAAACAGCACGGTAGAATTATTTTCTCCTAGATTCAGCGTCATACTGTTTTCTGTCACGGTGACATACTTGGTTTCGGTTACCGTCTGAACGACGGTTTCAGGTTCCGACGATCCAAAACGATACCCTAACCCAAGAAATACTTGATTAATATCCGCGCCACCCGTTGAATCTGATCCAACGCCATACACATACTGGTAACCCAGCTCTAGATAACTACTTTTTGACATATTGTATTGGTAGGCCAATGAAGCAAAAGGCGAAATCCCTTTATTATCATTATCAACTTTACTTCCAAGTTCATCCCCTTCAACATCGATATACCAAGGCATTGCCCCTATTTGAGCAACGATATTTTGGTTTTCCGTTAATGAAAAAATACGTCCTGCCGATACCCCAATAGCAAATACATTACCTTTATATTTCGCACCTACACTCGGGTTGGATAATGCAGGATAGATAGCTTCATATTGGCCTAAATATTCAAAACCAATTTGATAAAAATAGGGTTGATAAATATTGTGACGAAAATAAATCCCACCTCCTAACGACTGATCATCACAATCTAAGTTGTCACTTTCACAGCTAGAATGAGCAAAGTTATAGTCTAACTTCACGCCAACAGACTTGTCTGCAGGAGCGGCATAGCATGAGAATGCTAATAGTGCAGAAACTCCACCTATATAACTTATATAATTTATCCGTCGAAACATATAGACCACCATCCTGTGAATTTTAGTAATATATAAAGCAGCGTAGGCTAATTCTCAAAGGTGAGAAAAATATAAAGAAATCTACAATTAAAAAGTAAGACACGATTTTAGTTTTGTCCAACTAAGATAAACAGTTAGCAGCAAATATTTTAAAATCAAAATAAACAATCAATTAATTAAAATTAAGCGCTAAAAAAGGGGAAGAGAGAAGAGGCAATTTATTAATAGGTACAGTTAAAACTTTCTCATATTTAATACATATCGACATTATAAAATTAAACCCAATAAAAAAAGCCCTTATTAACATTACTATTAATAAAAGCTTTCAGAAAAAGTCTTATTTAAATTTTTGGTGTTTCAGTCGACACATTATGATTTTGTCCACGATGACGCAATAGATGATCCATAAGAACAATCGCCAGCATCGCTTCCGCAATTGGAACGGCGCGAATTCCAACACAAGGATCATGACGCCCTTTGGTGATTAATGACGTTGATTCACCTTTGCGGTTAATAGTTTCACCCGGAACGGTAATGCTCGATGTTGGTTTAAGCGCGATACTTGCTACAATATCTTGACCCGAAGAAATACCACCTAAAATACCACCTGCATGGTTAGATTTAAAACCTTGTGGTGACATTTCATCACGATGCTGACTGCCTTTTTGATTAGCCACCGCAAAACCATCACCGATTTCGACACCCTTTACCGCATTAATGCCCATTAAAGCATGAGCGATATCCGCATCTAAACGGTCAAAAATAGGCTCACCTAAGCCGACAGGAACATTAGTGGCAACAACAGATAATTTCGCCCCGATAGAATCGCCTTGTTTTTTCAAATCACGGATCAACCCATCAAACGCATCGACTTTATCAACATCCGGACAGAAAAATGGGTTATTTTCAATTTCGTCCCAATCAACTTTATCAATCGTCACATCGCCCATTTGAGACAAATAACCACGAATTTCAATGCCAAACTCTTGTTTCAGATATTTCTTAGCGATTCCACCGGCGGCAACACGCATCGCAGTTTCACGAGCAGATGAACGACCACCACCACGGTAATCACGGACACCATATTTTTGGTGGTAAGTATAATCCGCATGGCCTGGACGAAACTTATCCATGATTTCCGAGTAATCTTTTGAACGCTGATCGGTATTTTGAATGGTTAAGCCAATCGATGTACCTGTCGTTTGACCTTCAAAAACGCCACCTAAGATTTCTACTTCATCAGGTTCACGACGGGCTGTAGTATAACGAGAAGTACCCGGACGACGACGATCAAGATCTTTTTGTAAATCAGCTTCATTCAGCTCTAAGCCCGGAGGACAACCATCAACAATACAACCTAATGCTTTACCATGGCTTTCACCAAACGTTGTTACTCGAAAGTGTTGACCAATACTATTCCCTGCCATGAATCCCTCTTTAATTTATTCTTTTCGCTTTGCAGCTGATTTAAATTGCATTCTTGAATAGTGTCGTCAAGCAACAAACTTGTAAACCCTATTTTTAAAATAACCAACGATGTCTTGAATAAAAAATACCAGCCCCCGATGTATACCCAAGTTATCTAAAGATGCAAAACTCACTTGGGCATATAGGTTGGCATGTCGTTTAATGACACTTACATTTAATGTGATTATTTTTTATAAATTGAAAATTCACTCGCGTGTTCGACTAACTGCTCGCGAGTTAATAAAAATACTCCGTGACCACCATTTTCGAACTCAAGCCATGTAAATGGAATGTGTGGGTATTGATTCATCACATGAACCATCGAATTACCCACTTCACAAATTAAAATACCATCATCGGTTAAATAATCTGGCGCGTCCGCTAAAATACGACGCATCAGCTTTAATCCATCAGAACCTGCCGCTAGACCAAGCTCAGGCTCATGCTTGAACTCTTCAGGTAAGCTATCCATATCTTCTTGATCAACATAAGGTGGGTTGGTCACGATGATGTTGTACTTATCTTCAGGAATATCATTAAATAAATCAGAACGTAACGGAAAGACTTGTTGCTCCAAGCCATGGTCATGAATATTGCGCTCCGCTACTTGTAATGCCTCTAGCGAAATATCAATCGCATCCACTTCAGCATCTTCAAAAGCGTAAGCACACGCTATCGCGATACAGCCACTACCAGTACATAGATCCATAATACGGGTTGGCTCTTGGATTAACCAAGGCTGGAATTGTTGTTGGATCATTTCACCAATGGGAGAACGAGGTACTAAAACACGTTCATCAACATAAAATTCAAGGCCACAGAACCACGCTTTATTGGTTAAATAAGCCGTTGGAGTACGCTCATTAATGCGTTTAATCACACGCTCAACAATTCGTAAACGTTCACTGGTAATCAAACGAGAATTTAACACATGCGGTGGCACGTCAATAGGAAGATAAAGCGTTGGCAAAACAAGCTGAACCGCCTCATCCCAAGAATTATCGGTACCATGTCCGTAGAACAAACCAGCCGCATTAAATCGACTAACTGTCCACCGGATCATATCTTGAAGCGTATGAAGTTCCGATACTGCTTCATCTATAAAAATTTTATCCAAGTTTGCCTCCGCATGGCTACACTGCCAAACCTATACTGACTAGAGTAAGCATATTGAAACTCGCATCTTAGCTAGGCTTAGGGTTACAATACCGCCCCTTATTATTAAGGATTTTTCATGAGCGAAAAAGACACCGATTTTGATGATGAATTTGCGCTATTTAAACAAGAAATGAAGGGCGTAAAAAAGTTGTCACAGGATACCATAATCCAACAACCGAAAAAGAATTTACAACAAAAAGAAATTCGTCGTACCTTTCGTGAAGCAAAGGATAATGAATTTTATTTTTCAGATGAGTTTGTCCCTTTACTCAATGAAGATGGGCCAACTCGCTATGCTCGTGATGATGTTTCTAAATATGAACTTAAACGTTTAAGACGTGGTGTGTATGTGCCCGATGTATTTTTAGACTTACACGGAATGACGCAACTAGAAGCCAAGCGAGAATTAGGAGCAATGATCGCCCATTGTGTAAAAGAAGGCGTCGCTTGTGCCAGTGTCATGCATGGGATTGGCCGGCACATTCTCAAGCAAAAAGTGCCGCTTTGGTTAGCTCAACACCCTGATGTGATGGCCTATCATCAAGCTCCATTAGAATTCGGTGGTAATGGCGCTTTATTGATATTACTTACCACTCCTGAGTAGTCCTCTCTATTTTTTCTTTTCCGCTCAATAAAAAGGAGAACCATGTGGTCTCCTATTTCATGCCTCTTATGAACAATCTCAGGTTTGGAGTAGAAAATATAGAGAACTCATTAACCAATTGAATTTATTGATAATAATTTACATTCTTCACACTATTTTATTATTAAGTGACTCTAGTTATCCAAATCTGAGGTTGATAAACTAAGGCTGAGCTTGCCAAATAATTTGGCCTTTTCTTGTGTCTACATCGAAATCAATGCATACCATTCCAGAGGTTGGAAACATCGGTGGAGGCATGTCTGTTACAAAATCTGCGGTTAAATAACCAACTAATGGCAAGTGTGAAACGAGCAATATATTTTGCAAAAATTGTGTTTCAGCAAGAGCGCAAACATATTCAACAACGGTTTCAGAATCGCCATAAGGTGTAATATCTGAACAATCCTCAACATTATTGGCTTTCAATATAGGCGAAATAGTTTTCCATGTTTGTTGTGCTCGCAAATATGGGCTGACCAACACCAAATCAAATTCTTCTTGCCCATTGTCTCTGCAGCGCTGTGCCACTTTCAAAGATTGATCGTGCCCCATCTGACTTAATGGCCGCTCTGCATCCGAAGCGGCAAATGTTTCCGCATCGCCATGACGCATGATATAAATGTGCATAACACCAACCCTAAATACCATCTAAATATAAACTTTATTGTTAGACTTTAGTATAACAAGTTAAAAGATTAGATTATCGATGTAACTAACATTCTTATCAAATAATTGCGATCTATACTCAGATTCAACTATTTTTAACCATTTCATCTTACGAGAAGTATAATTATTTCTTTATATCCACATTCCTTAAAGAAACCATTTGCAGCGTTTTAATCCCAAGTCATAATTAAAGCATACCCAGTGGCCTAAAAATCAAATGGCTTAACAAAACAAGTGACTTACCAAAATGCGCCTTCAACAGAATAAGCGTATTTTGCTCTACACTTAATTAACTTGCTGAGCTTTCTTATCTCAATTTCAGCAAGATCATTTCTTATCAATCATGGGGTGTACTGTGCACATTAGTCCAAATGATAAAAAGCAATATCGTTATATAACCCTACCCAATGGGCTACGTATATTATTAGTACACGATGAAAATGCGCAAAAATCAGCCGCAGCATTAGCCGTTAAAGTGGGACATTTTGATGATCCTTACCATCGTGAAGGTCTGGCTCACTACTTAGAACACATGTTGTTCTTAGGCACACAAAAATACCCTAGTATTGGAGAATTCCAATCATTCATTAGCCAGCATGGTGGCAAAAATAACGCTTGGACAGGCACCGAACATACGTGTTTTTTCTTTGATATTATTTCTACGTCTTTTGCGGAAGCTTTAGATCGCTTTAGCCAATTTTTTATTGCCCCTCTTTTCAATCAAGAAGCATTAGAAAAGGAGCGCCAAGCAGTAGAATCTGAATTTCGCTTGAAATTAAAAGATGACATGCGTCGTTTATATCAAGTACATAAAGAAATGGTTAACCCTGAGCACCCTTTTGCTAAATTTTCCGTAGGTAACGATCAAACATTAAGTGACCTTTTGGATAACGACGGCAATCCAACGACCTCTATCCGTGATGAAATCCTTGAATTCTATCAGCAGCATTATTCCGCTGATTTAATGACGGCGACGCTAATCAGCCCTCACTCATTAGATCAACTTGAAGAAGCAGCCATCAATTACTTTTCGGCCATTAAAAATCATCATAAAAAATATAAAAAAATCCATATCCCTTTGCTGAGAGAACAAGACTCTGCACTCTTTGTGACCGTCGAACCGGAAAAAGATTCTCGTAAATTGATGCTTACTTTTAATTTCCCAGGCATGGATAAGTTTTATAAAACCAAACCCCTCTCTTATTTTGCGCACCTACTCGGAGATGAAAGCGAAGGCAGCTTATTGCAACATTTAAAAACACAAGAATTGATCACTTCACTGACGGCAGGCGGTGGGATCAGTGGCAGTAACTTCCGAGAATTTTCAATCAGTTGTAGTTTAACCAAGCAAGGAATAGAAAAAGTTGATGACATTATTAGTTGTATTTTTGAATACATTGAGCTGATTCGCCAACAAGGATTGGCTCAGTGGCGATACGAAGAAAAACAAGCCGTTTTAGAATCAGCTTTTCGCTTTCAAGAAGCATCTCGTAGCATTGATGTCGCCAGCCATCTTGTTATCAACATGCAAAACTATGAACCTGAAGATGTGATTTACGGTGATTATAGGATGGATCATTACGACGAAGATCATCTACGCCAACTTTTGCATTATTTCACGCCTTATAATATGCGTATCATGTTAATCGCAAAGGGGCTGACTTATGACAAACAAGCGAAATGGTACAACACGCCATACCGTGTTTCTGCCATTTCGGATGAAAACCTGCATGCTTGGAGCCACCCTCCAATCACCGATACTCTTCATTTGCCTAAACCAAATCCTTATATTTGTTATGAACTCGATCCTTCGGACTTAGAAAGTGAAGCAACCTTACCCAAATTACTTGAAGATCAAGCTGGATTTCGTTTATGGCACTTACAAGAGACAGAATTTCGAGTCCCTAAAGGGTTAGCTTTTATTGCCATCGACAGCCCACATGCCGTTTCAACCCCTCGCACCATTGTAAAAACACGCCTATGTGTTGAAATGTTTTTAGATTCTTTAGCCAAAGAAACTTATCAAGCTGAAATCGCAGGAATGGGTTATAACCTTTATGCTCATCAAGGTGGCGTAACACTGATGCTTTCAGGATTTAGTCAAAAACAAGCGCAATTATTGGATGTGATCATTCATCGGTTTGCCTCACGTGAATTTAGCCAAACCCGTTTTGACTCAATTAAACGTCAAATGCTACGTAACTGGCGTAATACGGCAAAAGACCGTCCAGTTTCTCAACTATTCAATGCCATGACCGGAATATTGCAACCCAACAATCCACCTTACCCGGTGTTGATTGAAGCGCTTGAATCAATCGAAGTGGATGAACTGCCTTCTTTTGTTGATGCTATGCTAGCCGAATTGCACATTGAAATGTTTGTTTACGGTGACTGGAATCGTCAATCAGCGATTGACTTAGCAAACAGTTTAAAAAGTGCTCTGCGTGTTAAAAATCAGCAGTATGAAGAATCACTTAGGCCTCTTGTTATGCTTGGGAAAAGCGGTACATTCCAACGAGAAATTTATTGTGACCAAGCCGATTCTGCCTTAGTGGTTTACTACCAATCTCCAACGGTTTCCCCTGACAATGTTGCATTATACACATTAGCAAATCACTTAATGTCTGCGGCTTTTTTCCATGAAATTCGCACCAAACAACAACTAGGCTATATGGTCGGCACAGGTAACATGCCACTCAATCGCCATTCCGGACTCGCTTTATATGTTCAATCACCCAATGCCGCACCGAGCGAATTACTGACATCTGTCGATGAGTTTCTAAACGCTTTTTATTTAGTATTACTCGAGCTAACAGACGAACAATGGCAAAGCAGTAAGCAGGGTTTACTCAACCAGATAATGACGCCAGACAGTAACTTACGCTCTCGTGGTCAACGTTATTGGGTCGCGATTGGAAATAAGGATTTAGAATTTAACAACCGAGATATCGTCATTGAAAAGATCCTAAAACTTGATCGAACTGAAATGATACGTTTTGTGGTTAATACATTAAAACCAAGAACGGCCAACCGCTTAATCATGCACTCAAAAGGGCTAGAACATCAAGATGCCCCCGATCTTGATGCAGGATTAGAAATTGGTTCTATTGATGAATTTCAACTTAGACCTAAAAACGTTGATTTAGGATAAATCTTTTATATCACGGACTCTCTAGCCTCAATGACTAGAGAGTCAATCACTGCATATTCAAGGAATGACGTAAAATGGAATTCATTGCCAAGCATCTTTTCCCTCTCCCTAAACATTTATTACTTGATGACCCTGCTCAGTTTTGTCATATAAAAATAACGTTAGATAGTATTCCTACCGTTATTAAACAAACTTGTGAAAACCAAAAAATCGCTTACTTCAAAAACGATACCTTAAGTATTCAAGCATTTCGACTCACTATTCAACAGCATGTCATCACCATTGAATATCGCTGCGAATTAGGAAAGTTATACGCTCATTATGCATTGCGGCAGCTCAAACAAGGTTATCCATATAACCTACCCTGTTTAGTAATAACCGATGAACCCAGCTTTGAAAAACGTGGGGTTTTATTGGATATCAGTCGTGACAAAATTCCAACGCTTGAAAAGCTTTTTCAACTTATCGATAATTGGTCAGAGCTACGCTATAACCAACTTCAGCTTTATACTGAGCATACTTTTGCCTATCAATCTCATCAAACCGTCTGGCAAAATTATTCCCCCTATCACGCAAAAGACATTCAACAAATCAATGAGTATTGCCACCAAAAAGGACTTGAACTTATTCCCAACCAAGCCACGTTCGGTCATATGGAAAAATGGCTGTGCCACCCTGAATATCAACATTTAGCCGAACAAACCGACGGATTCTATGATCAACGAGGCGACTTCCGACCACAATCTTTTGGACTTAATCCAGTTAATCCAGATGTGCCCGTCTTTATTAGAAGTTTGTTTAATGAATTACTACCAAACTTTACCAGTAAAACCTTAAACATCAATTTCGATGAAACCATGGATTTAGGTGTCAGTGGCAGTAAAAAAGCCTGCAACCAAAAAGGCAAAGGGGCGGTTTATTTAGAATATTTACACAACGTTGTTTCCATGGTTCAACAAGCTTACGCCGAACAATCTACCACAAAGCAAAAATTCACCATTGAACAGCAAGGCATGACCTGTCAAATATTCAGTGACATGTTATTTCAATACCCTGAAATATTGCCTCACTTACCTAAAAATTTGGAGTTACTTAATTGGGGCTATGAAGAGGATCATCCATACGATGAGGAGCATCAACAAATAGCTAAATATGGCTACCCTTTTCAAGTGGTCGTATCTACCAACTGCTTTGCCTCGGTAATAGGACGACGCCAAGCCTCGGAAGTCCACATGCGTCGCGCCGCTATTTCAGCTAAAAAATTTGGCGCAACAGGATATATGGTGTCAGAGTGGGGAGACATGGGACACGCTCAATCATTTTATGCGCCATTACCTGGTTATATCTTTGGTGCAGCGATGGCTTGGGGTGAAGAACAGCACCCAACCGTTCACACTCACGAAGTTTTATCGCGGCAGTTTCCAAATGAATCAGAGTCATTAATCGCTCTCTTACTGCAGTTGCAAAACCGATACTTACATTCTGGCGTTAACACACCAAACTGCGCCTTTTATGGGCCATTTGTGTTTGATCAAATTTCTCAACGCCATATAAAACGAGCCACTTTCAAAGACGGTGACTCATTAACATTATCGATATCTCAGCTTGAAATGGATGCTAAACAGTTACAACAAGTGCCATCTAGCCCTTTACAACAGCACTTAATCTGGTCAGTACAGGTAATGCTTTTAGCCAGTTATATAGCTTTATATTATCAGCAACAAGAAACCCGTGATTTAACGATGTTAACCTGCGAAAGCAAAGCGCATTTATCTCGTTTACTGGCACCGGTTAAGAGCAATTATTTGCGTTTATGGCAAGAAGACTACCGCATTGGTGGTTATCAGCAGAGCTACTCCCGGTTACTTATTTTGGAAAAAGCCATTTTACAAAAAGAGACCATACACCCTTTTTAAGCTTACGTTGATATGAAAATTTAAAAATAAAAACCCTGTTATTTATCGATTGATTCGACAATAACAGGGCTTTGATGGTTTAAAATAAAATTCTATCGATACTATGGATAGAATTTATCACCCGTTCCGGCGCGTGTGAGCAATCCATCACAAGGAGCAAATCGTGAACCATATTTTTCTGTGTATTCATTCATGATCTCAACCAGTTTATCCGCGCCAATTTGATCGACATAACGGAATGGCCCCCCTAAAAACGGAGGGAAACCAATACCAAAAATCGCACCAATATCACCATCTCGTGGGCTGGCAATAATACCGTCGTCCAATGCACGAACCGCTTCATTGATCATCAATAAAACACAACGCATCGAAATAACTTCTTCACTTAAAATCGACTCTGGCGACACATTAAGCAAGCGATAGACCGACTTATCGACTTCTTTCTTCTTACCTTTATAACTATAAAAACCTTTTCCGCTCTTACGCCCTTTGCGATTGTCTTTCAGCAAGGTTTCAAAAACATCTGGTGCTTTAAAGCGTTCACCTAATTCTTCCACCAGAATCGGCGTGATTTTAGCCCCAATATCGACACCCACTTCATCTAATAAAGCAATAGGACCAACTGGAAAACCAAAATTAAGCAATGACTCATCAATATGCTCAATGGGTTCACCTGAGAGTAATACTTTAGCCGCTTCATTCATGTAAGGAGCAAGAATACGGTTAACATAAAAACCAGCTTTATCTTTGACTACAATCGGTGTTTTACCTTGTTTACGAGCAAATTTAACGGTAGTAGCAATCACTTCATCCGAGGTTCCTTCATGTGGAATCACTTCCACTAATGGCATTTTATCAACGGGGCTAAAGTAATGCAGGCCAATTACATTTTCAGGTTTTAAAGCGCCTTTAGCTATATTGGAAATCGGTAATGACGAGGTATTCGTAGCAAAAATCACGTCCTCTTTAGCGTGAGTTTGAACATCTCTCACCATCGATTGCTTTAAGTTTAAATCTTCAAATACCGCTTCAATTACCATGTCTTTTTTCGAGAAACCCGTAAAATCAGTTCCACCAGAAATTGACTGCATTTGTTTCTGTAATTGCGCTTGAGTAATAGCGCGACGCTGAGCCAGTTTACTCAGCAATTTATAGCTGTAATTCATAGCATGCAAAATGCCGTCATTGGAAACATCTTTTACCCGCACAGGTACATGCGCTTTAGTGGCAGAAACATACGCAATACCAGCGCCCATCAAACCACCACCAAGAACCCCAATACTTTGAATATTTTTCGGCTTAGCATTACTGCCAAAATCTTTTTTCATTTCGGTCGTTGCAAAGAAAATAGAACGTAGCGCCCGAGATTCTGGTGTCATCACTAACTTACCAAACTCTTGAGCCTCTTTTTCTAAGCCTTGTACCATTCCTTTTTCTAAACCATGTTGAATGACATTCAAAATCGCTTTAATCGCAGGATAATTACCACGACTCTTTTGATTGGCTTTTTTGCTCGCTTGATCAAAAATGACTTTACGGCCAAACCCCGTGTTTGCCATCAATTTCTCTTTTACGTCAGGTTTTATTTTTCGTTTGGATTTTTCAATAAACTCTTGTGCGGCCTGTAATAAAATAGTTTTAGGTACGCAAGCATCCGCCAATCCAAGTTTCAATGCCTTTTTCGCACGTACTTGTTTACCTGTTAAAATCAGATCCAAACTATCAAGCAAGCCAATTAAGCGAGGTAAACGTTGAGTACCTCCTGAGCCTGGCAACAAACCTAATTGCACTTCAGGTAGACCAAGACGAGTTCCATTATCGTCACTACAAACACGATAATCACACGCAAGCGCCAATTCTAAGCCACCACCAAGACAAGGGCCATGAATGGCGGCCACTACGGTAAAAGGTAAATTAGCAAGCTGATTAAACATTTCTTGGCCTTGCTTACCGAGCGATTCAGCTTCTTGAGCAGATTGGCAAGCATCCAGCATGCGAACATCCGCACCTGCGATAAAGTTATCTGGTTTCAATGAATGAACAATCATTCCTTTGATATTCGATTTTTGTTTTTCAAGCTGCTGAAATATACCTTGCATTTGATCTGCAAACGCCGCTTGTAAGGTATTCATTTTTTCATTCGGCACATCCACGGCCAACCAAGCCATTTGATTGTCATCAATGGTAAGCGTAAAAGCATTATTCGTTGTGTGTCCTTCGGCAACCGAAGTTTGAATATCAACCGTCATAATTATTTCGCTCCTTGTGTATGTGCATCGCTTTTATCCACTTCCAAAATCACCGCGGCGCCTAAACCACCCGCCGCACAAGCAGTGGTTAACGCAACCCCACCACCACGACGTTTTAACTCACGTAACGTTTGAGTCATTAAACGTGCTCCGGTGGCCGCAAATGGGTGACCGTAAGCCAAAGATCCCCCCAAGACATTGAATTTATCCATATCAATGACACCAATCGCTTTATCTCGACCCAATTTTTCTTTAGCAAAGACTTCAGAAGCAAACATTTTCACATTAGCTAAGGTTTGAGCCGCAAATGCTTCATGCATTTCTATTAAATCGAGATCCTTAAGCTCTAATCCTGCTCTATCTAAGGCAATCGGAGTGGCATAAGAAGGCCCCATGAGCATATCTTCTTCAACTTGAATAGCAGAAAATGCGTATGAACGGATATAACCTAATACTTCAAGACCTAATTCTTTGGCTTTGCTTTCACTCATCATCAATACTGCAGCAGCACCATCCGTTAATGGTGTACTGGTTGCCGCCGTCACGCTACCAAATTTACGATCGAAGGCTGGACGCAACTTCGCATACTGTTCAATTTGTGAACCTTCACGAATGTTATTATCTTTATTAATCCATTCTTTATAAGGTTCAGGAAAAGCCGTCATTACTTCATCTGCAATCAACCCATCTTCCCAAGCTTGCGCCGCTAACGCATGAGAACGATGCGCTAAAGCATCTTGCTCTTCACGAGGAATTTCATGCGTTTTAGCCATTTGCTCTGCCGTTTGTCCCATAGATAGACCCGTAGAGTATTCTGCAACCGCAGGTGGAACTGGCATCAAGTCTTTAAACGATAATTTGCGTAATACGGATAATTTTTGCGGCAAAGTTTTGGCTTTACTTAACTCGAGTAAGCCTTGTGCCAATGGTTTAGAGACACCAATAGGAAGAACCGAAGAAGAATCAGCCCCACCCGCAATACCAATTTCAATCGTGCCAGCCATGATACTTTCGGCCACATTCACTGCCGATTGAAAGCTGGTGGCACACGCTCTAGTCACACTGTACGCGTCGGTAGACACATTCATTCCTGTACCGAGTACAATTTCACGAGCAATATTAGGTGCAGCTGGCATTTGTACTACCTGCCCAAAGACCACTTGGTCGATCAATGCCGGATCAATTTGAGTACGTGCTAATAATTCACTTACCACCATTTTACCTAAATCCACCGCTGGTACTTCTTTGAAGGCTGTACCTTGACGAGCAAACGGTGTTCTTAAGCCGGACACAATGGCAATACGATCGCCATTGCGGGTTTTCACTTCCTGCTGACTCATATTCTTTCCTTATTTATTAGAAACGGTATTCTGAACCAAAGAGGTCTGACCTGTTATTCTATACAAAGCTTTTTTAACTTCAAACTGAACAGTGGTGATTATCAGAATGATGTTAAAAATTGTGACACCTATTACCAAGTAACAAGTAAAGCCTAAATCGGTACAAAGTACATTCATCTCATAAAAATAACGGTAACCCAACAAAAATAACAATTAATACTTCATTTATTATTGTAAAAAAACCACTCTAAATAGAGGCATACTCTTACATCCTTGCCATTTAAAATTTAGTTATAGAATTAATATATTACAATCAAATACTTAATTTAATTCTAGTTCATTTTAACACTTAAAATGTGAAGCTTGAGTAAAGAAAAAAGCAGATATTTTAAAAATGAGGGGAAAAAGTGGCTATTTCTCAGTTGTTCCGAAAGAAAAAACCGCCTAACTCGGTCAATAAAGATATGAATAAACAAAGACGCTATGAGTCCCTTGTTCGGGCATATCACCGAGACCTATATCGGTATGCATACTGGCTATGCAAAGATAAACATATTGCTGAAGATTTAGTGCAAGAAACTTGCCTGCGCGCTTGGAAATCCCTTGATGCTCTACAAGATGAAAAAGCCGCTAAATCTTGGTTAATTACCATTTTGCGACGAGAAAATGCTCGCCGATTTGAACGTAAACAATTTGACCTGGTGGATATTGATGAACCAGGCAACAGCGGTAAAACCGATGATGATGCGCACCACCAACAAAAATGGCTACAAAATCAAATTATGAAACTAGAAATTGAATATCGGGAACCATTATTTTTGCAGGTAATCGGCGGATTTAACGGGGAAGAAATCAGTCAAATATTAGAACTTAATAAAAATACAGTAATGACTCGATTATTCCGTGCTCGTAACCAATTAAAAGAACTCATTGATTCCTCTCCCGAAACTCAAGGAGTGACACATGGATGATTTAGAATTTCGACGCCGATTACTTTCCGATCCCAATGACCATAGTACTCAGGTTATAGAAAAAATACGCTCAAATAGCCATGATAGAAAATACGCTGAGAGCTTAACCGACCTAGACAACAAAATTGAGCAGGCCATGAAAGTGGACGTCCCTGATGATTTAGCCGATAAAATAATTTTCAGCACATCGAAAAGCAAACCACAAATAAACATGACCAAGCAAGCTTTTGCACTGGCTGCTTCTGTTATTTTTACGGTAGGGTTAATGGTTGGACAAGTAAATTGGGGCGCATTAATTGTCACTCCAGCACATGCTCGCTTAGATAGTATGGCTATACATCATATACATGAAGAGGCGCCTTTCATTAAAGATGTTAACGAAGCAAATAATGCTCAAGAAATGCAAGCTAAATTAGGCACCTATTCTTATACCTTAACCTCTGCATTCCCTTATCATATTTATTATCTAAATCATTGTGGTTTCAGCCCCGACCACCATGCACTGCACATGGTATTTCAAGGGGAAAAAGGCCGAGTCACCGCTTTTATTTCTAATATTTCAGCGCCCAATGCCAGTGACTTTGCTAAAGATGGAATGAAAGGTGCTATTATTCCTCTTCCTCAAGGAAGCTTAGTGGTGGTTGGTAATGAAAATGAAGATATTTCATCAATTGCTACAAAATTAGCGCCAATGTTCGTACTCAAAAGCTGATTAAGACCATCATAAAACGACAAATATTCAAGCTCCTTTTCAGGAGCTTTTATTTAAAAATAGTCATACTGCCTGCTTCAACTCCTCAAAAATACATTAATATTAAAATCAACAGGTTAACAATAAATCACATTTACCAAGCTAATACCTTTCAGAAAACCATAACCAGACCCGCCAAATAACGCAGAATAATTAACAAACAAAGTATGGTAAATTAACAGTAATTCACTACCAAATACCTACTTTTAGCCGAAATTAATCAATGGTCGGATATGTTCCCACCATAATTCACACCATAATGCGCCTCCTTTTTAGCAGCATACGTTTTTCGCACATGGACTAGTGGAAGAATAAGATTCAACTCAGCTAGGTATTTTCCATGAAAAAGTTACATGTATTCACTGCATCTACTCTTGCAAGCGCCTTACTAATTGCATCACCATCTGTTTTTGCTGCAGGTTTCCAAATTGCGGCTCAGTCTGCCACGGGTGTGGGTCGTGCATACGCAGGTGACGGCATCATTGGAGATAATGCCTCTGTTATGGCAATTAACCCTGCGGCTATGGCACTATTTGATAAAACCTCGTTCACCATGGGTGCCACCGCCATTAAACCAAAAATTTCCGTTGAAGATGGTAGTTATCAAAGCTCAATCAACAACAATTCAGGCCCAGCAAACTACGACGATGCGGGTAATCTTGCCGTCGCCCCTAACATGTTTTTAGTCGTGCCAATCGATGATAAATGGGCGGTAGGTGCAGGTTTGTATTCTAACTTTGGTACAGAGTCGGAATTTGATGATTCTTTCCCTGGTGAGTATGGTGGCACTTCTAGCATCATTAGCGCCGATTTGGCCTTAGCGATTTCTTATCGCTTAAATCAGCAATGGAGCTTTGGTGCGGGATTGGATGTAGTTTATGGACATGGTAAATTTAAGCGTAGTATGGCTGTTAATGGCAGTACTGATATTACTATTGATGTACCGGGCCCTTTAGATCCCACTTTACCGATAGACATCAATAGATCTATACATGCCATCGATGTTGACGCAACAGGGGCAGGTCTTGGTTGGAATATAGGCACCACATACGAACTAAATGGAAATAACCGCTGGGGTTTTTCATATCACGCCAGCCCTGAGATCCATGCAACAGGGAAAATTGATGGCCCTGGCGGTATTACTTTAGCCGATGAAGTCGTCGTCCCATTACCGGATTTCGCTCAAATTTCTGGCTATAACCGTTTTAAAGGCACCAAATTTGCTCTCAGTTACACCGTTCAATGGACGGATTGGAGCAAGTTTGACGAGCTAGCGACTGCAGGCCCAAATATATCACTACAAAAATTTGAGTGGAAGGATACGTGGAGCTACTCGATTGGTGGGACTTATTACTTAAGTAATCAATGGACATTGCGCGCTGGCTATATGTTTGATCAAGGTGCACAAGATGAAATTACCACCATTGCCGTACCGGATTCAAACCGTAATTGGCTCTCGGCAGGTTTCTCATACGCACCAACAAGTGATTCAAGTATCGACTTTGGCTTTACTTACTTACTCGGGGTAGATGTAGATACTAAAGAGCATCACGGAGACCAACTTGATGACGGTAATTACAGTATATCCAGCATTACGGCAACAACGCATACTGATGCGATTATAGCGGGTATTCAATACAGTAAAACGTTCTAATATTGCTCAAATAACAAAGTGAGCCTTACTAGATAAACTCCGGTAAGGCCCATTCTGCTATTAATAATCATGCCCTAAGTACTCTTCTAACAACTGCTCATCTAACGCTTCTTCCGGTTCTTCTTTAATATCCGCTTTAAAATCTTGGTGCTGTAAATAAATACTTTTGCTTAATGAATATGGATCGGGTGAATCTTTCAACAGCCCTTCTTGTGAGATCAGCTCATATCGAGATTCAAGCCCTTGGAAAGCCCATTTAGTCGCTTTCTGCCAAAAGTTCAGCCAATTCAGTGGAATATACATTGAGTCGACAGTATCCGTTAAATCTCTTGGGGTAACAGGCCCGTAACCTGGCAACATAACATAAGGCCCATTACCTACACCATAATGACCGAGAACATCACCAAACTCTCGGCTATTTCGGGGAATATCAGCCATGGTTGCCACATCAATTAACCCTAGTAAGCCTATCGTTGTGTTGATCCAAAAACGGCTAAAACTTTTTACAGCTAACTGACCATTGCCCATTAATAAATTATTCAACGCACTGGCAGGTTCATCTAAATTATCTAAAAAATTATTGAAACCGATACGAATCGGCGAAGGTGTCCACTCCATATACACAATAGATGCAGGCCTAACCAAATAAGGATCAAGATAATCGTAATTTATCATCCACATTGTTCGGTTAAATCCTTCAAGTGGATCGCCAGAATCATCAACGTAAGTCGAAGAAATTTCTGTGGGTGTTTTATCTCGGTTTGCATTAGAAGCAGAAACGGCTGACTTGTCCGCCTCGATTTCATCTGGTGCAGAGCTACAGCCTGACATCAGAAGTGATATCAGTATTAAAAAGGTTGGGAATACCGTGTATTTTACGTCACTCAAACCAGCACATCCTGTGAAGCAAAATGGGTTATATTATTAAAAATACATTTAATAAAAAAAGGCAAGTAAATGAATTACTTTGCCTTTTTTGTTTATCAGTGGCAAAGAATATACAAACTTAACGTAAGTGTATTGTATATCCTGCCTGAATATCAATATTTCTTGTTAATTGATATCGCCACATCATCACCCAAGCGAATAGGTAAGCTTTCGCCATGCCAATCATTATCACGGGTTGATACATTTCCATCAGTATCAATACGAGCACGCACCATAATATCGGACAAGCTCGATAATTTACGACTTTCAATCATACTGTTACTATCATCAAGCACCACAGTGACTGGAAACTCAGTTAAGGGATAACGGCCTGCAGCGATTGGCATAGGCGAGCCATCTGCGCTATGAATAGACACAATAAGCACTCCTGATTTTGGTACTTCAACCTCAGAAGATAAAGATATCGTTATTTTAACCGGAGTACCTTGTGGCTGTTTCGATTGCGGGTTAGATTGCAAATCCAATTCACGTTGAGCGGTATTAATACTGCGCTCTAACATGGCATAACGTGAGTCACCTTGACCAATTTGTGCTTGCAACTTCTTCCAAAATTCAATGGCTTTCCCGTAGTTACCATCATTATAAGCATTAAAGGCTAATAACGAATAAACTCGTAAATCCACTTTAGGCTGGTGCATTAAATAGTTAAGAATATCTTTTGCTCTGTCTAAATCGACTTGGTCAGATGAAAATAGTAAGGCTTGAGACAAGCTCAGCATAATTTCAGGGTTATCTGGCGTGATTTTATCTGCCCGAGTTAACGCACCAATCGCCGTTTCAATATCTCGATTAGCTAAACCAATCCTCCCTAATAGTACCCACCCCGTCGCATCATTAGGTGTTGATTGTAATCGAGTCCGTAAACCAAGCGTTAAATCATTCATCTCTTGGTCAGTCAATTGAACGCCATTTGGATTCATTAATTTTTTCGACAACTCAGGCAAATTACTTTCAACATTAGCCCAATGAGAAACTTTATTTTGAGCTCCATACATGGCATACATACCGTAAGAAAGGATAACCATAAACAGAATCACCGGGATGGTCATCCATTTTACTTTCTCTGCACTCACTTTAGCATCACTTTTCGAGTCTGGGATATCATCAAGCAATAATTGCTTCAGATCTGTCACTAAATCGCTTTTATTGCCAACGATCCCAGCTTGGTCTTCAGACTCCAGCTCAGCCAAACGATCTTTATAAAATGCTTTATTTAAATCATCACGTTGTGTCGCTTCATCAACCTCTTTAGGATTTAACAAAGGATAAACGATCAATATGCAAGACACGACAAGAAGTAATGCTGTGCCAATCCAAAATGCCATCATGAGTCAGTATCCTTTTTTTCATTAGAACCTGAAGAAGCCTCTTCCAGTAATTCTTTTAAGCGCTGTTCTTGGTTTTCATCTAACATTTTACTGCTAACCGTTTTATTCACAGATCTACGCCTGCTGCGAGTCACAATAAAACCAAACCCAAATAACACAATTGAAATAGGTGCCACCCATAAGACCGCGGTAGACACAGTAAGGGGAGGGTTGTACGTCACAAAGTTGCCATAACGTGCCACCATATAGTCCACTATCTCTTGTTTAGATTTCCCTGCTTTCGTCATTTGATAGACTTTCAAGCGTAAATCCTTAGCCAATTCAGCATTCGAATCTGAAATCGAATTATTCTGGCATTTCGGACAACGCAATGTATGACTTAGCTCTTGAAATTGCGCTTCTTGTTGTGGAGAGTCAAAATCAAACACTTCGATTGCAGCCATAACAGGTACAGCAATAACCATCAAAAAACCCAACAAAATTGCAGAAGGTTTCATCATTGAGCCCCTCCCACCGAAATAGGTTTCAACGGTGAATTCTGTCCGGCTAATTGGTTATATAACGGAAGCAATGTTTTATTCCAATTGTCAGAATTTACATCACCAACATGGCGATATCGGATTTTACCATTGGCATCAATTAAGAATGTTTCAGGTGCACCATAAACGCCCAAATCTAAACCAAACATGCCACTGCCATCAAAAAGTACCACTTGGTAAGGATCACCTAATTCACGAAGCCACTTCTTTGCTTTTTCACGGTCATCTTTATAATTCAAACCAATAATATTGACACCTTGGCTTGATAATTTATTTAAAAATTGGTGCTCAGCATAACAAGTTGGGCACCATGTCGCCCATACATTCAATAACAGTGGCTTACCTTCAAATAAACGTTGATCGTAAGTTTTATTTTCTTGAAACAAATCTTGAAGCTGAAAATCAGGTACCGATTTACCAACCAATACTGACTCTAACTTAGTGGGATCATCACCTTCTGCATTTTTCGTTAATTGAGTGGCAAAAACGGCCACTAAAATAATGAATAAAATTAAAGGCGCAAACAAAATATTACGGTTCATGGTATTACGCCTCCTTATTATTCAGCGTTGACTGATCGGATGATGAATCTAATTTTTTACGGAAACGATAGCGCTTATCACTGATAGCCAAAATACCGCCAATAGACATTAAAATCGCACCAAACCAAATCCATCGGATAAAAGGTTTGTAATAAATACGTACAGCCCAAGCATTCGTCCCTTCAAGTTGTTCTCCCATCGCAACATACAAATCACGAGTAAAACCACGATCAATGGCAGCTTCCGTCATCATTGAACGAGCGGTATGATAAAAACGTTTTTCAGCGTGAAGCTCATTCACAAACTTGCCGTCTTCAGTAATATTGAAATCAGCAATGAAGCCATCATAATTAGGGCCATCATGTTCACGAACACCTACAAAATCAAATTGATACCCTTCAATGACAAACGTTTCACCCGGCTCTAAACGCACATCTCGTTCAATACTGTAATTTTGAACCATCGCAATACCAATAATTGTAACGGCTAAACCAAGATGACCGAGCATCATCGCCCAATGGCTACGTTGTAATTTAGTTATCCCTTTAAAAAAGGTATGACGATGAGTCGCACGCTGATGCAATTCAAATCCATGCATCGCAAAGATCCAAATAGCCATAAACCAACCTAACGTGGCCAGTGGCATAAACTCTTTTGATGAAAGCAGCGTGATAATCACCGCCCCCACAATCGAAATCAGTAGTGATACGATCATTGGAACTTTGACGTCGGCTAAATTATCACGCTTCCAACGAATCATAGGACCAACACCCAAAATCAGGGTAAATGGCACAATTAACCACGTAAATAACGTATTAAAGAACGGCGCACCAATCGACACAGATCCCATGCCAATTTGCTTATGAACCAGAGGTAAAAGCGTACCAATCAGAACCACAACTAAAGCTGCGACTAATAAAATATTATTCGACAACAATGCGTTTTCACGTGAAAGCAACGCATAATTACCACGGACACGCACTTTTGAGCTTTTTAAAGCAAACAGTAGTAATGAACCACCAATAACAATGGCTAAGAAAAATAAGATAAACATGCCTCGAGCCGGATCAGACGCAAACGAGTGAACCGATACCAAGATCCCTGAACGAACTAGGAATGTGCCGAGCAAACTTAATGAGAAAGCACTAATCGCCAGTAATACCGTCCACGCTTTGAAAGTACCTCGTTTTTCCGTCACTGCAAGGGAATGCATTAATGCCGTTCCGGCAAGCCATGGCATAAAAGAAGCGTTTTCAACAGGATCCCAGAACCACCAGCCACCCCAACCAAGTTCGTAATAGGCCCACCATGAGCCAAGTGCGATACCTACGGTTAAAAATACCCATGCAGCCGTTGTCCAAGGACGAGACCAACGAGCCCAAGCCGTATCAAGACGCCCAGTCATCAATGAAGCGATTGCAAAAGAAAACGCTACCGAGAAACCAACGTACCCCATATAAAGCATTGGGGGATGAATAATTAAACCAGGATCTTGAAGCAGAGGATTTAAATCACGCCCATCAATAGGAAAATAAGGCAATGTGCGCAAAAATGGATTCGACGTCAGAATAATAAATAATAAGAATCCAACCGAAATCATCCCCATCACCGCCAGAACCCTAGAAACCGATTCTTGTGGCATGCCACGGCTAAAGGTAGCAACCGCAATCGTCCAAATCGCTTGGATAAGAACCCAAAGCAGCAATGATCCTTCATGCGCGCCCCAAACCGCCGTTAAGCGATAGTACCAAGGAAGCTGGCTGTTCGAATTACTGGCCACATACTGCAAAGTGAAGTCGTTCGAATAAAATGCCCAAAGCAAAGTAATAAACGAAAAAGCCAGCATGAGGAACATTCCCCAAGACAATGGCCTTGCCATGCCCATTAATGTGCGATTATTGGTACTCGCACCATACATAGGCAAAACACTTAAAAGAACAGAAAAGCCCAGTGCCAAAATTAAGGCAAAATGTCCAAGTTCAGCACTCATTACTCATATCCTTGCTTGGTCTCAGTGTTGGTTTTAGAGGAAGACTTATTATAAGAATCTGGGTTGTGATTCTTTTGCATAGCTTCTGCGATTTCTGGCGGCATGTATTTTTCATCATGCTTAGCCAGCACTTCAAACGCATCAACCGTGGTGGCATCCACAAGCGTTCCTTGTGCCACAATGCCCTGTCCTTCGCGAAATAAATCCGGCAAAATACCGTTATAAGTCACCGTGACAGTCGGGCCAACATCTTTTAAATCAAAACTCACTTGCAATGATTTAGGATCACGTTTCACCGAGCCTTCAACCACCATTCCGCCAATTCGTAAACGTTCACCAACATGTGGCTTAGTACCATCCGGTTTACCATTAACTAACTCTGTCGGAGTATAAAATAAATTCATATTTTGGCTTAATGCATACATGGTTAAACCAACCGTACCAGCAACACCAATTAAAATGGCCAGAATAATCGCAAGTCGTTTTTTACGTCTAGGAGTCATAGTGTGTTTTCCATTTTTTTCGCCGCTTGGCGACGAGCTTCACGATCAATTTTTTGTTGAATATCGTTTAATAATGCCTTGCCTTGAGAAACGCTCTTCCAATAAAGCGCTAACATACAGAAAAGAGTAATGCCAAATGCGCTCCAAACGTAAGCGGCGTAACCACCCATCGCAATAAAATCACTGAAAGTATCAAAATACATTATTTCACTCCCTGTTTATGGCTAGGCTGAGCAACATTTTTTTTCACCAATTCGATAACCCAAGGGCGATGACTTTCGCGGCTTAAAATTTCAGTACGTAAACGAATCATAGTGACGGCGCCAAAGAAAAAAGCAAAACCAACAATATTCAACAATAATGGCCATAGCATTTCTGGAGCAATCGATGGCTTGCCAATTTTGGTAATGGTTGCACCTTGATGTAAGGTATTCCACCACTCAACTGAATAATGAATAATCGGGATATTAACCACCCCAACAATCGCCAGAATTCCAGCGGCTTTTGCGGCGGTTTTTTGATCATCAAAAGCATGATAAAGGGCAATCACACCTAGGTATAAAAATAGAAGAATTAATTCAGATGTTAAGCGAGCATCCCATACCCACCACGCCCCCCACATTGGCTTTCCCCAAACAGCGCCAGTGATTAACGCAATAAAAGTGAAAATAGCACCAATCGGCGCCATTGCCGCCGCCGCCATGTTGGACAGCTTTAATTGCCAAACTAACCCAATTAATGCCGCTATTGCCATTGAGGTATAAATCCCCATCGACCAAATTGCAGCAGGTACATGAATATAAATGATACGAAAACTATCACCTTGTTGATAATCAGCAGGAGCAAACGCTAGCCCCCAAATGGTACCAACAACCAATAGACTCACAGCCAAAACTGAAAACCAAGGTAATAATGAACCACAAAGCTGATAGGTTTTCTCAGCTTTTGCGTATGGATGTAACCATTTCCACATGTTGCTTCTCACTTTTTTATGTTGCCCTAGTGAAAACCCAGAGCGCACTTTATTATTTTTTATACATTATTGCTTTTAATTAACACTTATTCTTAACGAGGCGCTGATAGCAAAAGGCGTCAAGGTTGCTGCTCCTAATAACATAGCTCCTAAAATCGCCAACTGACCACTGTAGGCAAACCCACTGGTCGCCGCCTCTATGGCAGACGTCGCAAAAATCAACACTGGAATATAGAGCGGCAACACTAATAAACTCAATAAAACCCCACCTTTTTGCAACCCTACCGTCAGTCCAACTCCAATAGCACCAATAAAACTTAGTGTTGGTGTACCAAGTAATAATGTCACCACGACCGCCAACCAAGTATTGAAATCCAAAGAAAGTAAAACAGCAAGCAAAGGGCTAATTAAAATCAAAGGCAGCCCAGTTAACAGCCAATGCGCAATCACTTTTGCCATGACGACCAAAGGCAAAGGAATCGGAAGAAGCATTAATTGCTCTAACGCTCCATCGTGGAAGTCGTCACGAAACAAACGCTCTAACGATAACAGAGCAGAAAGCAATGCCGCTACCCAAATGATGCCAGCTGCAATACGCGCTAACAAATTTGGCTCAGGGCCAATACTTAACGGAAATAAAGTAATAACAATGATAAAGAACCATAGCGGATTAAAAAAATCAGCTTGTCGACGATAAGCTATTAATAATTCACGACGAATTATTTCGCCCATATGACGCATCATTTATTCACCCAACCGAATCGTTTTTAGCACCGACACATCGGTAAACATGTCTTGGTGAGTCGTAAATAAAACCATTCCACCACGATGCGTATGCTCGATAAATAATGCTTCAATCACTTTTATGCCCTGTTTATCTATCGCCGTTAAAGGCTCATCCAAAATCCACAACGGATGCTTACTTAACCATAAACGTGCTAACGCGACTCGACGTTGCTGGCCCGCAGATAACTTCCCTGCGGGTATATCTTCTTTTCCTGCAAGCCCCACTTTAGCTAATGCCAGCCAAATATCATCTTGAGTCACACCTTGTGAACCATTCATTTTTTGATAAAACGATAAGTTTTCAAAAGCCGTTAACTCTTTTTTAACGCCAGTTTGGTGGCCAATAAACAATAAACTCTCATGAAAGGCATCTCGATCTTTTTTGGTATCAATCCCTTGCCATGAAATTTGTCCTGACTCACAATCTCCAAGACCGGTAATAATACGGAGCATGGTCGTTTTACCAGAACCATTTCGCCCTTCAACCTGAACCAAATCACCAGGATTAACAGAGAACGTAATCGACTGAAATAGCTCCTTTTCATCGCGAATGGCGGTTAAATCAGAGACTTCTAGCATTCTTTATCATCTACTGTTAAAGGAAAAAGGTGGCTCATGTTATCACAGGAACTAAGAGTCGAAAGCTTAAGAATGTAAAGCGTCTATGAGATGTTGGCATAATCACAAAAAAAGAAATAAGCCTCTTATTAATTGAATAAAAAACCATCAAAAATATTACAAGGTGCACAATTAGAAAAATGAACAGAACAAAAGTTCAAACCAACATTGGTATCTGTGCGCTAAGATCATAGAATCTAATCACACATATCACCCATAACCCAAAAGGGGTATAACCTGTTCTAATTCAAGTTTTTATGATTTGAGTCAAACTCATCACTGTATTTGAGCAATGTCAGATAAAAACCGTCAGTAAAGAAACTCTATTAATAGGTAAATTCCCTAAAAATGAAGACAATAATAAAAAATGTGATCGTGACTGACGCTTTAGGCGTAATGCAGGTATCAATATTATCTAGGTATTTGTCATTATGTATCCTATCACTCGTCAGCTCGGCACGGTATACCACCCGAACAAGAAGATTAGAATGAGAACAGAGAGCCCCGATACGGATGCATTGCCACCGCTTGAGCTGTGGCTCTGTAACATCGCTAACCAACGTGATAAGCAGTCTTTTGAAAAACTGTTTCGATGGTTTGCTCCCAAAATACAACGATTTGGCATCAAGCAATTCAATAATCCAGACACAGCAAAAGAATTACTGCAAGACACAATGACCAACGTATGGAAAAAAGCGCATCTTTTCGACATGGAAAAAGGAGCGGCAACAACGTGGGTTTATGCCATTATGCGTAATACTTCTTTCGATATGCTGCGTAAAATGCGATCACAAAAAGAAGATCAACTCAGTGATGATATTTGGCCATTAGTTGAAGCTGAAAATGTCGAGGTACAAGGCTTTGATGACCATTTATTAAGCAAAAAAGTCGCTCGCCATTTGGATCGCCTTTCCTATGAACAACGGCAATTAATTGAAGGCGTCTATTTCAAAGATTTATCGCAAGAGCAACTGGCCGCACAATTTAATATTCCTTTAGGCACAGTGAAATCTCGCTTACGACTTGCCATACAAAAACTGAAACACCTCATGGGAGAACATTCATGACACATCATCCAAAACATGAATTACTCAGCGTGTACGCCAGTGGTGAACTTCCCGCATCACTGAGTTTGGCTATTGCTGCGCATATCGAACTTTGTCCTCAGTGTCGAGGCATGGCTGACGACATCACCGTTCATGCTGCCAATACTCATTTAGGTGTTCACAAGCACAATGACTCCGAACCCCATGAGGATGCTTTTGCCGATATGATCATGAAGATCACTCAAGATGCATCATTGTTCGAATGGCAAGAGCCTATTTCAATTGATTTAGAGATAAAAAATCGACATTACACTTTACCACGAGCTTTGCGTTCTCTCACATTGCAAAAGCAACAGAAATTAGGAAAGTTGACTCGTACCCGTATCGATCTTAATGAAGGAAATGTGAAAGCTAGCTTACTGCATATAGAACCAGGCGGCAGCGTACCAATGCATACTCATAAAGGCTTTGAACTCACCCTTTTATTAGATGGTGAATTTGAAGATGAAATGGGAAAATACACCAAAGGCGATTTCATTTGGCTCAATGGAGAACATGAGCATACCCCAACGACTCAGACAGGTTGCTTATGCTTTACCGTATCCGATGACGCCTTGCAATTTACCCAAGGGATTTCAAAATTACTCAACCCTATCGGTCAATTTATTTACTAAATCGATAATGTGTTGTTATCCAGATCTCAGGATAAATAAGGAATGAAATGAAGTTACCAGATAAAAAACCATACATCGGCATCAGTGCTTGTGTCGCAGGACTAAACGTTCGTTTTGATAAAGGGCATAAAAAATCTGATTTTTGTATGACTCATCTAGCCCCTTTCGTTGAGTATCAAACCTATTGCCCTGAAGTCGCTATCGGACTACCGACACCAAGACCAACTATACGTCAGGTGCAATTGGAAGATGGTATCCATGTAAGTCGTCCCGATGGTAATGGTGATGTCACACAATCTTTAACCGAGTATGGACAGAACATCGCACAGCAGATTGATCATTTGAGTGGCTTTATTTTTTGTCAAAAAAGCCCAAGCTGTGGAATGGAACGAGTGAAAGTCTATCAGGCTGATGGTAAAGGTAGCATGCCTTCAGGTATTGGATTGTTTGCAAAGCAGATCATGGCAATGAACCCCAACCTACCTTGTGAAGAAAATGGTCGTTTGTGCGATCCCGCATTGCGTGAAAACTTCATGATACGTGTTTTTACTTACCGTCACTGGCAAGACATGGTTAATTCCGGTCTGACCAAACATAAATTAATTCAATTTCACAGTGAGCGAAAGTACCTACTGATGAGCCATCACTTGATCAGCTATAAAGAAACAGGACAATTGTTAGCAAAAGCGGACATCAGCCTACAAGAGATGGCGCAGCAATATATCCGCTTATTAATGGCGGGTTTGAAACATGTATCTACCCACAAAAGCCACACTAACACCCTGCAACACTTACAAGGTTACTTTAAAAAAGTTCTCACTAAAGGGCAAAAACAAGAATTGTCCTCACATATCACCCATTTTAGAGAAGGATTGGTGCCGCTCGTTGTACCTTTAACCTTAATTAATCATTATTTAAAAGAATTCCCTCAACAATATCTTGCAACTCAAGTGTATCTTTCCCCTTACCCGAAAGAGCTCAAGCTTCGATATATTTGAAACACCATCATCGACTGATCAGCATTGAGGGGATCAAGCAGCTTACCCCTCTTTTTATTAAATAAGCTCACCATGACATAATTTAGAAATCCTTTATTAATAACAAAAGATAAAATAAAAAGGTGCTTATGAATCTCATCTGGTTTCGCAATGATTTGCGTATCGACGATAACCCCGCACTTCAAGCGGCCATTAACACGAACCAACCTTGCCAAGCGATCTTCATCTCGACACCACAACAGTGGCAACAACATGATCTTGCACCCATTAAAATCGACTTCATAGAACGTCATCTGAATTTATTAAGCGAACAATTAGGACAAATGGGCATCCCTTTCACACACCTTGAAAGCTCGGATTTTTCGGCCCAATCGCAATGCCTATTAGATTACTGCCAACAACAAAACATTGACCAAATATTTGCCAATCAAGAGGTAGAGCTTAATGAACGCCTACGCGATGACGCTCTAAGCAAGCAAAATATGACTCTTCATTTTTTTGAATCCGATGTCATTGTGGCGAAAGGCGCGGTATTAAATGGTCAAGGCGAAATGTACAAAGTTTTCACTCCATTTAAAAAAGCGTGGGCTACGCACTTAATGCGGACCTATCAAGCTCCCCTACCATCGGCAATCACCACGAATACCTCGCTTATTCGTTCAATCAAAAACCCAACTATAACGTTCCATGCCTTAAAACAAGACTCTAGCAAATGGCCATTAGCGAATGTAGTCCTTCAACAGGTTGTGCCTGATTTTCTGCAACATAAATTAAGCGATTATCATCATGACAGAGATTTTCCCACCATTAAAGGCACATCAGGCTTATCTCCTTACCTTGCCATTGGAGCAATAAGTGCTAAGCGAGTATTGGCTGAATTACTACACCAACACCCTCAAGCATTAGACGCAATTTCTCAACCGGAAGGAAGCTGGATTAATGAGTTAGCATGGCGTGATTTTTATCGCCACTTACTGCATCACTTCCCCAAGCTAAACAAACACACCAACTTCAACCCAAAGTATAATGGATTGTATTGGCCAAACTCACCACAACTTCTCAGCGCTTGGCAACAAGGTAAAACCGGCTATCCAATTGTTGATGCGGCCATGAGGCAACTAGTACAAACCGGTTGGATGCATAATCGACTTCGCATGATTGTGGCGAGCTTTTTAACAAAACACTGTTTGGTTGATTGGCGTTTAGGCGAGAAGTTTTTTATGCAGCACTTAATTGATGGCGATCTCAGTGCTAATAATGGAGGCTGGCAGTGGGCAGCCGGTACAGGTTGTGATGCTCAACCTTATTTCCGAATTTTTAATCCCATCACTCAAAGTAAAAAATATGATCCTGATGGCAGTTTTATCCGTAAGTACTTACCAGAGCTAAAAAATGTGCCCTTAAAAGAACTACACTTTCCTCATTCTTATTTAGAGAAAAATCGTAGTTCGGACTATTGGCCAGCGATTATTGACCATGCCACCGCAAGACAACAAGCGTTGGAGTTTTACAAACAAGGATAACGGTCGATTTTTAACCTTTGATAGCATTTTATTACTGAATATATCGACGAAAAGGAAAACATCATGAATAACAAACATACCGAGAGTGAACCCGTTCATCGCTCTCAATGGGTTTCTCAATTCATTGATATTTTTCAAAGGTTAAATAAAAATAACCTTCATTTATTATTAGAAGCAACCTATCACGTTGATATTCATTTTGAAGATCCTCTGCATAAAGTCGATGGATTGGAAAACTTACACCAGTACTTTGAAAAACTCTATGCCAACATCATCACTTGTCATTTTGATATTCACCAATCTTTCGAACAAGGTAATCAGGCTGCGCTTTATTGGACAATGACATATCAACACCCGAAATTAAAATCAGGTGAAAAAATCGTGGTATCGGGTCATTCATATTTAGTGAGTTTTGAAGATAAAGTGATCACTCATCGCGATTACTTCGATGTGGGCTCCATGCTTTATGAGCACTTACCATTAATCGGTTACGGTATATCTTGGATAAAGAAAAAGGCCACATCATGAATAATATTCCAACAGTACTCATCACAGGCGCATCTTCTGGTATTGGTCGTTCACTCGCATTGGTATATGCGCAAGCCGGTTATCAAGTTTTTGCTGGTGGTCGCAGCCAAGAAAGGCTTAGCGAAATCTGCTCACAACACAGCAATATTGAAACATTAATTTGTGATCTAACTGAACCAGAAGCGCTCAAAGCAGCCTCCATCAATTTGCCCAATCTCGATGTACTCATTTTAAATGCAGGCACTTGTGAATACATAGATGATGCCAAACAGTTTGATGGTGAGTTATTCGCTCGAGTGATCAATGCCAATCTAACCTCGGTAGGTTATTGCCTTGATGCTTGGCTACCATTAGTTAAATCAGGTGGGAATCTTGCTATAACAAGCTCTAGCGCCGCTTTTTTACCACTGCCAAGGGCAGAAGCCTATGGTGCATCAAAAGCCGCACTAACCTATCTAGCTCGTACTCTCAGTATTGACCTTAAACCTAACAATATTCATGTCAGTGTAATTCACCCCGGCTTTGTCAAAACTCCCTTAACCGATAAAAATAGCTTTCCAATGCCTTTTTTGACATCAACCGAAGAAGCAGCACAAGCTATTTTCAAAGGGATTAAACTCAACAAAAGCGACATTCATTTCCCAAGAATATTTACTTGGCTATTAAAAACATTGTCTTTGCTCCCTTTCCCTTGCTGGAAAATTTTAGCATCAAGGATAACTCATTAATGAAAAATATCGCGATCATTGGTTCAGGTATTTCTGGGCTTACTAGCGCTTATTTACTGAGCCGAAAACATCACATTACCCTCTTTGAAAAGAACGACTACATCGGCGGACATACCGCAACCAAAGAGGTTGAAGTCAATAACAGGCATTACTCCATTGATACCGGATTTATCGTGTATAACGACAGAACCTACCCTAATTTTATTAAATTATTAAATCAGTTAGGCATAGCACAACAAAAAACTGAAATGAGTTTTAGTGTGATGAACCCAAGTCAAAACTTGGAATACAACGGCAACACGTTAAATAGCCTATTTGCACAAAGAAGTAATCTACTTCGCCCCTCATTTTGGCGTTTAATTCTCGATATTTTACGTTTCAATAAATTATGTAAAGCCCTACATGAAAATGATGAAATTGATCCCGCACTGACTCTTGGTGATTTTTTAAATGAGCACCAATTTAAAGCCGCATTTTGCCAAAACTACATTTTGCCGATGGGAGCCGCAATCTGGTCGAGCAGCTTAACGGAGATGACACAATTTCAGCTTAAGTTCTTTGTACGATTCTTTTACCACCACGGTTTGCTAGACATTCAAAATCGCCCTCAATGGTATGTGATCCCGGGAGGTTCAAAGCAGTATATTAATCCGTTAATTAAATCCTTTGAGCAAAACATCAAACTCAATTCAACCATTGAATCTGTCACTCGCGACCAAGACGGTGTCACGATAACCTTTTCCAATAAAGATGCTCAACAATTCGATGAGGTCATTTTTGCATGTCACTCAGACGAAGCATTATCACTGCTTGGTGATGCATCAGAATCAGAGCAAAATATTCTTTCTGACATTCCTTATCGAAATAATCAAGTGGTTTTACACACCGATGTTCAAATGCTACCGAAACGACGCTTAGCTTGGGCCAGTTGGAATTATCATTTGGATTCCAACCTCGACCGACCAGCTTGTATTACTTACAACATGAATATTTTGCAAGGATTAAAGTCAGATACCACATTCTGTGTCACGTTAAACAACAGCGACCAAATTAATCCAGAATCGATTATTCAAACTTTTCATTACTCGCACCCCGTGTTCAATCAACAAAGCTTGCGCGCTCAGCAGCGCCGTTCTGAGATTTGCGGAAAACAACATACACATTTTGTGGGGGCTTATTGGCACAATGGCTTCCATGAAGATGGTGTTCGTAGCGCAGTTGAAGTGGCAGAGAGGTTTGGTATTGAGCTATGAACACACACAACGGCTCTTCCTCTTCGCTTGGGCATGGTATCTATACTGGTAAAATAAGGCATCGTCGATTTACGCCTGCCAAACATAGCTTCAGTTATCCACTGACCATGCTAGGACTAGAGCTCAATGAGCTCAATACGATTAATCAACAACACTGGATTTTAGGCACACAATGGTACCGGCCGGTACGGTTTCACGAAAAAGATTACATAAAAAGTGAACCGGGAAATTTATCAGAGCGTATTAAACATAAAGTCGCCAAATTAGGCGGTGACTGGAATGGCCATCGAGTAATGATGCTGGCTCAATGCCGATTCTTTGGTGTGTATTTTAGCCCTGTGAACTTTTATTACTGCTTTAAAAATGATGTCGATTGCCAATATTTATTGGCCGAAGTCAGCAACACGCCTTGGAATGAAAGGCATTACTATTTAATAGTCATGGGCGGTGAAGACACAACCGAAAAAGCCTTCCATGTTTCACCTTTTATGAGCATGGAAATGAAATACCACTGGAAAGTCAGTACGCCTAATAACAAAGCATTGATACACATAGAAAATCATAACAACATCGAGAAGAAGATCGGTAACGAAATCCAAATAAATAACAACGCAGAAATAAATAAAAAGAGCCATAAAGTGTTCGACGCCACCGTGGCATTAACAAAAATTTCTATGCAACCAACAAACAACCACAGCATAACCAAAATGAAAAGTGCAACAACGTGGGAATGGCTTCGTTTGCCATTCATGACATTTAAAATTTTACAGGGTATTTATTGGCAAGCCCTTAAGTTATTTGCCAAAAAAGTACCTTTTGTGCCGTACAAGCCAAAGCGGAGTTCATGATGGAACAGACTCAATCACTATTAACAAAAAAAACCAAAAGCGGTTGGCTCGGTAGTCAATGTCGACAATTCGTTTTCAACTTATTAAATAAGATGAATGATGCCTATCTAGAAATTGATGAAGGATCGCAAGCCACATTTGTGGGTAACCCAAATGCAGATTTGAAAGGCCATATCACTATTCATGATGAATCAGTCTATCGCGATCTTATCAAAGGGGGTAGCATTGCCGCTGCAGAAGCCTATTTAGATCAACGTTGGTCAACACCCGATCTTACAGCGCTAATTCGAATCTTCGCTCGACACCAAACACAACTTGATGAATTAGAGAAAAAAACCAGTTGGATATACAGCATTAAAAATGCCATTTTAAGCCGAATTAATGCCAATACCATCAATGGCTTCAAGAAAAACATATTGGCGCATTACGATTTAGGCAACGAACTTTACACCCGTTTTCTCGATGAGAAGATGATGTACTCCTGCGCTATTTACAAGACTAACAGTGATACATTAGCAGAAGCACAACATAACAAATTAAAATCAATCTGCGATAAGCTCGATCTACAAGCTTCCGATCATTTAGTTGAAATAGGCACTGGTTGGGGTGGGCTCGCCATTTTTGCTGCCACTCATTATGGTTGTAAAGTGACGACAACAACCATTTCAGACGAGCAATTTGCTTATGCCACCCAACAAGTAAAACGAATGGGTCTTGAAAATCAAATCACCTTACTTAAAAAGGATTATCGATTACTCGAAGGTCAGTACGACAAATTAGTTTCAATTGAAATGATTGAAGCGGTCGGACATGAATACTAACCCACGTTTTTCAAACAATGTAATCAACTGTTAAAACCGACAGGTAAGCTGTTAATTCAAGCGATTACCATTGCTGATCAACGTTATCATCAGTATCGTAAAAATGTTGATTTCATCCAAAAATACATCTTTCCTGGAGGCTGCCTACCTTCGCTAAACATCATTGCCGAACAAGTCGCCAAAACCACCGACATGATGATCGATAACGTGGAAGACATTGGCCTACATTATGCGAGGACCTTAGTAGACTGGCGCAGTAACTTTGAACGTAATTGGTCACAAATTCAGCCGTTTGGTTATGATGACCAATTCAAACGCTTATGGCATTACTATTTTTGTTACTGTGAAGGTGCATTTATCGAACGCGTTATCAGCACTCATCACATTGTGATGCGTAAACCCCGTAACCTAAATCAGTATGATGAAACGATTCTCGCTTATTAATTTCATCCTTTTTCAGTCCAGTTGGGCGTTAGCGGCAACGTTGCCTGCTAACGCTCCTTTTTTTATGCTGATCTTGCTTGGGGTGCATTTTTTACTCACACCGAGCCGAATGGATGATGTCTTTTTGTTATTGTGCGCCTTGATTGGTATCGCCCTTGATCAAACCTTTATTGCCTTTTCACTCTTAGATGTTGGGCAAAACTGGGTGCCATTTTGGTTAATATTACTGTGGGGGCATTTCATTCTTTGCCTTAACCACAGCTTGAAATGGCTCAGGCAATTGAACATTATTGTAATCGGTTTATTAGGGGCCGTTGCGGGAACATTCAGTTACTGGATGGGATGGCGATTGGGCGTATTTGATACCCAATTCACCACGGGTCTATTTCTCGTGTCTTACACTTTAGCTTGGGGGATTTTATTGCCCATTTTTTGTCAACTCGCTAATCGGATTCAAAATCGCCATGCTCATTCTTGAGCGTGTTGGGAGCTGTTATCGCGATCAACGTCAGAACCAGAAAATAAACTGATCTGTCGGACAGCCAATATATCTTCAGGCAAATCCAGAGCTAATTGGCTTCGCTTTAATGACATTTCTGCGTGGTGCTTGGCAGCCGCTTTCAATGGTTCATCACCAAGTAAATGCAGCGCTACAAAGGCTTTTTGTAAATGTGTCACCACTTCTAAACACCCAGCACCATCGCGAGCTATTGGCGTAAAAGCATCATTAAACATATCGGATATTTTCACTTCAGGGACTTGCACACGATCATAACAAGATTCTTGTTCATCCGATTCTTGTACTGGCCCTGACCACGTCGCAAATAACCTCACCATACTGCCGATGACTTTAATTGCAGATCCCGGATCATTAACTGCTGGTGACAACGCTTTACTCGCGATTTCAGATAGTACTATTAAACCAAACCTTGGATCATCATCAAAAAGACGATCAACTCCGATTTGAAAAGAAGCAATCACTCCTTTGTAGTCAAAATCATTACTGTCTAACTCAGTCTCATCCGTTGGTTTATTAGAAACCTGCTTATCAAGAGTAATAACACGCGCTAAAATGGTTCCAGGCGCAACAAAATCACCGGGTAGCGAAGCTAACACAACATGAACATCATGTTTCTCAGCCCAATGATGCAACCGGCTTACATCCACATGCTGAACATAACCCACTTTGGTTGCCACCACAGGCTCACCTTGGTTAATATCGACACAAGGTGCTCCCGAAAGGTTAGGCGCATTACGCTGACGAATAAGAGCGTCCATCGCAACGCTTTCAACTCTGTCTACCGTGGATCCGACTCGCCCTAGCCTTGCCAAACGATCTACCCAACGGATAAAGGTTAAAATCACTAACGCAAAAACTAAGCCCGTCAAAATGAATAATACGAAAAGACCCGATACCTCAAAAAAATCATTTTTAACGGCCGTAAGCCCAACAATACTAAAAATAAAAGAACCAATAAATCGAGATAGAGCATTTTTAGACACATCATCAGAGACCACAACCGTAAATGATCTTGGTGTCGCCGAGGTACTGGCAGAAGCATAAGCAGATACCATAGACCCCACCGAAAAGGTCGCAATCACCAACATACTCGACGCCATAATTTCAAGTAATGTCACTAACGAATCAAAACTCACGGGAAGAATATACAATCCGGTATCAATGTGATCGGCAAATTTTGCCACAAAAACAGCTAAAATTGAGCAGATACACATCCACAAAGGCTTAACCCAAAGCTTATCCTTGAGTCGGTTAAACATAAATCGAGCATGATCGCGGGAGAAACTGGCAGCCATAACAACCTTCCATAGAAAAACAGGACAACAAAATACATAGAAGCTGAATATACTCCAAGAAAACTTGAAGTTACGCTAGACGTGTTAAAGTTCATTAAAGTGTTAACGGTTCCATTAATCAATAGATCCCCGTAAGAAATGCAATCAATAACTCAATGATTTACTTAAAATCAAAAGGCAAAGGTGTAGTGGTCGAGAACTCTGGTCAAGCTCAACCGGACACCAGAATACTAGTATCTTGTAAAATAGAAGGTAAAATCAAACCTACGACTTGGTTTTTGCTACAAAAATCCGTATTATCTCGCGCATCAAAATGAATTGGTCATGTTAGCAACACCTGAACCTCTCTTGATACATGTCCCCTTAGTTCAGCTGGATAGAACAAGGACCTCCTAAGTCTTAGACGTGAGTTCGAATCTCGCAGGGGACACCAGAAATCAAAAGGCCAAGTAGTGAACACTACTTGGCCTGATTTTTAATCTTTCATTGTAAACTTTGCATTATAGCCAAGATAATACTTGGCTCATCATTAAGCGTTCACACCATCTTCATCACTTTCAACCTCTTCCGCACCAAGAAAGCCACCAGTTTGGTGTGCCCATAATTGCGCATAAACGCCACCTTGAGCAATCAGTTCTTGATGCGAGCCTTGTTCTAGTATTTGACCTTTATCAAGCACAATCAAGCGATCCATAGCAGCGATAGTTGATAAGCGATGAGCAATAGCAATAACCGTTTTGCCTTCCATTAATTCATATAAACTTTCTTGAATAGCCGCTTCTACTTCAGAGTCAAGTGCGGAAGTTGCTTCATCCATAATAAGGATTGGGGCATCTTTTAATAATACTCGAGAAATTGCTATACGTTGACGCTGACCACCAGAGAGCTTCACACCACGCTCCCCCACTTGCGCATCATAACCGACATTCCCAAAGGTATCCGTTAAGTCGGCAATAAACTCATGAGCATGAGCTTGGGTCGTAGCAGATAATAACTCGGCTTCTGTTGCGTCTGGGCGGCCATACAAAATATTGTCCCGAATACTACGATGAAGTAATGACGTATCTTGAGTAATCATACCAATATTGCCACGAAGTGAATCTTGCTTCACTTTGGAAATATCTTGGCCGTCGATACGAATAGTCCCGCTCTCTAAATCATAAAAACGCAGTAATAAATTCACTAATGTCGATTTACCAGCCCCAGAACGACCCACTAACCCTACTTTTTCACCTGGCTTAATAGTGAAATGTAAGTCATCAATCACACCTTTTTCTTTTTCACCATAATGGAAGCTGACATGGTCGAATTCAATACCACCATTTTTCACTTCTAATGCAGGCGCTTGATCAATATCTTGTGTACTTACTGGTTTGGATAATGTGTTCATACCATCAACCACTGTACCAATATTTTCAAAAATGGCGCTTATTTCCCACATGATCCATTTAGACATACCTTGAATACGCAAAGCTAAGCTAATGGCCACCGCAATCGCCCCGACCGTGATCATACTATTCATCCACAACCCAATCGACAATGCCGCCACCGAGAAGAGTAATAAATAGTTAAGCATATCAATACTAAACAGAAAGACCGTTGCCATACGCATTTGCGCATACACCGTTTGTAAGAAAGACTGCATGCCTTTCTCTGCATATTCTGTCTCACGGTTAGTGTGTGAGAACAACTTCACTGTCGCGATATTAGTGTAACTATCAACAATTCTTCCCGTCATTAAAGAGCGAGCATCGGCTTGTGCGGTCGCGATGCGTTTCATTTTTGGTACAAAATAAACTTGCGTTAACACATACGCAATCAACCAAATAATAACCGGAACCATTAGCCATAAATCGGCTTTTGCCATCAAAACAAACATCGAAACAAAATACACCGTAATGTAAACCAACATATCAGCAAATTTCATCACGGTTTCACGGATAGCGAGCGAAGTTTGCATCACTTTGGTTGCAATTCGTCCTGCAAAATCATCTTGATAAAACGTGACACTTTGATTGAGTAAATAACGGTGGGCTAACCAGCGAACTGACATTGGAAAATTGCCTAATAAAGTTTGGTGCATGATCATTGAATGGAAAAACCCCACAACCGGAATCACCACAATAATTACCAAACCCATACCAATAATACGTGTTCCTTCAGCATCCCATAATGTTTCAGGCGTGTGGTTAGACAGCATATCGACTATCGAGCCCATAAAGGCCATTAAAGAAACTTCAATAATCGCAATACAAGCACTCAAGATCGACATAAAAAGAATTGGCCACAAAAAATCGCGGCTATAGTGCATACAAAATGCAAATAACGTATTCGGAGGTGTTTCTACCTTATCCTTTGGAAAGGCGGACGTTAGTCCTTCAAAAAACTTGAACATAAAAAGGATTCCATTGAGAAAAGATGGTGTTCAAAAATAGGATATTTAAGAAAATCATAGAGTAAACGAGAGGGTCACGTCATTACCAATAACAATGCCCTCATTGCTGTCCGTATGATAAAGCTAAAAAGTTGCTTTGCCTACCCACTGTTGATTTTGATCATTGTAATTACAGTTTTATTAATAATTTTTAATTAACGCTAGAAATTCATTACGCAACACAATAAGATTACGAATAGTAACAATTATCAATTGTAATTGCATATAACTTTAATGGACTATCTCATGACATCGCTCTCCCCTACTCTTTTATCAAAAGCCATTACTCGTACTTTTCGGCCAACACTAGGTTTATCTTTTGCTCTTTTCGCATTACCCACTTTTGCTGAAGATAATGTCAACAGTGATCAACTCGACACTATCACGGTCACAGCTTCGGCCTTAAAAGTTGAAACCCCTCTTGCTGAAACACCTCGCAGTGTGTCCGTCATTGATCAAGACCAACTTTCTATTCAACAGCCGACTAAATTAGATGAAGCACTGCGCTATCAACCCGGTGTCATGACTCAACCTTATGGATCAGATAATGATACCGATTGGTTTAAGATCCGTGGTTTTGATGCGGCAACTTATCTAGATGGAAACCGTCTTTATAATGTTGGTTATTATACTTGGACATTAGAACCTTTTGGTTTAGAGCAAATCGAAGTGCTCAAAGGGCCTTCAGCGATTTTATACGGTGAAGCGCCTCCGGGTGGCGTAGTGAATGCGGTATCAAAAAGACCGGGTTATACCGAAGGTGGGTTAGTCCAACTTCAAGTAGGTAATAATAATCAGCAACAAATTGGTGTTGATGTCACCAGTTTTGTCGACGATGATGGTGATGTTCGTTTTCGTTTGGTAGGCATGATGAGTGAACGTGACGGCATGTTAGATGACACCGACACCAACCGTGTTTATCTTGCCCCTAGCTTAGCTTGGGATATCAGCCCAGATACCTCTTTAACTTTTTTAGTGTCTTATAAGCAAGATGATGGTGTTCCAACGAATCCATTTAAACCTGCTTACGGTACGCTTATTGATACACCTGAAGGCAAGCTAGATCCAAGTACTAACCTTGGCGAGCCTGGCTACGACAAAAATGAAAACACACAGCTTTCTATTGCCTATGAATTCGAGCATCACTTCAATGATGTTTGGCAGTTCAAGCAAAACACGCGTTATGCCCATACTGATTTATTACTTCGTAGCACCTATGCCTTCGGTAGCGAAACCAGTTCTGATTTAGCCCGTGGTATCGTTTATCGTGATGGAACCACCGATTCTTACAGTATGGATAACCAAGCGATTGCAAACTGGAGTACGGCTCGCACCGAGAATACATTCTTATTTGGTGTTGATTTACAACGTTATTCCAATGACAGTATGGAAGCCGATGATTGGGGAACTGGATTTGGTGGTACAACCGGTAATATCAACTCGTTTAATCCTGTCTACGGTAACTATCAACCAATTGATGACCGAGCGACCCCAGTCGATATCACTAAAGGTCAAGCGGGCTTTTATGCTCAGCAACAAGTTAAATTAGACCAGAAATGGATTGTAAAAGTCGGGGGCCGCTATGATATTGTTCGTCTAGAAAATGAAAGTGGTTCAGCAAAAGAAGACATTCATAACACCAACTTTGCACTAAGCGGTGGCTTAATGTACGTGTCTGATTTTGGCTTAACGCCATATATCAGCTATGACGAATCATTCGAAGTCATTGCTTCTATTGACCCTACAACGGGTAATGCTTATAAACCACTAGAAGGACAACAAACCGAAGCTGGTTTCAAGTATGAACCTAGTTTTATCAATGGCTACTTTAATTTAGCTTGGTTTGATATTACCCAGAAAAATGGCTTGGTCACCACTCAAAGTGTTGCGACACAAAGTGGTGAGCTGACTTCTCAAGGCGTTGAACTTGATGCTACTTTTTATGTCACCGATGCCTTATTAGCACGTGCAAACTACACTTATACCGATGCAAAAACAGACATGAGTGCAGGTACCGATCCAATTCGTACGCCGCTGATCCCACGAAACATGGCATCAACTTGGTTGGAATATGACTTTTCTCACCTAGGCTTAGATAGCTTTATCGTCGGCGCTGGCGCTCGCTATATGGGCAGCTCGGTTGGCCATACTTCCGATGGTGCTGGTACGCTAAATGTACCAAGTGTTACGTTATTTGATGCGATGGCTCGTTATGACATCACACCAAAATGGCGTGCTCAGGTGAATGTTAATAATTTAACCAACAAAGAATATGTGGCAAGCTGTGATTACTACTGTTATTACGGTGAAGAGATGACAACAACAGCGACGCTAAACTACCGCTGGTAAACTGACACGCCCACTGGTCAATATATAGCCCATAGACGGGGCTTAAAAAGCCTAACGAACCTTGCTCATATTTGGCAAGGTTCGTCATTATTTTATGGTAAGAGAAACGCGGATGTTTGAACTAAACCAAGTACGAGTGCACCGAGATAATCGCGACATTTTATCGGTTGATAATTTGTCGATCCCAAGTAACGGTTTTACCATCATCCTAGGACACAATGGCAGCGGTAAATCGACTTTGGTTAACTTGCTTTCAGGTCAAACACAAGCGGATTCAGGGAATGTCACACTTAATAACACGCCTATTCATGCTTTGTCGCAAAAACAACTCGCTAGAGAAATTGCGTTTCTACCTCAAAAACTTCCCGACGTTGCAGGGCTAACCGTCCAAGAGCTGGTGCGCTTAGGCCGTTTTCCTTGGCGTGGCGTATTTGGTCGTTGGCAAAATAACGATGAAGAGATTATTCGTGAAGCAATGGTCAAAACGGGAATAAAACAATACGCCAACAATCTAGCTGATAAACTCTCTGGTGGTGAACGCCAACGCGCATGGGTCGCTATGTTACTCGCCCAACAATCACCTGTTTTAATCTTAGATGAGCCAACATCCGCGCTCGACATTCATCATCAATATCATCTAATGGACTTGCTTCAAACTCTTAATCAAGACACCGGCTGCGGAATTTTAGTTATTCTGCATGATCTCAATTTAGCTCTGCGCTACGCCACTCATATTGTGGCGTTAAAACAAGGGAAAATTGAATTTAGCGGTGAGAAGTCACTGCTCTTTGATGAACAAAGACTCACAGAACTGTATCAAACCGATATTAAACTATTGGATCATCCTAAGCAGACGGAACAAAAAATAGCAGTGGTGGTTTAAGTGTTACCTCCACTAAAAAAACTTATTAATCGATCAATAGCCTGCCCTTCGACACATAGTCCCAAGCAAAGTAGAGTCAGGATCTCGATTTTATTAATAAGAACAATCAGGTGTACTGTCTCCTCATTTTCAAAATGATATTTTTTAAGGTTTTTTCATGAATAACATTATTCGTATTATTGGGCTCATTTTCGTCACATTGTTCACCCTAACCTCTCAGGCTGCTATCACTGCCACAGACAGCCTTGGTCAGCATCAATTACCTGAAACGCCTAAACGTATTGTGGCTTTAAACTGGGACTTGGCTGAACAATTGATTGAACTGGATGTGGTACCTGTTGGGGTGCCTAATATTAAAGATTACACCACATGGGTCGTCAAACCCGCTATTCCTAAATCAGTGGAAGACTTAGGAACACGAGCAGAACCTAACATGGAAAAGCTAGCCGCATTAAAGCCTGATCTCATTTTGGCTGCATCACCACAAAAAGACCTTATCCCACGATTGCAAACCATCGCACCTGTATTGTATTACCAAACCTACAATGCTGAGCAAAACAGCGCTCAAGCCGCTATCAATAATTTTAAAAACATTGCTCACGTGGTGGGAAAAACTGAACTGGCAGAGCAAAAGCTCAATCAAATGCAACAACGTTTTACCGAACTGAAAGTACAACTTGAAAGCGTATTCAAAGGCAATATGCCAAGCGTCGCCGCGATGCGTTTTGCCAACCAAACAACGGTTTATCTGTATGCGGAAAACTCCACAACCGACTATGTACTTCATCAACTTGGTTTAACAACGGCTTTACCCCAACCGGCTAAGGAATGGGGTATTGTTCAAAAGCGCATGACCGACCTACAGCATGTAACAGAAGGTTATGTGATTTATTTTGGTCCATTTACCAAACAGCAGAGTGAACAGCTCAATAAATCCATGCTATGGAAAGCCATGCCATTTGTTCGAAATGGGCATGTAAACGAAGCAGATGCAGTATGGAATTACGGTGGTGCCATATCGATGGAATACATAGCAGAATCGATAACAAAAAGTTTGTTGGAATTAAAGCCGACATCGAAGTAACTAGGGTATAAACCCAAGTTTGTTGGGTATAGACCTTAAGGTAAATATTTAACACACTTATTATTAAGAAAAATGTTTCTCGTTACTCGAAAGAATGTAGTGATTTTTTCAAGTGACGAAAATGGAACCACGAGAACCAGTTATGCTTCCCTTTCGCCCGACGTTATTCTTCACCATTATTATTAGTTTTATACTGATCGCTTTTGCGACCCTACAACTTGGTGATGAGTTATCCGTGGTTCAACAGTGGCACTTACTGAAAGGAGCAGAACCACAAGAGTTTGCGGATTTCAATTTTGTGTATGCACAGCTGCCACGCTTACTAATGGCGATTATGGTTGGAGCAATGCTGGGGTTAGTCGGCTCTTTAATGCAACAGCTTACTCAAAACTCACTGACCTCTCCTTTGACCCTTGGCACCTCCTCTGGTGCATGGTTAGCATTAATCGTAGCCAATGTTTGGTTCCCCGGATTAGCTGCCGATCACATGGCACTTTTAGCCATGGTCGGAGCCATATTTGCGATGGGCTTAGTCATTACCATTGCAGGGCCAAAGAATATTACGGGCCTACCACTCATCTTATCTGGCATGGTGGTTAATATACTGTTTGGTGCCATCGCCACTTCTATTATTTTATTAAATGATCAATACGCAAAGAATGTCTTTATTTGGGGAGCGGGCGATTTAGCGCAAAATGGCTGGGACATGGTTCACTGGCTTCTTCCTCGCTTATCCGTGGCGTTACCTCTAGTGATTCTTGCGCCGCGAATTTTAAGTTTAATGCGATTAGGCCACCAAGGCGCTGCCGCTCGTGGCTTAAATGTTATACCGTATTTCATCGTGTTGATTGGGCTTGGTTTATGGTTAGTTTCCGCTTCAATTACAGCGGTTGGTGTGATCAGTTTTATTGGTTTACTCTCCCCTAATATCGCCCGAGCCATTGGGGCTAGAACCCCAAAATCTGAACTTTATACCAGCATGCTTATTGGCAGTATGGCATTAATGTTAACGGATATTCTGGCATTACTAATCAGCCAATTTACTCTTGAAATGATCCCAAGTGGTACAACTGCAGCCGCCATTGGTGCACCAGCTTTGGTGTGGTTTAGCCGTAGAGCCTTAAAAGCACAAGACCAAATTTCCATCAAATTACCACCAAGTAAAGCCCAACTCTCGTCTTGGACCCTTCCCACTTTGCTCGTAGCCACTGTATTCATGTTATTAATTAGTACGACCGTTTCCATGAGCAATGACGGGTTATATTGGGCGATTCCTGATGCCTTTAATTGGGATCTACGTTGGCCTCGCTTTGTGACTGCCCTTGCGGCAGGTGTCGCACTCGCCGCCGCAGGCACCGTCCTTCAACGTTTAATTTATAATCCACTTGCCAGCCCCGATATTCTTGGAATTTCCGCAGGGGCTACTTTTGCGTTAGTGGGTGCCAGTGTCTTTTTTGGCGCCAATATTTTTGCTTCTGGCTCATTGGTGGCTTTTGGTGGGAGTATGTTGGTATTAATGCTGCTTTTAGTGCTTGGGCGCAAAAATCAATTTGCCCCTTCAAGCATGGTGTTAATTGGCATCGCGCTTACCGCTTTAATTGAATCTCTCGTGCAATTTGCTTTAGCCAAAGGAACACAAGACAGTTACACCATCATCAATTGGCTAGCAGGCTCCACTTACCGAGTCACAGGCTCTGGCGCATTAGTGCTTGGCGTTAGTGTGGCAATTATATTTATAGGTTTGGTAGCGGTTTCTCGTTGGCTTACTTTAATTTCCGCTGGCAGACAATTTGCAGCCGCTCGTGGTCTGAATGTCCAAGCTACCAGCGTTATCTTATTATGCAGTGTGGCACTCTTGTGTGCACTGGTGACTACGACTATGGGACCCGTTGCTTTCGTCGGGTTACTCGCCCCGCACATGGCAGTCATGCTCGGAGCTAAACAAGCCCGCGCTCAGCTCATTATTGCAGCTTTAGCCGGTGGGTTACTCATGTTAATCGCCGATTGGATTGGTCAAAGTATTTTATTCCCGATGCAAATCGCCGCAGGTACTGTCGTTTCGGTAGTAGGAGGAAGTTATTTCTTGCTCTTGCTGATTCGCGGACAAAAGCATTAATCGATAGGTTCGATCTTAAATCATGTCAATTACACGCTGAAGTTATTACTTTTTTTTACTCAGTTGAACCAATGTTTCATGCCACGCGGTATTACCATCTCGTTTGGTTACGTCATATTCCGAGCAAAACTGAGATATTGTCATATTGCTGTCACCCGTTGCTAATTTCAATGCCAACTGAACTTGCTGAAGTTTACCTTGAAGACGCAAAATTTGACCAGCATTAGGATTCTTCTCTTTAGCATACTTAAGAGCTGCATGTTTCCGCTCTGCCGCACCAGCTCTACGATCGGCTTCTGCCAGTAAATGCTTCAGTTGAGCGACACTTTTTCCCTTTTTAAAAGCAGGTTCAAGCAGTTCAACACATTCATCAAATGATGGGTTCACAACATATTGATCAATTTTATGAGCTTGTTGACGCATCCACTGCAAGGCGAGTTTTTCATCTGACATAATGGCATCTTTACAAAAAAAATAGCCTTGTATGGTATCGCTCAATAGCAAACCGTTGCAATAAGAAATTGCCTGTTTTTAGGCCTTTTTGAGTTGCTCTAAATCACTTGGAACCAGTAATCGCCTTTACGACCAAAGCAACTTCAATATTTATCGATTCATGCAACAACAAAATCCTACCAAGCCTTGCTGATTTTGGGATTCACAGGCCCCATTTAACTAAACTTTCCCATATTTCATTAAAACCACTCAATCATTTGTCAGTTTTATCTATCATGAAATTACATTTTGTTACATAATAATGTGGTAGTTAAGTAACGTTAAATAATCACATTCGTTAAGAAAAGTTTAATTACTATCATTATCTCTTGCCTCTTATTGATGTATTAGCAACACATCATTCACCGACAATATAACGCAAGTTTCACTAATTGATTTACAGTTAAGCTCATCACCTTTTTAAAAACAGCACCATGAATGTGTGACCTCGTTCTTCCGCTCTATTGAATACCAACAAAATGGAATAGTAATGAAACCACAAAATCTGAATACCACTTTACTGGTACTGCCTTTGATTACTCCCATATTTGACAGCTTCGCTGCCGATAAAGACACCTCTGATTCGCAACCAATGGAAACCATGGTTGTCAGTGCTTCCTCCCAAAACTTGTCTGAATTTAACACACCTGCGGCACTCAGCGTTGTTTATGGCGATGAATTACGAGACTCAGCTGCGGGGATAAATTTATCCGAAAACACGGCGGGGATTCCAAGTTTATACATTAAAAACCGCTACAACTATGCCCAAGACTTGCAAATTTCTATACGCGGCTACGGAGCGCGTGCTCGTTATGGTGTCCGAGGTATTCGTATTTATGTCGATGGTATTCCTTCAACCATGCCGGATGGGCAGTCGCAAACATCCAACATCGACATTAACTCAATCGAAAGTATGACCGTTTTACGTGGCCCATTTTCTGCGCTATATGGCAATTCTTCAGGAGGTGTCATCAATATTGAAACCGAAACGGGTTCGAAGCCAAATAGAGTGGAAATGAGTAGCTATTACGGCAGTTATGGTACTTGGAGCTTCGGGACTAAAGCAACCGGTAGCCTAGGCAAGGGTTATGAAGCTGGGGATGTTAACTACACCATTTCTGGCACTCGTTTTATGACTAGCGGGTTTCGCGATCATAGCTCGGCAGATAAAAACCTTGCTAATGCAAAACTAAATTTCATTATTGATGATAAAAGCAGTGCTACGCTGATTTTAAATTCCGTCGATTTAGACGCTTACGATCCAAGTACTCTTAACCGCAGCGACTGGAAAGACAATCCCAGTCAAGCGAGAGACGCCGTCTATACCTACAATACTCGTAAGAATATCAACCAAACACAGGTTGGATTACGTTATGAGCGTGAAGTGACCGACAATGATCAACTCAGTATCACTGGCTACGCTGGTGAACGAAAAATGGATCAATACCAACCCATCCCGTACATGACACAAGAAAATAACCCATTGCATGCTGGTGGAGTGGTGGATTTAACGAGAGAGTATCAAGGAATTGATACCCGCTGGACGCACACTAATAATACTTTTATCGTCCCTTTCATCATTACTAGCGGCTTTAATTATGGAAATATGCAAGAACATCGCCTCGGATACGAAAATTTTGTTGAGAGCAACGGTAATTACACCACAGGTGTGAAAGGTGATCTGCGGCGTAAAGAGCGTAACCTAATGTGGAATGCCGACCCCTATATCCAAACCTCTTGGGCACTGACTAACGCATTAAGATTCGATTTTGGCCTTCGCTACAGCTCGGTTTATTTTGATTCCAACGACGCTTACATCACCAATGAAAATGGTGATGACAGTGGCAGTACGAGTTACCATGAATGGCTGCCCGCCGCATCATTACAATATGATATTTATCCAGATTGGAACGTCTATACATCTGTGGGACGTGGGTTTGAAACCCCGACCATTACGGAGTTGTCATACAGCAGTGGTGGCTTGGGTGGCTTAAATCTCAATTTAAAACCATCTACCAATACCACCGTAGAGGTCGGTACAAAGAAAGCTTTAAGTGGAGGGTTACTGACTTTTTCTCTATTTCAGACCGACACGCATAATGAAATCGTGGTTGATGAAAGCGCCAACGGACGAACCACTTATAAAAATGCAGGTGATACTCGCCGACGTGGGATCGAAGCGGCCTATCAGAAACGTTTTATGGATGACTGGCAACTGACCTTTGCATGGTCTTACATTGAAGCAAAATTTGGTGACAATGATTGCAACACCAGTGGTTGTTCCTCGCAACAAGGTCATTACCTACCCGGCGTTACCAACCAAGTCGGGTATGCATCACTGGGTTATCAACCACAAATCGGCTGGTACGGTAAAGCAGATATTCAATATGTCGGTCGTACTTACGTTAACGATGATAACTCGGAATACCTTTCTCCTTACGCAATCTCATCGCTAAGCAGTGGGTATAAATATGAACGAGATCAATGGTTATTCAATACTTTTGTTCGCATCGATAATCTGTTTGATCGTGAGTATGCTGGTAACGTGGTGGTCAACGACACATACGGCCGTTATTATGAACCAGCGCCTGGTCGTAATTATGGAGTCGGTTTAACCGTCGGTTACTCTTTTAACTAGGTGGCATAAAATAACCAAGCTACACACAAAATAAGGCATCAGAATTATGTAGGCGACTGCATATGTCTGTTTATACTTGCCACACCAAAAGAAAGTTATTCGCTGGCATAGGGTGCATTTCGATAAGCTGCATTCCTTTGCTCCAGCGTTTTAACTGCTCAATATCACGAATACCGCCGCATCCTTCGCTTCTTATTTTCGCATCAAATTCACGATTACTTTCACTAGTGAATTCACCTCCAACATTCATCGGCCCGTATTGACAGAATATCCCACCCTTTGGCAAGTGTTGAGCAATAAGCACCATCATTTCTTCCGCTTCTTCAGGTTGCATAATGTGAGTGGTATTAGCCGTAAAAACCGCATCCAATGGTATAGCAGGCCATGTATCTCGCCCTATTTTCAGATCCATTGGCGCCCTCACATTGGTTAAATTAGATTCACTAATCCAAACCTTAACACTAGCGTGATTTTCAACCATGTCGCTGGTTTGCCAAACAAGGTGAGGTAAATATTTTGCAAAAAACACCGCATGCTGCCCAGTACCAGAGCCAATCTCTAGTACATGTTGAACTGAAGCAAAGTGCTGCAACAATCGATCAAGAATTGGTTGTTGATTTCTTTCACAAGATGGCGAGAAACGTTTCGACATAAATACAAATCCCTAAGAAACATAAAAGTAAGTAAGCATAGCATTTCTTAATGCCGAAATGGTTCTGTGACTTACATCTCATGTCTGTTATTTATCCAATAAATCTGTATAATCCGCCGCCTATTCATTCGTACTTTATCTTCATCATGATTTGGCGGATTAACGCTAAACTTAACACCTAGGGATACTTCTTTGATTTCCACCGCTAATATCACCATGCAATTTGGCGCCGAGCCTTTATTTGAAAACATTTCAGCCAAGTTTGGTAACGGTAACCGTTACGGCTTAATCGGAGCCAATGGATGTGGTAAATCAACCTTCATGAAGATCCTAAGCGGTGCTTTGACTCCAAGCTCTGGCAACGTATCAATTACTCCGGGATTAAAACTGGGCGTACTAAGTCAGGACCAATTTGCCTTTGAACAGCACAACGTAATTGATGTTGTGATCATGGGTGACCGCAAATTATGGGAAATCAAACAAGAACGTGACCGTATTTACTCCTTGCCAGAAATGAGTGAAGAAGATGGCATGAAAGTCGCGGAACTTGAAAGTGAATTTGCGGAAATGGATGGCTACACAGCCGAAAGTCGTGCCGGTGATATTTTGATCCAAGCCGGTATCGAAGAAGAGTTTCATTTCGACCTAATGCAACGCGTTGCACCGGGTTGGAAATTACGTGTGTTACTTGCTCAGGCTCTCTTTGCTAACCCTGATATTTTGTTGCTCGATGAACCAACCAACAACTTGGACATCAACACCATCAATTGGTTAGCCGAGGAACTAAACCAACGTAAATGCACCATGATCATCATCTCGCATGACCGCCATTTCTTAAACTCTGTATGTACTCACATGGCAGATATCGACTACGGCGAACTGCGCATCTACCCGGGTAACTACGAATACTTCCTTGAAGCGTCTGGCTTAATCCGTGAACAGCTATTATCGAGCAACGCAAAGAAAGCGGCTGAAATTAGCGAACTACAAGATTTCGTCAACCGCTTTGGTGCCAATGCTTCGAAAGCCAAGCAAGCTAGCTCCCGCGCTAAGAAGATGGATAAAATCAAACTCGATGAAGTAAAATCATCAAGCCGTATTAGCCCATCGATTGATTTTGGTGAAGGCAAAAAACTGCACCGTTTAGCGCTAGAACTTCAAGAACTGGGTCATGCCTTTGAAGATGAACTGCTGTTTGAAGGCGGTAATCTATTACTTGAAGCGGGTACACGCCTTGCGGTTATTGGTGAAAACGGTGTGGGTAAAACAACCCTACTACGTTGCCTAGTCAACGATTTAGAGCAAAAACAAGGCATCGTAAAATGGTCGGAAAATGCATCTATCGGCTACTGCCCACAAGATAGCACTAAAGATTTCGATAACGACTTAAGTATCTTTGATTGGATTTCTCAGTGGCGTACCGTCAAACATGATGACTTAATGGTACGTGGTATTTTAGGCCGCCTACTGTTCACTGCTGATGATGCGAATAAAAAAGCCAAAAACTGTTCAGGTGGTGAAAAGAACCGCTTACTATTTGGCAAATTAATGATGCAAGACATCAACGTATTAGTGATGGACGAACCGACCAACCACATGGATATGGAAGCAATTGAGTCCTTGAACTCAGCGCTAAAAGTGTACACTGGCACCTTGATTTTTGTCAGCCATGACCGTGAGTTTGTTTCATCACTTGCGACCTCAATCATTGATGTGAAAGACAAGAAATTGGTGAACTTCCAAGGCACTTATGACGAGTACTTGGATCATCAGAAGAAATTGATGGCGGTAGCTTAATAAATAATATCAAACCTTAAATAATTGTTGTTAAAAAGGCAGTTAATACGAAATGAAGTATCCACTGCCTTTTTTCTATATTAATCGACGACTACAATTAAACCATCAAAAATAAGTACACTTCCAGATACCTTCACATTATGTTCTGGTAAATAAATAATTGAGATACTCTTACAACCCGATAAAACAACTAGTAGTGTTAGAAAGGCAAAAAATCTCATTTCCTCTACTCCATTACCGATTAATTTAATTCTATTTTCTTTACAGTACACGGGTTACCAGCAGCCATACAATTAGCTGGAATATCCTTTGTGACAACACTACCAGCCCCTATAACTGCTCCATCGCCAATATTAACGCCAGGCAACACAATACACCCATAACCTATCCAAACATCATTGCCAATTGTTACAGATTCAACCTTTAAGTTATTAAGCTCATCCGGATGATCTCGATTCGAAAGAGCATGACCACTACAATCCATAATCACGGTATTTGGACCAAAAATGACATTGTTTCCTATAGAAACTTTTTCATAAGCGCAAATAGACGTTCCTTGAAGCACACATCCCTTTCCGATTACTATTTTGCCAAATGGCCTGTCGTTAACTGAAACGCTTGTCAGCTTTGTAATGCCGGAAGGAAAGGCCGGAAAGTTGGAAGATTCGATGTAACAACCAGAGTCGATAGAAATTACCTCATAACCTTCCGGCAAACTTTCAAAGCTTTTTGCCCCTACTTTGGTCAATGTAATCGAAGGACACCCAGAGAATGTCACCCAGTTATTTGAACCAAAGTATCGACCATATTGTTCCATCAATTCCGACTCAGACAACTCAGAATGATTATCTGGGTACAGTATCCGTTTAGAGTGATACATCCTGAACCTCCCGCCTAAAATCATTGGGGATCTCCTGAACAAGCCCACCGTCCATGAGTAAAACTCGATCAGCTGCCGCAATGGTTTCAGGACGATGAGCAATCATCAAAATAGGAATCTTAATTTCTTTAAACATCTGGCATACAAACGATTCTGTATAGATATCTAAGCTACTTGTCGCTTCATCCAACACCAAAAACTTAGGCTTCTTATATAGAGCTCTCGCTATGAGGACTCTTTGTTTCTGACCACCAGAAAGACTTGAGCCCATCTCACCAATCAAAGTGTGATACCCCATATTAAGACGTTCGATATCATCATGGACGCCAGCTCTTCGGGCGCATTCTACTAGCCATTCTTCGTCTAAATCTCCCGCGAAAAAAGTAATATTCTCTATAATCGATCCGCTAAACAGTTGATCTTCTTGTAACACTGCTCCGACTTGAGTTCTAAGTGGTTTAGAGGCCATCGATTTATCACCAAAATAGTAAATACTTCCCGATGTGGCTGAGTATATGCCCAATAGAAGTTTAGAGATCGTTGACTTACCACAACCAGATGGCCCTACTAACGCAACGATTTCATTACTTTTTACACTAAAGCTGGCCCCATTAAGGATAGGGGACTGATCTTTTCCGTAGGAGAAATAAACATCGACAAACTCAATGACATTATCATTCGGATTATTCGTCACATTAGTTTGTCCTATGACGTTAGAATCACTATCCGTTTCTTTTTCCGTTAAGACAATATCTGCTAGACGCTCGTTGTACACAGATAACATCTTAAACTCGAAGTACTTATCTGTTAGGGAGCTAATACTGGCCGAAAAACGACCTTGATAAGAAAGAAATGCCATCAGCATACCGATGGTAAATAGTCCATCCAACACCAAATTCGCGCCAAACCAAAGAACACTCGCAGATACAAGGCTAACAATGGCCACATTCATTGTGCTGTATATCATTCCAAGCTTTTGCTCATGAAGCTGAGCATTTCTACGATTAATATTAAGATTTCTCCAAGACGACTCTCGCCAAGGCAAAGTCCCATTTACTCGCAAGCTCAATACACCTCGCACAGTCTCAATAAAATAACTTTCTTCTTGAGTGCTTGCTTCCCAAGTATTTTCTTCAGCACGTTTAAATGCACCAAACCAAGCAAGCCTAAGAGCGATATAACCTAATGCAGCAGCTATGGCAATAAGTGATAGTTGAGGGCTATAAACCAGCATAACCATCAGTGTGCCGACGACTAACACTAAGTCGAGCAAAGCTTGAATTACGCTAGTCGTTAAAGTCTGTTGAATGACATCCACCGCTAAAAACTTAGCACTAATGCTTCCTATATCCCTTTTTTCAAACCAATCTATTGGTAAGCGGAATAAATGATGAAAAACATTTGCAGCCCACTGCATATTAAAATTCACAGACAGTTTAATTGTGGCCCATTGTTGGGCAAGGCCGATTAAAGTTTGAGTTGCCGTCACCATCAAAATAGCTCCAATGACGAGTACAAGCAGATTTTTATCATACCCAACCAACACTTCATCAATGACGATTTGATTGAAGATAGGTAATGTAAGAGCCAAAACCTCCAATACCAATGCGAAAACAAATATTCGCCCTAATGCCCCTTTTAATCCTACTGTTTTACCGATCAAGGTTGATAGCCGGATAGCTTTACTTTCTACTTTCTCCTCGAAATCATGAGTTGGTGTAAGCTCTAGCGCGATTCCTGTAAAATGTTTGTTTACCTCATCATGACTCAGTGCCAATGCTCCATTGGCGGGATCGTGTATTTCAATTTTCTTCCCAGTCACTTTTTTTAACACAACAAAATGATTTAGATTCCAATGCAAAATACAAGGAGTGGCTAATTGCTGTAGTTCATGTAGATCTAAGCGCACCGCTCGACCTGAAAGTTTCAGAAGTGCGCCACACTCAATGAGTCTCGCGAACGACATTCCGTGTTGAGTAATGCCACACTTTACCCTAAGCGATCTTAAATCTGTTTTATATCCATGCCAATCAGCAACCATCGCTAAACAAGCAATACCACATTCCGCTTTTTCAGTCTGTCGGATCAAAGGGAGCTTCTTACCCCACCCCCAATCAATAAGGCCTTCTGCATGCATTATTAAATTCTCCCTTGTATGGTGTATAAGGGCTCTAACAGCCACTCGTAAACCTTACGAGTATCCAGCTCAATATCTGCGGTCAGTGTCATCCCTGGCACAAACAGTTGTTCCTCTCCATAGACCGTAATGGTAGGTTTATCTAACTTGACTCGAACTTGATACAAACCCATTCCACCATTAGCACGAGAAAGTTGGCTTTGGATTAGCGGGCTATTTGGTAACATTTCTGCCGAAACGGCTGATTTCGATATTGATGAAATAACGCCTTGCTGAACACCAAACTTTTCATAAGGAAAGGCATCAAACCGTAAACGAACACCCTGACCTTTTTGAAGAAAGCCTATGCTACGACTGGATGCATAAAGTTCAACGATGGCAGGCTCTTCGCCTTTTGGAATAACCACTAATAGCGGTTGTCCTTTGTTAACTGAGTGACCTTCCTTAACGAAGATGGACGCAACGACACCGTCAACCGGTGATACAACCTGAGTATCCGTTTGATAAAAATACTCAATTTTACTTTGATCGATTTGTTGAAGCTGGCGATCTATTTCTTGTAAGGCAATATCAAGTTCTAATTGAAGTGTCTCTTTTGTTTCTTTTAGTTTGGCTTTTTCTCTCAGTAAACGCTGTAAACTCAGGCGTTGAGTTTGTACCTTAGTTTTTAGTGTTATTAATTCGAGCCTCTGTCTCTGAAATTCAATTTTAGAAATAAACTGCTTATTGACTAAAACTTGCTGCTTATCAACTAAACTTTGAGCAAGTTTTAACTCTTGCTCAGATAAATCAACGACAACTTCCAGTATACTGGCCTCTTCTGACAAACGTACTTGGTCATAATCAATGACCTGTAGCTGATGTTGAGATTTTTCTATTTCTTTATTTCGGCGTTCATTTAGCAAAGTAATTTGATTTTCAATGGCAGTGACTATTCGCTTTTTTACACCCTGACCAAACTCATCATATCGTTCAGTTTTGATCTCATACAACGGCTCACCAGAGAGTATTTTTTGACCTTCAGTGACGAATACTTTTTCGGCATATCCTTCATCATTAGCCTGTACTTTGACAATACCACCAGTTGGACTAACTACACCATTCAATGTACCTCTACGCGTATATTCAGCAAAAACAACGAAAAAAATGATCCCCATTAGAACAAACATTGAAGCTGCTACAAACAGATGCTGATTTAATGAAGCATCAATTAAAATTGAGCCTTGATTGTCTGATTTTTGAGCGTCAAAATATTCTGGTCTATATAAATGCTTAGCTCTTGCTACCACGGGTGTTCCTTTCCCTAATTAAGCGAGATTAAAGTTGCGTCACTTCAATTTGTTTTTCTTTATTTGCAATGAGCCTTGTGTTGACCTTTTTTGCCGAGAGATCCACACCACATTGGCAAATCTTGGTTCTGCACTTAGTTGGGTGAGTTGGAAGTTCAATGTTCTCGTCGTAAATGGAACCAATGGGGCCATCCTGCATACACCAAGAGCGGTAGATATCACCACTGAATGTAACGACTAAACTATCAATACCAGCGTAGCAGTCCCAACCGACAAAATTTGTTTGATCATTAGCAATTATACCAAACCCAATAATTAAAGCACTGCCCAATGACGAGCAGTGAGCGACTTAACCGTAGCCACCTGTTTAGCAAAATTACACCACGCCTGACAGGCGGCATCTACAATAGCTTCATAACTATCAAAACAGCGATTTGATAGCCAGTGTTGCTTAATATACTGCCAAACCTGTTCAATCGGATTTAATTCAGGCGAATAAGGCGGTAGCTTCAAGATAGTCAGGTTTGGTAAATTATAGCGCTCTTTATGCCATACCGCCCCATCCATCACCACAACCGCATGGCGACCTTTGGGTACAGCTTGGCTAATTTCTTGTAAATGCCGCTTCATACACTCGCCATTAGCATAAGGCATGATGAGTCCCACACTTTGACCTGTGGCAGGACATACTGCCCCATAAAGGTAAGTCGAGATAAACTGCTGTTGACGGACTACTCTGGGTCTTTTACCACGGTAATGCCATATTCGGGTGATTGAACCTTGCTGGCCAATCCGGGTTTCATCTTGAAACCAGATGTCAACATCGCTTAGCTTGGTATCTTCGGGCAGTATGGCAGTTACCTGCTCTATGAAGTTTTTTTAAAGGCTTCTTGGGCGTTAATGTCAGCTTGCGGATGCTGGCTTCTGGCACTTATCCAACTCATACCAATTCGAGCCAGTAGTTCATAAATGCCATTGACGCTATAGCTTGCTTGGTAATGCTCGTGAGCAAGCTTTTGGATGTCTTGTCCTGTCAGTCTGCCGCCGCCCCGTTTTGCTTGGCTGTCAACAATCAGTTGTTTAAAGCTTTCTATGTACTCGGGAGCCAATTTGCTGTTTCTGCCGCTTCTTGGTTTGTCATAGAGGCTATCAAGCCCTGATGCTTGGTAGCGTCTACGAGTACGTCGTGCGGTTTCAATGTTGATGTTGAGGTTTTCTGCAATCTCAAAGCTGTGTTTGCCAATGCGATATTGGTGAAGGATGTAAAGACGTGTTCTGGCTCTGGCGTTACTTTCAGTTTTGGCCAGTTCGCCAAAGTCATAATCATCTAGGTTGTGTTTTGGGTTTGATTCTTTCATATAGCTATAATACTATATTTTATGGGTTTGGTATTAGTTATGCAGTGCTACTATTAGTATTGCTTTGGACGCCAATCGCTGTTTTTCACAACCGTTTAATAGCCTATCGACTTAGTTTAATCTGTTTATGCGCTGGAATTGCAGTTTCCACATTATTTACTTGGCAACATCATCTCCTTGATGTGTTGGGCGGATTGATATTGGCAATCTTCGTGCTATGGATAGAAAGGCGTATCAGCGACAAGTTAGATTCGACTAGTCAAAAACTGGTCATTCGCTATCTTGTACTTGCCGTTTCAGGGTTTCTTATAATGGCAAGCTTGCCTACTTTGTTTATCCGTTTTGATAACGCAATTTACCCAATCGCCATTAAATTTTTTGCTTATTGTTGGCTGTTTAGTTTTGGGTTACTGAGCTTTTTATATGTGAAGTCTAATGTCGAGCTAAATAGACGAATTTTTTCGAAGAATCCCGATGGTTATTTAACCAATTTTGCCTATATCCTACAATTGCCTATTTGTGCGAGTTATTACTTGCTTTGGCAAATCATGACAAAGTGTAATCGATTAACGCCATTTACTGAGCGAGAAACTATTCAATGTCAGTTTTATCATCAAACTATCGAGATATGCGCTGGCCCAAAACTTAGCAATGCTGAAACTGCGAATCTTACGCATTTTTTCAATAAATATCGAAAAATACTCTGGCTAGACGTTACCAGTGAAATATCATCAAGTTTTTGGCAATTAAAACAGACGCAGCCGACAGCAATATTGACCTATCACTATCTACCGCTTTTGGATTTGCAGCCCTTTGACAGTTTAGATATAACTAGCCTTGTGCATTTTTTAGCGTCTGTTAGTCAGACCTTAGGCACACAATCTGATGATGATGCACCTGTACTGATACTATGTCAATGTACCATGGGCTGGTCAAGGAGTGTGGCGATGTTAGCCTGTTGTCTGGCGTATTTCGGTCAGTTCTGCCCTCACACAATACGCCAATTAATTGATAGCCATTACCCATCTCATCAGGTGACTCAGGATTACTTAAGTGACCAAACACTCATTAACTTACAACAAAAATCTAGTACACTACTATAACTGTGCTAAAATTTTTAATTATAGAATTTTATAGTCAAATAAATTCATTTTATGACAAGCAAAGCAAGCGAAGACAATACAAATGGTACAGCAAACGAGCTTGATACCCTATTAAACTGAATTTAAAAGATTATTACAATCAATTGTGGTGGGTTTGGTGAGTATTGTGTTGTTAAAACCTGTGGTTTTCTTGATAGCGCTACTGTTACTTGTCACCATGGTTTGGCTAACATTAAAAACTTTAGGCGGTCATTTACGCTTTGGTACGATTTATTACACGGTCCGCTCCTGGATAGTGCTGTTAAGTTTGCTGCTAGTCGGCTTGGTTATTAATACCCCAGACTTTGCTTTTGGTATTGCGCTATTAGCCGTACTGATGGCACTCAAAGGTCAGCATGAAATTCGCCGTTTGTTTCGACAGTTTCCTAGCCAAACCACCAAGCAACGATATCTTGACAGGCTCTTTATCCTGGTATTTAGCCTATTTATTATCGCTTTTATTGACCTAGGCACGTCATTGAACCAGCAACATCAGCTAGGCATCTTGCTTTTTGTTATTTTCGTGATTCAGTTTAACGATATTGGCCAATATTTGATGGGAAGACTGCTGGGGCAACGCTTATTCAAGCGTAAACTTGCACCTATCATTAGCCCCAATAAAACCATTGAAGGGGCCTTATTTGGTTGTATGCTGACTTCAGCCCTGAGCTTACCCATTGGCAAGTTTTTAACCCCTTTTAACTATATTCAGATTTTTATACTTGCCTGGATATTGACCAGCGTTGGTATTGTCGGAGATTTACTAGAATCAGCCGTCAAGCGCAGTCATGGCGTTAAGGACATGGGGCGATGGCTAAAGGGTCATGGGGGTATTATAGATAGGATTGATAGCTTAATGCTCGCTGTGCCAGCTTTTTGGCTCATTTATCGCACTTGTTTGTCTTGATGCCGATATTGCAGTTTCATAATCTGATTGAGTAGCGGTTTGGGTAATACCGACAATAGCGAGATAGTACGTTTCATCGGCTTTGGAAAAATATGCAAGGCTATATTTTGCTCAATTGCCGTCATGATTTCTTTAACCGCTTGTTGTTCGCTAATTATATGGGGCTTATGACTGGCATCGCCATTATTGAGTGAGCGTAGTTGAGTGGTATTAATGTAGCCTGAAGCAATACAAATGACGTTAATGTGAAAGGGTCGCAGCCCTATGCGATAAGCATCGCAACTGGCTATCATCGCTCGCTTGCATTTAGCGTACAAACTGGCATCCTCAAAATCCAGCAACCCTGCGACTGAAGCAATTGCAATCAGTGATTTGTCGGTATCATAGCTGTGCTTTAATTGTTCACTTGCCCAGCTAAATACTGCCTGAAATGCCTGTAAATTAATCGCTAGCATGTGTTGGCTTTCATCTTGATTAAGTTGGTTCTGACGCTCATTGTAATATTTACCTGCACAATAAATCAGTCGGTTAAACGGCTGTTGTGTCAGTTTATCAAACAATTTTCTCCTTGCGATATTATCGCTAATATCACAAACATGGGCGGTAAATGCAGGATTTTGAAGTAATGATTGGGGTAATTTGGCAATTTTCTCAGCACTACTGCCAATCACAGTAACTTGCCAACTTTGATTCAAATGCCAGTCTGCCAACGCCAAACCGATACCACTGGTACCGCCAATAATGATGATATGTTTCATGAGGATTCTCGCAGTTTAGCTATTGTGCGTTCATAGCCATAATCATATTGCTCGCGCATAATCGCTTGAAAGGTCGCATAATCAGGGCGTTTTACGTCAATATAGCCTTGACGGAGTTGCAGTTTTTTCGCCATCGCAGGGCGAATGTGTTTGGCGTTATCAGCAGTCTCTATCCAATGGATTTCACTGTCTAGCGTTTGATATTGATGCACATGAGCAAGTCGCTGATTGGCAAGAAAACCAAATGTGCTATAAATCGCTGGTTCTGCTAACAACCGATCATAATTTGCCTTGGTTTCAGCATAGACCTGATGAGCAAGCTCACAAGCCAGTTCAATCGGGGTTAAATTGAGTACACCACCCATCAGTAAGTGACTTTGCCATGTAAGGGGTGGTAGGTAATACATATCTGAAATGGACGCACGCACGGCAACTGCCAAGGGCATATCTGCGCTAACCCAGTGAGAGGAATGAATCGTGTCAGGTTGGTAAGGCGCTAGAGCATTTAAAAGACTTAATTTTTCAATTTCATTGGCTAAGGCTTGCTGACTACAGCGTAGCACGACTTGCCATTGATGAGCCGCATTATCATTGTATAGCCGACTGGCAATAACCAAACTGTTAATTATGGCACTCTGTTGTGAGGGTTGCCATGGCCACAATGGATTATCAGCGCTTTCATCTTTAATTGTAGCAATGCTCTGATGTGCTAGCCTATCAAGGATTTTGTTAGGAGGCGTTGGTCGACGTTTAATAACATTTGGTAGGGAATTTTTTGCTAGCTGCCACGCTTGACTCACTATTAAGCGCTGCAATGCAGGTAGTGCGTGCCCCGTAACCTGTTTAGGTGGCTTTGGGGTAATGCGACAGAGCATGTCATAGCATTCTCGGCTTTGTAATCGCTCAAATGCCTGCTCGCTATCGCCACCCGTTACCTCTAATAATCCAGCTACTAATGCCCCGCCACAACTCGCTAAGATAATATCAGGGGTTTTTGCCTGTTCATATAGCGCTTGGTACATGCCCAAATAGTAACCAAAACGAAGCCCACCGCCAGAGAAAAGGACGGCCGTGTTAAATGGCTTTGTTTGGCGGACTACTGCAGGCAATTCGCTCATGCGTTGACAGTTGGCTTAACCGCTAATGACACAGTGAAAATGCCAAACTCATCTATGCGCATGGTGACTTTTTCAAAACCTGCTTGCGTCACTAACTGATCGATTTCTGCTTGGCTGCGGCAACGCATTACCCAATCTTTGCCTTGATGACTATTAAGCGTTTTACCTATAAACTCTTGCTCAGGGTGCCAAGGTTGGTTGGTATAAATAAAGTAACCGCCCTCTGTTAGCTGACTATAAATACCCTGTATGGCAGTTTTAACTTTGGTATTATCGCTAAATAGCTCAAATACCCCAGAAGCCTTAGCAAGCTGATATTGTGCTTGATTTTGATAACTGTTAGGGTCAAAAGCATCTTTTTGTACTGCAATAAGACGCCCACTCAAGCCTTGTTGCAATGCCTTTTGCGTCATTACTTCAATATTATGGCTATCATAATCGCGTAGCTCTGCGTTTAAATCTGCATTGCCTTTTGCCAATTCAAACATGTAGTAACCGTTGCCACTGGCGATATCCATTGCATGAATGGGCGTATCACTGGCAGTTTTTTGTAGTTGCTCAATCGCCAGTTGACCCAATTCTAATAGGTGTTGTTTACGGATACGAATGCCTCGCCACCCAATGTTGTTCAAGTAGAATTGATCCACCACTTTACCCAAGAAGTTTTTGCCTTGCGGCTGGTTTTGATAGACTTTTTCAAGTGAGCTGCCTGAGTCAAAACCATGTTTGACACCCGTGGCAACGCCATCGCTGATATTACCGAATTTTTGGATGGCAAATTTGGTTAAGGCAAACTGTGGGTTAAAGCCATTGACCGCCATTCTATCGACCCGATCTTTACTGTAGCTATCTGCTTGGCTTTTGGGGTTATCAGCATATTGTAAATCTACTTGCGATAGCGGCTGTGCAAAAATCTTATCAGCAAACTCAATGCAGTCAGCAAATACCTGCTGTTTATTGACTTCATGAAAAATCGCATGATAGCTGTCTGGATAGTAAGCCCAGCGTTTCATCGGTGAGCGTATCGCTTCATAAAAGTCTCGGATGACTCGTTTATCAACGACATAGTCTTTACCCGCACATAGGATAAAGGTCGGGGTAACGATAGCACCTGCGTCATCAACCAAGCGTTTGCCGGTTTGTAATGAGTCGATTAATAGATTGCGTGAGATACTCGATGAAATCAAAGGATCTTCATTGTAAGCTTGCTGTGCCGCATCGTCATGGGTAAGCACCTTGGCTTTAACGTAACTTGAGACACGCGACATGACCCCTAGCTTTTTAGCGACTTTTAATGCTGGCATTGCAAATGGTACATACAAACGAATCGCAAAGGCCGGGGTACCTAAAATCATACCTCGCACAGTCGGTGCGTAATCGTGTACCCAACTAGTCGCAATCACCGCGCCTAAGCTACTGGCGACCAATAACAACTGTGCATCGATAGTTCCAGTTTGGGCTTTCACTACCCCAATAAACTCATCTAAGTCGCGTACCAACTGGGCGAAGTTTTCGGCATCGTCTCGCTCTCCCCCTGAGCGGCCATTGCCTCGGGCATCCCATGCAAACACCGTGAGTCAGCGGCGATTAAAGCCCATGGTCAAGTAAATGTAAAAACTTACACTAATAAATTTATGCCCATGTTTCGTGCGGTTGCACACGATGATATAACATCATCGACAGTTAAAATTGTCTGTGCAGGTCGCGATGAGACCGTGGTGGGCATTCATGCCGTCGGGTCAGATGTGGATGAAATTTTACAAGGATTTGCTTTGGCAATGAAAGTTGGTATTACTAAAGCAGATTTAGAAGAGACATTTACCATTCATCCAACAAGTGCAGAAGAATTTTTAAGTTTTAACTAAGCGGATATAAAGTGAGTGAATATTGAAAGTAAATGAGGTTAGCCGTTATAAGCAACGTCTAACCTCGCTATAAAACAGTTAGTTGATAGCAGCAAACAAATCATTCAATGCTTCACTCATACTAGGGTGGGTAAAAATATGATCACGCACCTGCTGGTAGGTTAAGCCTTGACGGATTGCTAAATCCATAAAGTTAATCAATTCATGCGACTCGGCACACAACAGTTGCACACCCAAGATTTTATCAGTTTTAGCATCTACTACGGCCTTAAGCAGCCCATCAGCTTGTTCTAAGATATTGGCTTTAGGAATAGTTGCTGCATCTAGTGTGGCGGTTTTAATGTCATAACCTTTATCTTTTGCCATTTTTGCGGTCATACCGACATTAGCAAGTGGCGGATTGACAAACACCGCATAAGGGAAAGTACGGTCTTTGGTGGTGTAACTGCCATCGCCCAATACTTGGCTTTTAACTACACGATAATCATCGAGCGAAATATAGGTAAATTGGGGGCTGCCTGCCACATCGCCCATCGCATAGATATTCGGCACGTTGGTTTGTAATTTTTCATTGACAGCAATATAACCTTTATCGGTAAGCTCAATGCCCGCTTTTTCAAGGTTTAGCCCTTCGGTATTGGCTCTGCGGCCTGTAGCAACCAAAATCGCATCGGCATGCAGTTCGCTATCAGCGGTGGTAATTGTGGCTTGCTGTCCACTATCGCTTATTTTTTTGATTTGCTGATTAGTTTTGACTGTAATATGCTGTTTTGCCATGATAGCGAGTAAAGTTTTGGTGATATCTTCATCTTCTCGTGGTAAAAAGGTATCGCCTGTTTCTAAAATCGTCACTTCACTGCCAAACCCTGCAAAAATAAAGGCAAACTCTAGCCCGATATAGCCACCACCAATAATAACGAGCTGTTTTGGTAAATCGGTTAGTTGCATGATACGGGTGCTGTCGTAGGCAAATTTGCTGTCTTTTAACCCATCAATCGGCGGCTGCCAGTTATACGCCCCTGTATTGATGTAAATATAATCAGCAGTGATGGTCAATGTGTCAGTATCGGTGACGACCTGCACGGTTTTATTATCAATAAAACTGGCTTTGCCTGTAATCACTTCGGCATTATCTAGACTATCAACTTTCTCAAAGTTGGCATGATTAAGTTTATCAATTAAATCGTTCTTTTTGCTAACTGCTTGAGCAAGTGATGGTTGTACGTCATGACCATAAGCTAAGAAGGCTAATTTTTTTGAGGGAATACAGCCAATATTGATACAGGTACCACCATACATGGTAGCGGACTGCTCCACTAAAATCACGGATTTGCCTGTCTTGGCTAAAGCTTGTGCCAGAGTTTTACCTGCTTTGCCAAAGCCGATAATCAGATGTTCGATGTGTTTTATGGTCACTGTGAGCCCCTCTGTTTTTATGATTGATTATAAGTTTTATGATTAAATAGAACTTGCTCCATAGTGTAATGATATAGTAGAGATATGCAATTTTATTAATAATAATTTAACATATTAATACCCCACTCTCAACACTTTTAAGCGGGGTTGAAACAAAAAAGGCATGAACTTAAACTTTAATCAATGACCAAAAAGATTAGAGAACAAGCCATGCCCATCGACGAATTTATCATTAAAATCTATCTAATGGTAGATGACTACTACAAAAAGATTGTAACAAACCGGCTAAGACAAGGCGGATATGCACCAAAGCTAACCGACAGTGAAATTATTACCATGGAGATAGTGGGTGAGTTTTTACAGATGGACACCGACTCACAAATCCATCAGTATTTTAAACAGCATTGGCAAACATGGTTTCCACAAATAGGCTCATATCCCAACTTTGCCAAGCAGTGCGTCAATTTGTTACAGGTAAAAACTTTGATACAACAGCATATCGTTAAACAGTATGGACAAGACAACATTCATTTTATCGATGGCTTTCCCATTCCTGTATGCCAATATGCCAGAGCGTATCGGTATAAAACCTTCAAATACGAAGGTAGTTATAGTTACTGCGCCTCAAAGCAACAAAAATATTTCGGCTTTGAAGGACATTTACTCATTAATCTATCGGGCATGATAACCAATTTTACCTTTGCCTCTGCCAGAATAGATGAAAGATTAGTGGCACCTGATATGCTTGATAATATCAAAGGCTTGTTAGGTGCAGATATGGGCTATATTAGCCCTGATTTATCTGAGTATTGCTTTAAGCGATGTGTTGATTTGCAAACACCGCTTAGAAAAAATATGCCCGATAAACGACCAATCAGTGTACTTAATCGTCTTAAAAATGCTCGTCGCAATATTGAGACGGTGATTGGTCAGTTATCACAGCGGTTTAATATGCAAAAGGTGAGAGCGAGAGATTTATGGCATTTATCCCACAGATTTATGCGTAAAATCTTGGCTCATAACTTCTGCTTTGTAATCAATAAACAGTTAGGTAATCCCCCACTTCAGTTTGAGTTGCTTATTTCAAGTTGAGAGTGGGGTTTATCATCATAACTTGTACTGAAAGCCACCAAATCAGCTAATGCTCTGGTAGCGTCTTGATCCTTAGTGCTGGCTCTCACATAAATACGAACGGTCATAACGCTACCTCTATTACTTAGACTTAATAATTAATGTTCATTGATAACAGCAAGAGATTGCTATCATTTAATATCAGATACAAGTCTAATGATAGATAAATTATTATTTAAAGGTTTTATGTTTTAGGTATAGGCTAATGATAGGAAAAAAGCACGGCAACCAGTCCTATAATTCTAAAGTCTGTTATAGATGGTTCCATATTAACAGTCTATTTTGAGTAGTCTGTTAATATGTTTGAAGGGTAAAATAACTGGTTTCCTTGGGGTATACTTTTTAGAACACCACCAATTATTTGATTTTTCTTATCTCTGAATGTTCTTAATTTCCTGGTCAAGCTGTATGCGTCTTTGCTGCGTATAGGTCGTTAAGCAACTGTTAAGGGCCATTGAGTGAGCACTACCACCACTAGAGCTACGGGCAGAAAATTTACAGGCTTTATCTCTAAAGTCAATCCATGCTAATTGCACTATTTTTAACTGCTTTTTCTCAGTTTTATTCAATCCATGCTGTAATTTGCTATAAGAGCTATTCAGCTTACTGTCTTCAGCCTTTAATTCAGCGGCAATACATTTGTTTATATCAGCTTGAGTAGTAGCCTTGTCGCATGTAGCTGCTGATGCTTGGGCAGTAGCAAATAAGCCTATTGAGAACAGCACAATACCAGATGCTTTTTTTAAATTAATTGTTATCAAATTCATATCATACTCGTGGTTAGAAATAATTTTTTATCTTATCATGCAGATTGTTTACCTTCGAGTTAATTACTGTATCTGCAGGCCAAAATAAAGCTTTCATTGAAAAACCAGTTTATTCGGTGAATGCGGCTCCCTAGTATAGAACCGTGTTCTTAGGCTTTGCTGAACAGGTTTTTTATAGCATACCTTTATCATACTAATTTTTCTAACAGTAGCTCTGCATTACTGATTGAATCTAGCTCAAAACTGAGGTTGTTAGGAAACTCTTCCCAAATAACGTTAATCCGTTCATTCTGAAAGCATATACAACCAAATCCCTGATCTATGTATTGCGCCCATTCTATGAAAACAGCCCCTATTAGCAGACATATATCTTTTACTAAATCATATATTTTATTAAATGAACTATACTGGAATTGTCGGCCACAAATTATCTTGAGTCACGCAGCATAGCCTGACGGAATTAATGAACAATAGTAGATATTTTCTGCGTCAATAGGCGACAAATATCCGTTGGTAGTCGACGGCTTTTTTCTTAACTTCTGTTTGGTATTTTTTGATTTCCATAAGGGTATTGTCTCAGAGTTTTAGGTCTCCGACAATCCCGAGACGGTTCATACAGAGTTCGGATCAAACAGCATAGATCACTTTTTTATTGCCCAATGATTATCTAAATACCATACCGCCATCGGTCAAAATAGTTTGACCCGTAATATAGTTGGCATCATCAGAAGCTAAAAATGATACTAAATTTGCTACATCTTCAGGTTCCTGTGGTCTTCCGACTAAAATACCCTGTGTAAATTCTTTCCACGCTTGTTTTGGCGCATAACCTTTATATTTGACAAATGCCGCATCAATTCGCTCCCACATAGGGGTATCAGCCACCCCAGGACAATAGGCATTTACACGAATATTATATTGGGCTAATTCTTTAGCAGTTGAGTGGGTAAATGAACGTACTGCGTGTTTAGTGGCGCTATATAAGCTTAGCATTTCATATGACTCATGTCCTGCAATACTACAAGCATTGATAATCTTACTCACGTTGTTTTGTTTTTTCATCTGCTCGGCGGCTGCTTGCGTGCCAAACACCACGCCTTTGATATTCACATTCATTACACGGTCAAGCTCTTTTTCTTCAATTTCTAAAAACGGCTCAACCGACTCCACCCCTGCGTTATTGACAAACACGTCAACCTGCCCAAAGGCTTTCACCGCTTCTTCGATAAGGCGAAATTGGTCGGCACGTTTTGACACATCGCCCACCACCGTGATGCTTTCATACCCTGCTTTGTCAAATTCGGCTTTGGCTTTTTTTAGATTATCTTCGCTGATGTCGTGTAGCACCACTCGAAAACCATCTTTGGCAAGACGAGTCGCAATGGCATTACCCAGACCCCCTGCCGAACCTGTTATGACTGCAACTTTTGCGTTGGATTTTGTAGATTTAGTCATTATGATTCCTTATTGGTGAAAAAAATTAAAAAATACATCGTATCAAAAAACGCTATCTTTTGAGTATAACAAACGTTGTAGCAATAATTTCAGCAAAATTGTTTGGCGTAAGTAATGTTTTTTTTACAAAGCGTAAAAGCCTGTTAGATATGATAATATTGCTACGACCAACCTTATCGGCAATGTAAATCCCCCAAACTTAAAACAACATCAAAGTAGAAACATTAAGCCACCTGTTTAAACTCAGCAGGTGTCATATCATTCAATGAATCATGCGGTCGTTCATGGTTATAAACATGGATCCATTCATCCGTTAATTGTCTAACCTCATTTAAATTACTGAACAGAGTAAGCCCCCGACCATCCCCTCTACTGGATTCTTAGATGAAGCGAGATAATGTCCATGATTTTCAGTAAATGGACATTAACATGGCAACCAACAAACCCAGACGCAAGACCTACAGTGACGAATTCAAAGAATTTCTAGTCCAAGAAGCGATAAGCTCAGGGCGGTCAATTGCCAGCATAGCCAGAGACAACGGCATCAACCAGAACCTATTGCACAACTGGAAACGAGAACAAAAAGCCAAACAAGCCCAAACCGACCAAATACCCGCACTTATTGACAATGACGCTTACCGCAATACACCAACATTCATCCCTGTCAGTATACAGCCGAACCCAAACCATGAGCAAAGCAACGACCATAGCACAGTCAACTCATCAGTCCTAACGGGTATAGAACTACAAATTCCCAGCCACAACACAATGCCCATAAAACTCACTATCGACCAAATTGACAAATATAGCCTCATCGAACTACTGCGGGGGCTACAATGAACCCCCTTATCAACCCCCAACAAATTTGGCTATCCACCACCCCTATGGACATGCGAAGTGGCAGTAATAAACTACTCGCCTTCATCCTACAGCACCACCCAGGCATCCGCCCACACTGTGCCTACCTATTTTACAACAAAACAGGCACACGGCTAAAAGTGCTCATCCATGACGGACTGGGCATTTGGCTATGCACCCGAACACTGGATGATAGTAAATTTCACGGACTTAGCGAACGCCTCATGCGACATCACAGCCCAAACAAACCCACTTAAACCAAGAAACCGCCCTAGAAGACCTAGCCTTACTTGAACAAGCCCATGACAACTTCTTAGCCAATCTTAGCGATGACGAGCGAGCCAAAATGCCTGCTAGCAAGCCGATTAACACACAGAACGATAGCACAGACATTCAATCCAAAAAGCCGACTCAGCCTAGACGACAAAAACGCATCGTTATCCCTGACAATCTTGACATAATACCAAACCCAATAATTAAAGCACTGCCCAATGACGAGCAGAGAGCGACTTAACCGTAGCCACCTGTTTAGCAAAATTACACCACGCCTGACAGGCGGCATCTACAATAGCTTCATAACTATCAAAACAGCGATTTGATAGCCAGTGTTGCTTAATATACTGCCAAACCTGTTCAATCGGATTTAATTCAGGCGAATAAGGCGGTAGCTTCAAGATAGTCAGGTTTGGTAAATTATAGCGCTCTTTATGCCATACCGCCCCATCCATCACCACAACCGCATGGCGACCTTTGGGTACAGCTTGGCTAATTTCTTGTAAATGCCGCTTCATACACTCGCCATTAGCATAAGGCATGATGAGTCCCACACTTTGACCTGTGGCAGGACATACTGCCCCATAAAGGTAAGTCGAGATAAACTGCTGTTGACGGACTACTCTGGGTCTTTTACCACGGTAATGCCATATTCGGGTGATTGAACCTTGCTGGCCAATCCGGGTTTCATCTTGAAACCAGATGTCAACATCGCTTAGCTTGGTATCTTCGGGCAGTATGGCAGTTACCTGCTCTATGAAGTTTTTTTAAAGGCTTCTTGGGCGTTAATGTCAGCTTGCGGATGCTGGCTTCTGGCACTTATCCAACTCATACCAATTCGAGCCAGTAGTTCATAAATGCCATTGACGCTATAGCTTGCTTGGTAATGCTCGTGAGCAAGCTTTTGGATGTCTTGTCCTGTCAGTCTGCCGCCGCCCCGTTTTGCTTGGCTGTCAACAATCAGTTGTTTAAAGCTTTCTATGTACTCGGGAGCCAATTTGCTGTTTCTGCCGCTTCTTGGTTTGTCATAGAGGCTATCAAGCCCTGATGCTTGGTAGCGTCTACGAGTACGTCGTGCGGTTTCAATGTTGATGTTGAGGTTTTCTGCAATCTCAAAGCTGTGTTTGCCAATGCGATATTGGTGAAGGATGTAAAGACGTGTTCTGGCTCTGGCGTTACTTTCAGTTTTGGCCAGTTCGCCAAAGTCATAATCATCTAGGCTGTATTTTGGGTTTGATTCTTTCATATAGCTATAATACTATATTTTATGGGTTTGGTATTAAATCAAAAGTCGACAGATTCTGAGTTGTACCGTCTAGATAATGAACCTCTAATTCCGCCATTGATGGAGGAAGCGTTTTAAGCTCTGGTCGACCGCGAAAGTCCTTCATTATTTGCTCTTGCTCAGATGTATACGGATACTTTTTAGTAATCCCACCATGACCAAAACCTTCAAATAGAGGCTGAAGAGCAATAGAACAACGGACTTCCTGTTTTAGCCTATTTGCAAATGCTAGACAATCATCAAACCGTTCTGGAACCATCATGATGTTGACGTGAAAACGGGTGTTTTGAGAAGCCTCAAGCACTTTAGATACCTCAATAAAATGAGATTCACTCTTGATGTCATTAATATGAAAACTTAAACTTACACCATGTAAGAAATGAGCATTTTTATTCCACCATTGCAATGACTTTGACCCATTAGAAACAATATTAACTAACCCTTGACGATCATGAATTAACTTAATGATATCTGGAAAATACCTGAGTAAAGTCACCTCTCCACCTCCAAACTCGAAATATGGTGTCAACATCGAGATATTCGAGCGCTCAAGAAGCAACTTAATAAAATTCACTGCAACTTCATAAGGTGGTGCTTTAATAGAACCACTATTTAAGTCTGAGTGGCAATACTTGCATGTATAGTTACAAGTATTTATTAATGCCCAGTTTATTGATTGGTAATTACAACAATTATTTAAGGACTGATAGTTATTCATGTCCCACTAGTCCTCATTGTTCACTAAAAATAATAATATCACAGTCAGGCCCTAATTTTTCGTTGGTTTAATCTCTTTAAAAAACACTCCATGTAAAATAGAGTACAGCACCCAAAATACGACCAATACTAGATAACTGTATTCATGGTTGACACTTCTCAAAATGACTATTGATAACAGTATAAAAATAAAAACTACCAACAGACCTACTAATGTTGTACGAGTTTTTAATTTACTCCCACAAAGTGAACACTTAACCATTCCGTTAATTGACAAAATGCATGATAATAGTGGGACGGCTTTATTTTTACATACAGGGCACGTTTTCATATAAATTGAAGGATATGATAAAGACCATATCCTTCCTCCTTCATAATTACAAATTAGAACAACCTAGACCAACTGCAGCACCTGCTAGGGCGCCCCAACCACCTGTGCCAAAACTAATAGCGGCACCAAGTCCTGCACAAGCGACATCTTGGCCTGAAATGCTTCCACCATGCTGACCAGAAGCTTGAAAGCCATTACCTTGGCCACCATAAGTAGTATGGCCTCCGCTTGTATTACTCCCTGAGTATGCACCATCGCCACCACCATCAACCATTGAAATTTCATCAACACTTAAGTTATACATAAATTATTTCCTTATATTTAATTACAGTAAAGAGTACTGCGCTCATAAAAACTATCTTGTTAACCAACCTTTTTTCTTACCCAAAATTTCATCTGAATAACCGAGTAAATTAGGTATCCACGTAATGGACTCTAACAAGGCTGAATATATTGGTGCTGTAATAATTTGCCGGTTTGATAAATCATCAGAAAGTTCAAAGTCTTTTATATAAGATTGCACCAATAAGAAATAAATCATTATATTGGCAGTACCGATTGCAATTGAAATCCAAATACCGGCTGCAACCATAAAACCAAACAAAATAATGCTAGATGGAAATATATACTGTGCTGCGGTAAGCAAAAACCAAGGGGAGGCACATAAGCCTGCGAACCAATGAGTTTTCCATGCTTCTGTATACGCCTCTACTCGTCCCCGAGCCCAGCGCCTGCGTTGATTAAACAGCCCTTTCGCATCTGTTGGGCACTGCGTTGTTGCCTTAGCTTTAGGTGCATACCCTGTTCGATAGCCATTCGATATTGCCTTCCAGCACCACGCGATATCTTCGACCAACCACTCGCTCCAACCACCTAATTGATTCACCACTGAAGCTCGGTGAGCAACAAACGCGCCAGCTAATACTGGAACACAACCTAGTTTGTCTTGCGCGGCTCTTATCGCACCATAAAAGCTAATGTGTTCATAATGCTGTAATTTGCCTATAAAACTGTCTTTATGGTTTTCTGGCGTAATATACCCACAGACCGCAGCGTATTTTTCATCAGACCAAAGCTTAATTACCAGCTCATAGATGCCATTGGTATCGATATAAGTATCACTGTCTACAACGACATAGACCTCTCCAGTAGCAATGCCAAGGTCTAGTACATGATCTAAGGCAAAACCTTTTCTTCCACCATTCACTGGCCTTTCTATTACTTGGAAATCATGGTTCATCTCGGTGTTATCAATCCATTCTTTAACTCTACTGATTGCGTTGTTTGTAGATCCATCGTCAATAACAATAACCTGAATTTGGCTTGGATAATTCTGATCGTTTAGCTTGTTTAGTGCGCAAACCAAATGTTCTTCGTTTTCATTATAGAAAGGTAAAAAAACCGAAACTGTTGGGTCATTGCTATTTTTACACTTCGACTTTTTTAGTTTATAGCACCCAAATAAAACTAAGGTTGTAATAAACGAGAAAAAAGATGTTGCTATTAAAATTACTTCAATCACATCAATCATAACCATCTCACTTATGCTAAGTAACTATTAATAAGCTGACTAATTGATTGATAGTCGTACTTTGTATTCAAGTGCCCCTGAAGAAGGGTAAAAGATGAATATTTGACGTTTCGTAAAGGGAAGCCAATATAATTCACATCTAACCCCTGATTCTCGGCTTCAATGAGAATATTCTGACGAAATTCTTGGTCATTAAAGCGAGTGACCACTCTACGCTCATCGCTTTTAAGCCGCTCTTTTAAACGACTAGCTCGTAGCAAATTTAAATCTGAATGCTCCTCAACTCCTAACTCTATTAACAAGAATTTATTCTCATATTGTTCTAGTAATTTCGAAAACCCCGACGAATATTCTCTTACTTGATTTGGGGGCATTTTCCCTTTCGAGTAATGATTAAGAGTGTCAATGAAGTTAACCAGCCAGGGTTCTATAAGTTCATGATCATCCCATACGGCACCAACACCATTAGCCAATACATAATTTCCAAAATCGGGCACGGCCGTTATGGTGCCAAAGTCTAAGAACCGACCATCAATTGATATATTTGAGCTCGTTAAGGAACCATGTGGGATTCCTTTCACTCTCGATGCTGCAATCTGACAAGCTAGGCGATCAATCATTTTGTTAAGGACATCACCGAGTGACACATTATTTACTTCACCAAAGAGCAATTTAGATAGGTACGGAACGGCCTTTCTTACGCGGTTAGCATCATTATCCCGTAGAAAGCTGTAACTCTCCTCTGGCCAGAAAAAAGTACATCGCTCAAAATGTGCTGGGCGCACAGAAACTTCCCTGATAGCTAAGGCACAGTGTTTATAAGGTGCATTATCTAGGTATCCAAACTTATACTTTGTATTGGTCTTAATAATGGCTAACGTTCGTATTGCTCCGTAGGGTAGATGCTTATGACAGATCTCACCCCATATTGCCTCACTAATAGCCTCATCAATAAATAATTTACCATGTGAGTGGCTTTCAGATATATTCACAGCCACTAAAGGATTACGTCCTATCCCTTTAATCTGAAAATACCCATTCAAGCCGCACCGTGCGCTACCACCGTTACATACTTCATGTCGAGAGCCATACTGATCTGCCATGAATGATTTCTTATCATTAGTTACCATTCTTGTTTTCTTCGTATAACCTTTAGACACATAACTAAAATTATTAATAAGCTCATCTTTAATAATTTTTTCATCAAGTTCAATATTGTACTCTTGAATAAGTTCTTTATTAATCCAAACGACTTCTGCTCCGTTTAGCTTATAGGTATCAAATGAAACAAAGGACTCTTCAGGTAAATCATTACCTATACATGGAGTGTTATCTCTTCCAGCTAACTTATGCGTTTTTAGTAAATCAGTAACCATAAACACTCCGTTTATTCGTTTTGATAATATTACCTTGACTATCTCGAATACAAATATTGATCTCTTTTCTATTCATTTCTGCTGATAAAGTAATGAATCTATAGAGTTCTCTCAATTGACTCATATTATTTTTTTCCACAAACCAATCCACAACTATTAGATTATTTCCTTCATTCCAATTCATTGGCTTTAATGAAAATTTAGGTTGAGTCATGTAGTTATTAAGTGTCAAATCATCTACCCAAGCCCATATAACATATCCTGTAAAACCAACATCGCTAGATAATTTCAAAAACTTATATTGCCTATGAATTACCGCTGGTTTTATCCAATGTAAAAAAGAAGCTAGGTTTAACTCCCTGCGTTTATTGCATTTAGACATCACCTCTACAAATTGGCCTAATTCATGGGTAACTTCTACTTTTGATAAAGGCCCGTAAGGTAACTTGGAAAGTTTATAATTAAAATAAGATACTGGCTTGTATTTCATTAAAACCTACAGAGTATTTAGTATTTAGTATTTAGTATTTAGTATTTAGTATTTAGTATTTAGTATTTAAACCAAATTTTAAACACTAAAAAAAAACCTTACCATTTTATTTAGAACTACGACAAAAATTTCATTATTGATATACATAATTATTACATGCTTACGCAACTTCGATTATTAGGGGTTATTATCTCCATTGTAAACACTCCGTAAAATGAATATTTACAGTACCACTACAACACCTCTCATCTCCTTCAAAAAAGAAATAACTTTAAAATCAATGCACAAAATTTTAAGTATAAGTGTACTTATTGATGAAAAGGCGACACGGTTACATTGCATGAGAAGATATAAAAACAGGAATAATGCACAGAGCATCATATAAAGAAAAGCAGCCCCCAAGAAATATTTCTCGCTGAGGCTACTTTTTATTGTGAACTTATCATTATTTAACGTTAACCAAACACCGTCTGAGCCCAACGCGCTAAACCTGCGGTCACCGAGCCAAAGTAGTTACCACTGACAATCGGCACATTAGGCAGTTGTTGCTCTAAAGCTTGGCGTAAAAAGGGTGAACGTGCACTGCCGCCCGTCATAAAAATCACATCTGGTTTTTTGGTGGCTTGGCTCATCACTTCCGTCACCAAATCCATCATTTTTTGCACCGGTGTGTCTACCGCTTCCACCATTTGATCTAGGGTTACATCAAGCTCTAATAGCTCCGAGGCTACCGGCATTATCAATGCATGTTTGTGAGTATCTGAAAGTCCAATTTTGGCCTCTTCCGCTTTACGCACAATTTGATAGCCAAGCGTATGTTGGTAGGCCGCCAGTAAACGCGCCAACTTTTCTGGTTGCTTGGCTTCTTTTTGTAATAACTTTAGCGATTTCAAATTCGCCGTTTCATAGAAATCTTTTTGCGCCACCACATTATTAATCGCGATAGGATTCCAGAACTGAGTGATCGGCATTTCAATCCCACTGTTCATCTGAGAGCCAAATCCAAATAGAGGCATGATCTGTTTAAACGCGAGATAAATATCCAAATCATTCCCCCCAACCCGCTGCCCGCTATGGCCTAATAAGCTAGAGGTTCGGTCGGTTTTATTTTGCCAACTTGGGCCCATTTCAATTAACGAGCAATCGGTGGTACCACCGCCAATATCCACAACTAATACGGTTTGATTTTGGCTTAAGGTACTTTCATATTCTAACCCTGCCGCAACCGGTTCAAATTGAAACTCGATGTCTTTAAAACCAGCACGAATAGCGGCGTGTAATAGAATATTTTCAGCTTGGCGATTGGCATCATTCCCACCACGGCCATGAAAATTGATCGGGCGTCCAATTACCGTTTGAGTAATGTCTCGTTGAGTTGAAATTTCCGCCTGCGTTTTGATGTTTTTCATCATGCTACACACTAGGTCTTCAAAAAATACCAATTGAGTGGCATGTAAACCGCTCGCTCCTAAAAAGGATTTCGGCGATTTCACGTAGTAAACATCTTGAGGATCGGAAAGGTAAGTATCCAGCGCCTGTTGGCCAAATTGAACGTCGCCAAGTTGCAGCTCAATATCTTCTTCGCGGTTAAGATTAATTGCTCGTCGTAGCGCCTGCTCACCAGCGGCATCTTTGGGCTGAACTTGCATAAAGCGGTACAAATATTCTGCCACCGACTCTCGCGTTGGGGTACAAATCGTGGAGGGGATAAAATGACTCTCGCCTTCAAGTGGCAATAAATGAGGATCGCCATTTTCCATCATTGCGACAGAGCAGTTCGCCGTCCCATAATCAAAGCCAATAAACATCCTAATCTCCACAGCAAGCGCATTTAAAAAAAGGCGCTGATATTAGCGTAGATATGATGAAAATGGCAGTGAATCTTGGTGATCAAACGTGGCTATTTACCTCGAGGGCAGTTATCACATAAGTCACGGCCTTCACATTTATACACCATGCAACAAGTGGTACGAACGTAATGCCATTTGTTTTTCACTAAATCATAATGCAATGAATCCATGGCTTTGGTCGATAGCCCAAAGGCTTCCAACCAACGCTTTGCATGCTGCGGAATATATTCCTGCGGTAAGTCTTTATGTAAATCTTGCAAGCGTAATAACGCCATCACCAACAAATCAGCCAGTAGATGTTGCGTAAAGCCAGGACGAATACGAACATTCTCATCCAATTGACTACGGTAGCGTTCAAATAAAGGCAGTAATTCGCGAGCGGCTATTTTAATCAGTTCTTCTGGCGAACCATCATGCATCGGCGCATCTTGCAGCGTAAAGCCCGCCACAAAGTTGGCATCCCCTCGCCACTGTTGTGCCATCGTCGACATTGATGGCAGTGCATGGATGCCATAAATGCTAATAAAACTCACGTATACCGGCTGCCAGATAAGCAGCGTCCACGTACGGTTTAACCAATACGCATGCCCCGCTTCAGGGTGAGAGAGTTGAAGTTTCGCGTAGATGTCTTGTAGTAATTCTTGATTATTATGATCTGAAAATAGCCAATCATCGCCCTGTGGCGCTTGCACTTGTTCACCAAGTAGTAATTCACCTTTGAGATAAGGCGTCACATGGTCGGCATAATGAAAAAGTTGTTGGTATCTAGGATCACTCACAGAAAAAACTCATCAAGCGTAATTACAGTAAACGTAATGATACTGATTTTTATTTAGATTACAAAGTAAAAAGAGGCTAGAAAGTGAAAATTGTTAGCACCCTCTTATTGCTAATACTTAACCGTTGCTCCAGAAATGAAAAAACGAGTAACTCGGAATCTCTCGCACCAATGACACTCACGTGAAAGCAAAAGCTGATCAGGAAAGAGCGCACTTTGCCGTCTAATAAGCGTTATGCCAATACAGGTAGGAAGTAAAAATGAACGTTGTATATGAATTGCTATATGTACTTTCACTATCCAAACGAGTATGGAGTCAATAGTTAATTCTTAGCTATGTTTTCGTACCACATGACGCCATCTCTTAACAGTACATTTAAGATCACAATCATCTTTCTCGCACAATCTATTATGGCGACTTTCTTAGGTTTTCGGGCGTTTAAAAAACTCTGGAAATTGGCTTTCTGATAAAAAATGCCAGTCAATTTGTTCACTGACTGGCATAATCTTCCTAACCTACTCTAGAAGTTATAATCAAATTTCAATTCAACCGTACGCTCTTCACCGTACCAGCAGTTGGCCGAGTCGTAACAAGCAAACGTATCTTTATCAAATAGGTTATTCACACTAAGGTTTACCGCTGCGCCTTGTAATCCATCGGTTAAGTTACTTAAGTCATACCCCATGGATAAATCAACCACCGTATAGCTAGGCACGGTATCGGTATTGGCGGCATCCATTTCACGCTCTCCAATATAACGAGCACCCGCCCCCAAACGTGTTCCGGCTAGCACACCATCATACAGGTAATAATTCGTCCATAATGTCGCAGCATGTTGCGGCACATAAATAGGCGTTTTTCCTTCAAGGCCCGTAGTATCTTTTGTGACTTCCATATCCATGTAGGTATAGCTTGCCGCGATATCCCAATTCGTCGTCAGCATAGTACGTCCTTCAAGCTCTAAGCCTCGGGAGCGAATTTCTCCAACTTGAATTTTACCTTGATAATTGGGGCTATCCGGATCAGGGACAACCACATCACTCTTCACAATTTGGAATAAAGATGCGGTCATCGACGTCGTATAATCAGACGATAAATATTTCACACCACCTTCAATTTGTTGCCCTGTTGACGGCTCAAAATTCTTCCCGTTCGAATCGGTTCCTGCTACTGGCTCAAAACTGGTAGCATAATTAATGTAAGGTGACCATCCGCTATCAAATTCATATAACGCACCAACTCGATAAGAGAAATTATTTTGATCAATTTTCGTCACACTACCGGCATAGTCACTGGAGGATTGATAATTATCAAATCGCCCACCGGCCATTAACACCACTCGGTTGATATGCATTTGATCTTGGAAGTAGAAGCCCAATTGCTCTACTTTCACATCATCAATATATACACCAGAAGCGGTCACTTTTGAGCGATCAATTTGATTGTTATTGGGTGCAAACGCATTGAAGCTTGGCGCAGTGTAGCCACCGTCATAACCGTAACTGGTGTAATTTGAGCTGCCTTTTAGATGCTGATAATCCACGCCCAATAATACATTATGTTCAACCACGCCTGTATTCACGCGACCCGACAATTGGTTATCGATTGTGAAACCTTCTGAATCTTCATCGGTACTGTAGATATAGCGTTCTAAACTGCCTGTCGTTGGATCCCAACCTGCCGCTGTATGGTAAGTATTTTCTTGATAAAGATCGGCTTTCATAAAACGAGCGTTTTGTAAGAATGACCAATTTTCATTGAAAGAATGGTCGATCTTATAACCTGCCATCCAAAACTCACGTTCAAATTGACTCCAATTTTTATCGCCCATGGAGGCATTTTTACCAATACTTCCATTCGGGTTATCCCATACAGAGCCAGAAGCTGGCATCGCAGAGTTCATCCCCATATTAGGATCGTTCTGATAATAAAAATTAAAATTAATAAGGGTGTTATCAGAAACATACCAATCAAACGACGGAGCAAAAACGTAACGCTCTTCGGTGGTATCATCAACCTGACCATCACGGTGGGAAGCCGAACCAATTAAACGATAATACACATTGGAGTCACCAAGTTGACCAGTAGTATCAATAGACGCTTTAACTAAATTACGAGAACCCGTTGCTAAAGAAAAGTTCGTATTACGTTCTTTTTTCGGAGATTTGGCGATCAAGTTCACCATGCCACCAGGCGGCATAGAACCGTACAAAACTGAACTTGGTCCTTTAAAAATTTCAATACGTTCAAGCGCAATCGGATCAATCTGTGGCTGTAAGTTCCAACCTAATAGATACTGTAAAACCAGACCATCATAATACATCTGGTTATTTTCAAATCCGCGAATGTTGTAATTGTCATACATGGTGACACTGCCACCTTTTAGCTCAGCATTTACTCCTGGCGCATAGCGCAGTGCTTGCTGAACAGACGAAACTCCGCGATTTTCAAATTCATCATTATTAATAACCGAAATAGATTGTGGTGTTTCTTCTGGTTGAAGTGAGGTTTTGGTTGCGGTATTACGGTAAGTTTGCCCAAGAACCGTAATCGTTTCTTGTTCACTTTGTTCCGCATTTGCCTCTGTTGCAAAAACCGAGGGGGCTGAAAGAATACAAGCAATCGCAAGCGCCAACGGCGTAGCATGTAAATAGTTATTTTTTATTAGCGATTTTCTTTTTAGATTTAAACGAGGCATTTTCCCTTCCTACAAAAATTCGTTAAAACCAATTAACGATAATAATTATCATTCACAAAAAGAATAATAACGATTTGCAACAAGGGAAAGTTAACAATTTGGGGCATGTTCGATATTGTCAGGAACTTTTCAGCGAAGTGAGAACTTTCAACCATGTTCGACTTATTCAATTGGTAGCCAGTATTCCATATACGCTTCTTGACTGTTTGTTTGGTAGTTTTCTGAATAGATTTCCAGTTCAAATCCATCAATGCCACTGTAACCACTTTGCGGTAACCAGCGAGTAAAAAACCATTCAAGTTTCGGTTTTAATCCTTCTATTGGCCCTCGATGAGGTAAAACGGCATATTCCTGCGTAGGAATAGATATAAATGAAAGCTGGCTGTTCTCGTTATTGTTATTGTTATTGCTATTTGGGATAGAATCCACATCTTCTGCCGCCCAGTAAGTGAGACGATCAGCATGAACCGTTAAGGTATCAATAACACCATAACGTCGCGGTTGGTTAAGTCGATGAACACCTCCCTGCAAGAGTGACCTCAACATTTCAAATTCACACCAGATTTGAGGGACCGATTTCTGAAAATCCGGTTGGGCAGAAAATAGCCCTGAAATTTCCCCCCTGTGCCCAAGTAAAGAAAAGGCATCCTTATGCTCAATTCGGATTTGGGTAAAGTGCGGTGTGTTTTCTACTAATTTAGCTTCTAGCTTATCATCCACACTCGAAGTAATAGGTTGCCTCAATCCTGTACGAATACCACGTTTACGATACTCCCGAGGTGAGCAGCCAAAAAACTGTTTGAATGAACGACTAAAACTGATTTCCGAGTTAAAGCCGAATGAAAGCGCAATATCAAGTACTCGCTCTGAATGAGAGTCTAATAAGGCTTCTGCCGCGCGGCTTAATTTAATTTCCCGTATATATTGAGCGACATTCACCCCCGTTTCTGCCACGAACACTCGTTGTAACTGCCAACGTGACCAACAACTTTTTTGGGCAATATCTTCTAACGATAAAGCCAAAAAAAGATGCTGATGAATGTATTCCAGCACCTTTTCTATTCGGGTAAAATGCGCAGTATTAACACGACATTGATTGAATTTATTCATTCGACATGGAACATTAGGAAGCCATTCCAGCTTTCTCAAGCTTGTTTTGCAAATACGCAATCCATGTTTGTGCTGACTCCGAAGGCAGCACTTCATTTAAACGTTTCGCTTCTGCCAACGCATCATTATATTTTTCTAAGCGGTAGAGTAAGCGTACTTTCGCTAAACTAAACTCCGTTTTTTCAACATAAGGTTTTGCTTTTTCAATCACCACCACAGCCTTATCGTACTGTTTTTGTTGAATATAAAGTTGAGTTAGCGGCCAGTAATATTTGGCATTACGTTGAGCTAATGATGCCCACGCATCGATCGCTTGTGGCCACTCTCTGGCCGCTTGGTAATAAAGCGCCTGTGTTTTTTGATTGGCTTGAGTTTTCGTGTCGGGGTAAGCGACAAACATTTCTTGTAAAATTCTTGCCGCTCTTTCAGGAATACGGTTTTGCGCGTACAACTGAGATAAGGCTTTATAATCCGTTGCAGTAAACTCGACATTCTGTTTTTTGGCTAATGCATAAGTATCAAGCGCTGATTGTGCTTTATTTTGTTGTAGCTGTGCTGAAATCTGTTGTTGCCACCAGCCTTTGTTATTAGGCTCTATGCGAATAAGCTGAGTTAAGGTTCCTTCGGCATAAGACCATTGCTTTAAGCGTAACTCTGCTATCACTTGCATGCGTAATGCTTGCAACTTTTTATTGGCATCTGGCGCGTTAAATTTCACTAACCAACGGCGAACTTGTGTCCATTTTTGTTGCTGATAGTTGGCAGCCGCTATTCTAAAATAAAGGTCGTTAATGTCTTTGTTATATTGCGCCTTGTCAGCCGGTGCAGGCTTGTAATCAATATTCAATGTTTGTTGATACGCTTTACTGGCCGAGACAAAATCTTGCTGTGAATAAAGAATATCTCCTAGCATTCGATTGGTTTGCCACTGCGCTTTTGGATCTAACGCCTTTAATAAAACAGATTTGCGCAATTCAGCGAGTGAAGATTTAGGTTGCTCGGCTTGCCAGTAATAAATACCAAGTACACGGCTCACAAACGCTTTATCATAATCACGGCTAGGCTTAAATTCTTTTAGCACTTCTATGGCTTTATCAAGCTTATCATTTTGCGCTAATTGACTCGCTTGGCTTAATTTCTTGCCTGCATACGGGCTTAAATTAGCAGCGCCAACCGAAAAAGAAGCACTGAATAAACTTATTATAAAACCACAAAGCAGACACAACCACATCCCTCTCTTATTCACCAACGAAAGGATTAATATAGTACGTTTATGTAACTGAAATGGTCTCATCATCATTGCTCTTAATTCTGAATATCCGTAAAAGTGAGTCTCTTTATTTAACCGAATTATTGACTGATCTTAAATTCAATTTTCACTTGCTGACCGCCTTGTTTTACCGCTTTACCGCCTTCAATTTTAGGCTGGTATTTCCAATTTCTTAGCGCTTGAACCGCTGGGCGAACAAACGCCTTAGTTGGCTCAGCTTGAACCACTTCAATGTTCTCTGGTTTACCTTGCTCACTAATGGTGAAAGACATCACCACAAAACCTTCAACTCGGCGCTTTAATAAACGAGCTGGGTAAGCTGGCTCTGCGCGATAAAGTGGCATGGCTTGTTGCTGCTGACCAATATCATTACCTATTGCTGTATTGATGGTTGGCATGTTCACCGCAACCCCAAAGTCAGACAAGGCAACATTGGTATCAAGTACCGCTTGTGACGCTTCGACTTGAGAAAGTGGCGTTGAGGTAACCGGCGTCGATAACGATTGAGGCTGCACTAACTCTTGTGGTGATTCAGGCACTTCTGGTGGTTCTGGCAGCTTTCGTAAGCGACGTTGCGATTGTGAATCTTGTTCTTGCATCACCATATCAAACGCCATTGGCGCTTGGTCATCCGATATGCCGGTTTTTACGCTACCCACCATCCACGACATAAAGCAAAACAACCCAATTGCCGTCACCAATCCAAGTGGCAACGCCACCAGTAAACGAAACGATGTACGATTAATCCAATGACTGGTATGGCCATTCTCTGTTGTCATTTCTGCACTCATAACTTTTTGCTCATACACATCTTTTCGTTTATGCACATCGATTCGTTCATGCTCGTCTGCTTGTACACCGTTCGCCAACAAACCCTACCGCCATCTACAATACAACTTATGGCTTACTTGCAGTCGCGAGGGCAATTTTAGAAATCCCCGCGCCTTTCGCGGCGTCCATCACCTCAACCACCGTTCCATTATAAGCGTGTTTATCCGCCTGAATAACGAGGCTCACATCCGGTTTATCGATCACTAATTTTTCTAATGCCGCGCCAACACGCTCAGCATCAACACGTCGTTTATCGATATAAACATCATTCGCTGCCGTTACCGCAATAAAAATGCCCGCGTCTTTCTGTGCGGTAGCATGAGAGGCTTGCGGGCGATTCACTTCGACGCCAGATTCATTCACAAATGAACTGGTGACAATGAAGAAAATCAACATAATAAATACAATATCAAGCATCGAAGTCAGGTCAACTTGAGCTTCTTCTTTTGCCTTTGCAGGACGAACTAATCTCATTCGCCACTCCTTAATTGTTGTTCTAAGTGCATCTCTTTACGAGTCGCCACTTTCACTAATCGAGAATGAGCAAACATACCTGCCAATGCGGCAACCATCCCTGCCATCGTTGGTAACGTTGCCATGGAAATCCCAGATGCCATTAACTTTGGATCGCTACTACCAGACAGTGACATTAAATCAAATACCGCAATCATTCCGGTCACCGTACCAAGTAAACCAAGCATTGGGCATAAGCTCACTAATGCTTTGATCAAATCAAGATGCTGAGTCAGCATGACATGAGCTTGCTGTAACATGCCTTCTTTCTGAGCAAGGGCGTACCATGAATCATGTTCCTTTCTTAGCTTCCACTCCCCAATCCAAGCAACTTTCGCTGCACGATAGGAAAAGCTTAAAAATAAAATACGTTCAATAATGAGCACCCAACACAGCATCACAATAGCGGCAAGCCACCATAAGACTTGCCCACCGCCCGCCATAAACTCGGCTAAATTAGACGAGAATAGGTTAGGAAAATCGGTTGATAGCCAAGTAAACATTACGCATAAACCTGAGAAGATGAATCCGATTCAAGCTCAGCACGCTTTGCCACTAAGCTCACACCTTGTTTTTCCAAAGTATTACGAATCACTTCAGCGCGATTAGAGAGAATATTATGCGCCAGTAATAATGGCATCGCAGCAACCAAGCCCAGAACCGTTGTGATCAAAGCCATGGAAATCCCACCAGCCATCACTTTTGGATCGCCATTACCAAATTGAGTGATCACTTGGAACGTTTCAATCATCCCCGTTACCGTTCCCAGCAAACCTAACATTGGAGCTAATGCTGCGAATAGTTTCAACATCGATAAACCACGCTCAAGCCCTTGCTGTTCATCTAAAATACTTTCTAGCAAACGTAACTCTAACGATTCAACCGACTGTTTCTTCTCTTTGTTATACACGCTAAGAATTCGACCTAATGGATTGTCGGTTGGAGTTTCTGGTTGTTTGAGTTGTTTCGAGATTTGTTGTTGTGTCATTGATAAGCGAACACCTCGGATAATCGCAATAACTAAGCCAATCAGAAGAATCACTAAAATGATTTTTCCGACAATACCTGCTTGGTCGATACGTTGCATCAGAGTTGGCTGATGTGCGTATTGCTCTAGCATCACACCACGTGTTGGATCAATTAATATAGGCTGGTTCGGTTCAGATTTGAGAGCAGATAAACTTGGCACCTCAGAAGGTAATGCTAAATAATTAGACGCTTGTTGACGAGCAAAGTCCCACTGCACATAACCTTGTTCCGATAACATCGCCATATCACCAATGCGCATCACTGGAAGTTGCGTCGTTTTTCCATCTCCTTGAACAAAAGGAATAGAAGTAAGCGCCAATTCACTGCCTGTTCTCGCTTTATAATCCATTGCTTGCCATAAATTCGTTAACAATTTTAGTGAAGGTAGCGCATCGGTGTTGATCACTTTCTCAAGCTGAACATCAAAGGCTTTTCCTTTTTCACCAAGTAATGAATTTTGATAATTTAATTGGGCATCTTTTGCAGCTTGGCGTACCACACCAAATAATTCACCTAAACTGCCGGTGGCCAAATTCAGTTCTTTTTCTTTATCCGCCAGAATTTCTTCATTGGCTGAAAAAGTATCACTTAACGTAGTATTTTCTTTTTCGATTTGAGCCAGTTGCTTTGCAAGACGATTACGCTGCGTGGTTAATTGGACGCGCTCTTCTGCGCTTAAGATCACGCGCTTCTGGTTATGTGCATTTTCAGACACTTGTTCAGCTTTTGCCTTATTGTCTAAGTTGGCAAGATCATCAGCCGATACTTGAAAAGCCGTTACCAATAAAACACAAGAGGTAAGCAGTACAGATAAAGTGCGAGGCATTTTAGTAAAAGACAACATTATTTCGCCTCCGATGATGGTTGAGTTCCCGACGAATCACTCACCTTGGTGACCGACAGAGGAAGAGTCAATAAACTAGGTGCTTGCTGTTTAGCCGCCATGGCATACGCTTTATTAATTTCGGCTTTTTGGTCTGAATTCACTTCTTGCCATTGTTTTTCAGCTTGCGACCATAACCATGCGTGCTGCGCATCTTTACTGCGGGCTAATAATGTAATACGGCCTACGTACAATAAATCCACCTGGCGAGTATCACTGTCTGCTAACTCAATCTCCCCTTCATACGTGCCTAACTTTGAGCCATAATCAAGTTCAATTTGGTAAGCTTCAAGAATGCGGCGGTATTTTTCAGCATCGGAAATATCAGCGCGTCCCATCAGCGTTTTCAAGTCATCGAGACGCTTTTCACGGCTTTGCAATCGAACCGGAACGCCTTGTTCTACCAATGATTGCAAACCATCAATCATGTGGTACATCAAAGGAACCACACCCTGGCGAGTTTCTGCAATATCAATTAATTGTGAATCAATATTTGTTTTTTCCGCTTCTTGACTCGCAACCAATTTGTTAAGGTGATCTTGATACAAAGATAAGTTGTCTACTTGAGCTTGAAGTTGTTCTACTTCAGCCTGTAGTTGAAAGCTTTGGTCTGAGTTAGCATCAATCTTTTTTTGAGCATTTGTGGCGTTTTGATTAGTTTGACGCTCAATATTACGAGCATTACTGAGAGAATCTGCCGACACAGAGAAAGAACTGACGGAAAGCCATGTAACGAATAATGCGTTGACCCAACGGGTATGGGTTCGGTGAGAAGCTGACTGTACAAATAATGAAGATAACATGTGATGTCCATTTGAATGTCTAATGTATCAGGTGAGCGTTCTTCACCTGAACCGCGGATAAACTTATTTCAATGAGGACACATTCTATATCATGATAAACTAAAAGTTAATGATAATAGTTACCATTAAGGAATAAAGTACAATTCACTTTGATTAATATCAGGTTACCTTCTAAAAAATGTATTTATTTCCTCTTTTCCCCTCTTGTCCTATAAGATTCCAACTCTGCATATAAATGTTCAGTAAAAAAACCATGCATTAAGAACCGTTGACCTAAATTCCATGGACCTACAAAATACAAAGGGTATTGGTTGTAAGCCATATTCGACAGAGATGGATCTCCTATTATCTGACCAATTCGTATCGCAAGCGACTGATCTAAATTAAAGCCATTGATGGCATCTCGATACTCTTCTTTCGTCAATAAAAGACAAAATAAACACATAAATAATGCATGAGCACTTTCAAAATCTAAGCATTGAGTCCAACGCTCTTCTACTTCAAATTCATCCATTTGTATCGGCTGCCAATACTCCCACTTAATGTCAGTTTTGGGATGGTGGCGTTTTTCCCACGGCCCTAAATCTGCAAAGGTGTCAAACAAGCACTGATCGTGGTCCACAAAACTGGCGCCCAACATATCTTTAATTGTTTTAGGGTATAAATTAACAGGAGCAACAGGGGTTAACGTATCACGTTCTCGATGATGGCTATTTTCAATCAAAAAATTTAATACATTGGATTCAGTAGCGTAATGTCTAAGGATCAATAAATTTGCTTCTTTTTTGACAAAATGGATGCAGAACCAACAAATCAGCTTTTGCAATGATTGGTGGGCGCTAAAGGCAGGTAATGGTAACCGCTTAAACAACCAAACAAGATGCAACAACATCACAAAAATAAGTTGTAAAACAGGCCGAACGATCCAACGCAATGGGTTATTTAAGTCCTTTAACCATAAGTCCACCGCCGCTTTTTCAATAGGCAATGAATTGTCGACAGCAATAGCACGCATCATTGCAGAGTAAGATTTAGGCATCGATTTCCTCCAGTTGAAGTGCGTATAAGCGGCCAACCACTCTTGCTGTACGCGTAATAGACTTTAATTGTTCGTCATTTTGACAAACTCTATCAATTAATTTATACAGTTTTTCTAAATGCTCTTGGTCGTTTTCTCCGTGGTATTGCATAAATTGAGTACCATTATCTCGATGCAAACAAGACTGAATTTGCTTTGCCCACCCATTTGCCATTTTATGACCAAGGCCTTCAATAATCCACATCGCCCCAATCATATCAATTGGGTTGGGTTGGCTGGCTCGGTACATCATAAAGGCATGTAATGCTTCCGTTCCCGCGTTACGATCGTGATTTTGAATATCCTCTAATTTTCCACCAACATTGATATAATCTTGCTCTAACACTAAGTAATCTCGATGCTCATCTTTAGCATGTTGAATAATTTCAGAACGTACATCGCTATAATCTCGATCAAAACTAGAGGCTGTGCGGCTTATCCAACGAGATCCTTCGATGACTTGCTGGCGCATATTAAGCAATAAGCATCGGTAATCGTCTTCATTAAACAGCCCTTTTTCTAATCTTGAGATAATCGAAACTCGCCCCACTTGCCTTTCAAAATCAAACCATATTTTCATCAGTTGCTGTAAGCATTGCTGTCCTTGCTCACTAATCACATACTTATCCATTTATCTTTCCTCTTCCACAACCGTCAGCTTCATATAAGCGTTATTAAACCGACCACTTTCCGGCACCATACACAGGATACTGTCGCCGACTTGGTAATGTTGAGTACGCCGAAATTCATCTAACATAATAAAAATAGACGCGCAGCCCGTATTCCCTCGCTCATAAAGATTGGTATACCACTTATGCTCAGGCACTTCACAACCGGCCTTTTTCAACATATCAAAGATAGGTTTACGGAAATAATCGGATGAGTAATGACAAAGCAGATGATCAATGTCATCGACCTTAATCCGCCCTTCACCAATCAATCGTAAAAAACCATCGACACCAAGTTTCACGATGTTATCAAGTAGGCGAACATCTTGACGAAGCAAAATTGCCCCCGCGGCTTCCGCTTGCGCGTAGCTTGGGTAGTCCTGCCAACTGGTAAAATCTTGTCCTTGCTTTCCGTCCGTTTGCCCAACAGACATGCAAACAGGATAAGCGTCAGCATGAGAAAAACTTCGAATCCAATTTATCTTAAAACACAAGCCCCTAGGTTTAGTTTCTAGCAACAATGCCCCTGCACCATCGGATAACATCCAACGTAAAAATTCAGCATTAAAATCCAATTGAGTCTTCGCCGCTTCATATCTGCTGGCTTTGAATAATCGAGAGGCTAACTCACTGGCCACCACAACAGCATTGGTATGTTCACCAGCCAGTAAATGGGTATACGCCACTTTTAATGCCATCAAACTGCTCGAACAAATCCCATGGCTAGAATGTATTTCAATATCCGATAAACCCGTTTCGGCTTGAACCATTGAAGCAAAACCAGGAAGTACCAAATCACCTTGGCTGGTCGCCGCACTTAGCATTTGAATTTTACGTGCATCTAAATAACTTTGAGAGAGGCAGTTTTGAATGGCTTCTGCTGCCATTTCAGCGTTGGAGATATAGGTTTTATGATCGCGTGTTATCGCATAGTGTCGAGCTTGGATCCCATTAGAGGCGAGTATTCGTTTTTTTAAGCGACTTGGTTTTCCAAAAACTTTGCCTAATATTTCTTCCATCTGATCATTTGAAACAGGGTTACCCGGTAAGTAATAACCAGAAGAGGTAATATAAACATCCATGTTTTATCCTTTTAATATTGACTGTGAACCCCTTATATTCCTAAGTAGATTATAAGATGGACTTAGCATCTTTAGCATCTTTAGCATCTTTAGCATCTTTAGCATCTTTAGCATCTTTAGCATCTTTAGCATCTTTAAGTCATTTGGGCATGTTCATCTATTGGGATGCATTTGTTTACGTAAACAACGAATGTTTTCTTCTAGGTATGGAAAAACACAAATTATCGCCATAAAGCTAAGGTAAGTTGTTAAAAACCATGTTCCGCCATGCTGATATTCCATCGGAATAAGTTGCATCTGCCCTTGCCAATTAAGCTGAATCAAATCAATCGCTACAGGCCAATTAATAACCATAATCAATGCCAACATATATAAGGGTAAAGTGGCTAAATAACTGTGAGCGTGCATTTCCCAAATACTAATATGCCTTTTTCCTGAGGCATACGCCACATCCCAGTGAGCAATGCACTCATGCAAAAGCCAAGCAAATATGCAAATGATAAGAACCAGCACATTAACCCGATACAATAAGCAAAAAAGGATGGGGATACCCACTTGAATACCCATTACGCTATGCATCAGCGATTCTTTTAAACCTGAGGTCACTTCAATTTTAGTCGCGCGGTGGCAGCACCAGTCCACAAACCCAGCAACGCCCCATAATGGTAGAAAAAGGAACAATAAAACATTGATCAATAGTTGCGAGGTATCCATCCATTATTTTCCATTGTGAGTTTCATTAAATCATACGATTGGTATTACTATGCCAGTGCATGACGAATATGTCATATAAAGCCAATGGCTTTGATAATAAAGTCGCATAAACGATTGAGATTTATGAAAATGTTTAATAAATAAGAATTCAAAGGCAGGTATATAAAAGAATAAAAAAAGCCACTGAACACTCAGTGGCTTAAAAGTATCACACAATATGAATTACAACATTGGCACCTATTAAGCGTTGGCTTCACGCTCTGCAATAAACGCTAATGCCATTTTGATACGAGCAGTTACACGCTCTTGACCAATTAATTGCATCGTAGCATCAACAGAAGGCGATTGACCGCCACCCGTTACCGCAACGCGTAATGGCATGCCGATTTTACCCATACCTATTTCTAGCTCAGCACAAACGGCTTCAATCACGTCATGTAAATTTTCAGTGTTCCATTCGGTTAATGCTTCAAGTTTACTAAGCGCTAATTCTAATGGCTCACGAGCAACACCACGTAGATGCTTCTTCGCTGCTCCTGCTTCAAATTCACTGAAATCTTCGTAGAAATAACGAGACTGCTGCGCAAGCTCAATCAAAGTATGGCAACGCTCTCCAACCAATTTGATCACTTCAGTAATAGCAGGGCCATTATCCAAACTAATTTCTTGTGCATCCAAGTGCCACTTTAGGTATTTTGCAACATATTCTGGCTCTGATGTTTTGATATAATGATTGTTCAACCATAACAATTTATCAGTATTGAATGCTGATGCTGATTTGCTGATTCCATCCAAGCTAAAGAATTCAATCATTTCGGCTTGTGAGAAAATTTCTTGATCGCCATGAGACCAACCTAAGCGAACTAGGTAGTTATTCAATGCATTCGGCAAGTAACCTTCATCACGGTATTGCATTACGCTTACTGCGCCATGACGTTTTGAAAGCTTGGCACCGTCATCACCTAAGATCATTGCACAGTGAGCGAAAGTCGGAACTGGCGCGCCTAGTGCTTCATAGATGTTGATTTGGCGAGGCGTGTTGTTGATATGATCTTCACCACGTACCACATGAGTAATACCCATATCCCAATCATCAACTACGACACAGAAGTTGTAAGTTGGAGAGCCGTCAGTACGACGAATGATTAAGTCATCCAATTGGCTATTTGAAATTTCGATACGGCCACGGATTTGGTCTTCAAATACTACCGAACCTTCTTTCGGGTTACGGAAACGAATTACGCATGGCTCACCGTCTTTTGCTGCTTGGTTTACTGCAACAATTTTTGGATGATTGGCATCATAGCGAGCCATTTCTTTATTCGCTTCTTGCTCTGTACGAATTTCATCCAATAATTCTTTTGATGCGTAGCATTTATAGGCTTTGTCTTCGGTTAATAGCTTATCAACCATTTCGTTATAACGATCAAAACGCTTAGTTTGGTAATAAGGACCTTCATCCCAATCCAAACCCATCCATTGCATGCCTTCTAAAATTGCATCCACCGCTTCTTGGGTTGAACGTTCAATATCGGTATCTTCAATACGTAAAACAAATTCACCGCCTTGGCTTTTTGCGTATAACCAAGAATAAAGAGCTGTACGTGCACCACCAACGTGTAAATAGCCAGTTGGGCTAGGAGCAAAGCGTGTTTTAACCGTCATGAAAAATACCTTATCGATTGTTTTTATAAAGTAGGTTTTATAAAAAAGATTTACTCACTTACTGGTTAATCATCAGTATAGTGGCATAAGTTGCGCGTATTCTAACACCCTATGCTAGGCACTAAAATAGCCAGAGATTAATTTGATGACAAACCTTTTACTTATCAATATTCTTTCCTTATCAATATAAAATCCTCCGCTCACCAATATAAAGAAAAAGGCTTGACCTTGACGTTATGGGAAGGTTCATAGTACCAGCATCAAGTAAGGAGAACGATATGACCAATTATCAATTAGAACTGCACGGACTCAACTGCATGGGGTGTGCCAAGAAAGCACGTAACGCATTTGAATCACTAGAAAATACTACGGTAGTAGACATTTCACCTTCGCATGCTCAAGTCAAAACTTTGGCTTCTTTAGATGAACTTATTAACGTTATTACACCATTAGGTTATCAAATTTTTCAAATACAGCACTTCGATTTAAGTGGATTAAGCTGTGGGCGCTGTGTCAATAAAGTAAAAGAATCTTTAAACTCACTAGATTCAATTGAGCGCATTCAAGTAGATAAAACATCATTAGAAGTAATAGGTAATATTGAAGAGCAAACCATTATTCAATTGATCTCTGATCTTGGTTATCAAGCGAAACCAGTAACGGTTAATGACAGCCAACAAAAGAAAGTGGAAGAGAAAATAAACAACACAGAAAATGAAGAATCACCGCAACCACACCTAACACCAACAGAAACAGAAACAGAAACACAGCAATATCAGCAGTTCTTGATCTCAGGCATGACCTGCGCGAGTTGTGTGTCTTCTGTTGAAAAAGCCATTAATAAGATCAATGCCGTTCAGCAAGCGCAAGTCAACTTAGCCGAACAAACCGCTTGGGTGATTATCGATCCCACCATCACAGGGCAAGCACGAATGGATCAAGAGCAATCGATCATCCACTCAATTGCGCAAGCAGGTTATCAAGCCGAGCTAATTAAAAATGATGATGAGATGCGCGCTCAGCAGCAACAGCAATTTGAAAGAGCCTTAAAAACCAACAAACAAAATGCTATAGCAGGATTAATCATCGGTGGGCCTTTAATGTTGTGGGGAGTGTTCGGCGGCAATATGATGATATTAACTCGGACCGACCAATGGGCGTGGGGTATTATTGGTATTGTTTGTTTTATATTACTTGCCACCGCAGGTAAATCTTTCTTTACCAATGCGCTGCAAGCTCTGCGTCACAAACGTGCAACTATGGACAGTCTCGTCGCCTTAGGCACTGGCTCTGCTTGGCTTTACTCTATGATGGTGACACTATTCCCGGATTGGTTTCCTATGCAAGCCCGCCATGTGTATTACGAAGCAAGCGCCATGATTATTGGTTTAATCTCACTAGGTCATTACATTGAAGCAAAAGCAAAAGCTAGAACCAATGACTCTTTGCAAAGTTTGATTAACCTTCAACCTAAAACCGCCATCGTGATAATTGATGGAAAAGAAAACAACATGCCCGTCAAGCAAATCAAAACCGGTATGCATATTCGGGTTAAACCGGGCGATAAAATCCCCATTGATGGCAAGGTAATCACTGGTGAGTCCTACGTAGATGAATCCATGCTAACTGGCGAACCTGTCGCCATCATGAAAGGTGCCGACCATAAAGTCTTTGCAGGTACCGTTAACCAAGATGGCAGCTTAGTGATAGAAGCCACCATGGTAGGCGATCAAACCAGCTTAGCCCGAATCATTCAATTGGTTCGACAAGCTCAAAGTAGCAAACCCGCTTTAGCTAAATTGGCCGATAAAATTTCTGCCGTCTTTGTACCTATCGTCATCGCCATTGCCTTGTTTTCTGCCATGATTTGGTATTTTGTTGGCCCTGAACCACAAATAAGTTATATGTTGGTCGTCGTCACAACCGTATTAATTATCGCTTGCCCATGTGCACTCGGTTTAGCCACACCACTTTCTATCACCGTTGGGGTCGGTAAAGCCGCAGAAATGGGCATTCTGATCAGAGATGCCGAAGTGCTGCAAACCGCCAGTCAAATTCAAACCGTCGTCTTTGATAAAACAGGCACTCTCACCCAAGGTAAACCAAGTGTTCAGCAAGCCTTTTACTTTGATAATGGGAAAGCCAATCATAGTATTATAGATGACCATACGATCGCCTTACTTTCAGCTATCCATACTATTGAATCGCAATCTGAACACCCTTTAGCCCAAGCGGTGTGCCAATATATTGAAGCTCAAGTTGACAGCATTAATACCCAATTATCTATTACTGATTTTAAAGCCGAACGAGGCTTAGGCGTTCATGCCATATGGAATCAATCAGAAATATTAATTGGAAGTCCTCGCTACTTAACAAATAAAGGGGTTGAAATGGTCGATGGCCAAAAAGCGTTATCAAGCCTTAGTCAACAAGCTCATACCCCTATCGCCGTTTCTGTCAATGGCACCCTAAGCGCTGTTTTTGGTGTAGCAGATCCTATTCGGGATGATTCAAAACAGACTATATCGGCACTTAAATCACTTGGTATCAAGGTCGTCATGTTATCTGGTGACAATAAAACGGTCGCCGAAGTCATTGGTAAACAATTAGGCATTGATCAAGTCATTGCTGAAGTGCTTCCTCATGAAAAAGCAGAAAAGATACAAATGCTTCAACAAGAAAATGGCGGGAAAATTGTCGCGATGGTTGGTGATGGCATCAACGATGCACCAGCATTAGCTCAAGCCGATGTCAGTATTGCCATGGGAAGTGGTTCAGATATCGCGATAGAAAGTGCCAGCATGACACTATTAAATTCTTCACCGATTGCCATAGTGAATGCCATTGCACTCTCCAAAGCTACCTTAAGGAACATTAAACAAAACTTGTTAGGTGCCTTTATATATAACACCTTAGGCATTCCTATTGCCGCAGGCATTTTATACCCAGCATTTGGTTTCTTACTTAGCCCGGTCGTCGCTGGTGCAGCAATGGCATTATCTTCAATTACTGTTGTCAGCAATGCTAACCGCCTAAGGTTATTTAAACCAAAGCACAAATAAACCGTCTATTTTTCATCATAAAAAAACCGAAAGAGCAAGCTAGCTAAGTGCACACTTACTTGAGTTATCTTGTTCTTCTTCGTAGGATAGGCATTCATTGAACGTGACGCCACTCTCGGCAGATGCCATCTATTTCAATAAAAAGGTTTAACATGAAAAATTGGGTGCAGCTGATTGTCTCTTTCCTCGCCATTCCAACCACGTTATTTAGCGCCACTCTCCACGCTGAACCCATGGTATGGAAAGCCATCAAAGACAACCAACAATTAATGTTAATTGGCACGATACATTTAGGACAAAAAAGTATGTATCCCCTACCAAGCCAATTAGAACAATTCATGAAGCAAAGTGATGGCCTAATATTAGAAGCGGATGTCAACGCCCCCCCACCCAAGATCGATTTTAGTCATGCTACTCTAACTGTAAATATACTCACTTCAGAACAAAGAAAAAAATTAGAGGATATCGCCACAGAATTAACACTCGACACAACCGCCTTGCTACACTTCCCGCCATGGCTCACCGCGATTAGCATTGAAAACCAAGCATTTCAAACTTTAGGTTACGACGCGAATCTTGGTGTGGACTCGGTTCTCGCCGATCAAGCCCAAGCTCTTAAGCTACCACTACTCACGTTCGAAACAATCACTCAGCAACTCAACATGCTGCAAAATTTACCCGAAGATGGAAAAAGCTTATTACTTGATACCCTTGAAAGTTGGCACGAAGAAAAAGGGTTTTACCAGTGCATGATACAACGCTGGCAGGATGGCGATAAAAGTGGGCTACTGAAATTGCTATCACTGGGGGGATGGGACGAGGACACCAGCCAATCTTTGCTGTATAGCCGCAATCAAATTTGGAGCGATAAGATACAAGACCCAACGTTTTTATCACCAAAAGGCCAGTATGTCATCGCTGTCGGCACACTACATCTTATTGGTGAAAATAGCCTAATTGAACACTTGGAAAAAGACGGTTATCACATTGAACTTATCACTCAAAGCCAATCTAGCCACTGTCGAATCTAAGATCTAGGCGATCTTGATTCTCAATGCTGTCTAGGTTCTAAATAATCTAGTATCTAAACACTCTGGAATAGGCTATTTTTTCCTAAACAATCAAATGATTACGGTTGTCTCGACTTTGACGAATAAGATCATCGCCTTGTTCAACATTAGATGATTTAGCTAAGCGGTCATACAGCAATACGTTAACCGTAGCGGCTAAATTCATGCACCCAACCGTTGGAACATAAACAACCGAATCCGCTTTTGATATCACCGCTTGGTCGATACTGCCATCTTCTGGGCCAAATACGTAAATCGCTTTTTCAGGATGAACAAAAGCAGGTAATGGTGTCGCGCCCTCTGCCAACTCCACACACACAATTTTAGTATCAGCATCTAAACCAGAGAGCATTTCATCCACACCATCTAGCGGTATATGACGAGCAGCACTTTTAGTGTCCGTATGAAACTTTACCGCTTTTTCATAACGCACTCCCGTATACCGAACCGCATCCACACGATAACACCCAGCTGCGCGCATAACTGCCCCTACATTTGAAGGGCTTTTAGGATTGGTTAAACCAATAGCGACATAAGAATGAGTAAGGTGAGAGTTTGAAGTAAGCATAAAGATGTCATCGAAGAAAAAAGTGAGCGTATAGTAGCAAACAAAAGCAAAAGGGTCTTGCATCAAAACACAAGACCTTCGATAAGATTAACCTAATTGTACACGCCTAACTTGAGGCCGCAATTTCATTGGCCATGTTCATTTACCGCCTAACTGCAACTCCGATTACTTTAGGTGTGACCGTCTTTACTGAGAAGGCTTTTCCGATAGCGTGGCTTTATAACGCAGCAGATAATCAATCTTGCCATCGCCTTTAAACAATTTCTTAAACGCTTTTTTATCGTAGGCGTTAAATTGCCCCATTTGCTTAGCGGATAAATTCGATCCCCCAACGTCAGTCGTATCGACCGCTAAGATATATTCACTCACCGTTTTAACCGCTTTAGCGTAACCGTCTTTAGAATTTAAATCGAAAGTGCTGGCATCTATTTTTTTACGTACTTCTTTAGACCAATAAAACTCCAAAAATGGTACTGGCTTGTCTGGCTTATCCCAACTCACGCCACGAGTAAAATACATAAGAGAGCGGTAAAGATCGTTATGAAAGTTTTTGATGCCTAATGATGTCGGAAGCTCGTCATAACGAATAGGGTTACTGTTAACATCAAATAACCATGTATTACCATCGTTTTTCATTTGCGTCCAAAATTTATCCATTCCTTTGATGTCACGGTAATCTTTCGCAACAACGACGTTGATATGAAAGTCCGCACTGCCTTCCGGCATTTCATAAAAAACATTAAACGTATGATGACCATCCGTCAGGTAATAGTCACCATCTGGCGCAATCACCACTGTTTTCATATCTTGTTTGCGCTTGCCTACAGTTAACTGACAAGTAAAGCTGGACGGATTATTAGGGCTCGCATTAACAGATATATTTTCAACACCCTTTTGGCCATTCGCTTCGCACACCTCATCAAACATTTTCTCCCGATCAAATTGATAACGACCGAGCTTATACATGATTTGGTCATACCCAACAGAAGTCTGAGTTGGGATAAGTTCGTCCAAGCTGACGTTAATAACATCACCTGCACGAATAGTATTTGCATATAATGGTGAAGTAAAAAGACCCGTAATCGTCATCACAACAGCAATAATTTTCTGATTCATTTATTCCTCTGAATAGTCAGCTAAAAAAGTTAATCAATAGAATAGGCATAAATGATGACAAATAAATGTCTGGGTACTTAACCAAACCATTAAAAACAAAGAAAGGAAAACAGTCTCACCTGAAACCACTATTCACTGACTTTAATCAATTGAGGGAATCATTTCCCAAAACTTAAACTTAAAATGAGTAACTACACATTGAGTCTTTTCTTACCATCGCAAGCCCCCCATAAAGCAATTGCGCTCGCCAGCACCACCCCAATCGCAACCGGCCACAAGTTACCCTGAGTAAAATAAGCCACCAACCCACTCACAATAGAAGCAGTAAGAAATTGCATAGAACCTAATAATCCCGCCGCTTTACCTGAGTTCTGTTTAAAGTATTGTAAATAACACGCATTGGTATTTGGCATAATCCCCGCGTTCGCCGACACCATAATGATAAACCCAGCAACGACGCCATACATATGTTGCGGAAAAAACGTAACCGACAATAACAAAATGATCGCGCCACAAAGTTGCATTTGAATAAATCGAACCAACAAAACTGCTGGGCCATGTTTTTTCAACAAATAACTATTAAGTCTATTAATGGCAATCAGCCCTAATACATTCATCAAAAAAAGCACGGAAAATACTTTCTCTGATATACCATAATATTCCATATACACAAATGGAGAGTTCGTCAAAAAAATCAGCATAACGCTAAAACCAAACGCGAGTGCTAATAAATATCCGAACACGGTTCTTTGCCGTAACACCTCAGAATAAGACATTAGTTTAGGTGTGTTCTGGGAAGTTTTCAGCACCGGTTTTGGTACCAAAAAAAAAGCATAAACCGCTAAGGTAAAACCTAATATTCCTAAGAAGATAAAAATAAAGTGCCAATTTAATAAAGTTAAAATTAACGTGCCTACAGACGGTGCAATCGATGGCGCGATCATCATGATTAAAGCAATCAATGAAAATAAACGTGCAGCTTCTCTCCCTTCCGCATTATCACGAATTAAAGCAGGAACACAGACGATAGCAATACCACCACCAATTGATTGAATAAAACGACACGCCCACAGTACTTGTATAGACTGCGCAGATGAAATGGCTACACTACCCAAGGCAAAAATTACCAGCCCGACCATCATTACGATACGACGGCCGTATTTATCTGAAAATTGACCACCCAACAACTGGCCAATCGCAAGACCGAAGACATATAAACTGACCGTCATCGCGACCCAATTGATCTCAACATTGAGTTCAGAAGCGATAGTGGGTATTGCTGGCAAGTAGGTATCAATTGAAAATGGGCTTAGCGCAAACACGCTTGCTAGCAGCACTATCAAGGACGCTGAAATAGATTTTGACATATTCACCTCTAGAAATTTTATAACAAAATGGTAACCTTAATTTATCTTTCTAGCAAGATAGATCAAATCACCTCTTAAGGTAAAACATCATGACAACCAAAATTCCTGTCTCTACATTACTTTCCTTAGGATCCTTAGGAACTGATAAGGAAAAACAACGACTATCCTATGAAGAAATCATATTACGCATTCATCGGCTCTCTGATCATTTAGCTGCGGATGTACAACATTATTTAGAACCGTATAACCTTCAACAAGCCGATTTCAGTATTCTAATCAGTCTATACCGTCAAGGAACACCTTATATTTCAAGCCCTACTCAGCTTTATCAAACGATGTTATTTAGCTCGGGTGGATTAACAAAAGTTCTCAAAAGAGTCGAAGATTTTGCTCTGATTCATCGAATAGATAATCTTAAAGATAAGCGTAGTAAACTGGTTCAATTAACACCATTAGGTTTACAACATATTGAAAATATTTTGGATAAGATAAAGCAGTCACGCCATCAAAGATTCTCATGCTTAGAGATTCAAGAACAAAAAGAAATGGAGCTGCTTTTAACAAAATTATTAGCTAACTGGGAGTAATAAAATTCTAAAAAGCCTTTTACTAAGCTCTAAACGCAAAAAAGCCACTCAATTGAGTGGCTTTTCTTAATATGGTCGGTGAAGAGGGATTCGAACCCCCGACCCTCTGGTCCCAAACCAGATGCGCTACCAAGCTGCGCTATTCACCGAGTTTCAATCAACTATGTATCGCTGAATGAGCTGCGTATATTACGGATTTATTTGGCATACGCAAGGGATTTACACGAAAAAAATCATTAAACTCAAAAATAACTTTCAAGCGATTAAATAATAATCAAGGTTAATTCACATCTATAAGCAAATCGCTATAATTTGCCTATTACGTCTACCTTGAGGACAATCTTATGCAAGATGATGATTTAGATTTATTCCAAAAAATGATGGGGGATGTAAAACCAATAGAACAAGATACGGCGATAAAACCAAAAGATCGGGCTCTAACCGAAGCTCACCTTGCTCGTCGTCAAGCTGCAGTATCACTTGCAGAGCAAAATGAAGAATACTTATCTTTAGATAACGCCCCAATGCTCAAACCTAATGATATTCTTGAGTACAAAAAAGACGGTGTACAAGATGGTGTGTTCCGAAAGTTACGTTTAGGTAAATACCCGATTACCGCCAAACTAGATCTGCATCGTCGTACGCTCAAACAAGCTCGTGAAGACGTGGTTTCTTTTCTGCGCCAAGCTCAACGCTTGGACACTCGAAGTGTTTTAATAATACATGGCAAGGGTGAACTGTCTACTCCACCAGCCCTAATGAAAAGTTACATCGCCGCTTGGTTAGAACAAATTACTGATGTGATGTGTTTTCATAGCGCACAACCTTTTCATGGCGGTTCAGGTGCAGTGTATGTATTAATTAAAAAAAGTGCGGAAATGAAGCTCGATAATCGAGAACGACATCAAAAAAGAATGAGCTAGTACTATACCCAAGTAACTTCAAGATGCGAGTTTCAGCAAGAATAAAACAAGCTTTAGACAAGGTAAATTGAATATGATCATAGTGATTCTATCTCTATTTCATTTAACGCAGCATAAAGCTTGTTTTAACTTGCCCTTCGGGAGCGCCATCCAAACCTTTATGCCGTGTCAGATTGGTTTGAAAGGTACCTACATTCCTTCACCAATCATCCCGGCCTAAAGGCTTGGATGATAGCTCTGAATTCTGCATCTTGAAGTCACTTGGGTATATTTGTATTCATCTGTCTCTTTTTAACTCGATCTGTTAAACTCTTGCACCTTCATTTCTCAAGGTGAGTTTATTTATCATTCACCTTGAGAGTTCCGTTGTGAAACGTCAAAAAGAGATCAATATGACTAATCAAACTTCTTCTATCCGTTTAAATAAATTCATCAGCGATTCTGGCTTCTGTTCACGTCGTGCAGCCGATAAGTTAATCGAAGAAGGCCGTGTCACTATAAATGGTCAAGTACCTGAAATGGGGACTAAAGTGATGCCTAGTGATGAAGTTTTGGTTGATCACAAACCTATCCGCAGTAAAGAAAAGCCCATTTACATTGCTCTCAATAAACCTACGGGTATTACCTGTACGACTGAGCGTCATATTGAAGGTAATATTGTCGACTTTATTGGCCACCATAAACGTATATTCCCGATTGGCCGTTTAGATAAACCATCCGATGGTTTGATTTTCTTAACCAACGATGGCGATATCGTCAATAAAATCTTACGTGCGGGTAATGCGCACGAAAAAGAATATGTCGTTCGTGTAGATAAATTCATTACTGAAGAATTTATTGCAAAAATGAGTGCAGGGGTCGATATTTTAGATACGACAACTCTGCCCTGTAAGGTCACCAAAGAAACTGATTTTTCATTTCGCATGGTGTTAACCCAAGGTTTAAACCGCCAAATACGTCGTATGTGTGAAGCATTAGGTTACGATGTCTATAAATTACGCCGCGTTCGTATTATGAATATAACAATTGATGGTTTACCAAATGGAAAGTGGCGTTATTTAACGGATTCAGAAGTCAGTGAAATTCACAGCATGATTGAAGGTTCTGTCGGTACAGAAGAAGCCTCTAAAATCGATGCTGAAGGCAGAGTGATAGAAAAAGCAACCGATGCTAAACTTCATGATGCACGTCAACAAGCGCAAGCAGAAAAAGAACGTGAACTTCAACGCGAACAACAACCTCAATTTAAAACGTACCGTGGTAAGGGTGAGTTTGAACGCAAAGCGCGCGGTAACCGTGATGAACAAGGTAAAACTGGTGGCAACCGTACTCGTAATCAAGACAAACCGAAAACATCATCACATACGCCCCCCGAAACTAAAGGTTCTCGTTTTAGTCATTCAAATAGCAGCGGCATTAAAAAGTGGACACCCAAAAATAAATAATGCATTTTTTGTTCACAAACAAAGCAAAAAGCCGAAAAAGCAAGCACTTAAACCTGTTTTTTAAAATAACTGTTTACCTCTCGGCTCAATCCTATAAAGTATGCTTCGTCTCCTCACTGAGACGATGGTGTTCTAACTGTTCAGTTAGGTGCCTTGCAATGTAGATTGCTTGTGCCCTGGTGGTGGAATTGGTAGACACAAGGGATTTAAAATCCCTCGGCGTTCGCGCTGTGCCGGTTCAAGTCCGGCCCGGGGCACCATCCAAAAATTTCTTCAGATTCATCCCCAAATAAAATGGCGCCTTGGCAGAGTGGCTATGCAGCGGATTGCAAATCCGTGGACCTCGGTTCGACTCCGGGAGGCGCCTCCATAAATACTGACAACCTTTATCTCCATACCGAACATTATTCTATTGACACAAACCTACAAAATTCGCTTTTGTTAATATGGCCAAATCTTGTGGTGTAAGTTCTATCTCTAAACCTCGTTTTCCGGCTGACACACAAATAGTTTCAAAATTTAAAGCAGACTGATGAATAAAGGTCGGTAGTGCTTTCTTTTGACCTAGAGGACTAATCCCTCCCACAACGTAACCTGTGGCTTTTTGCGCAATATCTGGATCCGCCATTTCGGCTTTTTTAGCACCAGCGGCTTTGGCTACTTGTTTGAGGTTTAACTTGTTCTCAACTGGAATGATCGCCACCGCAAGATTCTTCGCTTCACCATTGAGGCAAAATAATAAGGTTTTAAATACTTGTGCTGGATTTTGTCCAAGTACCTCTGCCGCCTCTAGCCCATAACTTGCTGCATTAGGATCGTGTTTATATTGATGAACCGTATGTGGGATTTTTTTCTTTTTAGCGAGATTAATTGCCGGTGTCATAATTTGTCCTTACAAACGATTACCTTTAGAAACGAAAACAGCGCTCGATTCAGCGCTGTTTTATACCTAAGTCACTTGAGTATATTTTTAAATAAACTGACTTTCAGTTCAATAATTCAGATTACTTAAGGTATTTAATTTCGCCATCCGGCTCGTAATCGGCTGCATTGATTGGGTTGTGTTTTTCTAGGTAGTCTTTTAATACTTCGGCATCAACAAACCCTGTATTCACAAAGCCCGGCTTATCATCAATTTTTGGATAGCCATCACCACCGGCTGCATTAAAGCTTGGGATAGAGAAACGATAAACTTTATTTGGATCAAGCTGCTTGCCACCAATGACAACATTGCTCACTTTGTCTTTGGCAACTGTCATTGATATTCCAGCAAACTGCACGTAAGCACCCGAATCAACCGGCTTGGTCGCCACGACATTGAGATAATCCAACAGTTCGCTACCTTTCATATCCATATAGGTGACGATATTGCCAAATGGCTGCACTTTAAGAACATCTTTGTAAGTGATATCACCTGCCGCAATAGAATCACGCACGCCACCAGAATTCATTACCGCAAAGTCGGCATTAACTCGCTCCATGTGTGACATGCCAATCAAGCGGCCTAGGTTCGTCTGCTTATAGCGCACCACGTTACGGTCACCTTCAAGCTTGCTATTCGAATAAGAAATTTGAACGTTTAGTTGTTCTTGGCCTTTATCCTGATATGGTTGTAAAAAATCTTTTAATTCTTGATCTTGTATAATTTCTTTTTGAACAAAAATTTTAGTTTTTTTACCATTCACTATTACGTTTTCTTTCAAATTGACTGGAATCAAACCATAGCTAACCATGTTTAATTGTCCATTTTGGAACTCAAAATCAGCGCGGCCCACATATTTACCCCATTCATGCGCTTGAACGATCCACGTACCATTTTGCTGATCAGGCACGCAAACTTCACCAGGCTTATAGTCGCTATCACGATGATTAGTTGATTTCATACAGACTGGCTCTTGTGAATGACCGCCTATGATCATATCCAACTCACCTTTAGGTAAATAACGGGCTAACGTCACATCACCCGGTGCATTCACGCCACTATTACCATTGTCATAATGCCCCATATGAGTCACCGCAAAAATCAAATCAGGCTTCTCATTTATCTCCAAATCAGCGATCACTTTCTTAGCTTCAAGTTTTGGATCGCGAAACTCAATACCACCTATGTACTCTGGGTTACCAATTTTAGCTGTATCTTCGGTTGTTAAACCGATCACGGCAATTTTAATGCCTTGCTCTTCAAAAATTTTATAAGGTTCAAATAAACGCTTACCTGTTTTCTTATCATAAATATTAGCTGACAACATTGGGAAATTAGACCAATCACGCTGCTTCATTAACACTGAAAGTGGGTTATCAAATTCATGATTACCAACCGCCATGGCGTCATAACCAATTTTATTCATACCCTTGAAATCAGGTTCAGCATCTTGAAGATCGGATTCAGGAACCCCGGTGTTAATATCTCCCCCAGAAAACAGTAATACACTCCCGCCTTCCGCACTCACTTGTTGACGGATACTATCCACTAAAGCTTTACGCGCTGCCATGCCGTACTCACCATCTTGGTTATGCCAAAATCGACCATGATTATCATTGGTGTGCAGTACGGTTAACTTATACAGTTTATTAGCTTGCCATTCGGTTTTCGCATTACTGTCACTTTGTGATGAACAGCCAACGATTGACGCCACCGCGATGGCGATGGTTGCAGTTTTTAATACCCAATATTTCATCTATGAACACCTAAAAAAGAAGAAAATACAAAAGTGAGTGAATGGTTAATCCATCTCGTTTACTAAATGATAACAGCAACATTGGAGGTTCACTTTTTATTTGGCAAATAGCTGTCCTAAATCTTTGAATGCTTTAAATTCCAATGCATTTCCACAAGGGTCGAAAAAGAACATCGTAGCTTGTTCCCCTACTTGATCTTTAAACCTGACGTAGGGTTCAATCACGAATTCAATATTAGCGTGCTTTAATTGGCTGGCGAGGGCTTCCCATTGTTCCCACTCAAGCACGACGCCAAAGTGTGGAACAGGAACATTATGCCCATCCACATCGTTAGTATTCGCAAGTTGCTGAGAAGAGGTTTTAGGGTGCTCATGAATGACCAACTGATGCCCAAAAAAGTTAAAATCGACCCATTGATCACATGACCGTCCTTCTTCTAATTGGAATACATCACGGTAAAATGCTCTTGCAAGAGGAACATCATAAACTGGAATCGCTAAATGAAATGGACGTAAACTCATACCTTCTCCCTGTATATTGATCGAGTATTTTCATTCCAAATTAGCATTGAAGTGCTGATTTAGAAAGTGAGTCACAACTGGTAAGTGACCATATTATCATTTATTGCATAACAACCTACCCCACATAAGGAATGCACAGGCATAAAAAAATCCAGCGACCTAAATCGCTGGATTACAATACCGAGATGTTATTCTCAATGTAGATTAACGAATATCGATATGCTCAAAACCTTTAATTAGATCATCAAGTGCTTTCATTTGCTTTAAGAAAGGCTCAAGTTTATCTAACGGTAAAGCAGAAGGACCATCACATTTTGCTTGTTCAGGGTTTGGATGTGCTTCAATAAATAAACCCGCAATACCTGTCGCTAATCCTGCTTTTGCAAGCTCAACAGTTTGCTCTCGACGTCCTCCTGAAGCGGCCCCTGAAGGATCACGCATTTGCAATGAATGAGTTACATCAAAAATAATTGGGCTGCCATTAGACGACTTTTTCATTACACCAAAACCAAGCATATCAACTACTAGGTTGTCGTATCCCATGCAAGCACCACGCTCACATAAAATAATCTTGTCATTGCCACATTCTGCAAACTTATCAACGATGTTACCAACTTGATTTGGGCTCATGAATTGTGGTTTTTTCACATTGATCACTGCACCGGTTTTTGCCATCGCTTCAACAAGATCAGTTTGACGAGCAAGAAAAGCCGGAAGCTGAATCACATCAACCACATCAGCAACAGGTTGCGCTTGTGCTTCAGTGTGAATATCAGTAATGATCTTCACACCGAAAGTATCTTTCAATTCTTGAAATATTTTCAAACCTTCTTCCATACCAGGACCACGGTATGAATGAATAGATGAACGATTTGCTTTATCAAACGACGCTTTAAATACGTATGGGATCCCAAGCTTTTCAGTCACCTTCACGTAATGCTCACAAATTTGCATGGCTAAATCACGAGACTCCAGCACATTCATGCCAGCAAAAAGGGTGAAAGGCTTATCGTTTGCAACAGGAATGTCGCCTACTTGAACGGTTTTTTGTTGCATCGCTGTTGATTGCATTGTTTGCTCCGTCAATCAATAAACGCACGAGTTGAGCGTTAGTGAATAGTTACGTGGTTACCACTTAAAGCATTCACCTGAAGTTTTAAAATTTCAGATGAAGGGTCTTCAGGGCAATTGTCTATAAAGTACTGAAAATCATCAGCCGCCATTTGATGGCAATCTAGCTGTTGATAAATAAAACCTCTATCACGGATTTCATAAGGATCATCTGGCACAAAACTTAATGCGATATCCGTGCAGGTTAGTGCTTGTGTAAAATTGTCTTCTCGTAGCAAGGCACTTTTAATAACAGCTAACCAACGACCTAATGTGGTTGGGTTGTCCGAAGTCACTAAATCTTTGGGTTTTAATCTAGCTAATGGTCCATCGTGGCCAATTAACCAAGCACGTAAAATAGATTTAGAGACATACTCCCCATTAAATGGGTTGATGTATAACGCTGGTTCATTATGCCAACATACTTTAACTATAAATTGGCTTGGAAAAGTCACCCCCTCTATAGGGAAACCTAAACGCTCACCAAAATACAATAACAAAGCACCTAAACTAACGGGTATGCCTTTACGACGTTTTAAAACCGAATCAATACGCGTATTTTCCGAGTTAAAAAATTCTTCGCTATCACCGTGAAACTTCCACTCATGATAAAAATAACGAAGGAAAGATTCAAACTTCTGCTTTTCGTTTTGTTCATGAACTAACGAATGTTCGAGTTCATCAAACATTGAATCTAAGGTTAGCATAATCCATTGTTTATCGGTTTCTGGGAAAATTTGGTAAATGAGAGCTACCGCCCCTTCAATTAAGGTGCATTCATCCAGATCTTGATCAAAAAACTCTATATCACTCATTATTTTCCAAAGTACTTATTGAATTCAATTACAGGGTTGGAACTTTTGTCATCGCAAGATGCGCAGCCCAATACAACCAACCTAAGGCACCAAAGAAAGCGACACTGCGAATTAACTTAGTTCTGCCAAGTTTCAAAGCCACAAAACCCAGTGCGATATACACAAGTACGCAAGTGATTTTTTCAGTTAGCCAAGCCCCGGCGGCGGTAAAAGGAATAAATCCTGTGATAAATATTAAAGAAATACCTGAAGCGAGTAATATGGTATCAACGACATGTGGTGTCACTTTAAAAAATTTCTTTTGTAATAATGGTGAGTCCATCATCATCAAAATATATCGAACAGTAAGAAATAAAACACTCAGCGCAATGGCGAGTAAATGTATGTGCTTCATCGAGGTATATAACATTGCTTTTCTCTTATTGTTTTAGATCGCATAACGCAGATCGAAATATCTATTCTACATAGACGCTTTATTTCATTGCCAGCAGCCTAATGATACTCGATCATTATGGCCATAATCTTGCTCAGTACTAATAAACTGATACCCGTATTGGGCTAAAATAGCTCGTACGGCTTCACCTTGCTCAAACCCATGCTCCATCAATAACCAACCTTCTTTTTTTAAAAACTTTCTCGATTGGTCAGCAATATGTCGTAAATCAGCTAAGCCCTTTTCTTCAGCCACTAATGCGGTCAATGGCTCAAAACGAACATCACCTTGTTCTAAATGAGGATCCATTTTATCAATGTACGGAGGGTTACTCACAATGCAAGCAAACTGGTTAGAAGCCTCTATTGGTGTAAACCAACTGCCTTGTACGAAGTGTGCATTAATAATATTCAATTTTTTCGCATTTCGAGTCGCAAGTTGTTGAGCTTCTAGCTGTAAGTCCACACCTAGTACTTTACGAGAAGGAAACTCTGAAGCCAGCGCCAATGCAATAGCGCCCGTTCCTGTGCCCAAATCAAGAATATCACCATCAAGTAAGGATACTTTCTCAATGGCTAGCTCGACTAAACGTTCCGTATCAGCTCGTGGTATCAACGTTGAGGTTGATACCTCTAGTGGTAAAGACCAAAACTCTCGCTCGCCGATAAGATAAGCAATCGGCTCACCGGCCACTCGTTTGGTTATCAAGGCATCAAACTGTAACTGTTGCTTAGGCTCAATCAAACGCTCTGGCCATGTAAGCAAATAACTTCTTGGTTTATCTAACACATGGCACATCAGTACCGTAGCATCAAGGGCTGGGCTATGGCTACCGCTGCTAATAAAAGCCTGAATAGCCGCTTGCAAGTTCACTTCAATGCTTATCATAACGTTTCAACAATTAATGGTTTTCTGACAAAGCAGCAAGCTGATCGGCTTGATGTTCTTGAATCACAGGGTCAATTAAGCTTTGCAAATCCCCTTCCATCACTTCATTTAAACGGTAAACTGTTAAGTTAATACGGTGATCAGACACGCGGCCCTGTGGATAGTTATAAGTGCGAATACGGTCACTGCGGTCACCAGAACCTAATAAATTACGACGAGTATCTGACTCTGCTGCTGCACGCTTTTCTTCTTCTGCTTTAATAATACGAGCAGCAAGAACCGCCATCGCTTTGGCTTTATTTTTATGCTGAGAACGTTCATCTTGACACTCAACAACGGTACCAGTTGGTAAGTGAGTGATCCGAATCGCTGAGTCAGTGGTGTTAACATGTTGACCACCAGCGCCGGATGAACGGAAGGTATCAATTTTCAAATCAGACGCTTTAATTTCTGGGATCTCAGCTTCTGGAATCTCGGCCATAACAGCAACGGTACACGCAGAAGTATGAACACGACCTTGCGATTCAGTCGCGGGAACACGTTGTACTCGATGTCCACCAGATTCAAACTTCAATACGCCATAGGCGCCATCGCCATTAACTTTAGCGATCATTTCTTTATAACCGCCATGTTCAGCATCATTACTGCTGATCACTTCAATTTTCCAGCCTTTCTTTTCCGCAAAGCGGCTGTACATGCGGAACAAATCACCCGCGAAGATTCCCGCCTCATCACCACCGGCACCCGCTCTAATTTCTAAGAAACAGTTACGATCATCATTTGGATCTTTCGGTAATAATAAGATTTGTAGCTCAGCTTCAAGGCGTTCGATTGCCGCTTTTGATTCTTTGATTTCATCTTGCGCCATTTCACGCATTTCAGCATCGTCTTCTTGCGCCATTTCTTCAGCAGCGTCTAAGTCTTCTTGTGCTTGTTGGTAGGCTTGAAAACATTTCGTCACTTCTTCAAGCTGTGAGTATTCTTTCGATAAGGCACGAAATTTATTTTGATCCCCAATAACACCAGGATCGCCAAGTAAATGCTGAACTTCTTCATAACGTTCAACAAGAGTTTCTAATTTGGTCAAAATTGACGAGTTCATAATTTTATCTTTAATTTGAGTATAGTATTAATGAAGGCGTGTTAATCGATATTGGTCATCTGAAACTTCAGCATAGCTACCATTCTTCAAGGCCAAGGCTTTGACGAATAATCGCAAGCTTTTCTGATTCGCCCTGCTCGGCAACCACTTGCATGGCGCGCGTTGGGGTATGGATTAAACGATTTGTGAGTTTGTTACTTAATTCTCGCAACACCTTTTCAGGGTCGCCACCCGCAGACAAAGCATTCAGGCTGCGCTCTAATAAATCTTCTTTGATCTCATTGGCATGTTGTCGGTAATCTCGAATACTGTCGACCGCTTGCAGTGAACGTAACCACGTCATAAAAGCTGCACTTTCTTCTGAAACGATCGCTTCAGCTTGAATCGCTTCTACTTTACGTTGTTCGATATTTTTATTCACTATACCTTGTAGATCATCGACGCTATAAAGATAAGCATCATCCAGATCACCGACCTGTGATTCAATATCACGAGGTACCGCAATATCAACCAGTAACATCGGTTGATGCTTACGTTTTTTCAACGCAGTTTCCACCATCCCTTTACCAATAATAGGAAGTGGACTCGCCGTTGAGCTAATCACGATATCCGCTTGAGGTAAATGTTCGGGTATTTCAGATAAAGTAATGGTTTCACCACCAAATTGATCGGCTAACAATTTTGCTCGCTCTATCGTTCGGTTAGCCACAATAATCTTCTTACATTGGGTCGATGAAATATGTTTAGCAACCAATTCAATGGTTTCTCCCGCACCGACTAAAAGCACCGTAACATTTTTCATCGATTCAAAAATTTGCTTAGCTAAAATACAAGCAGCATAAGCAACTGATACTGCACTACCACCAATAGCCGTTTCGGTCCTAACGCGTTTTGCAACCGAAAAAGCCTTATGGAATAACTTTTCAGTCATACCATTTACCGCGTTTAGTTCGGTGGAGGCTGCATAAGCTTGTTTGACTTGTCCTAGTATTTGAGGTTCACCCAACACTAAAGAATCTAACCCACAGGCAACCCGCATTAAATGCCTTACCGCGGCTTGTTCTTCATAGGTATAAATACTTGGCATCAACTTTTCAGCATCAACCTGATGGAAACTCATAAGCCAATCAATAACATGGCCTTTATGAACCCCTTTTCGAATATCACAATAAATTTCAGTACGGTTGCATGTCGATACAATCACACCGCTTTTTATGGTGTCACTTAGCCCTATCTCCGCTAATGCTTCAGACAGTTTCTCTGGTGAAAATGCAATTTTCTCTCGCAACTCAACCGACGCTGTATTGTGATTGATACCAATAGCAAGCAAGGACATGTAGTAGGGCTACTCTGAAATTAAGAATAAAGAAGCGCAATTTTACTTGATGGGCTGTATGAATGAAAGGGGTAGATATTTTTATTAACTCCCAAGTTAAAAAATAAAACTAACCAATTGATTTTAAACAAATTTAATGAGTTGGTTTTTTACCGCACTCTATACTAATAAGGAATATAGCTGCTACTCATAGCAAGAGAATGGTATAGTTATTGCCATTATATGAACTTCAATAAGGAAGCGACCTTGTCATTGACCTCAAGCCTCTCTCTTCTTCGTTTTACTGACGTATCATTATTTTCTCGTCTCTATCTACGATTGTTAAAATCATGTTCAACTTACCGTACATCGGCATGGCTTCCAATAACCTGCTTGCTTATCATTCTTTCTGGTTGCAGTAGTGTTCCACCGACTCAAGAAGCCTATTCAGTTGATTGGCAAAATCATAAACAACAACTAGAACAGCTCGATACCTTTAAAGTAACCGGAAAAATTGGCTATAAAGATGCCGAACATCGTCAATCTCTTAATTTCATTCTCAAGCACGCCTCTCAATATGACGAATTGAAACTACTCTCATTTCTAGGCCAAACGGTCTTAACGGTACAAATGACCTCCACAGGCGCGATGATTACAACTTCCGATGGTCAGGTCCGTACCGCCAAAGAAGCCAACGATTTAATTAAGAAGTTAACAGGGTTAAGTATCCCGGTAAGCCAGCTTCCAGATTGGCTCAAAGGATTACCAACTCAAGCAGATAGTGTGGCTTATAATCAATCACACACCGTTGAGAGCCTTGAAAAAAGTATTGATAACCGCCAGTGGAAACTTTCTTATCTTAGTTATCAATCCACCGATATCGGTAAAGAATCGCCGCTGCCATTACCTAATCAATTATTTTTAGAGCAAGACAATACTCAAATTAAGATTCTAATCAGTAAATGGATATTTTAATGCCACAACAAATCGATTCTTTCATTTCACACATAAAATGGCCGGCACCAGCCAAACTGAATTTATTTTTGTATATCACAGGCCGCCGCACGAATGGTTATCATGATCTACAAACACTTTTTCAATTTATTGATCATGGAGATACACTCCAATTTTCACCCAATAAAAGTGGTAAGCTCACCATCACCCCTGAAATAAAAGGGGTGAGCCTGGAGCAAAATCTGATTTGGAAAGCAGCAGAAGCACTTAGAATCGAAGCCCAAAAAACATTGAACATTGTCCCTTCGGCATTAGGTGTCGACATTCAATTGAATAAAACTCTCCCTATGGGAGGAGGATTAGGTGGCGGATCGTCCAATGCTGCAACGACGCTGATCGCATTAAATGAAATATGGTCACTCAATTTCTCAATCAATACCTTAGCCAACCTTGGCCTAACTCTTGGTGCGGATGTGCCTGTTTTTGTTCGAGGTCACTCCGCTTTTGCTGAAGGGATCGGTGAACAATTAATCCAGGCGAACCCAAAAGAAAAATGGTATTTAGTGATCAAGCCCAATGTAAACATTGCAACAGCTGAAATTTTCACACATCCTAATTTAACTAGAAACACACCAAAGCGAGAGCTTTCAACGCTTTTACAACAACCCTACGAAAACGATTGCGAAAAAATCGTCACTTTGCTGTATCCGGAGGTTGCTAAGCAACTTTCATGGCTGCTACAATACGCGCCGTCGAGATTGACTGGAACGGGGTCTTGCCTATTTGCTGAATTCGACACTCAGCAACAAGCCACATCCATATTAAGCAAGCTCAACAAACAACAAAATTCAAATAGTGTCTTCGGCTTTATCGCCAAAGGGGTGAATATCTCACCACTTTATAAGACTTTGGCTGACTATAAACAAGCCGACAACAACTCAATTTAAAACTGGACGCAACCCGAGGTTTCCACCGTGCCTGATATGAAGCTATTTGCTGGTAACGCCACACCTGAACTAGCCCAACGTATTGCAGATCGTCTATACATTTCCCTTGGTGATGCAGATGTTGATCGTTTTTCTGACGGCGAAGTCGCTGTTAAAATAAATGAAAATGTCCGTGGTAGTGATGTATTCATTATCCAATCTACTTGTGCACCAACCAATGACAACCTAATGGAATTGGTGGTCATGATTGACGCCATGCGCCGCGCTTCTGCTGGCCGTATTACTGCTGTTATTCCTTACTTTGGCTACGCACGCCAAGATCGTCGAGTTCGCTCGTCTCGTGTGCCAATTACCGCAAAAGTAGTTGCTGACTTTTTGTCTAACGTTGGTGTAGACCGCGTTCTGACAATCGATTTACATGCAGAACAAATTCAAGGCTTCTTTGATGTCCCTGTTGATAATATCTTTGGTACTCCGGTATTAATGGAAGATATGAAATCTCGCGGCTTAGAAGATCCTGTGGTTGTTTCTCCAGATCTTGGTGGTGTTGTTCGTGCTCGTGCAACAGCAAAAATGTTAGACGATACGGACATCGCGATCGTTGATAAGCGTCGCCCTCGTGCAAACGTATCAGAAGTTATGAACCTTATAGGTGATGTTAAAGATCGCGATTGCGTTATCGTTGATGACATGATTGATACTGGTGGTACCTTGTGTAAAGCGGCTGAAGCATTGAAAGAACGTGGGGCAAAACGCGTATTTGCTTACGCAACCCACCCAGTATTCTCAGGAAATGCGGCACAAAACATTGCCAATTCTGTCATTGACCAAGTCATTGTAACGGACTCAATTAGATTATCAGAAGAGATGAAAGCAACAGGTAAAGTGACTCAATTAACGTTATCTAGCATGCTAGCTGAAGCGATTCGTCGCATTAGCAATGAAGAGTCTATTTCTGCAATGTTTAACTAATTACGACGCCTTACTCAGTCATTTGTAAGTCACCGTAATAGCAACATTTATGAAAACCACTGCACTTTTGTGCGGTGGTTTTTTATTATTTGCTTGGCTGCACACCTTGATAGAAAATATGCTATCATGCCGCGCTTTAAAAATTTGCAAAGAGAACTCGATCTTGACTCAATCTATCAAATTGTTAGTTGGCCTTGCTAATCCAGGACCTGAATATGTAAGAACTCGCCATAATGCTGGAGCATGGGTGGTGGAAGAGCTTGCACGTGTTCATAATGTTAACTTAAAAGAAGAAAGTAAATTCTTTGGTTTAACAGGAAGAATCTTGGTCCATGGGCAAGATCTACGCCTTCTTATCCCGACAACATTTATGAACTTGTCAGGAAAATCAGTCGCGGCACTCGCAAAATTTTATCAGATAAAAACAGAAGAGATCATGGTCGCGCATGATGAACTCGATTTACCTCCAGGCGTTGCCAAATTCAAAAAAGGTGGTGGCCATGGTGGGCATAACGGCTTAAAAGACATTATCGCTAAACAAGGCAATAATAAAGAATTTTACCGTTTACGCATTGGTATAGGGCACCCTGGCCATAAAGATCGCGTAGCGGGTTATGTACTAGGCAAAGCGCCGACTAAAGAACAAGAATTACTCGATGCGGCAATCGATGAATCCGTACGTAGTTTAGACATACTGCTAAAAGATGATCTTGCCAAAGCACAGAATCGCTTACATACGTTTAAAGCCGAATAGAACAAGCATCAAAAGTTCAAATTTAGCAAAACAATCAAATGACAACATAAGTCGGTAATACCACCGAAAGAAAGAAGGTTTATAATATGGGTTTCAAATGTGGAATCGTCGGTCTACCTAACGTAGGTAAATCTACTCTATTTAATGCGCTGACTAAAGCTGGTATTGAAGCAGCTAACTTCCCTTTCTGTACTATCGAACCAAATACTGGTGTCGTACCGGTTCCAGATCCTCGTCTAGAGGCTCTAGCAGAAATCGTTAACCCTAAACGCATCCTTCCAACCACCATGGAATTTGTTGACATTGCAGGCTTGGTTGCTGGCGCATCTAAAGGGGAAGGCTTAGGGAATAAATTCCTAGCTAACATTCGCGAAACTGATGCTATTGGCCATGTTGTACGTTGTTTTGAAAACGAAAATATCGTTCATGTTGCAGGTCGTATTGCGCCAATTGAAGATATTGAAATCATCAATCTTGAACTTGCTCTTGCTGATTTAGACAGTTGTGAACGTGCTATTCAACGCCAAGCGAAAAAAGCAAAAGGTGGTGATAAAGATGCTAAATATGAAATCACGGTCTTAGAAAAATTATTACCCGTTTTCACTGAAGGCGGAATGGCGCGTTCGGTTGAATTGAGTAAAGAAGAGTTAGCGGCTGTTGGCTACCTAAACTTCCTAACGTTAAAACCAACCATGTACATTGCCAACGTAAATGAAGATGGATTTGAAAACAATCCTTTCTTAGAACAGGTCCGTGAATATGCAAAAGGCGAGAATGCCGTTGTCGTTCCTGTTTGTGCCGCCATTGAGTCTGAAATGTCAGAATTAGATGAAGAAGACCGTAATGAGTTTCTAGCCGACTTAGGCATAGAAGAACCAGGTTTAAACCGCGTTATCCGTTCGGGTTATGAATTATTAGCGCTACAAACTTATTTTACTGCCGGTGTGCAAGAAGTTCGAGCATGGACTATCCCTGTCGGCGCGACAGCACCACAATCAGCAGGAAAAATTCATACTGACTTTGAAAAAGGCTTCATCCGTGCAGAAGTTATTGCCTATGAAGATTTCATTCAATTTAAAGGTGAAAGTGGCGCAAAAGAAGCCGGAAAATGGCGTTTAGAAGGTAAAGATTACATCGTTAAAGATGGTGATGTCGTTCACTTTCGTTTTAACGTATAAATCAATGCTCTTACATTAAAAAAAACACCAAAGCCAGTGACCTACACTGGCTTTTTACATTGCACTTATGCCATATGTAACTAATATCGGCTCATTATTAATTTCACGTTATAACCTATGGTTTTGTTCACAAATAACACTTTTTGTTTAAAAAAAGTGCGAACAATTCATTTTGGCTGATTTATTCAAAAAAACTATTGACGCTTACCAGCCTAATCCGCATAATGCGCTCCGTTCTCATCGCAGAGTTATTGTGATGAAACAGAGGTGAAAACTTCAGTTTGGCTACGTAGCTCAGTTGGTTAGAGCACATCACTCATAATGATGGGGTCACAGGTTCGAATCCCGTCGTAGCCACCATATTTTATACGACTGTCCTTTTTTAGGAGTGTCGTTACTCGATAACTAAACTTCTCCAGTTCGTTTAGTAAATAATATCGAGAATTAGCCTTTATCTTAAGATAAATCAGCTAACACGGTTTTGCGGTCGTGGCGGAATTGGTAGACGCACCAGATTTAGGTTCTGGCGCCGTAAGGTGTGAGAGTTCAAGTCTCTCCGACCGCACCATTGTTAATGATGGTAATCCATCTCTGTTGGGCTATCGCCAAGCGGTAAGGCACTGGCTTTTGATGCCAGCATTCCCTGGTTCGAATCCAGGTAGCCCAGCCATTTTTTACGAATGTTTATATTTCAACATTCGCACCTCGAAATATAATTTCGAGACTGGAAGTCGAAAGTATATTTAGTTATACTTCCCGGCTCATAAAGTTACTCAGTAACACATGGCTACGTAGCTCAGTTGGTTAGAGCACATCACTCATAATGATGGGGTCACAGGTTCGAATCCCGTCGTAGCCACCATATTTTATACGATTGCCTTTTTTAGGAATGTCGTTACTCGATAACTAAACTTCTCCAGTTCGTTTAGTAAATAACATCGAGAACTAGCCTTTATCTTAAGATAAATTAGCTAGCACGGTTTTGCGGTCGTGGCGGAATTGGTAGACGCACCAGATTTAGGTTCTGGCGCCGTAAGGTGTGAGAGTTCAAGTCTCTCCGACCGCACCATTATTTGTTGGGCTATCGCCAAGCGGTAAGGCACTGGCTTTTGATGCCAGCATTCCCTGGTTCGAATCCAGGTAGCCCAGCCATTACTTATAACGTTATTAAAATTATCCAATTATTTTAATAACTATGTATTCTTCTTATCACTAAGAAGCGCTGCGGTCGTGGCGGAATTGGTAGACGCACCAGATTTAGGTTCTGGCGCCGTAAGGTGTGAGAGTTCAAGTCTCTCCGACCGCACCATTATTAATGATGGTAATCCATCCCTGTTGGGCTATCGCCAAGCGGTAAGGCACTGGCTTTTGATGCCAGCATTCCCTGGTTCGAATCCAGGTAGCCCAGCCATTTTTTATAACGAATCTTATTTTTTTTGAGAATCGTTTCTTGAAAAAGCAAGCTTAACCAATCAGCTTGCTTTTTTTATCAAGAAAACTGAGGATTTAATCCTTAGTCACGAGTTTGCGGTCGTGGCGGAATTGGTAGACGCACCAGATTTAGGTTCTGGCGCCGTAAGGTGTGAGAGTTCAAGTCTCTCCGACCGCACCATTATTAATGATGGTAATCCATCCCTGTTGGGCTATCGCCAAGCGGTAAGGCACTGGCTTTTGATGCCAGCATTCCCTGGTTCGAATCCAGGTAGCCCAGCCATTTTTTATAACGAATCTTATTTTTGAGAATCTTTTCTCGAAAAAGCAAGCTTAACCAATCAACTTGCTTTTTTATCGAGAAAACTGAGGATTTAATCCTTAGTCACGAGTTTGCGGTCGTGGCGGAATTGGTAGACGCACCAGATTTAGGTTCTGGCGCCGTAAGGTGTGAGAGTTCAAGTCTCTCCGACCGCACCATTATTTACAACAAAACCCACTTTATGTGGGTTTTGTTGTTTCCATGCCCTTCTATTTATTTCATATCTTAATCAAACAGATAGCATTGTTTCTATGCTGTGACATGGTTGTTTTTTCGATACATCACCAGTAACTAATATAACTTGATTTCATTCCACATCGATTTATTGCACTATTCAGTAGCGATTTATTTGAATATAAAAGGATCAATGTGGACATACTCTCTTTACTCGTAAGTGGTTATACACCAAATGATGAATCGACAGGCCTATATAAGGCTACCCTTAATACCCAAGATGGCGATTTGAAGCTAATACCTACGTCAATTAAACTTGCTAATCCGTCTTATTTCCATCTCTTTGGAGAGACTATTACCGTCATTGCCGAAGTGAATCAAGCGCAATCACCAACCCTTGAACAATATGTCTTATCCAATAGTCACTTTCGTTATTTATCAAAGTCTGGACTTACTGGAGACGCGCCTTGCTATGTGGCCGTCAGTCAAAAGCATCATTTAGTGACTACCGCTCAATACGGTAGTGGCCATATTGATGTTTTCCAATGCAATGAATCTTTAATTATTACTGATAAAAATCAAACCATTGATAGCCAATTATTAGGCCACTCACAGCCCCTTTCCCACGCTCACCAAGCTTTTATTCTTGATCATAGTAAAGTACTCGTCAGTGTTGATTTAGGGCACGATAAAGTCGTATTTTATCCGTATGATAAAAATAAGGCTTTATTCTCAATCGCTAATAGACAAGAAGTACAACTCCCTCACTCTAGTGGACCACGTCATATCGTGTTTAACCAGACCGAAGACATTGCATTATTATTGTGTGAGATTTCAGAACAACTAGTAACATTAAAGAAAAATAACGGCAAATGGGAAATTAGCCATAGCCAAGCTGCTTTTCCTAACACACCAAATGGACAAGCAGGTGGAGCAATAAAACTATCACCTGATTGCAAGTTTGTTTATTTAACTGGGCGTAGACAAAACATCATCAGCTATTTCAAGTTCGACGATCAAACAGGTAATCTAAATTATCTTGATTCTATCGATTGTGGCGGTGACTTCCCTAGAGATTTTGCTATTTCACCATGTGGAAAATGGCTTGTAGTGACTAACCAAAATAGCGGTAATATAACGAGTTTTAAACGTGATCCATCTACTGGTGAATTAATAAAAACAGGTCAAAGTGCCTTAATGACCGCCCCTGTTTGCGTGGCATTCTATGATTGATATTGCGACAAACTCGGTAATGACACGTTATCATTGATGCAAGTGAGTTTGGCCTAAATGGTAGCGTTGATAATGAAACCGTCCATTATCTTCAACGCTACCAAGTATCAATTCAAGTTCACCATTAAAACAGGGGGCTGAAACCACTAAAGTGTGGAATTCACCATTTTCACCGCATGGGTCACATGATTCTGGTAATTGTTCTAATAATGATTGGTCATACAAACGGCCGCAAAATTCTTTATTTAACTGCTGGGTATCTACCGTTATTATCATTGTACGAATACCAGAATAAATAATTTCTTTAGCCAGTTTGTCACTGCCTTGAGCTATTAAAGGAAAAATACATCGCCAACCGGCCGGTTCTAAAAAACGTTGACGATATTCCATAATGCCATTACAAAATAAATCACCAAATGCGATAGATTCAAAACTTAAACCGCTATTTTTCAACCCCGCAATGACGGTACTTTGATAGATATCATTATTTGGAAATACGTCGGGAAGAGCAATTTCGATCAATGGCAAATTAGTCAATTTTGCTTGTTCACGAACGACAGCCAGAGGGGTTGCTTGAAAGGGTACTTCATCATCAACATAAGTGGTAAATAAGCCGACAACATCATAATCCGGATCCGCCATTAGACGGATTAACGTCAGAGTAGAATCTTTACCCGAAGACCAACTAACGATCGTTTTAATCTGTTTTTTATAACCCGAGCGCATACTTTAGTACCTGTTTCTTAATGTCACCAGAGTGATCTGCCGCTTTTAGAACAAGATTACGAACCAACTTTAATGGGCCAATATCATTGCTAAACGCTTTATAAAAGAAATCCATTCCAGATTGCATTAACAAATTATCTGGGCGGCGCTGCCTCTGATAATCAACAAAAGCGGCTTGAGAAGCTAGCCCCTTATCGGCAATGGTATCAAGTAACGTCGCAACATCTTTAAACCCTAAATTAACCCCCTGCCCTGCCAGTGGATTGATGGTATGAGCGGCATCGCCAATCACAACACATCGGTTAGCGTAATAACTATGAGCATGACGTCGTGTTAATGGAAAAGAACCAGCTTGCAGTACCTTAATATCACCAAGTTCCGCTGGAAACGCTTTTAACACTTCTCTTCTAAGTGCTTCTGGCGACATAGCTTGAAGCTGCTTAATTCTTTTAGGGCTATCATACCAAACCAATGAACCTTGCTGCGTCCCATTAACAGACGGCGCTAAAGGTAAAAAAGACCGAGGCCCACTTGGTGTAAACCACTGCCAGGTTGTATCACGTAATTCATCATTATCTAACGATGGTAGCTCTACATTGATTAACATACAGCGTTGTCGGTAATCCCATGCAGTAATACCAATATTGGCTTGCTGACGCACTTTAGAGTGGGCACCATCGGCGCCAACCACCCAACTCGCTTCAAGAATTTTCCCTGAATCAAGATGGATGGTATTCGAATCATTACCAAATTGAATATGATGTAAGCTCTCAGGGCACAGTACTGTTAGGTTTGAATATTGATCAAATTGCTCCCAAAGTCCTAACTGCATTAACCGATTTTCCAGCATATAACCCAATTTGTCTAAACCTAGATCATGAGCATGAAAGCGTGTTCTACATTCTGGATGCTCCCATGTTTCAAGACCTAAATACGGGCAGACACGCTTTGATTCAATTGAATTCCACGCGCCAAGTTGCACAAGTAAATCAACCGAGGCTTTTGATATAGCTGAAACTCTTAAATCCATGGGTTGCATATCATTGTAAGCTTCTGGTTTTACACCTTCAATTATAGCAACGTTCTTCTTTTGCTTTGCTAATCCAACAGCCAATGCAGCGCCAACCATACCGCCACCAACGATGACAACATCAAACTTAATCATATTTAATCTCACAATGAATCGATTTCGATATTCTACGCCTTTCAAGTTAATTTTCAGCCAAGATACTCAAGTTATTCCATTTTAGTGCAAACATTCCATTAATAAAAACAGGTCTATACTACCAAGGAAGCTTTGTTCTATGTAAGATCTGGTCAGGTTGCATTTAAACCAGTACAATATGCGGCTTGCTAGATTTGAGCCTGCTTTTAGATTGGCCAAACATAGCAGAACGATGAGCAAAAGCTCAACCCAACACTGATTTAATACGAGCGAATGTGAAATGAGTAAGAAACTGCTAATTAAAACTTGGGGCTGTCAGATGAACGAGTACGATTCATCGAAAATGGCCGACCTACTTAATGCCGCAAATGGATACGAGTTAACCGAAGATCCAGCGGAAGCAGATGTATTATTACTCAATACATGTTCGATTCGTGAAAAAGCACAAGAGAAAGTTTTCCACCAGCTTGGTCGTTGGAAAACACTAAAAGACAAAAAAGAAGGGGTAGTGATTGGTGTCGGCGGTTGTGTGGCGACCCAAGAAGGCGACCATATCCGTCAACGTGCGCCATTTGTCGATGTTATCTTTGGCCCACAAACACTGCACCGCTTACCTGAAATGATCAAGCAATCACAGAGTAAATCTGGCCCAGTAATGGACATCTCTTTCCCTGAAATTGAGAAGTTTGATAATTTACCAGAGCCGAAAGCTGATGGGGTTACCGCCTTTGTTTCAATCATGGAAGGCTGTTCGAAATACTGTACTTTCTGCGTCGTACCTTATACTCGCGGTGAAGAAGTCAGTCGTCCACTCGATGATGTTTTATACGAAATCGCTCAACTCGCCGAGCAAGGGGTTCGCGAAGTAAACTTGTTGGGTCAAAACGTAAATGCTTATCGCGGCGCCATGTACGATGGAGAAATCTGCTCATTTGCAGAACTTCTTCGTTTAGTAGCTTCTATCGATGGCATCGATCGCGTGCGCTTTACTACAAGCCACCCTCTTGAGTTTACCGATGATATCATTGCTGTCTACGAAGATACGCCTGAGCTGGTCAGCTTCTTACACTTGCCGGTTCAAAGTGGTTCCGATCGTATTTTAACCATGATGAAGCGTCCTCATACCGCGATTGAATACAAATCTATCATCCGTAAATTACGTAAAGCTCGCCCTGATATTCAAATCAGCTCCGACTTTATTATTGGCTTCCCTGGTGAATCTAAACAAGATTTCGCTGATACCATGAAGCTGATTAAAGATGTTGATTTTGATATGAGCTTTAGCTTTATCTACTCTCCTCGTCCTGGTACTCCTGCAGCGGATTATCCATGTGATACGCCAGAGTCAGAGAAGAAAGAAAGATTGTATGAGCTTCAGCAACAAATAAATTCCCAAGCTATGCGATACTCTCGCTTAATGTTAGGTACAGAGCAGCGCATTTTAGTTGAAGGACCTTCGAAGAAAGATCTGATGCAATTAAGTGGCCGTACTGAAAATAGCCGTGTGGTTAACTTTGAAGGCTCACCCGATTTAATTGGTCAGTTTGTAGATGTCGAAATCACCGAAGTCTTACCGAACTCATTGCGTGGTAATTTGGTCAGAACAGAAGCTGAAATGGGTCTACGTTCTATCGTGTCTCCAGCAGAGATGATGAAAAAAACACGCAAAGAAGATGAATTAGGGGTTGTTACTTTCACGCCCTAACACCATCTTATAAAAATATAAGTTAAACAAAGCGGTTCGACTGGCTAATGTGAAAGTCCGAACCGCTTATAGCGAGGGAAAACGTGAGCAATAAAATCGTAACGCTTGAAGTAAACCTAGAACCTTCCGATAACCACAGACTTTCGAGCCTTTGTGGCCCTTTTGATGACAATATCAAACACCTTGAACGTCGCTTAGGCGTTGAAATTAATCATCGCAGCAACTTTTTCACCATTACTGGCAAGCCTCATACTGCCGCTGCTGCTTTAGATATTATCAAAGATTTGTATGTCGATACGGCCCCTGTACGAGGCACGATTCCAGATTTAGAGCCAGAACAAATTCACTTAGTAGTGAAAGAATCCGGCATTCTTGAGCAACACCAAGAACAGCCGATGGAATATGGTAAAGAAGTCTTTATCAAAACTAAAAAAGGCGTAATTAAACCTCGTACACCAAATCAAGGCCAATACTTAGTCAATATAGTGACTCATGATATAACCTTTGGTATTGGGCCTGCCGGTACAGGTAAAACCTACCTAGCGGTTGCGGCTGCGGTTGATGCACTAGAGCGTCAAGAAGTACGTCGTATTCTTTTGACCCGCCCTGCGGTTGAAGCTGGTGAAAAACTCGGCTTCTTACCCGGAGATCTAAGCCAGAAGGTCGATCCCTACCTGCGCCCACTTTATGATGCTTTATTCGAAATGCTTGGTTTTGAACGCGTTGAAAAGTTAATTGAACGTAATGTAATTGAAGTCGCACCACTGGCCTATATGCGTGGTCGTACTTTGAATGATGCATTTATCATTTTAGATGAAAGTCAAAATACCACGGTCGAACAAATGAAAATGTTCTTAACCCGTATCGGCTTTAACTCTCGTGCAGTGATCACCGGTGATGTGACTCAAATAGACTTGCCTCGTGGTGCACGTTCAGGCCTTCGTCATGCCATTGAAGTGCTTTCTGATGTAGATGATATTAGCTTTAACTTCTTCCTAGCTGATGATGTAGTTCGACACCCCGTGGTTGCGCGTATTGTTAACGCGTATGAAAAATGGGAAGCACAAGACTTAAAAGAAAAAAAAGAAATTGAGATACGCCATCGTAAAGAAAGAGAACAACGCGAAGCTCAAGCTGCTGCCTTATTTTCGGCGTCAAATGCTCAATCTAATGCAGTAACGAATAAACAACAAAACACTGATTCTGAATAACGTAAAACTGGGCAGATTATGACGATTGAACTCGATCTCCAAATTGCAGTCGAAAATACAGAATACCTTCCAAGTGAAGGTGAATTACAACAATGGTTAAACTCTGCTATTACCCTATTTCAACCACAAGCAGAAGTCACCGTTCGTATTGTTGAGCAAGAAGAAAGTCAGCAGTTAAATCGTGATTACCGAGGTAAAGACAAGCCAACGAATGTGCTATCGTTTCCTTTTGAAGCACCGCCGGAAATTGAAATTGATTTACTTGGTGATTTAATTATTTGTAAAGAAGTCGTTGAAACAGAAGCTAAAGAACAAAAGAAACCATTGAATGCTCACTGGGCTCATATGGTTGTACACGGCTCTCTTCATCTGTTAGGTTATGATCATATCGATGATGATGAAGCAGAAGAAATGGAAAGTTTAGAAACCGAAATCCTACAAAAACTCGGTTTCGATGATCCTTATCTTTCAGAAAAAGAATAATGAAACAATCTAAAGGGAGGAAGACAACGTCTTTTCTTCCGTCTATAGCGCGCTATCCGCTTTTGATAGTAACGACGAAAGAGTAGACATGAACGACAGTAACTCACCTTCCCACTCGGAAGGCAACGATAAATCAGAAGGTCCCAGTAGAAAGTCCTTCTTCGATCGCTTAGCTCACCTATTTCAAGCCGATCCAAAAGATCGACAAGAGCTGGTCGAAGTATTCCGTGATTCAGAGGAAAACGATCTTATCGACCCTGATACACGAGATATGCTCGAAGGAGTGATGGAAATTTCTGAGATGCGAGTGCGTGATATTATGATCCCACGCTCACAAATGGTCACCATAAACCGTGATTACGATCTTGATTCTCTCGCAACCTTAATTATTGAGGCAACACACTCTCGTTACCCAGTGATTAACGAGGACAAAGATCATATCGAAGGTATTTTACTTGCCAAGGATTTATTGCGTTATTTAGTTTCGGATAGCACGCCATTTATTTTAAGCGAAGTCGTCCGCCCTGCTGTAGTGGTTCCAGAAAGTAAACGCGTTGATAGACTATTAAAAGAATTTCGTGAAGAACGTTACCATATGGCCATTGTTGTCGATGAATTTGGTAGTGTATCGGGTTTGATCACCATTGAAGATATCCTAGAAGAAATTGTTGGCGAAATCGAAGATGAATTCGACGATGAAGAATCTGCAGATATTCGTCAACTAAGTAAACATACCTTCTCAGTAAAGGCATTAACTGACATTGATGATTTTAATGACGCATTCAACACTAAATACAGTGATGAAGAAGTTGATACCGTTGGTGGTTTAGTCACACTGGCATTTGGTCATTTACCTGAACGTGGCGAAATAGTTGAAATTGATGGCTATGTTTTTAAAGTCACCGCTTCAGATAACCGAAAAGTCATTCAATTACAAGTCACTATACCGAATAATTCGGAAACCAACCTTGAGCCAGAAACTCAAGATAATTAGACTGTGAAGCCATTTTAACTTATGAATAAAAATTGGACTCCGCGCGTAAGGCGGCCTTTATTGGCCGCTTTTGTTGGCGCAACTACAACTCTTGCCTTCGCTCCATTCTCTTATTGGCCTATCGCCATTTTAAGTCCATTCATTCTTTTACTCCTACTGCATAAACAATCAGCAAAAGCAGGTTTTTGGGTTGCTTTTTTCTGGGGGCTTGGACAATTTGGAACGGGTATAAATTGGGTTCATGTCAGCATTGATACCTTTGGTGGCATGCCTAAAATTGCCAGTGCGACCCTAATGTCCTTGCTGGTGGCCTACTTATCGATTTATCCTGCCATCTTCGGTGGTGTATTAAACCGCTTTTTCCCACAAGCTAATCGCCGTCGTTTATTCATTGCAGCACCGATCATTTGGCTTCTAACTGAATGGTTACGTGGTTGGGTGATGACAGGTTTTCCTTGGCTATGGCTCGGTTATAGCCAAATCGATAGTCCGCTCAATGGTTTTGCTCCAGTATCCGGAGTCGAAGCCATTACGCTTTCATTATGGTTAATAGCGGGTAGTTTGGCCTACCTTACATTGGCTCGTAAATGGCAATATATGCTGCTTCCTGTGGGAATTTTTGCGCTTAGTTACGGCTTAAATCAAGTACAATGGGTTAAGCCAAACCCTGCCAGCAAAACCTCTTTTGCTTTGATCCAAGGTAATATTGACCAAAAAATGAAATGGATCCCCAGTCATCGCTGGCCGACTTTGATGAAATATACAGACTTGAGTCGTGCTAACTGGGATGCAGATATTGTTATTTGGCCTGAAGCCGCTATTCCAGCTTTAGAGCAAGAACTTCCAGCATTTCTTAGAAACTTGGATACCGCTGCACGCCAAAATAATACAACACTCATAACAGGAGTTATTTCCCAAGATTCTATGGGGGCGTATTACAACAGCATACTCACTCTCGGCGATAAAAAATCGGCACCCTACGATTACGACTCAGAAATTAGATATAACAAACATCACTTATTACCTTTTGGTGAATTTGTTCCTTTTGGGGATTTATTGCGCCCAATTGCCCCTTTCTTTAATTTACCCATGTCATCATTCCAACGTGGTAGTTTTATTCAACCCAATTTAATTGCTCATGGTCGTCATTTATTAGCGGCACTTTGTTATGAAATTATCTTTAATGAACAAGTTCGTCAAAACATAACCGCAGATACCGATTTTATTCTGACGCTTTCTAATGATGCTTGGTTTGGTCATTCAATTGGCCCACTACAGCACATGGAAATTGCCCGTATGCGCGCTTTAGAGTTAGGTAAGCCATTAATTCGGGCTACCAACAATGGTGTCACTGCCGTTACTGATTACCAAGGTAAAATCATTAAGCAAGTGCCACAATTCCAAACAGAAGTACTTAGAGCCGAAGTAGAATCAACGTCAGGAAATACACCTTATCGCACATTAGGATCATGGCTTCTTTATTTGTGGAGTTTTATCGGTATTGGTTTTGCTTTCTTCTATTCAAAATATCAAGAAAAGAGTAAATAAGGTAACTAATCTCCTTCCAAATACGCCACCTTTCTTTGGAAAGACCGAACAAGGATAAAAGTTTGCTTATATTACGATTTAGCATTTAATTTAACTTGATCGGTCTTCCATCAAATAAAAAGAACAAAACCTAGTAAATTTCAAATTACTAGGTTTTATATATACCGTTTACGGGTATGGATATAGTTATATCTATTTCAAAGCAAAATTAGTGATTAAGATGCCATCATTGGCACCAGAAACACCGTCCCTAAGATAACGGTAATTAAACCGAAAATTACAGGAATAAAGTAATGAAAACTTTGGTATTAAGGCTTTAGTGGCACTCGGGTAAAGGCATTATTACCACATTCAATGCATGGCGTAATTTCACAAGGATGCGTATGCTCTTGTCGGTGTCCGCATTTTTCACAAACTAACGCACCTAACCCGATCACATCGCCAGCTTCATAAAGCCCCTTATGCTCAATATCTTGAAACACTTCCATCCACTCAATTTGGGTCTTATCGGTAATATCAAGTAAGCCTTGCCAAATAGATTCCGCAATAACGTCTCTAAATGGGTCATTAGCTATCGCTTCTTTGTCTTTTTCATAATTTTCCGCAAACTCTTTAAGATCCGATTTCACATATCGACTAATAAGCGCGTACTCATCTTTAGTCATGTCTTTAGTCGCTTGCCACATTTTCTTGGGAGTATCGAGCGCTTTATTTAGCTCTTCCGGCGTATGCTTTAAGCTTTCAATAATCTCTTCTAACAGCTTTTTATAGTCTTGATTACGCTTTGACATATTACTCTCCTTGACCATCTTGTTACTTCTATATATGGGGATAGGGTCACATTGCCTATTGTTGTGCGCAACCCCTTTAAGGTATTCTATGCTGATCAAGTATTATCGGTTTTAACCGATCTCACAAATCTACGATTACCGGATATCATCGATGCAAGAGCATAAAGTGAAATTATCAGAACATTATAATCCTCAAGACATTGAGCCAAAGGTTCAACAACACTGGGATGACAGCAAAATATTTGAAGTAACAGAAGATCCAAGCAAAGAAAAATTCTACTGCTTGTCTATGTTCCCTTACCCAAGTGGCCGCCTGCACATGGGGCACGTTCGTAATTACACTATCGGTGATGTTGTTTCTCGCTACCAGCGTCTACAAGGCAAAAACGTCATGCAACCTATTGGCTGGGATGCGTTTGGCTTACCGGCTGAAAATGCTGCGGTGAAAAACAAAACTGCGCCAGCGCCGTGGACTTACGAAAACATCGAATACATGAAAAACCAGCTTAAACTATTAGGCTTTGGTTATGACTGGAACCGTGAGTTTGCGACTTGTACACCTGAATACTACCGTTGGGAACAAGAGTTCTTCACCAAGCTGTATGAAAAAGGCTTAGTTTACAAAAAGACCTCTTCAGTTAACTGGTGTCCAAACGACATGACCGTTCTTGCTAACGAGCAAGTCGAAGACGGTTGCTGCTGGCGTTGTGATACTCCTGTAGAACAAAAAGAAATTCCACAATGGTTTATTAAAATCACTGAATACGCACAAGAGCTATTAGACGATCTGGATAACCTACACGGTTGGCCTGAAATGGTTAAAACCATGCAGCGCAACTGGATTGGCCGCTCTGAAGGCGTTGAGCTAACCTTTAAAGTAAAAGACCAAGCTGATCTTGAAGTGTATACCACACGTCCTGATACGCTGATGGGGGTGACTTACGTAGGTATTGCCGCTGGCCACCCACTGGCAACCATTGCAGCACAAAATAACCCAGATCTTGCGGCATTCTGTGAAGAATGTAAAAACACCAAAGTTGCTGAAGCTGAACTCGCAACAATGGAAAAGAAAGGCATGGATACTGGCCTGACTGCCATTCACCCATTAAACGGCAAAGAAGTGCCAGTTTATGTGGCTAACTTTGTATTAATGGATTACGGCACAGGTGCAGTAATGGCGGTTCCATCTCACGACCAACGTGATTTTGAATTTGCCACTAAATACGGTCTAAACATCGAAGCGGTTATTCTAGATGAAGAAGGCAACCAACCAGACGTTTCTGAAGCGGCTTACACTGAGAAAGGTAAGTTATTCAATTCAGGCGAATTCGATGGCCTAGATTTCCAAGAGGCTTTTGATGCCATCGCAGCGAAATTAGAAACTGAAGGTAAAGGTAAGAAAACCGTTAACTTCCGTCTACGTGACTGGGGCGTATCTCGTCAACGTTACTGGGGCGCGCCAATTCCAATGGTGACCACAGATGATGGTGAAGTACATCCTGTTCCGGCTGACCAACTTCCGGTTATCCTACCTGAAGATGTAGTAATGGATGGCGTAACCAGCCCAATTAAAGCTGACAAAGCTTGGGCAGAAACCACTTTCAATGGCGAACATGCACTACGTGAAACCGATACCTTTGATACCTTTATGGAATCTTCTTGGTACTACGCACGTTACTGTTCTCCACAAGCTGACGACATTCTAGACCCAGAAAAAGCCAACTACTGGCTACCTGTCGATCAATATGTGGGCGGTATTGAACACGCTTGTATGCACCTATTGTACTCACGCTTCTTCCACAAATTATTACGTGATGCAGGTTACGTAACTTCTGATGAGCCGTTCAAGCAACTGCTTTGTCAAGGTATGGTACTAGCGGATGCTTTCTACCACACCAATGAAAAAGGCACTAAAGAGTGGATTGCACCAACAGATGTAACCGTTGAACGTGATGGTAAAGGCCGCATTGAAACAGCCATTGATAACCAAGGTCGTAACGTTGAACACTCAGGCATGATCAAGATGTCTAAGTCGAAAAACAATGGTATCGATCCACAAGAAATGGTTGATAAATACGGTGCAGATACCGTTCGTTTATTCATGATGTTTGCTTCTCCTGCTGATATGACGCTGGAATGGCAAGAATCTGGTGTAGAAGGTGCGAACCGCTTCCTACGTCGTGTATGGAAACTCATTGGTGAGCATACTTCTAAAGGTGACGTTGAAGCATTAGATGCTGCAGCGTTAACAGGTGATCAAAAAGCGCTGCGTCGTGACGTTCATAAAACCATTGCTAAAGTAAGCGATGATGTTGGCCGTCGTCAGACTTTCAACACTGCCATCGCTGCTATCATGGAATTAATGAACAAGCTAGGTAAAGCACCACAAGAAAACGCCCAAGATCGCGCAATTCTTGATGAAGCTTTAAAAGCCGTTGTACGTATGCTTTACCCAATGACGCCACATATTTGTCATGAATTATGGAACGTATTAGGTGAATCAGATGTCGATAACTGCGTATGGCCAACGTTTGATGAAAAAGCATTGGTAGAAGATGAAAAGCTCATCATCGTTCAAGTGAATGGTAAGTTACGTGCTAAGTTGACCGTTCCAGCAGATATTACGAAAGAAGCAATTGAAGAAATTGGCCTAAATGATGTGAACGTTACTAAATTCACAGAAGGCTTAACCATTCGTAAGGTGATCTACGTACCAGGAAAACTGTTGAACATCGTAGCAAGCTAACACGTTTCGATACATGAAAATCAAGCGTAAGTAAGAATGCTCTTACTTACGCTTATCTTATGCGTTTTAAGTAAAGCTCATAAGATAAGCTTTCAAATAGATCCTATTTCATAGAGGTATAACTTGGTGACACATTTGTTTTCAAATCCCCACTTCCGTATTCTCATCATCACCAGTTTAGCGATGATCACGACCGCATGTGGTTTTCATTTACGGGGGAATTACTTATTACCTGAAGATGTCTCTCATGTCTCTGTCACCAGTTTTGATTCCTACAACACACTAACTCGTGAAGTGAAAAAGCAATTAAAATTAAACGGTGTTGAAATTGTCACGCCCGCTGCTGACGTAGCCAACTTATACTTAATTAGCGAAAGCGATAGTAATCGAACCTTATCACTCTACCAAAATGCTCGTGCAGCCGAATATGAACTTGCTTATAGCGTTAGTTACCGCGTATTAGTTCCTGGGTACGACAGTAGGTCATTCCAAATCAATGTAACCCGAAGTTACTTAGACAACCCATTAGCAGCGTTAGCTAAGTCGGTTGAGAAAGACATGATTTTAGATGAAATGCGAGAGCAAGCTGCAGAGCAAATCATTCGTCAAATGGCTCGCCTTAAAGCTCAGCTCGTCATGCCCGAATCTAACCGTGACACATTACAAGACTTTCCAACAAACTCAGACCCTGACCAAGTAGATATGGTCGATGACAATGTCGAACAAACTACAAGTACAACCGAAGTAACCGAAAATAGCCCTGGAGATAGCAACCATACCGAAACAGCTACGGAAGAGAATCAATAATAATCATGCGTATTTTTGCTGATAAATTAGCGGATAACTTAGAACGTAAGCAATATCCAATCTACCTTGTTATGGGCAATGATCCCTTATTGCTACAAGAGAGCTGCGATTTAATCAATCAGCATGCCAAAAAGAAAGGCTTTCTTGAAAAACGACGATTTACCCTTGATAAACAACTAGATTGGAATGACGTTTTTGACTGCTGCCAAGCATTAAGCCTTTTTTCAAGCCAACAAATCATTGAACTTGAAATCCCTGAAGCAGGTCTTAATGCTGCTGCGACAAAAGAACTTATAACGTTAACAGATAAGCTTAATTCAGACATATTACTTGTCGTCATCAGCAATAAAGCCTTGTCTCGAGCTCAAGAAAATACTAAGTGGTTTAAAGCACTTCACGCTAACGGTATTTTAGTCAGTTGCAATAGCCCAGAGCTTCGCCAGTTACCACAATTTGTTCAATTACGTTGTCGTAAATTGAAACTAATGCCTGATGCAGAAGCTATACAAATGCTGGCACAATGGCACGAAGGCAATCTATTAGCGTTAGCACAAAGCCTTGAAAAATTAGCGCTTCTCTACCCTGACGGCCAACTCACGTTACCAAGAGTAGAGGCTGCCTTAAGCCGACATAATCATTTCACGCCTTTTCAATGGACCGATGCTTTACTTGCTGGCCAAGCAAAGCGTGCACAACGAATTTTGCGTCAGCTCCATGCCGAAGGGCAAGAAGCCATAATATTACTCAGAACGTTACAAAAAGAACTCTTTTTACTGCTAGAAATGAAACAAAACTTTGATCAAAATACCCCGATGGGGAAAATTTTTGATCAACACCGTATTTGGCAAAATAAGCGCCCTATGTATACCGCTAGTTTACAACGGCTTAACTCTCATAATATACAACGCCAAATTCATTTGCTTGCTCAACTTGAGTTGTCCGTCAAAACAACCTTTGATCAAGACCCTTGGCCTCTGCTTAGCCAAATATCAATCGAAATATGCCAGCCCAACACATGCATTCCAAATAGCAAAATTCCTATATTTCAGTAAACTAAAGTAACAGTAAAATATCACTCAAAGGTATAACAAATAGGAAACAAGCAAATTTGCTCATTTTCCATGTTATAATACGCGACTTTTACCAATCTTGGTTTCTACTGATAAAAAAGAAACCTACTCAAAACACCAAAGAGGCACTACCTTGCGACTAAACGAGTTAAAAGATTTTCTTGCTGATAAAGCTGATGACATGAAAGCTGAAAACATCATTACGCTTGATGTAACAGGTAAATCAAGCGTAACCGACTTTATGATCGTTTGTACTGGCACATCCAAACGCCATGTTGCATCCATTGCTGATAATGTTGCTAAAGAAGCCAAAATTGCGGGTCTCGAACCACTCGGCATGGATGGTGAAGATGAAGGTGAGTGGGTTGTCGTCGATATGGGGTCTGTCATGGTACATGTGATGCAACAAGCCCCACGTGAATTATATCAACTAGAGAAGCTTTGGGGCTAGTAAGCCCTCGTTCATTAGGAGCATATAACGTGAAAATTCAACTTATCGCAGTGGGAACGAAAATGCCTAAATGGGTTGAAGCGGGTTTTCACGAATATCAACGACGCTTCCCTAGTGATATGCCTTTTGATTTAGTCGAAATTACAGCCGGAAAACGTGGCAAAAATGCCGATATTGCAAGAATTCTGCAAAAAGAAGGTGAAGCCATGCTTGCGGCTGTACCTAAAGGTAACCGCATTATAACATTAGATATCCCAGGTAAACGTTGGGACACAGAACAATTAGCCTCTCAATTAGATGCTTGGAAATTAGATGGTAGAGATGTATCAATATTAATCGGTGGCCCTGAAGGCTTAGCGCCTGCTTGTAAAGCCGCTGCCGACCAAAGTTGGTCATTATCTCCTCTTACCTTGCCACACCCTATGGTTCGAGTCATTATGGCAGAAAGCTTATACCGAGCTTGGAGCGTGACTGAAAATCATCCGTACCATCGAGAATAGTAAAGAATGAGACGTAAACGCACCCAAATACGTGATTACAACGCTGAAGCTAAGCTTTTTGCTCGACGTTCCATCGTTGCGTTTACGGGCATTATTGTTCTAGTAGCCGTTTTGTTAGCGAATCTTTATTACATCCAAGTCGAGCAATATCAAGATTACCAAACACGTTCAAATGATAACCGCATCAAAATCGTTCCGATCGCGCCTAACCGTGGTCTAATTTACGATCGCAATGGAAAGTTACTTGCCTCCAATCGCCCTGTTTATAGCTTAGAAATCACGCCTGAAAAAGTAAAGAATGTTGAAAATACCATCGAAGAACTGAGTAAAATACTACCGATTAGCGATGATCAAATACAAACATTCCAAAAAGAGCGCAGGCAAATTAGACACTATAAGCCAGTCCCAATTCTGACCCAATTAACAAATGAACAGGTGGCTAAATTTTCAGTCAACCAATACAAATTCCCTGGAGTTGAGATTTCCGCAGCTTTAAAGCGTTATTACCCGTATGGCTCAATATTAACACATGTTATTGGCTACGTTTCTCGTATTAATGACAAAGATATCGCCCGCCTCACCATTGAAGATAAAGTTTCCAATTACCAAGCAACCCGAGATATTGGTAAGCTGGGCATTGAACGATTTTATGAAGATATCTTGCATGGTACATCTGGCTATCAAGAGGTTGAAGTTAACAGCAGAGGTCGAGTCATCCGTACCTTAAAATACGTTCCCCCCGTTCCGGGTAAAGATCTTGTATTAAATTTAGATATCGATTTACAGCAGTACGCTTATAGTCTGATGGATAAACGCCGTGGCTCGATCATCATTCTCGATCCAAAAGATAATGGCGTATTGGCAATGGTGTCCAGCCCCAGCTACGATCCTAACTCTTTTGTACATGGTATCAGTAGCAAAGAATACAGCGCATTATTAAACGATCCGAATAGGCCTTTGGTTAACCGAGCAACCCTCGGTATTTATCCTCCGGCATCAACAGTGAAACCATTCATTGCAGTCTCCGCTTTAACTGAAGGTGTTATTACCCCTAAAACAACACGTAATGATCCGGGAATTTGGTATATACCTCACGCAAAGAGTCACAAGGGCTATCGAGATTGGAGCCGTTGGGGGCATGGTGTCGTTGATGTGAAAAAAGCATTAGAAGAATCTGTTGATACCTTTTTTTATCAAGTTGCCTTTGATTTAGGTATTGATCGCTTATCCAGTTGGATGAATAAGTTTGGTTTTGGTGAATATACCGGTATCGACATACATGAAGAAAGCAGCGCAAACATGCCAACTCGTGAGTGGAAACAAGCGCGACATAGAACACCTTGGTATCAAGGCGATACTATTCCCGTTGGAATCGGTCAGGGTTATTGGACAGCAACGCCAATGCAAATTGCAAAAGCATTATCAGTACTTGTTACCCACGGAGAAGTCAGAGCACCTCATTTGTTAAGAGCAACGATGGACAAAACCGTTGCAAACCCAAAACCGATTTTAAGCCCAATAAAAACATACCCCAGTATCAAAGGCGTTAAAGAATCGTACTGGAAGTTAGCGGAAGAAGGCATGCACTTAGTTGCAACAGGTTCTCGAGGAACTGCTCGTCGTTCTTTTTATGGGGCAGAATATGAAGCCGCGGTAAAATCGGGTACTGCTCAAGTTTATGGGTTAAAAGAAGGTGAAAAGTACAACGCTAGTGAAGTCGCAGAGCACCTTCGTGATCATGCATTGCTGATGGGATTTGCCCCATTAAAGAATCCACAAGTTATCGTGGCAATGGTACTCGAAAATGCAGGTGGAGGTTCTGGTGTTGGTGGCCCAATCGCTCGTAAAATATTTGATCATGTGATTTTAAAGCCTGAAGAGTCAGACATGCAAGAGGATAAAAAATAGTATGCAAATGGATCCCTCAACAGGTCAAAATCGTTCTTTTTTCGAGCGGCTACATATTGATTTACCTCTGTTATTAGGCATTATTCTTCTGATGGTGATCGGATTAGTCATCATGTACAGTGCAAGTGGCCAAAGCTATGAGATGATGGATAGACAAGCAATGCGTATGTTGCTGTCGCTTGGTGTTATGGTTATTGTGGCTCAAATAAAACCTCGGTCATTAGAAGCCCTTGCCCCTGCGTTATACCTTGTTGGTGTATTGCTACTACTCGGTGTTTTATTTTTTGGTGAAACATCTAAAGGTGCACAACGCTGGCTCGATCTCGGAGTGGTACGCTTTCAACCTTCTGAACTTCTAAAATTAGCAGTCCCCCTAATGGTTGCTCGTTATATCGGTAATAAACCATTACCACCAACATTACGAGTTTTAATGGTTTCACTCATATTAGTTTGCTTACCCACTATTTTAATCGCAAAACAACCGGACTTAGGCACATCAATTTTAATCGCAGCCTCAGGCATTTTTGTTATTTTCTTAGCCGGAATAAGTTGGCGGATCATCGCAGCAGCCGTATTGGGCATCAGTGCTTTCGTACCAATTTTATGGTTCTTTCTCATGCACGAATATCAAAAAATTCGTGTTCGAACACTCTTTAACCCCGAATCCGATCCATTAGGTGCCGGTTACCATATCATTCAGAGTAAGATCGCGATTGGTTCTGGAGGGTTAACAGGAAAAGGCTGGTTACATGGCACCCAATCACAATTAGAATTTGTCCCAGAACGACATACTGACTTTATCTTTGCAGTCATTGCTGAAGAATGGGGTATTATCGGTGTCACATTACTGCTATCTGTTTATTTATTCATCGTTGCTCGAGGCTTGTACCTTGCAACACAAGCACAGACAGCATTTGGGCGAATGATGGGTGGCAGTGCGGTACTCAGCTTCTTTGTCTATGTTTTTGTAAACATTGGGATGGTAAGCGGCATTTTACCAGTGGTAGGTGTTCCTTTACCTTTGATTAGCTACGGCGGCACGTCAATGGTAACTCTACTGGCAGGCTTTGGCATGTTAATGTCGATCCATACACACCGAAAAATGCTTTCAAAGGCGAACTAAATTCATGAAAAAACATTATCGTTACACTCTCTGGATGGCCTTTGCTTTACTTGCAGGTTGCTCTTCCTCTTCAAATGATCGCTACAAGTTATCCGACGATGTAGCGCCTAAAGATCCAATGTCAGTGGTGAATATTGAGGATGCTCATCCTAAATATGAACCCTTCAGCCGTAGCGGTAATCGCGATTACACCTTACGCGGAAAAGATTATAAAATCGTCAAAAATACACAAGGGTTTACTCAAACTGGCTACGCCTCTTGGTATGGAAAGAAGTTTCATGGACATTTAACCTCAAATGGTGAAGTTTATGATATGTATTCTATGTCGGCTGCACACAAAACCTTACCCATACCTAGCTATGTAAAAGTCACCAATAGTGCCAATGGAAAAACGGTCATTGTGCGAGTGAATGATCGAGGCCCCTTCCATGATGGCCGTATCATCGATTTAAGCTATGCGGCTGCTTATAAAATTGGTGTTTACCAAAACGGAACGGCACCAGTCAAAATAGAATACATTACCGTTCCTAAAACAAAAGTGGATGCCGCTTATTCAAAAGAAGAATACCTCATTCAAGTCGCCGCAGTATCGGATGCTGAAAAAGCGCGAACTTTAGCGGTAAAGCTTGGTCAAAGCTATTCAACAACCTACAGTGTTGAAAAACAAAATGGAGTAAATCGAATTATTATAGGGCCTTGGAAGAATCAGTCGGATGCCACTAAGGCACTCATTCAGCTTCAACAGACTGGTTACCCTTCAGCTTTTATGAAGCATCAAACTCGTAAATAACCAATATCACAGTCCTTTATCGTATTTAGGATAAACGATATTCATTTTTTGTTCGGTTAGAATCCAGACCTGTTTTACCGTGTGGATTCTGATAGAATACGAAGCATTAAGCTCACCTTTAACTTTGATTGCATTTATCACATGAAAAATACAGCTAAATATCTAACATCCTTGCTAATACCATCATTAGCACTCTCCGCTTCTTTTGTTTCAATGAATGCCTCAGCAGCAGACCCTATTGTTGTTCCAAATGCACCAGACATTGCAGCACAAAGCTATGTACTGATGGATTACCATTCAGGAAAAATTTTAGCTGAAAAAAATATGGATGAGAGACGTCATCCTGCCAGTTTAACCAAAATGCTAACGAGTTACGTGATCGGACAAGAATTGAAGTCTGGCGCTGTTTCTCGTTCGGATGATGTCGTCATCAGTGAAAATGCATGGGCGAAAAACTTCCCTGATTCATCAAAAATGTTCATTGAAGTTGGGAAGACCGTTTCTGTTGATTTATTAAACCAAGGAATCATTGTTACTTCTGGTAATGACGCCTGTGTTGCGATGGCTGAACACATTGCGGGTTCTGAAGATTCATTTGTTGATTTAATGAACCAATGGGCTCAAAAAATTGGCATGAAAAACTCACACTTTGTGAATGTTCATGGTCTAGATAGTGATGAACATTATTCTACCGCTCACGATCTTGCCATTCTGGGAGCTGCGTTAATTCGTGATGTTCCTGAAGAATACAAAATTTATTCGCAAAAATCGTTCACCTACAATGGTATTACTCAATATAACCGTAATGGTTTATTGTGGGATAAAAGCATGAACGTTGATGGTATTAAGACCGGTCATACAAGTGGCGCAGGTTATAACCTAGTCACCTCAGCGACTGAAGGTGATATGCGCTTAGTTTCAGTTGTCATGGGAACTAAGAGCGAAAATGCTCGTAAAGCCGAAAGCAAGAAGCTACTTCAATTTGGTTTCCGTTTCTTTGAAACCGTTGCACCACATAAAGCTGGTGAAGAATTCGTTAAAGAAAAAATCTGGATGGGCGACAAGAGTGAAATATCTCTTGGAGTGAATAAAGATACCTACGTAACGGTTCCTCGTGGACAAGCCAAAAACCTAGCCGCAAGCTTTGTTCTAGACAAAGAACTAAAAGCGCCGATAACGAAAGGTGAAGTGGTTGGTAAGCTGTTCTATCAATTAAATGGTAAAGACGTTGCTCAATATCCACTTGTTGCTCAAGAAGATGTCAAAGAAGGTGGCTTATTCAGCCGTTTAATCGACTATCTTGTATTATTGTTCCAAAGTTGGTTCTAAGTTCTGTTACTTGGTAAAAAACTAACATATTGAAGTACCACCTAAAAGTCGCTTATGCGGCTTTTAGTTTTTTATGCAATATAGAAAGCCATATCGTGAAGGTTGAGATCCTACTCGCTTCCCTTTAATATTCACGCTTTATCGCACTTTCCCTTTTGGAGTCCGGCATGCAAGAACAACCAAAGCTAAAAGATTTACTCGAATTCCCATGTAAGTTCACCTATAAAGTCATGGGCTACGCAAAACCTGAATTACCTGATCTGGTACTCAGCGTGATTCAAAAACATGCGCCTGGCGATTACAGCCCAAGTGTCAAGCCTAGCGGAAAAGGGACTTACAGTGCAGTGTCCATTACGATAACAGCAACGTCTATTGAACAAGTCGAGATTTTATATAAAGAATTAGGCGAAATAGACATCGTTCGCATGGTTCTGTAAATCACCACAATAGCACCATCAGATCACCGGACTAGTTATACCCTTACAGTTAGCAAGTAGTTAGTCGACTAAAAGAGGTTTATACTATCCGCCGAATCTTGCCTATCGGTGAACGTCTCTTAACCAAGATGAATGAATTGACTAATTTAAGGACGACAAATATGCACAGCGAATCACATCAAAATGGGGATCTGATTTTTCCACACGCAACACCAAATCAAGTAGTAATACGACAACTCGGTCGACAAGACTACTCTCCTATTTGGCAAGCTATGCATACCTTTACTGATGAACGTACCCCTGACAGCATTGACGAAATCTGGCTCGTAGAACACAACCCAGTATTCACGCAAGGACAAGCAGGTAAAGCTGAACACCTACTCAATACGGGTGACATCCCTGTCGTACAAAGTGATCGTGGCGGTCAAGTTACTTATCATGGCCCAGGTCAAATTGTCGTTTATTTTATGATTAATCTACGTCGTAAAAAAATAGGAGTTCGTGAGCTCGTCACCCATATTGAAAATATCGTCATTGAAACATTAAAAGAATTTGGAATTCTATCGGCGGCAAGACCCGATGCCCCTGGTGTGTATGTTGAAAAACGAAAAATATGCTCGCTTGGATTACGCATTCGTAAAGGCTGTTCTTTTCATGGTCTAGCATTAAACGTCAATATGGATTTAACGCCATTTTTACGCATTAATCCTTGCGGTTATTCTGGAATGGAAATGGTTCAAGTAAAAGATGTAAATGGCCCTGATTCTATCGCTATCGTAGAGTCAGCCCTCATACAAAAAATCACTCATCAGCTTGATTATAACCAAGTTGATATAACGACAGAAAGCCGATAAATTTTTTATCAGTAGGACGCCGATACCTTTATAGGTAACGAAAAGCCGACCAGCGGATAAGTAGGAAAATATGAGCAAACCAATTCAAATGGAACAAGGGGTTAAGTATCGTGACGCCGATAAAATGGCGTTAATCCCAACTAAAACTCTGCCGATTGAAAAGGCAGAAGTATTGCGTAAACCCGAATGGATGAAAATAAAGCTGCCTTCTGATAGCCAACGCATTCAAGAAATCAAAGCGGCAATGCGCAAAAATGATCTCCACTCGGTTTGTGAAGAAGCGTCCTGTCCAAACCTTGCGGAATGTTTTAATCACGGTACAGCTACTTTCATGATTTTAGGGGCGATTTGTACACGTCGCTGCCCATTTTGTGATGTTGCTCATGGACGCCCTAATGCTCCAGAGTCAAATGAACCAGAAAAACTTGCGCAAACCATTAAAGATATGAAGTTAAAATATGTCGTGATCACTTCTGTTGACCGAGATGATTTACGTGATGGTGGAGCTGAGCATTTTGCAAACTGCAATAAAGCTATTCGTGAACAAAATCCACACATAAAAATTGAAACACTCGTACCTGACTTCCGCGGCCGAATGGATGTGGCACTGGATCTAATGAAAGACAATCCACCAGATGTGTTCAACCACAACTTAGAAACAGCACCACGTTTATATCGCCGTGCTCGCCCAGGTGCGAATTATAAATGGTCTCTTCAATTACTTCAAAAATTCAAAGAGCAACATCCACATATCCCGACAAAATCGGGGCTGATGATGGGCCTTGGTGAAACAAAAGAAGAAATCGTTGAAGTACTCAAAGACTTGCGTGCTCATGGTGTAACGATGTTAACGTTAGGCCAATATCTAGCACCAAGCCGTCATCATTTACCAGTAGAGCGTTATGTACCACCTTCAGAGTTCGATGAGCTTAAAGACATCGCTTTAGAGCTAGGCTTTACTCACGCCGCATGTGGCCCATTTGTTCGCTCGTCATACCATGCTGATATGCAAGCGCAAGGCATCGAAATCAAGTAAATACAAATAAATTAATACAAAAAAACGGAGCCCTATAGGCTCCGTTTTTATTTTTGTGCATTTAGTCTGTAATTAATCTTCGTGTTGGATAAGAGAATCTACCGTTCACATTCATCAATTGAATTTATTGGGAATGATACGTTTATATTCTCACTTCGTTTATTATTAACGCCACATTGAGGTTAATTATGCACGAGTAAGATAATCCGCCTTCCCTACCCATTTATAGCTTGTAAGCTCTTCTAAGCCCATAGGGCCACGCGCATGAAGCTTCTGAGTAGAGACGGCAACTTCAGCGCCTAACCCAAATTGAGCGCCATCGGTAAAACGTGTGGAAGCATTAACATAAACTGCTGCTGAACCCGCTGAATTAATAAATAGCTCAGCATTGCGAATCGATTCAGTCATGATAGCATCTGAATGACTAGCATTATGTACTCGCATATGTTCAATTGCCTCGGCAATATCGCCGACGACTTTAATACCAAGCGTATAGCTCAACCATTCCGTATCAAAATCACCGTCTTGAGCATCACGTAAATTATCCGTATTGGTTAACAACGCTTTTGCTTTTGGCTCAGCCACAAATGTGACTTGTTTGCCAATTTTATCTGCAAGTAATGGCAGAAGTTGTGCCGCGACATTTTCATGAACCAATAACGTATCAAGAGAGTTACAAGCTGAAGAGCGTTGAACTTTCGAGTTTTCAACCACATCAACCGACTTTGCGATATCTGCCGTTTCATCCACAAAAATATGGCTAATACCAAACCCACCAATGATCACGGGAATGGTGCTGTTTTCTTTACACATTTTATGTAAGCCAGCACCACCGCGTGGAATGATCATATCCACATAGTCATCTAATTTAAGCAGTTGAGAAACCAATTCACGGTCTGGTTTCTCAATATATTGTACGGAAGCGGCAGGAAGCCCGGCTTTCTCTAATGCGCGTTGAATAACTTTGACCAACTCCATGTTGGAAAAAAAAGTTTCTTTTCCACCACGTAAAATACTGGCATTCCCCGTTTTTAAGCATAGAGCAGCAATATCAATCGTCACATTTGGACGTGCTTCATAAATCACGCCGACCACGCCGAGAGGAACGCGGCGGCGAGAAAGTGACATACCATTTTCAAGCATTTTACTGTCAATTTCACTGCCTACTGGGTCGTTCAAGCTGATAACGTTACGCACGTCAGCTGCAATGCCTGATAAACGTGACTCATTAAGAAGCAAACGATCGAGTAGTGCTTCTGTTAACCCCGCTTTACGCCCTAACTCAATATCCTGAGTGTTCGCCGCCAAAATAGTTTGAGCATTAGCTTCTAGCTCATCAGCAATAATACTTAACGCTTTATTTTTTTGCGCCGTGGAAGCGGTAGCTAATTGAAACGCAGCTTGTTTGGCCGCTTGTCCCATCAGTTGTAAATCCAAAATACTATCCTTTTTCTATTTATACGGCTTACTCTTGAATGACGACTAAGTCATCACGATGAATAATGGCAGAGCCATACTGATAACCAAGAGTCGCTTCAATTTCTTTGCTATGTTTACCAATGAGTTGTGCAAGTTCACTATTAGAATAACCAACGATACCTTTGGCGAGAAGCTTACCTTGCGCACTCCGAATCCTAACAACTTCTCCGCGAGTAAACGTACCTTTAATTGCGATAATACCTTTCGCAAGTAAACTGCTTCCTCGTTCAATCACCGCTTGTGAAGCCCCCTCATCAATGATGAGGTCTCCGACAGAAGCGGGACCAGCAAGAATCCAACGTTTACGATTTTCCAATGACTCTTCTAACGGTAAAAAGCGTGTCCCTTGAGGGTTATCACTTAATGTATCTACAATAACATTTGGACTGCTGCCCGCCGCTATCACGACCTCAATACCTGTTCTTCTTGCTATATCGGCTGCTTGTAATTTTGTTGCCATGCCACCGGTACCAAGAGTTGTACCACTACCACCAGCAATTTGGCGTAATGTTTCATCAATGGTTTTCACCTCTCGAATCAACTCAGCATTAGGGTCTTTACGAGGATCTGCTGTGAATAACCCCGATTGATCTGTCAGTAATAAAAGTTTATCCGCGCCGCATAAAATGCCGACCAAAGCGGATAAGTTATCATTATCTCCAACTTTTATCTCTGTTGTTGCCACGGCATCATTTTCATTCACAACAGGTACAATGCCATGCTCAATTAAAGCATTAATCGTATCTCGTGCATTTAAAAAACGTTCACGATCTTTTAAATCCGCCCGAGTCAGTAACATTTGACCAATTTTAATCCCATAAAGATCAAATAACGATTCCCAAACTTGAATTAAGCGACTTTGACCAACGGCAGCAAGGAGCTGTTTACTTGCCATTGAATTAGGCAGCGCAGGATAACCTAGATGTTCACGACCAGCTGCAATCGCACCAGAAGAAACAATAACAATATGATGCCCTTGCTCTTTTAGTTGTGCACACTGACGAACAAGATCGACCATTCTTGCTTTATTTATCTCTAGAGTACCGCTGGTTAAAACACTTGTGCCAAGTTTCACGACAATCGTTTGGGAGTTGATAGAAGATAAGGTTCTATCAATAGAGATATCACTTTGAGTTGAAGAGGCTTGAGATGACATGAGTTTCCTGTCAAAAAAATAAACGTTTAATAAACGCAGAATACGAATAAGTACCCATTGTTGTATCAATACGCACCGCATTTCACAAGCAAAAAAATAGAGTATATCGGCGATTGAGTGCAAATATACCCTATTCTTTGTATTTACTGACTTTTATTACAGAATAATAATTATCAACGAATGCATTTTAACTCAGACTAATTTTTTCATTACACTGTATCGACGGAGTTTTTATGCAAACTCAGGCTATAATCATAATGACCAGAGAGAACCTTCACGAGCTTTTCATGAAATTCTTCGAGCGTTCTTTCTACTTCTTTTTTTGCTTTAACTGACATTGCCACCTCTAACCAATCTCCCTTTTCATCATATTGACCTAAGGTATAATTGGCGACAAAGTCATTTTCAACTTTGGTTAAATCTAACCACCAGCCCCAAAACTCTCTTAATTCTGGTGACTTTTTATCGTCAACACAAACCGATAAACAATCAAACCAATATTTCCCTGCTTGACACTCCCCTTCACGTAAATAAGGGCCAATGGCTTTTAACGATGTCATTAGGCGATAGTGGGTTGGTGCAGAAGCATCTGTCATCATGGTTCTCCATAGAATATTATAATGTACTGGTAATAATCATTTCTAGATCCTCACCTACACTTATACTTAACTATTTGATAACAAATGTCACTTATTTAGCGCATCTTTTAACCAGTCCATAGAAAAATTGAGCGCTTGCTCATACCCTTGATAAATTGATGCACTTTTTAACTGCATCGCTTTACCACCTGAGCTGAAACTTGCCACACTCAAATTATCTTGTTTAGAGCCAACAGGATCACCTTCTAATCCAATTGCTAGAATAGGAACGGTTGTTTTTCGACTAGATAATAATCCTTGAGACTTCAAAGACCAAGCTCGCATCTGTTTAGAGAAACTAGGAATATCAACCGACTTTTTCCCAACCCTTGAGGCCAGAGAATCAAGATACATTTTAGGCATTTGACTAAATTTAGAGGCATCAGATAGTAACTCATGAATGGGGGCACCTAAAGTAACACAGGCTTTGATTTTATCTTGCTCGATAAAAGATAAGCGTGTCATAACATTCCCACCAAAACGAAAACCCAAAAGCCCCACTTTATAATGGTCTACCCAAGGAATATTAGGTAATTCATTTAAGATAGCCTGATGTAAGCAACTTGAATCTTCCGTTAAATTCCAATGAATATTGGCCCCGATACCAGGCATATCAACCGTTAACATGCCGATCTCATGCTTAGCTAAGTAATCTCTGAATATTCTCCACATGTCGATCTGTAAGCTATCAATTCCCGCACTGACAATAACAACAGGTAACGAACGCTCAGTGTGAGGAAGGTGTAAGTTTGCGACGATTTTTTTGTTTTTATACGGAATATTTAAAACTTTAGTCACATAAGGACTGGCTTCCATCGAATCCGAATAAGCTTTATTCGCTAATATTTGAGCTTGAACGGAAAGAGTGTCCCCTTTCAAGTGGGGGTAACTGGCGACACTAAAACACAAACTGGCAATAAACAGTTCATCAGAGGCTTCAACACCTTTAAGAGAGGCGGCTACTTTTTGGTGGTTCATACCTTGAGCCGTCCACTCGTACGACCAATTACCAGGACGATAGCCAGCGATAGTATCCAACCAATCAGGGTTATTTTGTTGATTTGAAGAGCTAGCAATACGAGCTAAAACAGACTCAATTTCAATCGGGTCAAGCCCTTGCCATATCCATTGAACGCGACGCAATGCACGATACCAAGCATTAGGTTTGCCAACTTGGTTCGAATCAAGCATCGCTTGGCTATCGGCCAAATAGGTGATCACGCTGGATGTTTCTTGAGCGTGATGATGCTTTTTAAACAATGATTCTGATAAGTTTTTACTACTGGGATCTAACATACTACTCCCCCTTACTAAGTTCTCAACCAACTCGCGGTGGCATCAATAATACAAGCCATCGTATAGGCATAAATTCATTAACCAATAAGGTGTTGCCACTGAGTATGTCGTTGTAAATATACAACAGCATAGCTACAAACTGGTTTTACTTTTTTTCCTAAATGTTCAATGTCACTCAACACGGTTTCCATTAAAATTTTCCCACAACCTCTGCCGCGAAGTGCATCGGGCACAAACGTATGAGTAATGACCAAAACATCACCTTGTATCGAATAATCTAAACGAGCCCATTGCTCAGGTGCAACTTCAACTTGGTAACGTTGTTGTTTATCATCATGTGTAAAATTTGCCATCGTTATCCCCTTTTCATTCTGCACGGTATCGGTATTAGGAGCACACCGATACCATACTCGGTTTCTATTTTGAAACAAGGGTATCATTCACCGCCTCTTACACTTGTCCGAATGTAGCCCGCAAATAAAAAAGCCTCACACAATCAAGTATGAGGCCTTAAATAACATAGTGTTACATTTGAATTTTATTTCTGCTTACGATTAACTGGTTCTTCAAATTGTAAAGTCATATCCCATGGTTGCTCAATCCATGTGTCTTGAGCTATATCCACAATATAATCATCCACTAATTCTTGCCCTGCTGGTTTTGCACACACACAAATCAATTTTGCTTTAGGGTACATTTCGCGAATATGGCGTGCAGTATCACCACTATCAACTAAATCATCGACAATAAGGAAGCCTTCGCCATCCCCTTCGATGGTTTTTAACACTTTCATTTCACGCTGGTGATCATGATCATAGCTTGAAATACAAATCGTATCGACATAACGAATGCCTAGCTCACGGGCAAGGATCGCCGCAGGGACTAAACCACCACGGCTGACTCCAACAATGCCTTTCCACTGCTCTGCTGGCATTTGTTTCGCCGCAAGTTGACGACAATACATTTGCATATTGTCCCAAGTGATAATGAACTTCTGACTCATAATATTTAACCTGCTTTGCTAATTTGTTTCTGATACTTTCGCAACTAACGATTAAGCACCAGTAAGAATAAATTTTAATAAAAAGATGATCGCTAGAATCCAGACGCCAACATGAACTTCACGGGCTTTACCACTAAGAAGCTTAATTGCTGCATAAGTCACAAACCCCATTGCAATGCCTTCAGCAATAGAAAACGTTAACGGCATTAATAAACACACAACCGCTACTGGCGCGGCTTCACTTAAGTCATCCCATTCGATATGAACAAGACCAGACAACATTAAGATCGCAACATAAAATAGCGCCCCAGTTGTCGCGTAAGCTGGAACCATTCCGGCTAATGGTGAAAAGAATAAAGCAAGTAGGAATAGAATACCAACAACGACAGCGGTTAATCCTGTACGCCCACCAACAGCGACACCTGCCGTACTTTCAACAAACGAGGTGGTATTAGACGTCCCCAATAAAGCACCAATAGAAGTTGCTGTTGAATCGGCTAATAATGCCTTATTCAAACGAGGTATTTTCCCATCTTTACCAATAAAACCAGCTTTATTCGCCACGCCGACTAATGTGCCTGCGGTATCAAATAAATCGACAAATAAGAAGGCAAAGACAACTGAAATCATACCAACATCAAAAATAGACGAGAAATCAAGCTGCATAAACGTTGGCTCAATACTCGGTGGCATTGACATAATACCGTTGTATGCAACATTACCAGCAATCACACCAATCGCGGTAATAGCAAGAATGGCAATCATGACGGCGGCTTTAAAACCACGATGAACCAATACAATCGTCAAGACAAAACCAAGCGCACCTAAAACCGCAGGCAAAGAAGTTAAATCCCCCACACCAACTAAAGTGGCAGGGTTACCGACGACAATGCCTGCGTTTTTCAAAGCAATTAATGCTAAGAACAAACCAATACCCGCAGAGATGCCTAGTCGTAATGACATTGGAATCGCATTTATAATTAATTCGCGAATTTTAAAAAGGCTAAGAAGAATAAAGAGAACACCCGAGCAAAAAACGGCGGCAAGCGCAACTTGCCATGTATGCCCCATGCCTAATACAACCGTATAAGTAAAGAAGGCATTTAACCCCATACCTGGCGCTTGAGCGATGGGATAGTTCGCGTACAATCCCATAATAAAACAACCTATTGCCGCTGCTAAACACGTCGCTACAAAGACTGAACCGTGATCCATACCTGCAGTTGCTAAGATAGCAGGATTGACAAAAATGATATAAGCCATCGTCAAAAATGTTGTTACACCGGCCAATACTTCCGTTTTTACGTTGGTACCGTGTTCCGATAACTTAAAGAACTTTTCTAACATGTTCGTATTCCTAAAATGTGCGTCGCATTGATTTTAAACGATTGCGCAATCGTTTGAATAAAAAGGCGTGTAGTTTTCCAAATTATACGAAACAAAGCAAACTGAATCTTTATCAAAACACGAATTTAAACAAGGTTTCGTTAATTTTAGAGTGTAGTAGATTAAAAAACATAATTACTCACTTATATTTAACTGAATCCAAAGTGGTAACTTGGACTGTATCAAAAGATCGCACTTTGACTGACATATCTTCTGTACATATTATCCTTCAGGTTGCATTATTCTAGCTATAAGAAAAAATTATGAAGTTTCTACTGCTCACCACCTTCTCTAGGAGTCATTTGTGTCTAAATTTCACTCTGAAATAAGCCAGCTTTCCCCACAACCTGTTTGGCAATTTTTCGATAAAATATGTTCTTTTCCTCACCCATCAAAACATGAAGAAGCATTAGCTCAATACATTGTTGAATGGGCAAAATCACAAAATCTTCCAGTTAAACGCGATGAAGCCGGTAATGTTTTTATCACTAAACCAGCAACCCTTGGGATGGAAAATAAAAAGAAAGTCGTTTTACAGGCCCATATTGATATGGTCCCTCAAAAAAATGAAGATACTGTTCATGATTTTGCCAAAGATCCTATCCAGCCTTATATTGATGGCGACTGGGTCACTGCAAAAGGAACGACCTTAGGTGCCGACAACGGCATGGGTATGGCGTCTTGTTTAGCGGTTCTTGCTTCAACAGAAATTAAACACGGCCCATTAGAAGTTCTCCTTACTATTGATGAAGAAGCCGGTATGACCGGCGCTTTTGCGCTACAACAAGGTTGGTTAGAAGCTGATATTCTTTTAAACACGGATTCAGAACAAGAAGGCGAGATTTACATGGGATGCGCCGGTGGCGTAAATGCTTCTATCATTTTTGATATAGAACGAGAAAGCATACCAAATAATCACACCATCCTAAAACTTGCGGTGAAAGGATTTAAGGGTGGCCATTCAGGATGTGATATTCATACAGGTCGAGGTAATGCAAATAAATTCTTAGGCCGCTTTCTTGCAAGCCATACTACATCCCTTGAGCTACGTGTTATCGAATTCCAAGGCGGTAGTTTACGTAATGCTATTCCACGCGAAGCATTCGTTACCGTTGCCGTACCAACAGAAAACCTTCAACAACTTCATCATGCTTTTGAAAATTTCACCGCTTTGGTTCAGCAGGAACTAGGACAGGTTGAAACCGGATTAACCAGCCTAATATCAGAATCTTCCAGTCAATTTTCAGCTTTGTCTCTTCACATTCAACAACGTTTTATATCCGCACTAAATGCATGCCCTAATGGTGTAATTCGTATGGATGATAATATTGAAGGCGTGGTTGAAACCTCTTTAAATGTTGGTGTCATTACCACTGAAGAGAATCAAATTACTATTTTATGTCTCGTTCGTTCATTGATCGATTCTGGCCGTGAAATGGTAGAAGGTACCTTAGCCTCTTTAGCCTCTCTTGCTAATGCAAAAATTCAATTTGATGGCGCTTATCCAGGATGGAAACCTGACCCAGATTCCGAAATCATGCACATATTCCGTGATGTCTATGAAGGCATTTATGGACAAAAGCCGAATATAATGGTGATTCATGCTGGTCTTGAATGTGGCCTATTTAAGAAGCCATACCCCAATATGGATATGATTTCATTCGGTCCTACTATTAAGTTTCCACATTCTCCAGATGAAAAAGTATTGATTGAAAGTGTTGGACTATATTGGGAACAAATGATTGCTATCTTGGAAAACATTCCAGAAAAAGCGTAACGTTTCTCTGTTGGTGTCTCTCATTTTTCGAATTTTACCCGACCAACGAGAGACACTTCTTCATTATTCATAACAGACGCAATTGCCGATCAAGATCAGAAGGTTTTAGCATTACATTTAAACCTAATAAACGTATCTCTCGCCCTTTTTGCCTCGTCAGTATATCTTCTAACATCGGTTTAAAATCCGTAATATTGAACACTTGAAAAGTATGCTCTATCGTTGTCTGCTGAAAGTCAGCAAATTTAATTTTAATACCTTGTTTAATGATAGCCTTTACAGGAGAAGCTTTTAATAATCGTTGCTCTAATTCAGGAAAAAGAACCGTTTCAATCACCTCCCAACATTGATCAAAACTGGATATATTCTCACTGAATGTACGTTCAACACCGACAGACTTACGGTGTTTGTCAAACTAGTTGTCGCGATCACTACGTTATGCACTCTCAGCCTTGACACTATTTTGTTCAGGGTTTAAGTACACTTCTTTTGGTAAATCCCAATTACGGATATTACCGCTCCAGCGCTCAGGGTGAGCATCTTTAGCACCTTGATAAACTTCTTTTCTATTAGCCAATATGTCACCCGCTAATCCTGAATGCCTTTGATGTGGGCTGACGTATTTGATGCCACTATGTTTGTGGTTAAAATTATACCAGTGGCTAAATTTCAACACCCAACTACGCGCCTCATCAATTGTTGAAAACCCTTTATACGGATAGTCAGGGCGATATTTACACGTTTTAAATATCGACTCAGCATAAGCATTATCATTGCTCACCCTAGGACGATTAAAAGACGACACGACACCTAAACTATAAAGTGTTTCAAGCATTGATGAGCCTTTCATTGGGCTTCCATTATCCGAATGCAGTACCAGAGGATTATCTTTAACTCCTTCTTTTAAATGAGCTTTCTTAATTAATATTGATGCATTTTCTGCTGATTCGTCATCATGAATTTCCCATCCAACAATCTTTCGACTAAATATATCGAGTATCAAATATAAATAAAAATGCAGCCCTTTAGCGGGGCCTGGTAACCAAGTAATATCCCAACACCACACTTGGTTTGGCCCTGTAGCACAGTGTGTCGTCGGTACTTTTCTCTCTTTTATCTGACTACGTCCGCGAGCGTTTTGCTGTTTTTCTTCATGAAGAACACGATAATATGTTGATTCAGAAGCAAGATAAATACCCTCATCTGCTAATGTAGGGACGATTTGGCTTGGTGGTAAGCTCTTAAAATCATCGCTATTAACGATGGCTAATATGTTATCTCTCTCTGCTTTTGATAGCTTATTTTTTGGCTCAGGGCGCTGAGATATTGGTCTACCATCTGTTTTTATGTTCCCGTCAACAGTCCAACGTTGATACGTCCGGACACTGATCCCAAGTTCACGGCAAGCTTTAAACTTTGGCGCACCAGAACTCACAGCTTCATTAACTAGTTTAACTGCTTGAATGCGAGCTGAGTCGAGGATCATTCGTCCTCGGCTTCCCCCCAGATCGCATTTGCTTTTTTTCTTAACACCAATAGTGCTGCGGTTTCAGCGAGTGCCTTATCTTTTCGACGTAGCTCCTTTTCTAATTGATTGATCTGTTTTTTATCTTTCTTTGTTTCGGTGGAGAAGGCTTTTTCTTGCTCTTTAACGTTAGCGTTTGCATCTATACACGCATTTCGCCAAGCCGATACTTGTTCCACATAAAGACCTTTGCCTCGGCAATATTCCGCTAACTCAGCTTGATTTAAAGAGGCTGTTTCCAACACGACTGAGAATTTATTTGCTGATGACCACTGCTCAGCATTCTTTCCATCACCTGGCACTAAATGCCCCTTATCAATTGCTTGTTTTCGCCAATTATACAAGGTTGATTCACCAATCCCCATCTCGATTGATAATTGGGCTATTGCTATATTATTTGGAGGCATCATCTTCTGAAGAGCCGACTCTTTGCTTTGCGCTGAATAATGTTTCATTGTTACTCCACGCCCTCTGTTTAATGGTTGAATATTAAGCGCGACAACTAGTCTGACAGAGAGGGCTTACGGCACCGTTCAACTACGATTTCTCTATCATCAATACCATGACTTTTCTTCCATAACGACGCCCCCATTCGTCCAAACTGACGCAGTAAATTGACGTAATTGGATTGTCGAATATCTAAACAAGTATAAAAACCAGCATGATGCAGTTTTTCAATGCTCACCTTCCCAACTCCAGGGATTTTTTCCAATGGCAATTTATCGATCACCTCTTGCACTTCCGATGGCGTAATGACAGCTAATCCATTTGGTTTATTGAGATCCGATGCTATTTTGGCTAGAAACTTTAACGGTGCCACACCAGCAGATGCCGTGAGGTTAAGCTCTTTTTCAATATCTTGTCGAATGGCCTGTGCAATTAAGGTTGCTGAACCATGATGCAATTGGCTTCCAGTAACATCGAGAAAAGCTTCATCGAAAGATAACGGTTCAATAATAGAAGTATAACGAGAAAATATTTCGCGTATTTGTATTGATATAGCTTTATATACAGCCATTCGACCCGGTACGAGAACCAAATTAGGACAAAGCTGATAAGCTTTTGTTGTCGGCATAGCAGAGCGCACCCCAAACTCCCGGGCGCGGTAATTACAAGTACTAATGACTCCACGCTGTTTGCTATTTCCACCGACGGCTAAGGCAACATTCTTATATTCAGGAAAGTCTCTCATCTCAACCGCGGCAAAAAAACAGTCCATATCAACATGGATAATTTTTCGTTCACTCATAACTGCTTTTAACTGTATAAAAAAACAGTATTAATAATAGTGTTATTTCACTTTTATGCAATGAAAAGGTGGTGAATAAAGATGAATGAACAAAAAAACGCACAGATAAAAATCGGTGCGTTTAGTAAAATCACATATTAATAATGTCTACATTTAGACTACATGATGCGCTTATCATCCCACTCAGCCAGTTTCTGAGCACGCAACGCCTCTCTTGCTTCACGTTTTTTGCGAGCATCACAAGGCTCAGGACAATTGCAGACTTTATCCACACCAACCGCACCTAGCCCACCACAGCTTCCTTTTACAACTTTCTTTTGGAAGATATAACCAACAGACATCGCTGCGATTACTGCTAAAAAAACTAAAAATGTAATACCATAAGTTGCCATTATGCACCTCGCGTTATTGTTTCTCTTTCAAATACGGTTTAAAGGCATTTGAACTGTATTCTTTAAACCCATCTTTTGTTTTAACAATATACAAAACAGGGATGTTATGTTTATTAGCAACACGCAGTCCATCGCTTTCACCTAATACCATCAATCCAGTTGATAGACCATCTGCAGTCATACACGAAGGGTTCAAAACCGTTACTGACACCACTTTATTATTAATAGGATTGCCAGTTTTAGGGTTAATAATGTGAGAATAACGAACACCATCTTCTTCAAAGTAATTACGGTAATCCCCGGAAGTGGCAATAGCCATGTCTCCCGGCTCAATAATATTCTCGACTGAACGTTGGTTCACAACCGGTTTTTCTACCGCGATACGCCATGCAACACCATCTCGGTTTTTGCCTTTAACACGAATTTCGCCACCCACTTCAACCATATAATTATTGATACCAACCGACTCTAAGTAATCAGCCACTTCATCAGTACCTCGACCTTTCGCAATGCTAGAAAGATCAACATAAAGCTCTGGAATATCCTTAATTAAAGCATTGCCTGTTTCACTTAAATGCTCAATCCCTGTGATAGTTCGTCGTTCTTCCAACTTTTCGGCACTAGGTATAACATCAGGGCGGTCTTCAGGGCCAAAGCCCCATAAGTTCACAATAGGACCAACCGTGACGTCCATTGCACCTTCTGTTAGCTTATTGATACGTAAAGCTTCACGCACGACAGTCGCTGTATCAGCTGAAACGGTGAAAGGTGTATTATCTCGATGCTGATTAAAGCGGCTTAATTCAGAGTCAGGTCGATATGTCGACATCTCATCATTCACCTTCTCTAATACCGCATTAATATCTTTTTGTATTTCTTCAACTTTCGGCTGCCCTTTCGCTGAAATATACTTAACATTATAACCAGTCCCCATTGTCGGACCAGATAAATGCACTTGTTCTGCTGGTTTTGAACAACCCGCTAAGACGACCAGTGACACAACAACTAAAAAGAAAGTTTTAACTCGCTTAGCAAGGTGAATAGTGCTTAATTTCACTTGCTGACTCCTTAACCGTAAGTAAAAATAATTAGTAATAAATGATAAGACCAATCATCTCATCGTTTTATTACTAATGACTTTAAAAAAGAATGGCTGACTCAGTAAGTCAGCCATTTTAATCAAAAGCTTAGCGAATTAGCCGCCGAAATCATCCAATAGAATGTTTTCATCTTCCACACCAAGATCTTTCAGCAAACCAATAACAGCTGCATTCATCATTGGTGGACCACACATGTAGTATTCACAATCTTCTGGAGCTTCATGATCTCTCAAGTAGCTTTCATAAAGAACGTTGTGAATGAAGCCTGTTTTTCCTTCCCAATTATCTTCAGGAAGTGGATCAGACAGTGCGCAATGCCATTCAAAGTTATCATTTTCTGCTGCAAGCCCATCGAAATCTTCAACATAGAACATTTCACGCTTAGAACGAGCACCGTACCAAAAACTGATCTTACGCTGAGACTTAAGACGCTTAAGTTGGTCGAAGATATGTGAACGCATTGGAGCCATACCAGCACCACCACCCACAAAGACCATTTCTGCATCAGTATCTTTCGCGAAGAATTCACCAAATGGTCCTGAAATCGTACACTTATCACCCGCTTTAAGTGACCAAATGTAAGAAGACATAATTCCCGGCGGAACATCAGGATTATTAGGTGGCGGCGTAGCAATACGCACGTTCAACATAATAATGCCTTCTTCTTCTGGGTAATTCGCCATTGAGTATGCGCGAATAGTTTCTTCTTCCACTTTTGACTCATAGCGGAATAAGTTAAATTTATTCCAGTCTTCACGATATTCCTCAGGAACATCAAAATCAGAATATTTAATATGGTGAGCTGGCGCTTCAATTTGAATATAACCACCAGCACGGAAAGGTACAGATTCACCATCAGGGATCGCAATTTTAAATTCTTTGATGAAGGTCGCTTTATTATCGTTAGAGATAACCTCACATTCCCACTTTTTCACACCAAAGATTTCTTCAGGCAATTCAATTTCCATGTCAGTTTTCACGTTAACTTGACAAGCTAAACGTTCACCATCACGAGCTTCACCTTTAGAAATGTGATCCAATTCTGTTGGTAAAATATCACCACCACCAGACTTGATTTTTACACGACACTGACCACAAGAACCACCGCCACCACAAGCTGAAGACACAAAAATGCCAGAACTTGATAGTGCACCTAGTAGCTTGCTACCCGCGCTTGTAATAATGGCTTTCTCAGGATCGCCATTAACAGAAATCGTAATATCACCCTCTGGAACCAGCTTAGATTTAGCAAATAAAATTACCAAAACTAAAGCAAGAACGATCAGAGTAAACATCACGACGCCAAGAAGAATAATGTCCATTGACTATTCCTTATTTATTGGGCGTTTACCCTACAGTTGAATACCAGAGAAAGACATAAAGCCTAACGCCATTAAACCAGCGGTGATGAAAGTGATACCAAGGCCACGAAGACCCGGAGGCACATCTGAATATTTCATCTTTTCGCGAATACCCGCAAGAGCAACAATGGCCAACATCCAACCAACACCAGACCCGAAGCCATATACAATTGATTCTGTGAAGTTATAGTCACGTTGAACCATGAACGACACGCCACCAAAGATGGCACAGTTAACTGTAATCAACGGAAGGAAGATACCTAACGCATTGTACAAAGGTGGGAAAAAGCGATCTAGCACCATTTCCAAAATCTGCACTAATGCGGCAATAACACCGATGAAAGTAATGAAATTAAGGAAGCTTAAATCCACACCTTGAACCAATGCATCTTCTTTCAGTACATAGGTATAAACCAAGTTATTAATTGGCACTGACAGTGTTAATACAACAACAACTGCAACCCCAAGACCGATTGAAGTTTTTACTTTCTTCGATACTGCCAAAAACGTACACATGCCTAAAAAGAATGACAGTGCCATGTTTTCAATAAAAATCGAACGAACTAGTAAGCTAATATAATGTTCCACGTCTATTACTCCTTCGCTTCTACTTGTTCAGGTTTAAAGGTTCGGATTACCCAAATTAAGAAACCGATCAGGAAGAACGCAGACGGTGCTAATAGCATTAGGCCATTTGGTTGGTACCATCCACCATCAGATGTTAATGGTAGAACTTGCATTCCGAAAAGACGGCCAGAGCCAAGTAACTCACGGAAAAAACCAACGACAATAAGCACAAAACCATAACCTAAGCCATTGACAATACCATCAACAAAAGATGGAATTGGTGGTGACTTCATCGCAAAAGCTTCAGCTCGTCCCATTACGATACAGTTGGTAATAATCAAACCAACGAAAACAGATAACTGTTTGGATATATCGTAAAAATAAGCGCGTAACACTTGGTCTACAACGATTACTAGTGATGCAATAATTGCCATCTGCACGATGATACGAACACTACTAGGAATGTTATTACGCATCAAAGAGACAAAGAAGTTAGAGAATGCCGTAACAAACATTACTGCTAATGTCATTACAAATGCGGTTTCTAACTTTGTGGTCACTGCCAGTGCAGAACAAACGCCCAGCACTTGCAGTGCGATAGGGTTATTGTCAACAACAGGAGCAATAACCGTTTTCTTAAATTCTTTTATGCTAGCCATTAGTTAAGTTCTCCTGCACGTACTTTTGCAAGGAATGGTCCGTAACCCATGTCGCCCAACCAGAAATCAAATTGGTGTTGAACACCATTACTCGTTAATGTTGCGCCTGATAGACCATCAACACCATGCTCAGAACCTGCTGGTGCACCACCTTTAACGACTTTGATAGCAGGTTTGTTATTCTCATCGTATAACTTTTTACCTACAAATTGAGCTTTCCATTTAGGGTTCTCAACTTCACCACCAAGTCCAGGAGTTTCACCTTGTTCATAGTAAGTAATACCATTTACCGTATTACCATCTGTTTGCACAGCAACAAATGCATACATCATTGACCACAAGCCAGTACCATTGATCTGAATGATAACTTCTTTCACTGTTTCGCCTTCTTTCACAAGGTATACAAGCCCCTTGTTTGGACGACGTAACACTTTAGCGATATCTTGTTCAGCGGTAAGCTTGATCGATTGGTTTGGATCTTTAGATGCGGCGCGCATGTCATATTTACTTGCATCACCTTCAACAAATTCACCCGTTGAAAAGTCGATCAAACGAGGTTCAATACTTTCTTTGTAGATAGATTGAATCTCTTCTGGGCTTTTCGCATCAAAACCTGCCACTGCAACGATGTTACTTTGAACATCAAGTTTAGCATTTGCGACTTGTTTTGGTTTCAAAAGAACGGCGGCTGTTGATACTACGATTGAACACACTAGGCTCAACGCAACAACAATAATCAGCGTTCTTTTAGTGCTATCGTTATTATTTGCCATAGCGAGCTAATCTCCTTTTGACGTTTTTCTCAACGACAAAGTAATCGAACAATGGTGCGAATAGATTTGCGAATAAAATCGCTAACATCATACCTTCAGGGTACGCAGGGTTAACTACTCGAATTAATACACACATTGTACCGATCAGGATACCGTACCACCACTTACCTTTATTCGTAAACGAGGCAGAGACTGGATCGGTTGCCATGAAAATCATACCAAAAGCAAAACCACCTAAGACAAGGTGCCAGTACCAAGGCATTGCAAACATTGCATTTGTATCAGAACCGATTAAGTTGAATATGGTTGCCACAGCAGCCATACCGATCATGACACCAGCAATAATTCTCCATGATGCAATACGCATATAGACAATCATCAAACCACCGATGATCAAGGCCAAAGTTGACACTTCACCCATTGAACCAGGAATGTTACCGATAAATGCATCCATCCAAGAAATTGAATGACCTGTCACCGTATTCACTAATGAACCATGACCACCTTGAGCCCACTGACTAAGCGCTGTCGCACCAGAGAAACCATCAGCAGCAGTCCACACAGCATCACCAGAAATTTGTGCTGGATAGGCAAAGAATAAGAAAGCACGGCCTGCTAGAGCAGGGTTCAAGAAGTTACGTCCGGTACCACCAAAGATTTCTTTCGCAACAACAACACCGAAAGTAATACCTAGAGCAGCTTGCCATAGTGGTAATGTTGGCGGCACAATAAGCGCAAACAAAATTGAAGTAACGAAGAAACCTTCATTGACTTCATGCTTACGGATCATACAGAACAATACTTCCCAGAAACCACCGACAAGGAAAACCGTGGCGTAAATAGGTAAGAAGTAAGTAGCTCCAAGCAGCATCATACTGCCCCAACCAGCCTCTGCACCCAAGGTGCCACCTAACATTTCAGTAAACCAATAATGCCAATCACCAGAAATGATTGAAGCAAGTTGGTCGCCTGAATATAAGTGATTTAAAGCAACTACGGCTTGATGACCAGTATTATACATACCCCAAAACATCGCTGGGAATACAGCTAGCCATACCATGATCATGATACGTTTTAAGTCAACGCTATCACGAACATGAGATGTGCGTTTTGTTACCGTACCAGGAGTATACAAAAGCGTTGCAGCTGCTTCGTATAGAGCAAACCAACGCTCGTGTTTCCCGCCAGGTTCAAAATGCGGTTCAATATCTTCTATAAATTTCTTAAGGCCCATGAATTACCCTTCCTTCTCGATCTTGTCTAGGCAATCGCGAAGTAAATCGCCATATTCATATTTACCAGGACATACAAAGGTACATAATGCCAAATCTTCTTCAGATAGCTCTAAAACGCCTAAACGTTGAGCGCTGTCCGAATCCCCTGCACACAAATCACGAAGTAATAGTGTAGGCTCGATATCTAAAGGCATCACACGCTCATAGTTACCAATTGGTACCATTGAACGGTCGCTACCATTTGTTGTCGTTGTCATGTTAAATACACGACTAGGGAATAAATGGCTCAAGAAAGAACGAGTAATAGAAAACTTGTGAGAACCAGGCATTGCCCAGCCAAATAATTCTTTTTCACGACCTTCATGAAGAGCAGAAACCTGCACATGATAACGACCAAGGTAAGCATGTGGACCCGAAGCATAAGTACCGGTTAAAACTGAACCAGAAATAACACGAACTTCACCAGGTAACACTTCACCATCAGTCAATTCTTCTAGGTTAGCGCCAACACAAGTACGAACCAAACGAGGTTCTTTTACTGCAGGTCCCGCTAGAGAAACCACACGATCAGTGTAAATTTCACCTGTTAAGAATAACTTACCAAATGCGATAACATCTTGATAATTAAGATGCCATGCTACGTTTTCTAAATTGACAGGATACAAATAATGCATATGCGTACCGGCCAAACCTGCTGGATGCACACCGGCAAAAACATGCTCTTCAACATTAGATTGCGAAGATGTTGGTAGTGTCCCAGAAGCTTTACAAACGTAGACTTTACCATTGGTGAGTATCGATAAAACATCTAACCCAGCGGTAAACGCTTCAGATTCTTGATTAATAATCACCTCAGGATCCGCAGCGAGTGGATTGGTATCCATTGCTGTCACAAAAATCGCTTGGGTGGTCGATTCGATTGCTGGTACCTTGCTAAACGGACGAGTACGCAAAGCGGTCCACATACCTGACTCAACAAGCTGTGTCTTGACTATTTCACGGTCAAGCTTTGCTAGTTGTTCGGCTGTGTAGTTTTCAAAGAGCACTTGGTCATTGCCTGTTACTTCAATCACTACAGATTGAAGTACACGCTTAGCACCACGATTCACTTCGATAACTTTACCGTTTGCTGGTGAAGTGTACTTCACGCCAGGATTCTTTTTATCGACAAAAAGAACTTGACCTTTTTTCACTTCATCATCAACGCGGACATGCATGGTTGGACGCATACCCACATACTCTTCGCCAAGCAAGGCGACTGTTTTGATGGACTTGCCATCATTAATCACCTGAGCAGGAACTCCAGCAATAGGAAGATCCAAGCCCTTTTTTATTGTAATCATACGCACTTGCACTACTTTATTTTAGGAAATAAGATTCTTTTAATTGAGTAACTTAAAGACACGACTTTTTAGTGTTCGACACCGATTTCATTGGATAAACCAGCGTCGCAACATTCATATAAAAAGGCTTAATGTTATCCATAAGCGCTTCTAGGTGGCATATTCTAACACTTTTTATGAACGGCTTGCCATTGTGATTGATGCTATTCGCTCATTTTTTGCCACTAAGCTAGAGTAATTAAATACAAAAAATTCATATCTTTGAGGCGCTCCACAATTATATAAAATCACTTATACTGACTTCAGGCTGACAAAACAAGCCAAAAGTCATTGTTATTAGTGAGGATAACTATGCGGAGTTTTTTTCACCGCCAGCACAATTAGGTGATGCCGGCGCACCATCGCGCAATTCATGCCATTCAGATTCTGTATATGTATGGATAGCTAAGGCATGTATGTGGTTTTCTAATTCATCAGCCAACGAATGATTCACTGATCGATGTCTTGCTAATAATTTCTGCCCTTCAAACTGCTCACTAACAATAACAACTTTAAAGTGACTTTCTGAACCAGGCGCCACATTATGCATGTAGCTTTCATTCGTCACTTGTAAGTAAATAGGGCTAAAAGAGGCATTCAGCTTTCTTTCTATCACTTCTTGAATCATGATTTTTCCTTCCATTGTTTACATCAGCTTTTTCTAAATAAAGAGATAGATGATAAAGGACTATCAGTATAGATACTGTTTCCGAATGTAAATATGACATTCAGTCAACACGAGCCTTTAGAGTTTTCACTATCTTGTTCACATACCTTCTGCCACAATATATCGATGACGAAACACTAAAGATAGAGTATGAAAACAGAATTAACATTACAGGATAAGCAACTCACCCTTCTTCGATTTCCAAAACTCTCTAACGAGATTTTACAAGCATGGGATGCTGGTGATGAATATATTATCAATCACATTACCGAAATGGGGTTACCTTCAGGAAAAAACATTCTGATCTTAAATGATAATTTTGGGGCTCTTTCTTGTTGGTTTTCCGAATCTCATCACGTCACTATGATGAGCGATTCTTTTATCTCACATAAAGGTACACTAAAAAATCTACAGCGTAATCAATGCCCTAAAGTTCAATTTCTCACCTGTTTAGATGCGATCCCAAAAAATATTGATCTTGTGTTGATGCAAATCCCAAAGAGTAATCGCTTACTTACCTGGCAGCTATATAAAATAAGAGAATCTCTACCAGAAAACTGTCCGATTATTGCTGTCAATAAAGCCAAAGAAATTCACACATCCACTTTAAACCTATTTGAAAAACACCTAGGTACAACGACAACTTCTTTGGCATGGAAAAAACATCGCTTAGTGTTTTCAACACCAAACTGTCAACCTATTATCCCCGTTCCAGCCGAATGTGAATGGCCTGTCGATGGTGAAAATATTATATTATCGAATTACGCTAATGTTTACTCTGGTGAAAACTTAGATCTCGGCGCTCGCTTTATGTTGCAACATATCCCTATTGATGAAGAACTACGCCACATTATTGATCTTGGTTGTGGTAATGGTGTGTTATCTATTAAAGCGGGTCAATTAAACCCTCAAGCACGTATCACTAGTATCGATGAGAGTTTTATGGCGGTTGCCTCTGCGAAAAAAAACCTTGAGCGTAATTTAGGCTCTGAACGTAATATTCAAGTCATTGCCAATAACTGCTTAGATGGAATGAAGGACAATAGCTCTTACTTAGTGCTTTGTAATCCTCCTTTTCATCAAAATAACACCATTACTGATCATATCGCTTGGCAAATGTTCTGTGATGCAAAAGATGCATTGAACCATGACGGCAAATTACTTGTCGTAGGTAACCGTCATTTAGAATACATAACCAAACTTTCACGCTTATTTGGACAAGAACAAGTTACTGTTATCGCTGAAAATGATAAATTTGTCATCTTAGAAGCTGTGAAAAATAATGATTTAAAAAATGGACAATAAGGACATCAATAAATGAAAAAACTCATTATGCTCATTACCGCTCTTACTTTAACCGCCTGTGCCAGCGTATCTCAAGACGATTTGATAAATTTAACACCATCTTCAACGCTCAGTTCAAGTAAGGTTGTCGATGGGTTAACCTTTACATTAACGAGCCAAGATGTTCGTAATGCACAATTTATTGCGATAATCAAAGATGGTGATCAAGAACAAGTTCAGCCTCTTCATGCGAAACAAAATGTACGTAAAGCTTATGAAGCGGCCGTTTATCAGCAATTCTTCTCTCAAGGCTTTACCATTACTAAAAACAGCAATAATATCATTAACGTACAAATCATTAATGCCATTGCTACCATTAATCAAGAACCGGTCAAATACTCTATCGATGGAAAGGTGACATTAAAAATCACCGCTGAAACACCGAATGGTAAGTTTGTAAAAACCTATACCGGTACCGGAAACAAATCAGGGTCTTTCAACGCAGATAAAACCAATATTGAAGAAGTCATTAACCGCGTTTCAAGCCGTGTATTAACCAGCATTGCGAAAGACCCAGAACTGACTAACTATATGAAAGGTAATTTTTAATGAAGAAGATTTTATTCTCTCTTTTAATGCTATTCAGTGCCTCAAGCTTTGCAGCCAAGCAGGTAGAATTTGAAACGACAGTGGGTAATTTCACAGTTGAACTGAATGAACAATTGGCCCCTATCAGCGTTGCCAACTTCATCAAATACGTCAATGATGGCAGCTATGTAGGCACTCAATTTCACCGCGTGATCCCTGGTTTCATGGCCCAAGGCGGTGGGTTTGATAAAGATATGGTTGAGCGTTCATCTTATTCCCCAATACGTAATGAAGCGGCCAATGGATTAGAAAACCTTACCACCACCATTGCAATGGCAAGAACCAGTAATCCAAACTCAGCGACTCGTCAGTTTTTCATTAATTTAAAAGATAATGACTTTTTGAACTACTCACGAAATTCTGCTGGTTACGCCGTATTTGGTAAAGTTATCAAAGGCTTTGATGCAATCCAAGCCATGGCGCAAAAACCAACTCATAACCTCGGTATGATGCAAGATGTGCCTGTCACACCGATCATGATAACCAAAGCAACACTCAAGTAACTAAACCTATTCAAGCTATTAAGCCACTGTTATTTAAAGAAACGACATCTAATTCGTTTATTTAAACCACACGGTGGCTTACATTTTTCATGCAAAAATACCAAGGAGTATCCATGGCCTCTATGACGTGGAAGGCAACCATACAAACCTATTTAGACAAACGTTTATTATGGGTATTCATGTTAGGTTGTTCAAGTGGCTTTCCTTGGGTATTAATTGGCTCGAACATGTCGGGCTGGCTCACCGATGCTGGTTTAACGCGCTCAGCTATTGGTTACTTCGGTGCCGTATTTGCCGTCTATGCAATCAACTTTCTCTGGGCACCATTGGTTGATCGCGTAAAATTACCGTTACTGCATATTTGGCTAGGACAACGCCGCAGTTGGATCTTTTTATGTCAGTCCATTATGTTGGTGTGTTCTTTCTTTTTATCTGGACTCAATCCAACCGAAAACCTCATTCTAATTTCAGCAATTGCACTGACTATATCAACCGCTTCTGCTACCCAAGATATAGCCATAGACGCGTTTAGGATCGACTCATTTCCCAAAAGTAATAACAGTAAATTGCCTCAAGCTTCTGCCATGGCTGTGATTGGTTGGTGGACAGGCTATTCACTCCCCGGCTACCTCGCTTTTTCTAATGCGGATGCCTACGGATGGAATAATGTGTATTACGGTATGACATTAGTTATTGTTTTATTAATGCTATTCACCGTGCTAACTGGTGAACCCGTCACTCAAAGGGATGAATTACAGCAACAAGCAGAAAAACGCCATGAAAAAGTCGTCAATTCAAGAGTCCTAGCCTGGCTTTCTGTTACCGTCATCGAACCCTTTTTAGACTTCTTTCGGCGTAATGGAGTACAAGTCGCAATAACATTATTACTGTTCGTGTTTCTCTTTAAGATTGGTGAAGCTTTTCTTGGAAGAATGTCTATTGTTTTCTATAAAGAAGTCGGATTCAGCAACGAACAAATAGGTGAATACTCTAAACTCATCGGTTGGGGAGCGACAATGGTATTTACATTTGTTGGCAGTATGTTCAATGTTCGGTTTGGTATTATAAAAGGATTAATGATTGGTGGTATTGCCATGGCCAGCAGTAATTTAATGTTTGCTTGGATTGCCTCTGTCGGGCCAAATGAACATTTACTTCTTGCCACAGTGTTAGTTGATAATTTCACCACCGCTTTCTCAACCGTCGCTTTTGTTTCTTTTCTTACCGTATTAACTGGACAAGCATTTTCTGCCACACAATACGCTTTACTCGCCTCACTCGGTAATTTTGGACGAACAACATTATCTTCCTTTAGCGGGGAATTAGTGGATCATCTCAACAGTTGGCCTCTCTTTTTCATTATTACTGCAATAATGGTGGTCCCAAGCTTAATTATGTTGTATTCGCTTCGCCATTATTTCAACGATCTACTCGAGAAAGCTCGTAGCCAAAAATAACCGTTTAAAGCTAATTGAATATGAAACACTCTAGGCAAGCGATTACCTCACGTATTTCCGTTTAAAAGATAAACGCTGTGCAGCTTCTGTCTTGTAGTTCCATTTCAATATTCATTATCGTGACAAAGCTCACAATAAATTTATGGGATTGCAGCTTTTATCACTTACAAATGAGAACGAAACATATATTATCAGCGCCACTTAAAGAAACCGCACCATGTATGGGTGCAAATACAACCTTTACTGATAATAGAGAGAGCCCACTCATGCGTAAAACACTTTTAGCTCTTAGTCTTGTTGCTGCTTCAGCGCCAGTTTTAGCAGCGGACTATTCAGATGACGTTCATAAGAATGATTACAAATGGCTACAATTTAATCTTATGTACTCTTTAGATGAGAAACCAGCTTCTTCTGAAGCAACAAAGGATGGTCATGACTATTTAGAGATGGAATTTGGCGGCCGCTCTGGAATCTTCGATCTTTATGGTTACGTTGATATTTTCAACCTAACAAGCTCTGATGATCAAGATAAGTCAAACTCTGCAGATAAAATGTTCATGAAGTTTGCTCCTCGTATGTCTATCGATGGCTTAACGGGTAAAGATCTTTCATTTGGTCCAGTCCAAGAACTCTATGTTGCAACCTTATTTAACTGGGGTGGTAATAATGGTGGTGTAAACAACTCATTTTACGGTCTAGGCTCAGATATCAACGTGCCTTGGTTAGGCAAAGTTGGCTTGAATGTTTATGCTTTATACGACATTAACAATAAAGATTGGAATGGTTATCAGATCTCAACTAACTGGTTCAAACCTTTCTTGAACTTCAGCAACGGTTCTTTCCTTTCTTACCAAGGTTACATCGATTACCAATTTGGTATGAAAGATGAATATGCATCAGCTAGTAATGGTGGCGTAATGTTTAACGGTATTTACTGGCACAGTGAGCGCTTTGCGGTTGGTTACGGTTTAAAATTATACAAAGATGTTTACGGCCTTAAAGACGGTTCAGCGACTGGTTTTGATGGCGGAACTTGGGAATCAACAGGTGTTTCTCACTACTTTGACGTAACTTACAAATTCTAATCTAACGCTAATTAAGTCGTTAAACATTATATTATTAATAGCGCAGATTGAGTTTTCAATCTGCGCTATTGTTGTTTTTACGGTATTCTATTTGGAATGAGAAGGTTTCTCGCAATGATGATGAAGTTAATGGTCGCGCTTTCTCTGTAAAAAAGGAAAAATAGAATGAAGATAGGGATTGTCGGTTTAGGCGCTATAGGCTCTTTATGGGCAGCAAAATGTCACCAAATTCATCATGACGTCATCGGTTTTACCCGTTCAAAAACGCTAGCACCACTAGTAATCCAACTGGATCAATTTCAACCTTTCACACTGACAATTAACGATTATCAAGCACTGCAAGATTGCCAGTTATTACTCGTAACCGTGAAATCAACTCAAGTAACAGAAGCAATTGAACCCCTTCATGCATTTTTAAATTCAAGTACACCGATTGTGTTTTTACATAATGGAATGGGCGCGGTTGATGCTTTAGATTCTAAATGGCATCAATATCCACTTTTACTTGCCACCACGACTCAAGCTGCATTTAAACCAACACAGGGCCAAGTCAATCATACGGGACTAGGACAAACATTCATTGGGCCAAGCCCTTTGTCTTCTCCTTTTAAAAAATCTGACATTAATGATCTCATCATTGCGCTAAATACCATCTTACCTAGTGTTGAATGGCGCAATGATATTCACACCGCCTTGTGGAATAAACTGGCGATCAACAGTGTTATCAATCCATTAACGGCTATTCATCAATGCCGAAATGGCAAATTAGCCAATGATCAATTCAAGAAACAGATATCAATTTTAATCAAAGAAATCAGCCAAGTCCTTAACGCTGAGAACATCGCGATTTCTCATCAATCTGTTGTTGATAATGTTTATCGCGTTATTGAGTCCACTGCACAAAACTTTTCATCAATGCATCAAGATATCGCTCACCACCGTACAACTGAAATCGACTTTATTACTGGTTATTTGATTCGAACCGCCCAAAAGCATGGGCTTAATACGCCACATCATCAAGCTTTAATGGAAAAAATAAAAGCAATAAGTTAACCAATACTCTAAGCATCTTCACACTAACTATGCTCAGCCTATCGAAACTAAAAAGGGGATCAGTTTTGGTTGCTGTAAATTTGCTTTATACTCCCCACCCTATTTTATTTATTGGCTAAGTTGATTATGTCTTCTCATCACACGAACCCACAGCATAATGATGTTTTAGATATTGAGGCAATTCGGGCTCAATTCCCATTCATCCATGTAGAATCCGAATCATCGGTGGTGTATTTAGACAACGCGGCAACCACGCAAAAACCTCAATGTGTGATTGATAGCATCAGCCAATATTACAGCCAACAAAATGCTAATGTACATCGTGGCAGCCACCGCTTAACCGCCAATGCAACGGAAGAATTTGAACAGGCACGGTCTCAGGTCCAGTCTTTCATTGGTGCGAATAGCTATAAAGAAATTATTTGGACACGCGGCGCAACCGAAGCCATCAATCTCATCGCACAAACTTATGCTCGTAACACGTTACAAGCTGGAGATGAAATCCTTGTCGGCGAAATGGAACATCATGCGAATATTGTGCCTTGGCAAATCGTCGCGGAGCAAACGGGAGCAAAAGTTATTAAAGTCCCCATGACCCAAGACTGCCGGTGGGATATGAAAGCCTTTATATCATTGCTCAATAATAAAACGAAGATCGTAGCCGCAGCCCATATTACGAATGTCACCGCAACTCGTCAGCCAATAGAATCAATTATTGAATATACTCATAATGTTGGCGCGATTGCTGTCATCGATGGCGCTCAAGGTATCGTACATGAACCCGTCGATGTCCAAAAACTCAATTGCGATTTCTATGTTTTCTCCGGCCATAAACTATATGCACCAACTGGCATTGGCGTGCTTTATGGTAAACAAACATTACTCGATGCTATGCCACCTTGGCATGGTGGAGGTAAGATGGTGGAAAAAGTGAGTTTTGAACAAACCTCATTTGCAGAACTGCCTGGTAAATTTGAAGCAGGAACTCCTAATGTTGCAGGGGCAATTGCACTTGCTACTGCCATTCAATGGCTATCTCATTTTGATGATCAGCAAGTTGAAGCACATCTCCATAAACTAAGTCACCAGTTAGTCGAAGGCTTAATGAAGATTGAAGGCGTAACCATCATAGGGTTGCAACCACAAGCAAGCGTTGTCAGCTTTACTCTTACTCTTGATGGGGAGAGCATTCATCATCAAGATATTGCGATTCTTCTTGATAAGCAAAATATTGCCGTACGATCTGGACACCATTGTGCGCACCCATTGATGGATGCGCTGGGCATAAGCGGTACTATTCGAGTTTCGATGGGAATTTATAACAATGAAGACGATATTGAGGCATTACTCACCGCTTTAACTAAAACGGTTGAATTGTTGTAACAGAAATACAAATGAATTAACGTTCCCTAATCAGTCACTTGTTTAATGGTTTCGACAATCGCTCTAAGCCCATTACCACGTGACTGACTTAAATGATCGACTAATTCCAGTTGCTCAAAATAAGCTTTAGTATCAAAATTTTTAATATATTCCGAAGATTGATGATGAAAAGCCGCTAACACTAAAGCGATTAAACCTCGAACGATTCGAGCATCCGAATCCGCTTGAAAATGCCAACACTCACCATCAAATTCAGACACTAACCACACCTTACTTTCACAGCCAGAAACCAAAAGCTGATCCTGCTTCAAACTCTCGTCAAGAGTAGGCAGTTGCTTTCCCCACATAATTACTTGGCGATATCTCTCTTCCCAGCTCGTAAAAGCAGACACAGTTTTCACAATAGTTTCAGCAGTAATAGTCGTTCCAAAAGGATGGTTAGACATTATAAATTCTCACATGTACGTAGTTGGTAGCTAAAGGTTATGCTTTTGAATTAACTTCTCAACAATTCGAGAAACCGCAACAAACCCAAAAGTGGCGGTCACTACGGTTGCAGCGCCAAACCCACTGGCGCAATCCATGCGCTTTGGGCCTTCCGCGGTTGATTTGATGCCGCATACACTGCCATCCGGTTGAGGGTATTTAAGTTGCTCTGTCGAAAAGACACAATCAATACTGAATTTACGTTGCGGGTTTTTACTAAAGTTATGAAAACGACGCAATGTATCTTTTAATTTTTTGGCTAACGGATCTTGTACCGTTTTGGATAAATCAGCAATTTTAATTTGTGTTGGATCGGTTTGGCCGCCCGCGCCACCTGTCGTAATCACTTTGATTTTATTGCTACGGCAATATGCCAATAAAGCCGCTTTCGGCTTAATACTGTCAATCGCATCCAACACATAATCAAAATCTTTACTTATATACTGATTCACATTGTCAGGCGTGATGAAATCATCAACCAAGTTCACTTTGCATTCAGGATTGATCAAAGCCACACGCTCAGCCATCACTTCAATCTTACTCTGTCCTACGCTTGTGCTTAATGCATGTATTTGACGGTTAATATTCGTCACACACACATCATCCATATCGATTAAAGTAAGCTCACCCACACCGGTTCTAGCTAATGCTTCTACTGCCCACGAACCAACACCGCCAATACCAACAACGCAAACATGCGCTGCACGTAAAATATCGACTTCATTATAACCATACAATCGGCGAGTTCCACCGAAACGTTGGTCATAGCGATCAGATGCGGGTTGCATTGTTTTCATGAGAAGCCTTTAACACCAGAGATCAAAAAAGAGCGCGCATTATACCTGTCTCTAGGTCAATACGCACTCTTTCAACAATCTATCCCTTTAGTACTTCAACCTTCCATTTGCCGAAGCCTCTGTCAATCAACTAATTATTCGGAATTTGCAGTGGTGGCGCAGTAAGATCCAATTTCCACACTCGTCCAAAATGACGATAATGCCCAGCCGCAATCCCTGAGCGCGCGCCCATTCCATGATACAAATCTAGATGCCCACCTTTTACTGCGCCTCCAGTATCCAATACGATTAGCAACTTGAGCACATGAATGCCCGTCCATTGGCCATTAACATCTAATAATGGTACTTCCGCTAAAATTGGCGTCCCCATAGGAAAAATACTGCGGTCTCCAGCTACTGCCGCCATAGGCAGAAGAGGAATACCTGCCGCACCAACTACTTCCGCACCAGGTTGACGCTCAAAGAAAACATAAGAAGGGTTCTGTTCTAATAACTCTTGCACGGTTGCGGTATCATTTTTCAATGCCCATTCTTTAATCGCTTTCATCGACATTTTTTCTTTCGGAATAATGCCACGCTCAATTAATATTCGGCCAATACTGACATACGGGTGATTATTCTTACCAGCATAAGCAAAGTAATCTAGCTCATCATTATCCGCATAGTGCACAAAACCACTGCCTTGCACTTCCATTAAGAACGGATCCATCATATTTGATGCATAACCTAGTACTAACCCTTTATCTTTCAATGCACCATCATAAATTTGAGCTCGGGTCGGGCAAACCGATCCACACTGTGGTTTAGCATAAACAGGGTATTTGAATAAATGATCCGGAGTATGACGCATTTCAATCACAGGAGAGAAGTACCCGGTAAATAAGATATTTCCTTTCTTATCCGCACCAGCCAATTGCTCAATATTCACACCATATTTAGCAAGCTGAGTAGGATCACCGCTTTCTTGTGCCCATACATTAAGTTGAGCATAAAGATTGGCGTATTTGGATTTTAAAGAAGGCGATGTTATTTCCACTTGCTCAGCCTGTCTGGCAAAGGTCGTAAAATCTTGTGGTGATTGAGTTTGAATGGTATCCACATTTTCTAAAGTGGTATCAAGTTTCCCGTCTAAATACTGTTGCCCACGCTCAACCTTTTGAGCACAACCAAGCATCATCGTAACAACAGTAAAAACAAATACGCGAGAAGCAATTGGTTTGATAGGCCTAAAAGAAAATCGAGAAGATAAAATAGAAAAGGTCTGCACGAAAAATCACCAAGTGAGTTGAGTGGTCAATAATAAGCACAATGACAAAAATAGCACTTAGGCACAAGCAACAAACTAGGGTTTGAAATATCTCACAACAAAATCCCGATCCGCCAACAATAACCCATTACTTATTTCTTTGTCACCACGCAAGTCTCATTGATGAATACACATTATCCTTCAACTTGACCTGTAAAAGTAAAATCAGCAACTGGAAAGTATAGTGTCATATCATTACGTTTTGTCATCTTTACAACAAATCGCACATAAACGGTAACTTAAGTTGTTTAAACTTATTTTTGATTTAAATAATGATTGATCAATGTTGAATTTTTAGTCACTATTTAAACATAAAAAATCAAGGGAAGATTAACGTGAAATTGCGAAGTACAGCACTAGTTAAAGGATTCAGACAATCTGCACCATACGTCAATGCCCATCGTGGAAAAACCATGGTGATCATGCTCGGAGGCGAAGCATTTAACGACAACAATTTTGATAACATCATTAATGATATCGCCTTATTACACAGCTTGGGGATGAGAATTGTATTGGTATATGGGGCTCGCCCTCAAATCAATCAGAACTTACAAAATAATAATTGTGAATCGCACTACCATAAAGGGATTCGTGTCACAAATGAATCGGCTCTGGATTTTGCGATGCAAGCCGCTGGTCGATTGCAATTAGCCATTACGGCTCGCCTGTCAATGAGCTTAAACAACACGCCAATGCAAGGTACTCAACTGAACGTGGTAAGTGGTAATTTTGTGATCGCTCAGCCACTAGGTGTCGATGATGGCATCGATTATTGCCACAGCGGCAAAGTACGCCGTATTGATTCTGCCGCCATTAATCGTATGCTCGATATGGGCTCCATTGTGGTAGTAGGTCCTATTGCCAGCTCCGTCACCGGTGAAAGCTTTAACCTTATGTATGAAGATGTCGCCACCCAAATAGCGATTCGACTGAAAGCCTATAAATTAATCGGGTTTTGTTCAGAACAAGGCATTATTGATGATGACGGCCGCGTCATTCCTGAATTATTTCCTAATGGCGCAGAACAGCTCGTGACAGAATTAGAATCGCAACCTAACATCGAAAGCGGTTACACCAGTGGAACCTTTCGATTTCTACGAAGCGCCCTTGCCGCATGCCGAGCGGGTGTACCCCGTTGTCATTTAGTCAGCTATAAAGAAGATGGGGCGCTATTACAAGAGTTGTTTTCATTTGATGGCATTGGCACTCAAGTCGTAATGGCTAGCGCGGAACAAACTCGAACGGCCCTGATTCAAGACATTGGTGGTATTTTAGACCTGATTCACCCATTGGAAGAGCAAGGTATTTTAGTCCGCCGCTCACGAGAGCAATTAGAACAAGAAGTCCATAAATTCACTATTATTGATAAAGATAGGCTAGTGATTGGTTGTGCCGCTTTATACCCATATATAGAAGATAAAATGGCCGAAATGGCTTGTGTCGCCGTTCACCCTGATTATCGTGATGGCGATCGTGGTGTGGTGTTACTCAAACATATGAGCCAAGAAGCCAAAGCCATGGGAATTAATAAATTGTTTGTCTTAACTACACATAGTTTGCATTGGTTTAGAGAGCAAGGCTTTGAAGAAGTTGGCGTAGATTCTTTGCCAATGGAAAAACGGGGGCTATACAACTATCAACGCAAATCAAAAATATTGGTGTTAAGAATATAACCTAAAGATCAACATTATTATTCGCTTCTCGGTAGCTGCACATCGCGTGACCTACCAAGAAGCGCTGTATACTGGCAACTGCTGTTTAAATCAAATCTCGATGTACTTTTATTACCGCTTTTCTCACCGTCATGGGTTCTTTCGTTGCACATTGTGGTCGGTGTGATTCACCAGGATAGAAGATAATAAAATCCCCTGCTCTTAATGAAATAAAACTTTCGTTGCCCACTTCATTAAACAATAAGACATCATTGGTGTATTCCGGTTTATCCAGAAGCGCTTGTGGTGTTTCAATTGAGTATCCAAAGGTTTCTTCACCCTCTAAGATAATCTGAATATCTAAATAATCACGGTGTATCTCTGTTTTTCGGTCTTCTCTCGGTTCCGTTTCTGGTGTCATCAACACGCAAAAAACACGATCTCCATCAATATCATAACGACCGTTATCATTATTATCTTCCGCAATCTGCTGAGCCTGCTTTATATACTCAATAAAACGCCTAGGAAGAATAGAGCTCCAACTTAACCGTTCAACATTGCCAAAAAACATGGTTTATCTCCACTATTACGCCAACTTCCAGAGCGTATCATTATTAACACGGCGATTAAGAACAACTTAACCGTTCACTTAACCCGCTAGTTCGTAGGGTTTTTATCGAAACACCTTGCGCCAAAACATGTGGGTTTGCAAATAAATTCAATCGAGATTTAGCGCGAGTGACACCGGTATAAATTAATTCCCTAGTTAAAATTTGATTCATTTTCTCTGGCAATAACAACACGGTATGCTCAAACTCACTGCCTTGTGATTTATGAATCGTCATCGCAAAGGCAACATCATGCTGAGGAACACGGCTTGGCAACACACCTTTAATCCGCCCATCTGGCATTTCAAAATAAACGCGAAGCCTTGGTTCTTGTTCACTTTTATCCAGCAAACAAATGCCAATATCCCCATTATGCAATCCTAAGGTTGAATCATTTTTATTCACCATAATGGGTTTACCCACATACCAAGGTTCATCAGCCACTGGATGGATAAAGCCACTCTTGGTTAACGCCTGCTCAATCATTTGATTCATGCCTTGTACGCCGTATTCCCCCTCACGAACCGCGCACAAAAGACGAGCATGACTAAAGGCTTTCAATACCGACTTAGCCTTCAATTCCATCGAGGCTTTTTCCATTACTTTATGATTCACATCTGCAAATAAGTCACCTTGAACAGGAGCGATGGATTCAGCACTATCAATTGACTCACAATACGGTCGATAACCTTCTACCATTAAATCAAGAAGTTCCGTTTGAGCCACTTTCCATGCTTCAGTTGGGGAAATATCGAATGCGCCTGAATAAGACAAAGTTGGCAGTGGATGAAAAGAAATATCCAGAAAGCCTTGTCGCCATATCGATTCAACTTGTTTTGCATTACCCGCATTAATGGCTTTAGCTAACTGCCCAATACCTGAGCGAGCATGGAACCGATAGCTTTTTCTAAGCATGCACAAACTATCCGCAATATCATGACCATTCGCAGCTTTAGGTAAATATTGAAACCCGGTTAACTCACCTAATTGTTTGGCGTAATCGGGCTGATAACCTACTTCACTAAACAAGCAAATATCCCCTAAAATTGCTCCCGCCTCGACCGAAGCCAATTGATCTTTATCCCCTAGCAAGATAAGCCTGGCATGGCTTGGTAACGCTTCAAGTAATCGGTGCATCATAGGCAAGTCGACCATAGATGCTTCATCAACCACCAAAATATCAACATGCAATGGGTTGGCTTTGTTATGTTTAAATTGAACCGTATTTGGCCTTGCGCCCAATAAACGATGAATGGTGCTGGACTGCGTAGGTATCATCGCTTTCATAGTATCGTCAACGGGCAGTTGAGCTACCGCCAATCCAATCGATTCAGTGAGTCGCGCCGCTGCTTTGCCCGTTGGTGCCACAAGCTTAATGATAGGGAAATTCTCACTGGCTTGTGATTGACTCATTAATGCCGCCAATAATTTTGCAACCGTTGTCGTTTTACCCGTTCCTGGGCCACCGGAAATTACCGAAAACTGTCGAGTCAGAGCAACAGCCGCCGCCACTTTTTGCCAATTTAAACATACCGATTCAGGCACAAGCTTATCGAGCCTATCCAAGTCATCGACGGTCTTGGCATGAACAAGTACCGACTCAATTTCTTGAAAATCTAGATCATCCGGTTTCTCAACATCCAAGTATTCACATACCGCACGTTGTCGTGTCACCGCATCACTAATGTCGGCTTGCTTTAATGCTTGCCAGAGGTAGGTGTAATCACGGCTAAATAAGCGATCTAGAGTACTTTTCATTACTTTTTTTTGCGTAGACGAAAACACCAAAGATTGAGACCGCTGTAAAAAACCGCTAGCGACTTGCCTTTCATAGTGCCAATAACGCGCTAGGTACACTCGACCACCATCGGCGGATTGCTCAAATACCAAAGGAAATGCACGCAATTGGCTGCCTTCATCAACCTTTTGATCTTGCTCACCTGCGAAGGCTTGTGCATGAATCGTCGTTTTCTGACAAATAAACGCCTGTTGGCAAACATCACGCCAATCCCAATGTTGCCATTCAACTAAAGCGCAAGCGTATTTTTGCCTCAATTCTGGGTGCAAATGAAACCAAAAATTCAGCGATAATGCCTCAACGATATCAAACGTTTTCAAGTGAATACAGATATGACCACGCCCAAATTCATGACTGAGTAAACACGCCAATACGCCTATTTGAATCGCAATTTTCTCATCTGGTTTGGTATTGGCATTATCTTGCGGTTCAAGAATAGGTGCACTTGAGTCAAGACGCTGCTTTTGGTAAATAAAAAGACCAAATTGTACATCAATCGCGCGTAAGCCCCCGACCGATTGCAAATCGTTTAATAAACGAAATAACGTCGGCATCGTATTAAGCGAACTGTCTTCTCTCAAAACGGCTGAACACTCAGTCAAATCAGAAGGTTCTATCACTGGCATTACACACGTTCCCCGTCAATTAAATGGTCGAGTTCTTGTAAAAATTGCTGACTTGGTTTCGCTGAAAACACGCCATATTGAGGGAAAAGTTGCCCTTTTACCTCATCGGATTGTTCATCAAGCTCGTCACTAACAGAAAAACCTCGTAGGAAAAGATAATAAACACCGCCAAAATGTTTGTCATAATCGTAATGTGCAACCCGGCTTTTCAAAAATCGGTGCAATGCTAACGCGTAAATTTGATACTGAAAATCATAGCGATGTTCCACCATAGCCTGTTTAATATTATCCAAATGATAATCTTCCACCTGTGAGCCTAAATGGTTCGATTTCCAATCCAGAACATAATATTTACCTTGATGCTCAAACACTAAATCAATGAAGCCTTTCAACATGCCTTGAACCGGGTAAAAACCTAAATCGCCCGCGGAGCTCGATAATTCATCATGTGTTTTAATAATGCGATTCAGTGTACTGGCGAGCAAGGACTTCACGGGTAATAAAAACTCCATTTCAACTAAACGTTGCTTTGGCCCTTTAGATGCAAGGCGAAGAGAAGCACCATCTAATGGTGTATTGAGTACACAATCCACCATAGTTTGAATCGCAGGTAACCATTGTAAATCGTATTGTTCTTGCTGCATTAAGCGAATAATAATGTCGGTATTTTCAGGGCTTGTCGCAGCTTGAGTAAACTCGACCTCCTCAAAAATGGTATGCAGAAAAGTACCCGGTCTCGCCCCTCTTGGAAATTCAAACATGCTCCAAGGGTTTGTCTTCTCTTGCTCCAATGGTTCTTCCATATCCAATGAAGATTCTGGTAAGAAAGAGAAAGCAGCGGATTGGTTATCCTCTTGGGCATCGCTGTCGATATTGGTTTCAACATCCATGGCCACATCAAATTCATCATGGCGATGATCTGAATGGTGAGATTGCTTCACTAAACTCGAATAACTGGTCATGCGCCATGAACGGTCAATGTGCGCTTTTAACGCCAAGGCTTTCAAGTTTGGCTGTTGTTCAACTACCGGCACATAACGTTGCGTTGGGATATAAGGCGCTTCAGCCAGTCGCATATTCGATGATGCCGTCACAAGCGAAGTACAACTTTCCTTTAATCCCGCCGCAGGCATAGCTTGGTGACGCTGTAATAAGCAGCCCAACGCACTTAAATGCGCGGTCGATTCATCTTTCTTTACGTTGCCTTTTTTCAAAGGTGCCAAACCAATAAAACAACCATAAACGGCGCGAGTGAGCGCGACATACAGCAAACGAAGATCTTCTGCTAGACGTTCTTTTTCAGCCAAAGACAACCCTTCATCTGGTTTCGATAAATCCAACACGGTGCGTTGCTTATCCGCTTGATAATATTTCGCCACTTTGGCCGCTTTAAAGTTACTGGCAAAAGGCAAGAAAACCAGATCATACTCTAAGCCTTTAGATTTATGGATGGTGATGATTTGCACTAAATTACGCTCAGATTCCAAACGTTGTGTTTGCTCACCAATTTCACCATTAGGCTGCTCAACATTTTCACTTAGCCAACGAATCAACGCATTTTCACCATCCAAAGATAAACTCGCTTGCTGAACCAATTCTGACAAGTGCAACAAATCGGTTAGCTTACGTTCACCATTGATTTCCACCAGCCAACGCTCGGCAATATGACGCTGACTAATCACCGCACGGATCATTGGAAGAACGCCCCGCTCTAACCACAGTAATCGGTACTGTTCAAATTCGTTAACTACGTTTTCCCACGCATTTTCATCCACGTTAAAACGGTCGAGCTGTTGCGCATTAAGCGCAAATAAATCACTAGCAAGAATCGCCCGCAATGCGCCTTCATCGCTCGGATTAGCCGCCGCGCTCAATAAACGAAGTACGTCATGAGTCACTTCACTGCCAAATACGCTATCACGATTAGAAAGATACACACTGGCAATCCCTTGTTCGGCTAACGCTTGTTTGATCTGCTTACCTTCTTTACCCGTTCGAACCAATACGGCAATATCACTGGCTTGAATAACTTTTTCTTTACCTTTTTTATCAATAAAAGACGCCTTACCTTGCTGGGAAGAAGACAGAATATGATGGATTTTATGCGCAGTATAGGTCGCCATCACTTGGTTATACTCGCCAGCAGAAACCGGTAAATTATCTTGCGCTTCATGCAACCAGAATTGCACCGCTTGTTGAGGTTTCCCATCCAAGAGCCAGTGCATATTTTCAGCCTGAACGCTGGCGTTAACTGGTAAAAAAGGAATATCGTCATCGTAGAGAAACGGGCGTTCTGCGAAGGTGAAAATTTGATTAACACTTTCAATCATCGCTTCACTCGATCGCCAATTGGTACCAAGTGTGTAATGTTCTTTTACTTCATTACGCGCTTGAATATAGGTAAAAATATCCGCGCCACGAAAGCCATAAATAGCTTGTTTAGGGTCACCAATCATAAACCAGCCATTATCCGGATGATCAAGATAAATATGGCGAAAAATGTGGTATTGCTGAGGGTCGGTATCTTGAAACTCATCGATCATGGCCACGGGATAAAGCTGACGAATACGCTCGGTCAATAAGCTCTGTTGATCATTTTGAATTGCGCCGTCTAACTGACTTAATAAGTCATCAAACGAAAGCTGCCCTTGTTGTTGTTTGGCTTGTGCAAGCAATTGACGACAACCACGGATCGCTTGGTATTTAAAAATCAATTCAAAATCGGGTTGGTTATCCAGCAATTCATCAATAGCACTAAATGCTAGGTGCTGAGCAACATCGCCTTTTTTAGTATCCGTCGCGGTATTTAAAGTGCTTTGTGCAAAACGAATTAATTTATCCGATATTTGACCATCATCTGCTGTAGTTTTCGCCCATTGATGCACCTCATCCAACCAAGCCGGAAGACGTGTTTTATTGTATGGATTACGTTTAATGCCAGAACCATCAATTAAGCTGAACATCTCATTACAGCTTTGATTCCATAATGATTTCACTTTATCAATACGCGCTAAATGTTGTTTTTGAAGTTCAATCAAATCCACATCCAGTTTAATGGAAGGAAACGACAATTCTGGCCCGGATAAATAGCGACCTATTTCAGAAAGTAAACTGTGTGGGCTGCTCCATAAGGTTTGAATTTGAGCCGCTAAGCTTTTAGGTAATGGGTAAAAGTGGCGTCGCCAATAGTCACTCACGACTTGCAACTTAATTTGGCTTTCATCGGTAATGAATTCGTTTTGAAAGCGGCTCCCTGACTCAAACGCATTTTGAGTGAGCATACGTTGACAAAAACCGTGGATAGTAAATATAGCCGCTTCATCCATTTGGCGTTCTGCTTGCAGCAATGCCTCTACCGCAAGATCACGTTGAGCACATTGATCTAACAAAGGTTTTAAAACAGGATCATCGGTTTCGCCTCGAGCAAAGGCAATTCTTGCCTCATGAATACGACGACGAATACGACCACGCAATTCAGCCGTTGCCGCTTCGGTAAACGTCACCACTAAAATCTGATCAACGGTTAAGGGGGATGAATAAGCCGAACCATTCTGTCCATGACCAAGCAATAAACGTAAATACAACGCCGCAATGGTGAAAGTTTTCCCTGTACCTGCCGAGGCTTCAATCAATCTAGCCCCATACAAAGGAAAAGTCATACTGTTAAGTGGTTGCGCCATCGATATTCATCCTGTTTAAAGGTTATTTATACTTATTTTTAGTGAGTAAACTCTCACTTTCTGACCAATATTTTTCTTAGTCACAACTTGAAACATAATGTGAGAATTGACTCACGTTTTTTTGCTTAACTTAGCTTTACCATCTTTGGCGCATCATAAAGGTGAATCTCGTGAAACATCAGATTCAGTCTGTGAGTGCAAACCAACATTAAAATAAAAACGGTTAATCCAATAACAATTAGTAATTAAAGAACAATATTTTTAATTACAATAGGTCACATCGACCCTAGGCCGCCCAGCGAACACCCTACACAATAACGATTTGCTGGCGGCTTTCTTCTTTTCTACCCATCTATTATTTATTAATTTTTCAATGCCTTAGCATCTTGACGATTATCAAGTAATGGCTTCAATACTTGTTCCGCTAAATACAATAATTCAATGCCTGCCGGTTCATTCCATTCTTTCCAAACGCGTTGAATATAGGTGTCGCTACCTTCTCCAGGCATAGTGTTACCAAGGCGGCCAATACTGTCATGGAACATTTTAGACATGGCAGCCAAAGCAATATTTTTTTGTTCTTCCTCAATAAAACCTAGCCAACGTTCATCTTTTGAATAACCACTTTCGATCCCCGAAAAAGCGGTTTTTGGCGCAAACCATAAAGGGGCGTCCATCCCTTGGTAATAAAGTGCTAATAACGTTTCTAAATTCTGCTTGGCTTGCTGGGCATCCATTGCTTGTAGTTCAATATGTTGCCATTCACCTTTATGAGTACCAAAAAGTTGAGTTGGCTGACTGTGTCCCATCGCACTAAAACATAAGTGTTCTATCCAATTATTCAATAAATTAACACTATGAACTCCACCATTACGATAACGGACTAACCCATGCTGATAATGGCCACTTAACCAACCAGACAACCGATGTTTCTGCGTTTGACCATTCACATTCAGCTCAAAATCTAAGCTTATTTCCAAATCAGGCTTCTTTTCATCAAGCCAAGGCAGTAAAGCTTCCGCGAGTGGCTTAACGCTGCTTAATAAGGTCTCGGCGGCTAAATCACCAAAGCTGGCGATAGGCAACTGACCTTCAGCCTGTTGTTGACGAAGGAAATGCTTCGCAACGCGATCAAAATCATGCAAACTCGGTTTTTCAGACGCACTCAACCAATGTGATAATAATTGCTCACCAAATTGATATTTATCTAAACCCGCCACTAAAAACGGTTCATCATCCAGTTGGTGAGACATTAATTGACGATTATCGAAATAGGTTTTTAAGCGTTGATTAAAGAAATACTTGACGGGCAAACGCCAAAAACGTTGTAACTCTTGTAACTCAAGCAAATATCGCCCTTGGCTGTCTACTTCAACTTGAGCCAAATAGGAGTCTAATGGTTGATAAAGAAAAGTCTGAAGAAGACTGGTTTGCAAATCATTGGCAGTCATATCCATTTCAGATTGTTTAGCCGCAGGTAACCATTCCTTGGCGTAACTAGAAATAGCCTGATCTGTGCCATCAAAAGCACGGCGGCTAAATGGCACTAATGGATGTTTATGAGTAAAAGTGTTAACGAGCGCAAGACCAGATTGATCACTTGGCTTGCTTTCATAGCCGATTAATGCGTAATTTTGTTGGCAATATTCTAGCAACTCAGACACTAATACCGATGGCTCTTGCTCGCTATTATCTTGAATAGATCGCCCTACATAACTAATGTACAAGTACTGCTGAGCCGATAATAAGGCTTCAAGAAACAAATAGCGGTCATCATCTCGCCTAGAGCGATCCCCGGCTCTTGTTCGGCCATTCATTAAATCAAAGCCTTCAGGGGCAACCGTCCTTGGATATAAACCATCATTCATACCCAATAAACAGACGACATTAAAGGGAATGGAACGCATCGGCATCAAGGTACAAAAATTCACTTGTCCCGCAAGAAAACGTTGGCTAACACGTGCATTCGACAAATGATTTTGTAAATATTGCTCAACCACTTTAGGAGAAAACAGTTCATCAGCACTGATAGCCGCATCCTGCAATTGCTCACTCAACTGCTGCAAACAATGACGAATCGAACTTAGAACGACTTCCCCTTCTAATTCAACTGAAAAACAGTCATCCAATACACCGAGTAAGAACTGCTGCCAAGTAGCAAAAGTGTGACTATCAGACAAACGGTCACGATATAGCTGTAAAGTCCTTACAAAACTCGCTAACTTACCGGCAAGATCGGCATCCATACCTTGAACTTCATCAAATGCTGCGATCACGCCATCACCACATTCAAATAGGCCGGCCTCTTCTGGCATCGCATAGCCAAGTAACATCCGTTCAATACCAAACAACCAAGTATTCTGTTGTTGCCGTGGCAATGATAAATCTAAAGCCGTGTGTTCATCCAATCCCCAGCGTATGCCAACTTGTTGAACCCATAACGAAACGCGATCGAACTCTTGCTCATCAATACCAAAACGCGCCATGACAGCAGGAACTTCTAATAATTCTAATATCTCGGAAGCTTGACACCGGCGCCGAGGCAAAGAAAGTAAACGCATGAAAGCTTGTAGGATAGGGTTTTCTTGATCAACACTGCGATCGGAAATAGAAAATGGAATAAATCGCTCACCGGGCGCGTTACCAAAGACGGCTTGAATGGCATGACTATAGGCGTTGATGTCTGCGACCATTACAATAATATCGCGAGGCTTCAAGGTTGGATCGGCATCAAACATGGCTAATAGACGATCATGCAACACTTCGACTTCTCGCATCGGGCTGTGGCAAACATGCAGCTGAAGAGAAACATCATCCTTTTCGATAGCTGGCTTATATTCGCTTGTCGTGAGTGAGCGTTGGTCATCTTGGTGCTCACGTAACTCCAAAATATCCGCTTGAATCTGTTTCAATAAATGGTGGTCATCTACATCGACAAAGACATCAATTTCATTGGCTTCAAGTTGCGATAATAAATACAGGTTATCACGCCCCAATTTCCCCATCGAAGCCAGTAAGCTATTTCCAACGGCATCTTGGGTATGAAGTTGCTGGTATTCTGGCACTTCATTTTGCTCAATGGTTCCTTTAAGCAAAATAGTTTCGCCAGCGCGTTCAGAATGGTCGCCTTTCCAACGTAGTTGTTGGCGTGTTTTCGCCGCCAGTTTCGCAAGATATTTCCGATCGCGTACCTCGCCCCAATAATAACGACACGGATTGGTAAACATAAGATGCACATCAATATGAGCGCCCAATGCATGCAAAGCATCCAGATAACGAGGAGGAAGCGCGGTAATACCAAAGACAAACAAACGCTTTGGTAACTGAGACGATTGATTTAAATCCCCCACAAAACTGTCAAGAGTATCAATAAAATGTTCATACAAATTAGCACGATGATAAGGAGATTGCCCTAAAGCCACCGTTTGATCATAAAGAGCTTGCCATAACATGGGCTGCCAAGGGTGCTCACCATTTAGCTCCGCAACGGTTTCGCCGGCTTCCCAAGTGGCAATCCACTCTGGCCGATACACCAAATAACCATCAAAAATATCCGCAATTTTTTCGGCCAATTGATAGCGTTTAGACTGATCATCGTCTTGCTCTAAATATTGCTTTAAAGGCGAAAATTCCGGTGTGTCTAACTGTTGAGGCAGCAATTGCATGAGCTTCCATGTCATCGCTTCTTTATTAAAGGCACTGCGCTTGGGGACATCCGTAAGAATGTCGGTAAACAAATTCCAAATAAAAGTCGCAGGAAGTGGAAATTCAAGGTTTGCCGCCACACCAAACTCATTCGCCAACTCCATTTTCAACCACTGTGACATACCTGGGCTTTGCACTAGGATTTGTTCGGCTTCAAAAGGATTTTCAAGCGGGTTTAGTCGAATCAGCTCGACCAATAAAGATTTTAAAACATCAACTTGATTGGAATGATAAACGGTAAACACAATGCACCTTAATTTCACTTTCATGAGAACAAAAAGATTACCACATATTTTAAATATAACCCGTTGCTAAGCTTATATAATAAGATTCTTTTTATTTAACCTCACTCAACATTCGGTGTAAGGTAACTCAACTCGTCACTTTTCGGTCTGGCTTATGAATATCACTCTAAAACAACTCAAAGTATTCACAACCATTACCCAACATAAAACATTAACCGCTTCCGCTGAAAAGCTGTTCTTAACTAAAGCGGCGGTGAGTTTATCGTTAGGAGAATTGGAGAGACAATTAGGACATGCGCTTTTTGATCGAGTTAATAATCGCTTAATCCTAAACCAAGAAGGCAAGCGATTACTGCCTATTGCCGATGAATTACTGCACCGAAGTGAAGATATCAATCACATGTTCCAAGCCGAAAATCAGCTGCATGGCCAGCTAAAAATTGGTGCTAGTGACACAATAGGGAATCAAGTCGCCCCCTATTTATTAAGAGATTTCAGAGAACAATCTCAACATCTCGATCAAAACTTATTTATTTCAAACACAACGTTGATCTGTCAAAAACTAACGGATTACGAGTTAGATATCGGTTTAATCGAAGGTAAAATACAGTCTGACCAATTAATCATGAAACCATGGAATCAAGATGCAATGTGCGTGGTGTGTTCATTCGATCATCCTTTAGCCAGTAAAACAAACATTCATATGACCGATCTAGAAAATAGCCAATGGTTATTAAGAGAAGCAGGATCCGGTTCAAGAGAATTCTTTCTCCGCACCATTGCTCCAAGAATTGAAATTTGGAATGAATCTTTTCAGCTCAACACGACCGAAGCCATTTTAAATGCCACTGCCGCCAATCTAGGGCTGGCCTGTTTATCTCAATTGGCCGCTCAATCAGCGATTAATGATCAACGAGTGGTGGAAGTATCGCTTCCCTTGAATATGTCTCGTCGCTTCTGGTTGCTAGTGCACAAAGAAAAATATCAAAGCCCTTTATTAAAAAGCTTTATGCAATTTTGCATCGACTGGGAAATGAGCAATTCACTAAAAAGATAGAAGTCACCAACAATCTAAAGGATATTCACTGGACAACACTAGAAAATAACTGTATAAAAAACCAGTTAAATACATTCAAATTGCATACGAGGATAACCATGGCTGTAATCGTCAAGTACGTGGTGGAACGCAACGGAGAAGAAAAGATGACTTTCACTTCCAAAGCTGAAGCTGACGCTTATGACAAGATGTTGGATATGGCAGATGAGCTTTTCACTTTGCTAGAAAATAGCAAGCTCATTGAAGAAGATGATAAGAAAGAAGAATTATCACTTTACCTTGCACAAAACAAAGAAGAAGTACTTTATGCACTAGGGGCAAAACGCAAACCTGCCCCAAAGAAAAGCAACAAAGTTACCCCTGAAGAATCAGATTCAGAGACGCCAGAGCAAGCGGCATAATACGAACACTTTTTAAAAGTACCCAATTCCAAGGCAATAACAGCAAACGTTGTTATTGCCTTTGCTGTTTTTAGGCTCAAGTGGTGGGATTTTAGTATTTTTGATTGGCTTCCACATGTTGCAAGGGAAATCCCCAGCCGATCAACCGGAGTCCAGTGAGATTGATATAAAAGCACAAAAGAAAGCAGCTCTAGGCTTAGCGATATCCCCGCTAGCCACCCCAATTTTAGCCGGCCCGGGTACCATTGCGACCGCAATGAACTTTGCTGCTTCTGGCGGTTTTAGCCAGCTCATCATCACCATCGTATCTTTTGGCTTATTATGTATATTGACCTATTTCTTATTTGTTTTTGGCGAGCGTTTCGTCAAAGCCATTGGCCCGAGCGCTCTTGATGTTGTCACGCGAATGATGGGGTTGATCTTAGCTGTTATCGGCATGCAAATGCTTATCGAAGGTATCGATCAAGCTTATAAAGCATTTCTATAACCTTTATTATCTCAAATAACATATAAAGCTAGCCTTTTGCTAATCTGGTTAGTTTTTACCTTAACTCTAAATTGTATACAATATTGAGAACAATTATTTACGCGTGTTGATTTTAATGCTATTACTATTGTTAACGTTTAATCATCACTCAACCCATTAAATGAAAACTCTTTCGATTAATTACATACCATTAGGACTATTTGCTTTTAGTATCACCAGCATCCTAGTGAACTTACATGGCTTAGGGCTATTCCCATTAAATGCATTAGTGCTTTCTATGGCGCTCATCTTTGGTAGCGGAACACAATTATTTGTGGGTTTGGTCGAATATAAACAAGGGAATAATTTCGCGGGGATCACCTTCAGCGCCTACGGCCTTTATTGGTTATCTTATGTCGGTATTTTATTGTTTCCATTGCTAGATATAGCGCTGACTCCCCCCGCAGCATTAATCGGGTTTTATTTCCTTTTATGGGCAGTGTTTACTAGCATGATGTCCATCATCGCCCGCCGAATAAGTTTGATGGATTTTTTTATTTTTTGCACGCTAGCCTTGTTGTATTTCTTGCTCACCCTCCATCAATTCCTTCCATTGGCCAGTATCAATATATTAGCGAGCCTCACGGGGATCATATGTGGCGGAAGCGCATTTTATCTGGCAATAGCCAAGATTTTTCAACAAGAACTCGGTCAATCTTTTTTACCGATGGGCATCGTCTCATCCCCAAAGAATGAATAATCTCCGTCCCGTAGAATGAAAATGGACATCAATATTGATTATTTTCGATTCAAGCCTTTCCACTCAGGCATGCAATCATTATGATTGGGGTAACAGTTTGACATTCAATGGGCAAAATAAATGATCTTTGCCCGATATTTTTACATGGAGAGACCTTTAAATGGCTAATTTCGCCCTTGCCTTTGGCACCGCAACGAAAAACCGCGATGGAAAAATCATCGAAGCATTCTTCCCTAATCCAATTATTAACCCATCAGATGCTTTAGTCGCAGCTGTTGCTCAAGTATCGGGATATTCTAAAGGTAATCAAGTCATTGAAATCAGCCCTGAAGTTGCTGGCGAGCTTTCAACCGCTTTTGCCGCGAATGCCGATGTTGCAAATGCGGACTTTGCTGAAAAAGCCGTTCAATCATCGCAACCATTCGTACTTGTTATCCTTGCGACGGATGAACAACCAACATCGGTTGCTGAAGGCTTCTTAAAACTGCAATTAATTTCTCACCGTTTAGCGAAACCACACGGCATTGTCCTTGATGGTATTTTTGGCCTACTACACAATATTGCATGGACTAATCAAGGCCCTATTGATCTACCTGAATTAGCTTCTCGTCAGATAGAAGCTCGCTTAAAAGGCGAAGTGATCACTGTCGATTGTGTGGATAAATTCCCGAAAATGGTCGATTACATTGTTCCAACTGGCGTTCGTATTGCTGATACATCTCGTGTTCGTCTTGGCGCACATGTGGGCGAAGGTACAACCGTTATGCATGAAGGTTTCATTAACTTCAATGCAGGCACAACCGGTATCAGCATGGTAGAAGGACGCATTTCTGCTGGTGTTATGGTGGGTGAAGGTTCTGATATTGGCGGTGGCGCATCAATTATGGGTACGCTTTCTGGTGGTGGTAAAGTTGTAATCAAGATTGGCGAAAACAGTCTACTTGGGGCAAATGCTGGATTAGGTTTCCCACTAGGCGATCGTTGCACAATTGAATCTGGCTTATACATTACCGCAGGTACTAAAGTCACCATGCTTGATGCATCTGGCAATGAAGTCGAAATCGTTAAAGCTCGCGATTTATCAGGTAAACCGGATCTACTATTCCGCCGTAATTCAATAACAGGCAAGATTGAATGTTTAACCAATAAATCTGCGGTTGAATTAAACAGTGAGCTACACTCGAATAATTAATATTGGCTAAAGTGTATGAATAAAGTCACTGATTCAAATTAGAAGCTAATAATCAAAAAATTAAAATCCCAGAGCCTATTCTGGGATTTTTATATCGCTAAACACATTCTATTAGGATGTCTCTTTCCCATTGATACACTTGTCAGGTAAGATACTCGAATCGTTGTTATTTGAAAACTGGCTATGACTGACTCACTTCCCGAGAAACACCATCCTATCATTACATCCTTATTGGATACCGACGCTTATAAGTTGCATATGCAGCAAGCGGTTTTTCATCAATATCCCAATGTCGATGTGGTGGCTGAATTTCACTGTCGAAGCCAAGAAGATTTACGCCCTTATCTTAATGAAATTCACGATCAAATCTCTTACTTATGCCAATTAAATTTTCAAAGTGATGAACTTGATTATTTATCTAAGCTCCCTTTTTTCCAGCCTGACTATATTGATTACCTTAAAACTTTTCAGTTTAATATAGAGCAAGTCACGCTCGATAACCAAGGAGAACAACTTGCGATTACCATTGAGGGAAAATGGCTTGATGTGATTTTGTGGGAAGTTCCATTATTAGCAATTATCAGTGAAATTCGAGGTCGAACTCGTTATCCGAATGTTACGACACAAGACGCTACGTCACGTTTGCATCAAAAGCTTTATCAGTTTGAACATCAAACACAAGATCTCGATTTAACTGGCTTTTCTTTAATTGATTTTGGTACTCGTCGCCGTTTTTCAAAGTCTATACAAGCAAAAATTGTTGATGAATTAGTCGAACACTTTCCATATTTTAATGGCACATCAAACTACTACTTGGCCTTTACCCGAGGCTTAAATCCTGTTGGCACACAAGCCCATGAATGGTTTCAAGCCCATCAACAATTAAGTGGTGAACTCGCCGACTCACAACAGTTAGCACTGCACACTTGGCTACAAGAATACCCAGATTCACTCGGTATCGCACTGACCGATTGCATAAATATGGACGCTTTTTTAAGAGACTTCTCGCCCGCCTTAGCGCACGCTTTTATTGGTTTACGTCATGATAGTGGCGATCCTATAGCATGGGGTGAAAAAGCCATTGCGCATTATCAGCACTTGAGCATCGACCCAAAAGAAAAGTTATTGGTCTTCTCTGATGGACTTTCGCTTGAAAAAGCCACCGAAATCTATCGTCATTTTGTAAACCGCGTACAAACCAGCTTTGGTATTGGCACGAAACTCACTTGCGATATTCCTGAAGTGACCAGTTTAAACATCGTCTTAAAGCTCACGGCTTGCCAAGGCAAACCAGTCGCTAAAATTTCGGATGAACCTGGTAAGAGTTTATGTCGAGATGACGATTACTTACTTAGACTAAAACAAGCTTTTCATTTGGCTTCATAACGGTGTTTGTCAAACTAGTTGTCGCGATCACTACGTTATGCACTCTCAGCCTTGACACTATTTTGTTCAGGGTTTAAGTACACTTCTTTTGGTAAATCCCAATTACGGATATTACCGCTCCAGCGCTCAGGGTGAGCATCTTTAGCACCTTGATAAACTTCTTTTCTATTAGCCAATATGTCACCCGCTAATCCTGAATGCCTTTGATGTGGGCTGACGTATTTGATGCCACTATGTTTGTGGTTAAAATTATACCAGTGGCTAAATTTCAACACCCAACTACGCGCCTCATCAATTGTTGAAAACCCTTTATACGGATAGTCAGGGCGATATTTACACGTTTTAAATATCGACTCAGCATAAGCATTATCATTGCTCACCCTAGGACGATTAAAAGACGACACGACACCTAAACTATAAAGTGTTTCAAGCATTGATGAGCCTTTCATTGGGCTTCCATTATCCGAATGCAGTACCAGAGGATTATCTTTAACTCCTTCTTTTAAATGAGCTTTCTTAATTAATATTGATGCATTTTCTGCTGATTCGTCATCATGAATTTCCCATCCAACAATCTTTCGACTAAATATATCGAGTATCAAATATAAATAAAAATGCAGCCCTTTAGCGGGGCCTGGTAACCAAGTAATATCCCAACACCACACTTGGTTTGGCCCTGTAGCACAGTGTGTCGTCGGTACTTTTCTCTCTTTTATCTGACTACGTCCGCGAGCGTTTTGCTGTTTTTCTTCATGAAGAACACGATAATATGTTGATTCAGAAGCAAGATAAATACCCTCATCTGCTAATGTAGGGACGATTTGGCTTGGTGGTAAGCTCTTAAAATCATCGCTATTAACGATGGCTAATATGTTATCTCTCTCTGCTTTTGATAGCTTATTTTTTGGCTCAGGGCGCTGAGATATTGGTCTACCATCTGTTTTTATGTTCCCGTCAACAGTCCAACGTTGATACGTCCGGACACTGATCCCAAGTTCACGGCAAGCTTTAAACTTTGGCGCACCAGAACTCACAGCTTCATTAACTAGTTTAACTGCTTGAATGCGAGCTGAGTCGAGGATCATTCGTCCTCGGCTTCCCCCCAGATCGCATTTGCTTTTTTTCTTAACACCAATAGTGCTGCGGTTTCAGCGAGTGCCTTATCTTTTCGACGTAGCTCCTTTTCTAATTGATTGATCTGTTTTTTATCTTTCTTTGTTTCGGTGGAGAAGGCTTTTTCTTGCTCTTTAACGTTAGCGTTTGCATCTATACACGCATTTCGCCAAGCCGATACTTGTTCCACATAAAGACCTTTGCCTCGGCAATATTCCGCTAACTCAGCTTGATTTAAAGAGGCTGTTTCCAACACGACTGAGAATTTATTTGCTGATGACCACTGCTCAGCATTCTTTCCATCACCTGGCACTAAATGCCCCTTATCAATTGCTTGTTTTCGCCAATTATACAAGGTTGATTCACCAATCCCCATCTCGATTGATAATTGGGCTATTGCTATATTATTTGGAGGCATCATCTTCTGAAGAGCCGACTCTTTGCTTTGCGCTGAATAATGTTTCATTGTTACTCCACGCCCTCTGTTTAATGGTTGAATATTAAGCGCGACAACTAGTCTGACAGAGAGGGATAACGCCAAACTCTCCCTCATTATCATTTTATCGACGCCTTATAAAAGTTGTGCAAAATCACAATTATATACTTTATTCATGGCGTCCATTTTCCTGCCCGTTACTCTACCCTTAAAGAGACTCACCTCAGCGTATCGGTAAGGATATTTGACAATGCTACTTGATGATAAACTCGCGCAGCAAATTGTTGATCGGACCATGAAAATCATCGGTACGAATATCAATGTCATGGATCAATACGGCATCATCATTAGTAGCGGTGACTCCCTGCGTATTGGTCAAATTCACGATGGCGCACTATTAGCCATCAATCATGGTGATACGGTTGAAATTACCGAACAAAGCAGCCATGGCTTAAAAGGGGTAAAACCCGGTATTAACTTATTACTCAAATACAACCAAGAGATAATTGGCGTAGTGGGAATTACCGGTAATCCAGACGATATTCGTAACTATGCCGCCATGGTCAAAATGACATCAGAATTAATCATTGAACGATCGTTGCTGATTGAACAACTGCAGTGGGATAAGCGCCATGTTGAAGAGTTCATATCCTCTTGGGTAAATGGCGAGCTAGAACAAGATGAACTGAATCACTGGGCGCAAAGATTAAATCTTAGCCTAACCGACCCTAGAGTAGCGGTGGTCATTGAAGTACAAAAGAACACCTCAAACGATTACCTCACCACCATAAGAAAAATCGTTGATTTACTCGAATTTCCGCAGCGTAATAACTTAGTAGCAGTCGTTGCCATGAATGAGATTGTGGTTTTAAAGCCTTGTAAAACTGAACCAAAATCATGGAGTCATAATCATGAAAGCCAGCGTATTGATGAACTATTAATGCAGTTAACTCAACATGATATTGATAATGTGAAAATTTCACTTGGCCAATTTTATCCCAATTTAAACCAAGTCCCCCTTTCTTATCAAAGCGCTAAGCAAGTTCTCGCCTTAGGTAAAAAGCACGATCCTTTTGCTCAAAAGTACCTTTTTGAAGATTTTCGTATACCGGTATTATTAACGCCTTTAACCAATAGTTGGCAAGGTGAACAGCTCAGCCAATCAATAATAAAATTAAAGCAACGGGATAAATCTGGCCAACTAATGAAAACTCTGTATTCACTATTTGAGCACCAAGGAAACCTAAAGCATTGCTCGGAAAATCTCTATATTCACCGAAATACATTACGATATCGTCTCAACAAAATTGAAGAAATTACCCAGATATCACCCCATACTTTTAATGGTTTAGTTGAGCTGTACATTGCAGCACAGATCACGAAATAACGGAATATTTGTTCAAATGAACAATTTTAATTCTCTTTAACCATTTAAATTTGGTGGTACGACTAAAGCTATTTAACCAAACCTCAACAATAATAATAACTCCAATAATATGCTCATTTAACGCCCCAAATAAAAGCACAAGAATAAATGCTTAATGTTAATGAGTCTAATAATAATGACACGGAGTTACTCTGCCATGAGTCTAATATTCATCCTACTTGCGGTAATTGCTTTTATCGTAATCACAACAACCAAATATAAAATACATCCTTTTTTATCCCTTTTGCTCTCCGCTTTTTTAGCGGCTTTTGCTTATGGGCTTCCACCCGAATCTATCGCAAAAACTATCGCTTCCGGATTCGGTGGCATTCTAGGTTATATCGGCTTAGTCATCGTATTGGGAACCATTATTGGTGTTATTCTCGAAAAAAGTGGCGCGGCAATTACTATGGCTGATTCCGTGATTGATAAATTAGGAGACCGCTACCCAACATTAACCATGTCCATTATTGGTTATATCGTCTCTATCCCTGTTTTTTGTGATTCTGGTTTTGTCATTTTAAATTCGTTAAAAGAATCCCTCGCGAAAAGAATGAAAACCTCCAGTGTTGCTATGAGTGTCGCTCTTGCAACCGGTTTATACGCTACTCACACTTTTGTGCCCCCCACCCCAGGTCCAATTGCGGCCGCGGGAAATTTAGGGCTTGAATCAAACCTTGGCCTCGTTATTGGTGTCGGTGTTTTTGTTGCTGCGGTTGCGGCAATTGCAGGAATGTTATGGGCTAACCGATTCAAGTCAGTTGAACCTGATGGCATTGACAGCCAAGAGCACGCACAAGAATTACAGCAAGATTGGCAAGAATTAAAAGCCTCTTACGGTAAACTACCGTCTACCACGCAAGCTTTTGCGCCCATTTTCGTTCCAATTGTATTAATCTGTTTCGCTTCTATCGCTAACTTTCCTAGCCATCCGGTTGGCGAAGGTGTCATCAAAACTACCATTGCTTTTCTTGGTCAACCATTAACCGCGTTAGTCATTGGTTTATTACTGGCAACTCGTTTATTAAAAAGTGAACAAAAGATTGAAGAGTTTAGCCAGCGCATTACTCAAGGTATTATAGCTGCTGCGCCTATCTTATTAATTACGGGGGCTGGTGGTGCCTTTGGCGCAGTACTAAAAGCGACACCTCTAGGTGATTATTTAGGCACAACATTATCAGCACTTGGTGTCGGTATTTTTATGCCCTTCATCGTTTCCGCCGCACTAAAATCCGCTCAAGGTTCATCAACCGTTGCCTTAGTGACCACGTCTGCTTTAGTTGCTCCTTTACTAGCACAACTTGGATTGGATTCAGAAATGGGTCGGGTACTAACGGTAATGGCAATCGGTGCTGGCGCGATGACGGTCTCCCATGCTAACGACAGTTTTTTCTGGGTAGTGTCTCAATTTAGCCGCATGAGTGTTGGTTTAGCTTATCGAGCTCAAACGATGGCAACTTTAGTTCAAGGGATCACGGCTATGGCCTTGGTTTATATCTTAAGTCTCATTTTTCTGTAAATATCCAATAAGGTTTTGTATGAAAATAGTTATCGCCCCAGATTCATTTAAAGAAAGCCTCACAGCAAAGCAAGTTTGCCAAGCAATTGAAACTGGATTTCGCCGAGTATGGCCTGACGCTGAATACGTTCAAATCCCAGTTGCCGATGGCGGAGAAGGCACAGTGCAGTCATTAATTGATGCAACACAAGGTGAGTTAATTGAACTAATAGTGACTGGCCCTCTAAATACTCCTGTTGAAGCATTCTACGGACGACTCGGAGGCGATAACCATCATGCAGCGGTCATCGAAATGGCAGCAGCCAGTGGATTGCATCATGTTAAGCCAGAAGAAAGAGATCCTAAATTAACGTCGAGTGTTGGTACCGGTGAGTTAATTCTGCATGCATTAGATCAAGGCATCACCAAACTGATCCTAGGACTAGGCGGTAGCGCAACCAACGATGGCGGAATGGGAATGCTAACCGCACTAGGCGTTCGATTTTTCGATGACAGTAACCAAGAGATAGTAGGAAATGGTTTAGGTCTGACCAAAATACAAAAAATTGATGTATCCCATCTTGATGCTCGATTAACAGATTGTGAAATCATTATTGCTTGCGATGTGGATAACCCATTGTGTGGTGAACACGGTGCTACCGCAACTTTTGGTAAGCAGAAAGGCGCAACAGCAGAAGACACACAATTACTCGATCAAGCCCTCAATCATTATGCCGATTTGATCGAACAACAACTGGGGAGATCAGTTAAAGAGAGTAAAGGCGCTGGTGCCGCTGGAGGATTAGGAGCGGCATTTCTAGGCTTTACAAATGCAACACTCAAACCGGGAATCGATATTGTGTTAGAAACGCTCAATATCCACCAACATTTATCTAATGCTCACTTAGTGATCACTGGTGAAGGTCGAATTGATTGGCAGAGTGCTCACGGTAAAACGCCTGTTGGTGTGTCGAAAGTGGCAAAACTCTACGGTCTTCCGGTTATCGCGCTGGCGGGTTGCCTTGGTGACAATTATCAAGAAGTGTATGACTACGGAGTTGATGCCGTATTCGCCGCGATTCCTCGCCCTCTAGATTTACCTACGGCCTTTAGTGAAGCAGAAATCAATATGACCAATCTCGCCGAAAATGTTGCACGAATGTGGGTAGTTGCAAATTAATGACATAAAACAGAGCGTTGTCAAATGATTGTCACTTATGCTTGTTGTAATAATTCCATTACTTAAGTATTCGATAAATAAATCATTATGTTAACACTCTTTTTAGCTTTCTTTTCGCTTGGTTGGGTCAGTTTTGGTGGCCCAGCCGCTCATATTGGTTACTTTAGGCAAGCTTTTGTTGAGCAACGCCAATGGGTAACCGCTGAGGAATACGCCCAGCTCATCGCATTAAGTCAATTTTTACCCGGCCCAGGTTCTAGTCAAATAGGATTCGCTATTGGGTATCAAAGAGCTGGGGTTTTAGGTGGGATTTGTGCTTTCTTAGGCTTCACGCTGCCTTCCATCATTCTGATGGTTATAGCCGCCAGTGCCAGCGCATTTTTTTCAAACATGATATTTTTGAAGGCATTATTCATGGCTTAAAACTATTGGCCGTTGTTGTCGTTGCCGATGCCACTTTGAGTATGTACCGTAATTTTTGCCAAACAAAGATCACCGCTGCATTTTGTATACTAACCGCTTGCACCACTTTATTATTCCCTAGCGTTATTAGCCAACTTCTGTGCTTAATCATTACTGCTATTTTGGGCTCGTTATGGCTAAGAAAAGCCCCAAATCCCCCACAATCAAAACCTAACCAAGCACATTCCGTCGCCAACTATTCAATCATTCAATGGACGGCTGGGGGACTATTCCTCACTTTATTTTTAATTCTCCCTTGGTTCACAGACTTTAATACAACGATTCAATTGTTTTCTAAATTTTTCCAAACAGGCAGTTTAGTATTTGGGGGTGGACATGTGGTTCTACCTTTATTGCAAAATAGCTTAAATAATCAGATTTCTTCAGAGCAATTTCTAACCGGTTACGCTGCAGCTCAAGCCGTTCCTGGTCCAATGTTTACCATAGCGACTTATCTTGGTTATTTTTTATTGCCAAGTTCTCCTATATTCGGCGCTATTATTGCAACAACCGCTATTTTTTTACCTGGTTTTTTACTTATCATTGTCTTTTTTAATCACTGGCAAACATTGGCTAAAAAGCCCATTTTATCGAGCGCTATTTGCGGAATCAATGCCGCAGTTGTAGGACTATTAATGGCTACGCTATATCAACCTGTATTTGTGACAAGTGTGACTCAAACCCTCGATATTATTTGGGTCATCTTAGGATTATTCTCACTAAGAATACTCAAGCTTCCTATCGTGTTTTTAGTTATGGCTTTCATTTTCGTTGGTCTGTTATTTTCAACCCTACTTTGATTGCAGTGAGGTGAAATAGAAAAACCTATCTATACTAAAAATAACCAAATAAATTAATTACCTAATGGATATCGTGCATGAAAAAAAGCGCAATACTTTCATACCCATATTTCCTTTTAGTATTTATTTTATGTGGTTCCGTTTTTCTGAGTTTCACTCCGTACATTCCCACGGCTGACATGACCAGCATTTTTGATAACAAACGCTTTTTTATTATTTTATACATATTGATTACTGCTGGTGCTTTAATGGTTAGCAGCTCTCTTCGAAGCGATATCATACAGACAGGGTTTCAGCTACCTAAACGCATTCAATGGATACTACTAACCGCCATTTTTTTTGCCTTTATTGCAGATATGAGCGCTCTGTACTGGTACAAATCCCAAGCGGTATTTAGCTACTGGTTAATGCTCATTATCATGACCTTTATATTACGTACTGTAGTACTTGAGCACCAAGCCTTCATTTCTCGCTTTTATGTCTGGTTAACCATTATGTTGTTCTTGTCGGTTTTTCTTTTTCACTTTATTGCCAATATTTACAACGTCACCCCTAACCTGAGATACCTATTTAGCTTTGTGAATCCAAGGTATATTAACCATGTTCAAATTTGGCTAATTTTACCATTATTTCACGTCGCTTGGCTGCGTCGAAACAATCAAAAGTCTTGGTTTTATTGCCTTCCTGTCATTTTAAATTTTTGTTTATTGTTTGCTTTAGATGCACGAGGCGCATTTATTGCTAGCCTATCTGGCATTGTCCTTTTCGCGATACTCACACCAACTCATCGAGTTGAGATCCTAAAAAAATTAGCACTATTTTTAGCAATAGGACTTGCCATAAAATGGCTTTTATTTACCCCTTTACCACAATATTTTTTGCATGGAGTTTGGGCTGAAGGACAAGGTGAAATTCGCTTAAGCGATTCAAACCGCCTGCATTTATGGGAAAATGCCATCCAAATGATCAGTTTTTGGGGATATGGTGGGGATACTTTTGTTTGTAATAATGATGAAGTGGCACATACCACACATAACTCCATTCTTGCTATTGCGATTGAATGGGGAGTCATCACCGCTTTATGCTACCTAACATTACTACTAATGGCTTTTTATCGAGTTTGCACCACATCATCACACAATGAACGAGTACTCGGTATTACCATGCTATCGGGCTTTGCTTATAGCTTCATCTCAAGCGTCTTAAATACACCGATAAGCCAAGGATTAGCCATGATTTCCGTCGCGCTGTTTTGGGCGACTATTCAACAACCGAAAGAAGAATCACTCGGTTCAATCAATATGAAACTTACCACATCTCTTTCAAAGGTTCTGCATGGGCTATTAATGGTAGTTGCTATTTCTGCCATTACATTTATCGGCCATAAAACCTATATGCGAATTGACCATAACCAATATCGAGATCAACCACTCGATTACTATATGCCCCAATTTTGGTTAGAACATAATTGTAAAGATGCACAGCCTAAACTGGTTATAAAATAAACTACAATCAAAATATATACCCAAGTAACACAATAGACTATACACACCAGAACAAAATGCTCATTCATCAAATACACACATAGACATAAATACTTACAAAGTGCACAAAGCGCAAGATCACAACATTTTACTGGTAGGACCTTTGTCTTATTGTGGTTTATCAAGTAACAAGCTAAAAGTGTTAATAGAATGTAAATGAGCCCCCGGTGTCAGGATAGTTGTCCAGATCTTAGATCGCCCAAAAATCCAGTAATGGAGGGCTAACGAAGGACACTATGCCGAGATATTCCGAAGAAAGAAAAGCTGCCATCTTGAAGAAGCTACTGCCACCGCATAACAAAACCATTCCAGAAGTTGCTGCGGAGGATCACATCAGCGAAGCAACGTTATACAATTGGCGTAATAAACTCCGCTCCGAAGGTAAACCTGTGCCAGGTAATCAAAAAAATTCTGAACATTGGTCAGCTGAAGCCAAGTTCGCCACCGTCATCGAAACCGCCAGTTTGTCAGAAACTGAGCTTAGCCAGTATTGTCGCCAGAAAGGTTTGTACCCTGAACAAGTTAAAGCGTGGAAACTCGCTTGTATCAGCGGTGCGGGTCAAGCTGAGCAATCTAAGAAAGCAGAGCAGACAGCGCGTAGAGCGGATAAAAAGCGTATCCGAAAATTGGAAGCAGAGCTGCATCGTAAAGACAAAGCCCTGGCAGAAACGGCGGCGCTATTGGTGCTGTCAAAAAAGCTCAAGGCCTTGTATGGGAGCGACAGCGAGGAGGACTGACTCCTCTCGATATGCGCGAGACATTGCTGGCGCTTTTTGATGAAGCGGTTGCTAATGGCGCGCCTCAGTACAAGGCTGCAGACCTTATGCAAGTTCCACAGCGAACCTTGCGCCGCTGGCGTACGTCACAGGGTCATGTGTTGCCCGATCTTCGTCCTCTGGCTATCAGACCAGAGCCCAAAAACAAGCTGTCAGAGAAAGAGCGTCAGCATATTTTGAATGTCTGCAATGAGGCCGACTATGCCAACTTACCCCCCAGTCAAATCGTGCCAAAACTGGCCGATCAGGGAGAATATATCGCCAGCGAGTCAAGCATATATCGTGTGCTGAAAGATAACGACCAACTGCATCATCGAGGACGGACGAAACCGCCACAGCCTACGACGGAGCCCGCTTCTCATGTGGCGACAAAGCCCAATGAGATCTGGACTTGGGATATCAGTTATCTGCCCGCGAAGGTTCGTGGTCTGTACTGGTACCTTTATATGGTCATTGATATCTACAGTCGCAAAATTGTGGGTTGGGAAGTCCATGACTGCGAATGCGGAACGCTTGCTTCTCAGCTGATTGAGCGAGCCACCTTCGGTGAACGCTGTTTCGTGAAGCCTCATTATTTACATTCTGACAACGGGGCTCCCATGAGGTCACTCACCTTGCGTGCAAAGCTTGATGAAATGGGCATCCGAACGTCCTTCAATCGTCCGGGCGTGAGTAATGACAATGCCTATTCAGAGTCATTGTTCCGTACAGCTAAGTACCGGCCTAACTATCCGGAGCATGGCTTCGAAACGCTGGCAGACGCACGTGAATGGATACTGAATTTTGTAAACTGGTACAACAACGAGCATCACCACAGCGCGATTAAGTTCGTCACTCCAGCAGAAAGACACAGAAACTTAGATACAACAGTGCTGGCGAAGCGACATACTATGTATCAGCAGGCGAAAGCCAAGCATCCTGAACGTTGGGCAAGGGAGACTCGCGACTGGTCACCCGTTGGTTCGGTAACACTCAACCCCAAAAGCGCAGACAATAATGAACATGGCGGTCAAAAAAGAGCCGCATAATTAGAAAATCTGGTCAACTACCTTGAAATCTACCGTGAGGCCTACGTTATGAATAAAATAAACCAAAATCCAATATCAGAATTGGTCTTGCCACATGAGATGATCCTTAAATGGTCACAAGAACGACCTAATGATGTCTATTTAACCCAGCCAATCAATCGTGAGATTAAAGAGTTCACCTATTTTGATGTGGCTGATCAAGCACTAAGTTTGGTTTCAGCATTACGTGGCCTTGGGTTAAAACCTAAAGATAAAATCGCTTTACTGTCTAAAAATTGTGCTGAATGGTTTATTACTGACTTAGCACTAATGCTCGGTGACTACGTTAGCGTACCTATTTTTCCAACGGCAGGCAGCGATACTATTGAGCACTGTATTACACACAGTGAAGCAAAAGCGATTATCGTCGGAAAACTGGATGACGATAAAGCCACCATTGAAATACTAAATAAGTTCTCTGACCTTATTTCCATTGGTTTACCTTATCAAGGTGTCCCAGCTTGCCAACATCAATTTGATGAGTTAGTCGATAGCCACCCTCCTAGCGAGGAGCGTCCAGAACATAGTAGCGATACTTTAATGTCGATCGTTTATACCTCTGGCACCTCTGGTCTACCTAAAGGGGCAATGCTGACTTATGGTGGGTTCGCATGGTGCGCATCAAAAATTGTAGAGCATATTGGCCTTGAAGCGGATGATCGGCTTTTCTCATATCTTCCTCTTGCCCATATAACAGAACGAGTTTATGTGTTCGGAAGTTCCGTATTAGGTGGTGTACCAACTGGTTTTGCAGAAAACCTTGATACCTTTATTGATGATGTTAAAGCTCATCAGCCTACTCTCTTTATTTCTGTTCCTCGTTTATGGACAGTCTTCCAGCAGCGTATTCTTGAAAAAATGCCGCAACGTAAATTGAATATTTTATTGGCCATTCCGTTCTTAAATAACATCGTAAAGAAAAAAATCATCGCTGGTTTAGGGCTAGATAAAGCAAGGGTTCTCGGCTGTGGTTCAGCACCTATATCCCCAGCTTTACTTCATTGGTATCACAGTATTGGAATGAATATAACCGAGGCGTGGGGAATGACTGAAACCTTTGCCTACAGCACCATCAACTACCCATTCCGAGCAGATAAAATTGGCACGGTAGGAACCGCAGGGCCAGGCGTCGATATCAAAATTGCCAGTGATCAAGAAATCATGGTCAAGGGTAATGGTTTATTTGCGGGTTATTATAAAAATGAAGAAGCCACTAAAGAATCATTTGATAATGATGGCTGGCTTCACACTGGCGATATTGGCAATATTGATGATGAAGGTTATCTATCCATTGAAGGTCGCAAGAAAGACACCTTCAAAACATCCAAAGGGAAGTTTGTTTCACCCGTCCCTATAGAGAAGAAGATCTTTGAACACTCAAGAGTTGAAATGATGTGCTTGATTGGTCTTGGTTTACCTGCTCCAATTTTGCTAGTAATTCCTCATTCATTTAAAAACTTTGATCGTAAACGATATGAACGTAAAACCATTAAGATAATTGAAATGATTAATGCCGATCTCGAGTCACATGCCAAAATAAAAGGCGTGTTGATGATCAAAGAACCCTGGACGATTGAAAATAACGTGTTAACTCCAACCTTAAAAATCAAACGTCATGTTTTAGAGAAAAAATACCATGACATCGGCGCTGCATGGCCGAAAGATAAGCTAGTTGTTTGGGAGGACTAAAAGTTTCAATAAAATAAATAAAGAGAATATCCAAATAGAACGCAGTGGCTGCTATAATCTGCTGCATTCTATTTTCATTAGGTTTTCTCATGTCCCAAGCAAATAACCCTTTACACGGTATCACTCTTGAAAAGCTCTTAATAGAGTTGGTTGAACATTATGGGTGGGAGCGTTTGGGAGAAATGATCAATATCCGTTGCTTCACATCCGATCCAAGTATTAAATCAAGCCTTAAATTTCTACGTAAAACGGAATGGGCTAGAACTAAAGTGGAAAACCTTTACATTGATTTAAAAAGATAAATGGGGCTCTGAATACGCTGTAAATTCAGCCATTTAAAATGTTATCGGCATAAAAAACCCGCTATCACTAGCGGGTTTTTATTAAGTATTAAAAAGCGGTTAAGAATTACTTCTTCTCAGCTTCTTTACGTGCTTTAACGTCAGCAATTACTTGCTCAGCTACGTTAGTAGGACAAGGTGCGTAGTGTGCGAACTCCATAGAGAACTGACCACGACCAGAAGTCATTGTACGTAGAGAACCGATGTAACCAAACATTTCAGAAAGCGGTACATCTGCTTTAATGCGAACACCAGTTACGCCTGCTTCTTGGTCTTTGATCATGCCACGACGACGGTTAAGGTCACCGATAACATCACCAACGTGATCTTCAGGAGTAAACACGTCTACCGCCATGATTGGCTCAAGAAGTTGAGCACCAGCTTTAGGCATAGATTGACGGAATGCACCTTTCGCTGCGATTTCAAATGCTACTGCAGATGAATCGACTGCGTGGAAACCACCATCAAATAGTTCTATTTCAACGTCAAGTACTGGGAATCCTGCAAGAACACCAGTATTCATCATAGACTTAAAGCCTTTTTCAATAGCAGGCCAGAATTCTTTCGGTACATTACCACCAACAACTACTGATTTAAACGTAAAGCCAGTGTTTTGCTCACCTGGTTTAATACGGTAATCGATTTTACCAAACTGACCAGAACCACCAGATTGTTTCTTATGCGTGTAGCTATCTTCAACTTCTTTAGTGATAGTTTCACGGTAAGCAACTTGTGGTTGACCAACAATAAGATCTACACCGTAAGTACGCTTCAAGATATCTACTTTAATGTCTAAGTGAAGCTCACCCATACCTTTAAGGATGGTTTCGCCAGTCTCTTCATCAGTTTCAACTTGGAACGTTGGATCTTCTGCAACCATTTTACCGATCGCAACACCCATTTTTTCAGAACCGCCTTTATCTTTAGGCTGTACAGCAATCGAAATTACTGGGTTCGGGAACACCATTGGTTCAAGTGTTACTGGGTGCTTAGGATCACAAAGAGTGTGACCTGTTTGCACGTTCTTCATCCCAACGATAGCGATGATGTCGCCCGCTTGTGCGAAAGTCAGTTCTTTACGCTCATCCGCTTGCATCTCAACCATACGGCCAACACGTTCAGTTTTACCTGTGAACGAGTTCAAGATGGTGTCGCCTTTGTTCAATTTACCAGAGTAGATACGAACGAAAGTTAACGCACCAAAGCGGTCATCCATGATTTTGAATGCTAACGCTTTAAATGTTTCATCAGCAGAAACGATAGCATGCTCACCCGTTTCATTACCTTCTTCATCCATAAGAGGTTGAGGATTCACTTCCGTTGGAGAAGGTAGGTAATCAACAACCGCATCAAGTACTAATTGCATACCTTTGTTCTTAAATGCAGAACCACAGTATGTAGGGAAGAATGCTAGGTCACGAGTACCTTTACGGATACAACGTTTGATGTCTTCAACTGAAGGTTCTTCACCTTCCATATAAGCCATCATCAGTTCGTCGTCTTGCTCAACAGCCGTTTCGATCATCTCTTCACGGTACTGTTCTACATCATCAACCATGTCCGCAGGAACATCTTCAACAGTGTAGTTTTCTGGAAGACCAGTTTCGTCCCAGATATAGGCTTTACGAGAAAGAACGTCTACAACACCTTTAAATTCATCTTCGATACCGATTGGTAGAGTCATGATAAGTGGAGTTGCACCCAGTACTTTCTTCACTTGCTCTGTAACACGGTAAAAATCTGCACCCATACGGTCCAGTTTGTTTACAAAAATGATACGTGCAACTTCTGAGTCATTCGCATAACGCCAGTTAGTTTCTGATTGCGGCTCAACACCACCAGAACCACAGAATACACCGATACCACCATCAAGAACTTTAAGAGAACGATATACTTCTACTGTAAAGTCAACGTGTCCAGGGGTGTCGATTACGTTGAAACGGTGGTCTTTCCAGAAACAACTTACTGCCGCAGATTGGATAGTAATACCGCGCTCAGCTTCCTGTTCCATGAAGTCAGTCGTTGATTCGCCGTCATGCGTCTCACCACTTTTATGGATGGTACCTGTAAGCTTAAGAATACGCTCAGTTGTAGTCGTTTTACCCGCATCAACGTGGGCAAAAATACCAATGTTTCTGTATTTTGATAAGTCAGTCATTGTCTTACTCTATTAATAGGATATAAAGTTCGCGCAGAGTATAACACAATCTGTCAAGACTGATATCCCCTGTTCGCATTTGGATAAAAAATCTTTTTTACGCGAATTTAAACGCTTAAATCACTAAACTAACTACAATTTAATATGGACGTTTAATCGCAATACTACTATCAATCCCCTTATAAAAATCAATAAAATAACATTGAATAACAGGGGTAATAGGCAATACTAAAATAAACTATCAGGATGAATGTAATGAAAAATGCACGCTCAGATGAGAGCATAAAAGGTGCACAATAACGCCAAATTAAGTAAATTCATCGTCATCTTTGTACTAGAACCTCGCATTTAACAATACTTCACTTTATTCTCAGTTATCTCAATCATTGATGTGAAAAATCATCCCAAAAGGACTATTCATGGGTAAGCGGTTCAAAAAATGGTTAATACGATCAATTCTCTTTTTCTTTGTTTTTTCTATTCTGATCACTTTACCCCTTAAATTTGTCAATCCAGTTATTTGGAGCTGGCAATTACAACGTGACTTTTTTCCACCATCACAATATCAACAACGCCCACCATCAGATTGGGTCACTTTAGACCAGATATCACCTTACATGCAATTGGCCGTTATCGCCTCAGAAGATCAACGTTTTCCAGATCATCATGGCGTCGATTTTCACTCGACCCAAAAAGCCATCTCTGACATGATTTCAGGAGAACGTTTTAGAGGCGCGAGTACTCTCACTCAACAAACGGTAAAAAACCTATTTCTATGGTCTGGGAAGGATCTTGTTCGCAAAGCCGTCGAAGCCTATTTGAGTATTTTGGTCGAATTTGAATGGGGCAAGCAAAGAATACTTGAAATATATTTAAATATTGTTGAATTTGGCCCAGGGATTTTTGGCGTCGAAGCCGCAAGTCAGCATTACTTTGGTATTCAATCGAACCAATTATCGTCATCTCAATCCGCTAGACTGGCGGCAGTATTACCAAACCCCTATAAATTTAATGTCAATAAGCCGACACCATATGTCTGGCAAAGAGTGGACTGGATTGAAACACAAATGAATCAATTAGGATTAGGGTATTTAAAGAAAATGAATTAATACTTCTTTTTATATTTTATAATTCATCGAAAGCATCAATTGCTTCAGAGAGTTTTTTTACACCATGGATTTGCATTCCATCAATCCCACCTTTTGGCATATTTGCTGCGGGTACTATCGCTTTTTTAAAGCCATGCTTATACGCCTCCATTAAACGCTCCTGCCCACTTGGTACGGGGCGAATTTCACCAGCAAGACCCACCTCACCAAATACGACCACATCTTTAGGTAGCGGTCTATCTTTAAAGCTGGACAAAAGCGCCATGAGTAACGCTAAGTCAGCACTGGTTTCTGCGACTTTTACGCCACCAACCACATTGACGAAAACATCTTGATCCGCCATTTGTAAGCCGCCATGCTTATGTAAAACAGCAAGCAGCATCGATAATCGATTTTGATCAAGGCCAACGGCCACACGACGAGGATTAGACAATTGCGAATAATCAACCAACGCTTGTATTTCCACCAGCAGTGGCCGAGTACCTTCCCATACAACCATGACTGAACTACCCGATGTTTCCTCCTCTCCACGAGATAAAAATATCGCCGAAGGATTACTGACTTCTTTTAGTCCTTGTCCTGTCATGGCAAAGACGCCAAGTTCATTGACTGCACCAAAACGGTTTTTATGACTGCGCAATGTTCTGAATCGACTATCCGCACTTCCATCCAGTAACACAGAGCAATCAATAATATGTTCCAATACTTTAGGCCCTGCTAAAGTACCATCTTTAGTAACATGACCAACGAGAAAAACCGCTACATTATTTTGTTTAGCGTAACGCGTTAACGTTGTTGCCGACTCACGAACTTGCGAAACACTTCCCGGAGAAGATTGCACATCGGCCACATGCATGACTTGAATGGAATCAATGACCATTATTTTCGGCTTTTCTGATTCGGCAATTTGGCAAATGCTATCAACATTCGTTTCCGATAGCATTTTCAAGTTTTCTTTAGGCAAACCTAAGCGAGAAGCCCTCATTGCGACTTGTTGTAGCGATTCTTCACCAGTGACATATAAGGTCGGCATTTGAGAAGCTAAACGACACACAGTTTGAAGTAACAGCGTACTTTTACCGGCTCCAGGGTTACCGCCTATAAGTACCGCAGAACCGGGAACAATCCCCCCACCAAGCACTCGATCAAACTCTTTAAATCCGGTTGAAAAACGAGGCACTTCTTGCAGATCAATATCCGCTAAATTCTGAACTTTAAGATCAGTAACCGATCCGGCATAACCAGATAACCTTTCATTGCGAGCAACTTGAGGAGATGCAGCAAGACGCACTTCAGTTATGGTATTCCATGCTCCACAAGCATTGCATTGCCCTTGCCATCTTGGAAAATCGGCACCACAGTCATTACAGACATATGCGCGTTTTGCTTTTGTCGCCATGAAGGTCTCTCAATATAAATATGAAATAAAAAAGCAGAGCAGGCTCTGCATTAAAAATCAGGATCGGTATTTATCATCTTTCACTATAATCATTACTACAAAATCAGTAATAATTTATGGTATCGCTTTCCAGCTAATACGCTTTTGCTGTACTAAAGCGGCCGATAAAATACACAAAACGCCACCTAAGCCCGCAAAACGAATCGCGGTTTTGGCTTGTTGCTCTACTTTTGGCTTAGCGTGGTAGGCAATACCAAGACCTGCCGTAGCCATCATCACCAGATCATTAGCACCATCACCAACGGCAACCGTATTATGTTGTTCAACATCATACTCATCGGCTAAAGTCACCAAAATATCCGCTTTAGTTTCAGCCGACACAATGTCACCTAATACTTTACCTGTCAGTTTACCATCAACAATTTCAAGCGTATTCGATTGAGCGAAATCTAAACCTAATGTTTCTTTTAAGTGATCAGAAAAATACGTAAAACCTCCTGAGGCTATTGCGGTTTTCCAACCTAAAGCTTTCAATGTATTTACGATCTCTTGCAAATCAGGCATTAATGGTAAAGTGTCACGAACTTTAGCCAATATAGATTCATCCGCCCCTTTTAAAGCGGCAACTCTTTCACGTAAGCTAGCTTCAAAATCAAGCTCGCCTTGCATCGCACGTTCTGTAATATCAGAAACGAGCTCTCCCACTCCGGCTAACTTAGCAATTTCATCAATGCACTCGATTTGAATAGCAGTGGAATCCATATCCATTACAATTAAACCTGGTTTCGCTAACTCTGGTAATACACTGATCGAAGCACAATCCAAGCCAAGGGCGTGAATAAATTCAACCATTTCAGGGATAAGCTCCCCCCCCATCAAGGCCACTTCATACTGGCCAACTTTCCAAGAGTCCAAAACAGGATTAAAACGCCCAGTAAAGGAATCAATACGATCAAAGTCGCTAATAGCGAGATGCTCACTAAAAACAATCCATTGTGCTTTTTGCTTATCCAAGCTTGAATATAAATGAGATTCGGGCAAACGCTTTATAAGCGACATACTTTTCTGAATCTTCAATGTGGTGGTTACATCCATGTTATCTCGCCTTTTAAGTTGTTAATTTTGTGCGTTTCTATCCAATGAACAGAATCAATAAACAAAGTACAAAAACACATTATTGCGTCCCATATTGGCTCAAAGCAAACACACCAATGCTAAGCAACTTACCCTATTGCAATTTACTAACGCAAGTCCCAAACTAGTAAATACATAAAAAACCGACTTTTGGTTGAATTATCGACCGTATTTTAAGGTAATAATAAATGCAAACTTCCTTATTTTCTTGGCGAGTTTTTTTACGTTTCTCCGCTATCCTATTACTTGGTGGTATGTTTGCTTACACCATTATTAATAGTTTTGTAATCAGCCGAGATAACGAAAACATTCAAAATCAACAATTAGAAACACTGACTAATTTATTAATTACCCAATCAGCATTATCTGCTAGTGACATGATTGTTAATGATGACCAAGATGCATTATTAAAGTTAGCAAATCAAATCTCTTCAGATAGACTCGTATTAGATGCCACCATTTATAACGCAGAGGGGATTCGATTAGTTTCAAGTGATGGAGCTCAAAGCGTTCGTGAAATTTTAGGTTTAGATACCCCATTAAAAACAGCATCAATAGGCCGAGAACAATTAGTGAAACCTGTATTCAGTGATGGCAGTATGATCGGCTTTATTCGTATTACGTTCGAAAAAGGTAAAGTGACTGCAATTTCAGATCATCGCTACCGTAACAGCGACCATCTTATGTATATGATGCTTATTTTAAGTTTTATTAGTGGCATTCTATTGTGCTTGTTATTGCTTTATAAGCCAAAAGATCAAGTTGAAAATATCCTATTGAAAGATTTATAAACTCTATTACCTCTCAAAAAAATAAAAGCCCTTTGCTTCTATCAAGCAAGGGGCTTTTTAATCTTTATCGCCAATTAAAATTTGACGTTTATGAATACTTAACGCGAAGTATTCCTTCGCCGATTACTTATCACCAAGCAATACTGAATCAAGTGCGATATGAATCATGTCATTAAACGTTGTTGCACGTTCATCTGAAGTCGTTTGCTCGCCAGATTTAATGTGATCGGATACCGTACAGATAGCAACAGATTTCGCACCATATTCAGCGGCTACACCGTAAATACCAGCCGCTTCCATTTCCACACCAAGAATGCCGTATTTGTCCATCACCGTGAACATATCAGGATCAGGAGTGTAAAACAGATCTGCTGAGAATAAGTTACCCACTTTAACATCAATGCTACGAGCTTTTGCTGCTTCTTCTGCATTGCGCACCATTTCATAATCAGCAATGGCTGCGAAATCATGATCTTTAAAACGCATACGGTTTACTTTTGAATCGGTACAAGCGCCCATTCCAATCACAACATCACGCAACTTGATGCTATCACTTACCGCGCCACAACTACCTACACGAATGATTTTCTTTACGCCAAAATCTTTGATCAGCTCAGTTACATAGATAGAACAAGATGCTATCCCCATACCATGACCCATAACTGAAATTTTACGGCCTTGATACGTTCCTGTATAACCAAACATGTTACGAACATTACAAACTTGAACCGCGTTGTCTAAGAAGTTTTCAGCGATGTATTGTGCACGTAGCGGATCACCCGGCATGATCACAACGTCTGCAAAATCACCCATTTCAGCATTAATATGTGGAGTTGCCATGTTTATTTCCTTTATAAGTTTTCATTCACTGCATACATTCATGCAGCAATTAAAATAAATTATTGTCTTTATATCGGTTTGTTTTCGTTTATAAAAACGACTTACCATATTCCATATCCGAAGTACCAAAGTACTCAGCTAAGCTTTGACCAATATCAGCAAATGTATCACGACGGCCTAATGAACCCGCGGGAATTTTCGGACCAGAAACCAATACTGGAATATGCTCACGTGTATGGTCACTACCAGGCCATGTTGGATCACAACCGTGGTCAGCCGTTAGAATTAATACGTCATCTTCTTTTAAAATCGCTTGAATCTCAGGTAATCGAGAATCAAAGTATTCTAATGCTGCAGCATACCCTGCCACATCACGACGATGGCCATACGACGAGTCAAAATCCACAAAGTTGGTGAAAACAATCGTATTATCACCCGCAGCTTTAACTTGCTCTAGCGTGGCATCAAATAAAGCTTCAAGCCCTGTAGCTTTGAACTTCTGTGTAATGCCACAGCCGGCATAGATATCAGAAATTTTCCCTATCGAGACCACTTCGCCATTTTTTTCATCGACCAATTTTTGCAATACGGTCGGTGCAGGCGGTTCAAGTGACAAATCATGACGGTTGCCCGTACGAGCAAACTCACCCGCTTTTGCACCAATAAATGGACGAGCAATCACTCGGCCAATATTGTAAGGTTCAAGTTCTTCACGAACGATTTCACACAACTCAAGTAAGTTATCTAAACCGTAGGTTTCTTCATGACACGCAATTTGGAATACTGAATCGGCCGAAGTATAGAAAATAGGTTTCCCACTCTTCATATGCTCTTCACCAAGCTCATCTAAAATCACCGTACCGGATGAATGGCAGTTACCTAAATATCCTTTCAAATTGGCACGTTTTACAATTTTTTCTAATAACTCTTGTGGGAAGCTGTTTTCTTGATCAGAGAAATATCCCCAATCAAACAAGACCGGCACACCGGCAATTTCCCAGTGACCAGATGGCGTATCCTTGCCAGAGGAAAGCTCAGCGGCATGGCCATATGCGCCAGTGATCTCAGCATCTTCATCTAAACCAATAGGGAAGGTCCCTGTCGATTCTTGTCCGGCTTTACCTAAACCTAATTTAGATAAATTAGGTAAATGCAATGGACCACTACGTTGATCATTATCGGCAAGCCCTTTATGACATTGCTCGGCAATATGACCTAAAGTATCCGCACCTACATCACCGAATTTAACGGCATCTTGCGTGGCACCAACACCAAAAGAATCAAGCACTAAAATAATTGCACGTTTCATGATTAAATCTCCTTCCAAACTAAACCGATCAATTACAGATCTTGAGCTCGGATTTGACGATAAATAGTCGGCGTAGGTTGATATCCCTCGTCCGATAGCGTAATCGCTTGTTGTAATTCATCTGCGGTTTGTTGCCATTGCTCTTCTGTTCGAGCATGGATCATCGCTAATGGTGTTTGTGAATCCGCGACTTCACCTAAGCGAATGAATTGATCAAAACCAACTGCATAATCAATTTTATCACTCGCAACTTTACGCCCCCCACCCATTGACACCACAGCCATTCCAATAGCACGAGTATCCATCGCGGTCACTGTACCTGTACTTGTCGCATAAACAGGCTTAATCACTTCCGCTTTAGGCAAGTAAGCATCGTAATTCTGGATGAAATCCTCTGGGCCACCTAAGCCTGAAACCATCTTACCAAAACAGTGCGCCGCGCTACCATCATCTAACACCGCTTGCAGTTTTTCGCGTGCTTGGTCGGTATTTTCCGCTAACTTTCCTAATACCAGCATTTCAGCACAAAGCGTCATAGTGACATCAAGTAAACGTGGATTCCGTATTTCGCCGCGTGAGTTTTTTTCACCGGTTAGAAACTGAACGGCTTCACGTACTTCAACGGCATTACCTGCCGATGAAGCTAACACTTGGTTCATATCAGTAAGAATAGCAGTGGTAGTCGTTCCTGCACCGTTAGCGACGGCAACAATCGATTGTGCCAATTCTTCAGAAGCTTCATAGGTTGGCATGAAAGCGCCAGAACCCACTTTGACATCCATCACCAATGAATCAAGACCGGCAGCTAATTTTTTCGATAGAATAGAGGCGGTAATTAACGAAATATTATCCACAGTTGCGGTAATATCTCGAGTCGCATACACACGTTTATCCGCAGGCGCTAAATTACCGGTTTGGCCAATGATTGCTACGCCAGCATCTTTCGTTACTTCACCAAATTTTTCATTCGAAGGCATGATGTTATAGCCAGGAATTGACTCTAGTTTATCAAGCGTTCCACCAGTATGCCCTAAACCACGACCAGAGATCATGGGAACAAAACCACCGCAAGCCGCGACCATCGCTCCTAGCATCAAAGAAGTCACATCCCCCACTCCCCCTGTTGAATGTTTATCAACAATAGGCCCAGAAAAGTTCATGTGAGACCAATCAATAACCATACCTGAATCGCGCATCGCGCATGTTAATGCAATCCGTTCTTCCATGGTCATTTCATTAAAGAAAATAGTCATCGCGAAAGCCGCAATTTGGCCCTCTGAAATGATGTCATTTGCAACACCTTGAATAAAGAAATTGATTTCTTCAGCGCTTAACACTTCATTGTCACGTTTTTTACGGATAATTTCTTGAGGAAGATACATAGCACTATCCTATTGAAATAGAAACGGGAAACCAAAGTGTTGTCCATAAAATACGGGCAACACTTTGAGAGTTACATCGGATTAGTAGCCGCCTTCCGCCGCTTTTTCGCCTTTACCAAGCGTATTCAGTAGATTAGCAAGTAGGCTAGATGCACCAAAACGATAGTGCATATTATCCGCCCAATCCGCACCTAAAATACGGTCGGCCATCGCTAGATATTCTTGAGCATCTTCAGCGGTACGAACGCCTCCAGCAGGCTTAAATCCAACTGTTTTAGCAACACCCATATCTTTAATTACATTGAGCATAATTTCAGCCGATTCTGGCGTTGCATTAACCGGTACTTTACCCGTTGACGTTTTAATGAAGTTTGCACCCGCTTCGATAGAAAGCTGTGACGCACGTTTTATTAAAGCTTCTTCTTTCAACTCGCCCGTTTCAATAATGACTTTCAGTAAAACATCACCACAAGCGGCTTTACATTGTTTCACTAATTCAAAACCGGTTTTTTCATCGCCCGCAATCAGCGTACGGTAAGGGAAAACCACATCGACTTCATCGGCGCCATAAGCAATCGCTGCTTTCGTTTCAGCAACCGCAATCTCAATGTCATCATTTCCGTGTGGAAAATTTGTTACCGTTGCAATACGAATGTCTGGTGTACCTTGTTCACGTAATGTTTTCTTCGCAATCGGAATAAAACGTGGATAAATACAAATGGCGGCCGTATTACCAGCCGGTGATTTTGCTGCTTTACAAAGAGCAATCACCTTCTCATCCGTATCGTCTTCATTCAACGTGGTGAGATCCATTAATTTTAGTGCACGTAACGCCGCTGCTTGTAAATCGCTCATTTCTATCTCCGATATCAAAAAATTATTATGACAACTCAGTGGACACTTGAGGTGTTGATTTATACAACTTCAACAAGTGTAGTGTGATTCTCATTCTTTATAAGAACCCTACCAAGCTGTCTGAAATGAACGGACTTGGTTCCTTGAAGACTTAGCACCTATAATGGGCTAATTGCAATCCTTGTCACCGCCAACCAAATCACCAGAAAAGCCGGATAACTGGCTGCTAACACATCATGTGTTGTGAACATATCTCACTAAACCACTTAGTTTCATTCTAAGCTTCATTCCATTTAGTAAGAATTCACTGATGATTATACTGATTAATCCCATTTGGTCAGTGATTATCCTGAACGCAAACGGTTTGTATCTCAAAAAGAACTCAAGGTAAATGTTCCTGCTAGGCTTTTTGAGCAACCTACTACTCTTTTCTGTCTCCCATATTAAAAACAAAAAGCCGTAGCAAATAATGCTACGGCTTTAAACTCTATCGTCATGGCGTCTATATAAAGAAACCTTAACTTACATTGCTTGTAACGTAAGGAAGAAACCAGCAATTGTCGCAGCCATTAAATTAGATAATGTACCCGCGGCAACAGCTTTCATACCCATGCGTGCAATGTCTTTACGGCGGTTAGGAGCAAGGCTACCCAAACCACCTAATAGAATCGCAATGGAAGAAAGGTTAGCAAAACCACATAGTGCGAATGAAATGATTGCTTTTGTCTTTTCAGACAACACAACCGCCGCACCATCTTGTAAGTAAGGGGTAAAGTTTAAGTAAGCCACGAATTCGTTAACCACCACTTTTTGACCAATGAATGAGCCAGCAAGCGTTGCTTCAGACCACGGTACACCGATTAAGAATGCTAATGGTGCAAATAACCAACCTAAAATTAATTCTAACGTTAGGTGAGGCATGTCAAACCAACCGCCAACGCCACCTAAAATACCGTTAATTAATGCGATAAGACCAACAAACGCTAACAACATTGCACCGACGTTTAGAGCAAGTTGCAAACCAGAAGATGCACCACTTGCTGCGGCATCAATCACGTTAGCAGGTTTATCCTCACCCGCTTGATCAATGTTTTCAAGCTGATCAATTGGCTCATCGGTTTCTGGCTTCATAATTTTCGCAAACAATAAACCACCAGGAGCGGCCATGAAAGATGCGGCAATTAAGTACTCAAGAGGAACGCCCATTGCGGCATAACCGGCCATTACACCACCAGCCACAGAAGCCAGACCACCACACATTACTGCGAACAATTCAGATTGCGTCATTTTAGGAACAAATGGACGAACGACCAAAGGTGCTTCGGTTTGACCAACAAAAATATTCGCCGTTGCAGACATAGATTCTGCACGAGAAGTTCCTAATGCTTTATGCAATGCACCACCAAGCACTTTAATGACCAGTTGCATAATACCTAGGTAATAAAGCACAGAAATAAGTGCAGAGAAGAAAATGATAGTTGGTAAAACTTTAAACGCAAAAATGAAACCAATTCCATCAACAGAGAAGTTAACAAGGTTACCAAATAGGAACCCAATCCCCTCATTACCGAAATCAATGACATATTGAACGCCATTTGTCATTGCATTTAGTACATCCTTTCCCCAAGGAACGTACAGTACAAATGCACCAAGCAGGAATTGGATAGCAAATGCGCCACCAACAGTTCTTAAATTAATAGCTTTGCGGTTGTCAGATAGTAAAACTGCAATAAGCAGTAAAACGATCATACCAACGATGCTCATAACCAGGCTCATGGTATATGGCTTCCTTATTTGTTGTGTTGAGTTATAAAAATTAAAATGTCGTTAACTAAAAGCGGTGGCGATTATACTCTGACAATTACTAACAAAGTAATACCAAGGTCACATTAGTTAATGAAAAAATCGTGAAAAACATAAATCAACGTGATCTATATCACCAATCGATTGCTTTTTATATATTGACAACAAAGCAAACGATTGCACAAAGCTCGTTAAATTTATAACTGGATCGCAAATAATTCACAACTGTTATGAAACAGGCATCGCTCAAGTTCAGATTTATCTTCTTTTCTAAGTAAACATAATGACTCAAAAACCCCTAAGACTTGGGAGGGGTGATTCGCTTGCCCTTGAAATCCCGACAGAGGCATATCAGGAGCATCCGTTTCAAGTAGTAAACTTGATATCGGTAACCTCGCAATAGTATCTCGTGTTTTTTTAGCTCTTGGATAAGTAATCACACCACCAACTCCAATATAGAATCCTAATTTCACATATTCCATTGCCAGCTGGTAACTTCCTGAAAAAGCGTGAATAACGCCACCTTTTTTAGGTCTAAAATGGCGTAGACGTTGCAAAACCTTATCGTGAGAACGACGGGCATGTAAAATAAGAGGTAATTCATATTCAATAGCAAGCTGGATCTGGGCATCAAACAACCTAAATTGCTTATCGATTAACTCTGGTATTAATCGATTATCATCAAGCATAAAGTCCAGACCACACTCTCCAACCGCTACGCATTTTTCGGTTCGGGAATCTAAACAAACTCTTAATTGTTCGAGGGCATTGTCATTATGTTGGCCAATAAAGTATGGATGCAAGCCAAGTGCGTAATACAACGGAGAATATTGCTCAGCAAGCTGTTGAGTATGATACCAATTACTTTCACCAATAGAAGGGATAATAATACTATGCACACCCGCTTTTTGTGCACTCGCAAGCTCTTTTTGTGTGTCATTAAAGGGAGAGAAATCAAAGTGACAATGCGTATCAACCAATGATAATGAAGAACCATTCATTAAGCTTGGAGGCTTTTTTTAGGATCTTTCTTTTCGTCTACTTGTTCATATTTCGCTTGACCATGTGCAGGGTCAACCTTATGAACGCAGCAACTACGTTTGTATTCCGGTGTTAACCCGAGCTCCTCGCACCAACGATCATAACGAGCTATCCAATGCTTAATCCAAGTAAACAACATAAGCGATCCTTTTTATTCTTGATGTCTATTTAGTATAACCAAAGCAATAAAAACTGCAGCTTCAAATACTAAGGGTATAAAAAACCCCAATGATGAGCAAACCATTGGGGCTTCATATTTCTACACTGCTATTTCAGTACCAGTATCCCAGTGAAAATTGTGCAGTGACGACTCTCAAACCAATTATGCGTAAACAGGCTTGCGCTTACAGATATCTAATACTTTAGCCTTAGTCGCTTCAATCACAGACTCATCACCCATGTTGTCTAGAATGTCACACATCCAGCCAGCAAGATTTTTCGCGTCGTCTTCCGTAAAACCACGACGAGTAATTGATGGCGAACCTACACGAATACCAGATGTTACGAATGGGCTACGTGGATCGTTCGGTACTGAGTTTTTATTTACCGTGATGTTGGCAGAACCTAATGCAGCATCCGCTTCTTTACCTGTAATGTCTTTGTCGATTAAATCGACAAGGAACAAATGATTTTCAGTCGAACCAGAAACAATGTTGTAGCCGCGAGCAATAAACTCAGCAACCATTGCTTTTGCATTTAATACAACTCGAGATTGGTAAGCTTTAAACTCTGGCTCTAATGCCTCTTTGAACGCCACCGCTTTTGCTGCGATAACATGCATTAGAGGACCACCTTGACCACCAGGGAAGACAGCAGAGTTCAGTTTCTTGTACAGATCTTCACCTGCATTTGAAAGAATCAAACCGCCACGAGGACCAGCAAGGGTTTTATGCGTTGTAGTCGTGACAACGTGGGCATGTGGAACTGGATTTGGATATTCGCCTGCGGCAATCAAACCTGCAACGTGCGCCATATCAACAAAGAAATAAGCACCCACTTTATCTGCGATTTCACGCATACGCGCCCAATCACATACTTGAGAATACGCAGAAAAACCACCAATGATCATTTTCGGCTTATGCTCGATAGCAAGAGCCTCCATTTCTTCATAGTTGATTTGACCCGCTTCATCAATACCGTAAGGAATGATGTTATAAAGCTTACCAGAAAAGTTGACAGGAGAACCGTGAGTCAAGTGACCACCGTGTGCAAGGCTCATACCTAAAACAGTATCACCCGCATTTAATAGCGCCATATAAACCGCGTTGTTTGCTTGAGAACCAGAGTGAGGTTGCACGTTCGCATACTCTGCACCAAATAATTCACAAGCACGCTCAATCGCTAATGTTTCGACTTTATCAACAAACTCACAACCACCGTAGTAACGCTTACCAGGGTAACCTTCCGCGTATTTGTTCGTAAGTTGAGAACCTTGTGCTTCCATTACACGTGGGCTTGTGTAGTTTTCTGAAGCGATAAGCTCAATATGCTCTTCTTGACGAAGTGTTTCTTCTTGAATAGCGGTAAATAACGCCGCATCATAATCCGCAATGTTCATGTCACGCTTAAGCATTTGTATCTCCTGACTCAGATAGGCTGAAAGTTCTCAAAAATTGATACATGAGCGAAAACTCATATTCATATAAAAAGATTAATTTCTACAAAAAGCAGCAACCCACCAAACGCAAACGTTTTCGTCACCGCAATAAGATGGCGCTATTCTACCTAATTTGATCCATATCAGAAAGTATCAATACGAAATTTCTACACGCAAAAAGCACATAGCCAAAGTGAAGAAACTTAATAGTGATGGAATATCACACAATATAAGTATAAAAAAGCGCTTTCGACTTTACATTTATGTAAAATTTAAAATACACGAACTTAACATCAATTTATGTGCGGAACTTTCAAAAAAGAACATTCATTATTACTCTCTCATCAGTTATGGATAACTTGACTGTATAAATGATGGAAAAACACTCAAAAAAAGAAGATGGCATTGCACTTATCGTTGGCAGTTTTATGGTTGCCCTAGGCGTATTTTTTTTATCGTCAGCACAATTACTCACAGGAGGTACAGCAGGCTTAGCATTATTACTCAGTCAATTGAGCCTATTGTCTTTTGGAACGCTTTACTTTTTTATTAATTTACCCTTCTATGCCTTGGCTTGGCAGCGTTTTGGCCGACAGTTTGCGATGAATAGTTTACTCTCGGGAGCGCTCGTTTCCCTTTTTGCCGATAACTTACATTATGTGATCCAATTCAACCTCATTAACGATCTTTTTTGCGCTGTCGCAGGTGGGTTATTAATCGGCATAGGGATGTTGATTTTATTTCGTCATCGTTCCAGCTTAGGGGGCTTTAATGTCATGTGTTTATTAATTCAAGATAGAACAGGAATATCAGTAGGAAAAACACAGCTTATTTTGGATTGCAGCATCGTATTAGCTTCGCTGCTTTTTGTTTCTGGCTGGATCATTGCATTATCAATACTAGGCGCAATTATTTTGAATATTACTCTGACGATGAATCACAAACCGGCTCGATATACGGTAAGATACCAACCATAATCACGATTGTTTTATCCCCAAAATACTTATTCAAAAGCAATAAAAAGGCAGAAACATGGTTATCTACCCTTTTACTCTGCAATCTCAGCTTTATTTTACGGTAAAGCAATCGGTAAAGGTTTCGTTATTAAAGGTAATACTGGCTTGGTTACCTTTTCCCCAAAACATGTTCCTTTTATCTAAAGATTCATATTTAGAGCCAGAAGCCGACCTCACCCTCACCAATGGATAAGAACCTTCATGGGCAACTAATAGCGCTTGGTCATTCTTTGAAAACTCAATCAAAAATGGTTGTTCAAGTTTACCTTGAAGTTCACTTTCTGATTGATTGATTCGACACTTATATGCCACACTTGTCACTTCAATGCCATTAACCAATGTTGTCGTTTTGACTTCAGATTTAGGGCTCTCTTCAACAGTGGTACACCCCATCAAAGCAAATATTGATAAGCTGCCTGCCAATACGATTTTTAACGATTTCATCCAAATTCCTCAATTGTAAATATAATAATCTAACGATACCCAAGTAACCTCAATGAATTCAAGTGTAAAGAAAACAAGCTATTGATTGTTCTGATTGTGTCTTTTTTATTAAATCTGGTGATTGTTGTGTGCATGTTGCCATGACGTGTGGGCAGCGAGAAGCAAAGCGGCAACCCGGTGGAACATTAATGGGTGAGGGAATATCCCCTTTCAGTAAAATTCTTTCCCCAACCCCTAACTCTTTTAACCGTAATTGAGCATCCCGATATTTAGGGTGTGTAATAGGAATCGCTGACAACAATGATTGTGTATAAGGGTGTTTAGGTTGCTGGTAAATCGTTTGTGCATCGCCATATTCAACAATTTTGCCTAAATACATTACCGCAATATTATCGGAAACATGCCTAACTACGGATAAATCATGGGCAATAAAAATCAACGTTAAATTCATTTCTCTTTGCAATACGAGTAATAAATTCAAGATTTGTGCTTGAACAGAAACGTCCAAAGCCGAAACTGATTCATCGCACACTACTAATTTAGGCTTAAGCGCAATCGCTCTTGCAATGCCAATTCTTTGTTTTTGTCCGCCAGAAAATTCATGAGGATAACGCTCAGCAGCATCTGGCGTTAAGCCAACTTTAATCAATAGTTCAGCCACCCACAGCTGCCTTTCTTCTTTTGTTCCCAAATTGTGAATGACAAACGGTTCTTTTAAGATCATTCCAACGGTATGGCGCGGATTGAGTGATTCGGTAGGGTCTTGAAATATCATTTGCATCTCTTGACGCAAAGAACGCATTTTCTGGCTATTAAGATCGCGAATGTTTTGCCCTTCAAAAAAAATATTGCCAGCGGTTGGTTCATATAAACGCAGCAAACTTCGACCTAAAGTGCTTTTACCACACCCCGATTCCCCAACAATACCAAGAGTCTCACCTTTATTAACACTTAATGAAATCCCATCAACCGCATGAACGGTGTACGATTTTTTAAATAGATCTTTACCGGAATAAAAATGCTGCTTTAAATTATCAATTCGTAATAATTCACTCATTATTTATTCTCTTTCATATTGCGTTGCTGACTTGTGCTGAGCTGTAGATTATCCCAGTAATGACAACTGATTAAATGATCGGTGTTTTTAGCAAATAAACGGGGAGATTGTTGGTGGCATTTTTTTTGCTGATAGAGGCAACGTGTTACAAACCGACAACCTATTGGCATGTCCGATAAGCTTGGCACCTTTCCTTCTATCGTCGGTAATAGTGACTTCGCAATCGAGTAAGAGCTTGGCATCGAAGCAAGTAACCCTTGAGTATAAGGATGGCTTGGGTGATCAAATAGCTCAAATACATCGGCTTGTTCCACAACTTTACCAGCATACATCACCACAACCTGATCACACATTTCAGCGACAACACCTAAGTCATGAGTAATGAAGACAATCGACATACCCTTTTCTTGTTGTAATGATTTCATTAAATCTAAAATTTGAGCTTGCACCGTCACATCTAATGCCGTCGTTGGCTCATCACAAATTAATACATCAGGCTCACACGCCAAAGCAATAGCAATCATCACCCGCTGACGCATTCCCCCTGAAAGTTGATGGGGAAAAGACAACATGCGCTCTTTTGCTGAAGGGATACCGACTTTTCCTAGCATTTCTAACGCTAATTGGTAACGTTGCTTCTTCTTTAGTTTGGGTTGATGAAGATGGTAAACTTCCATTAACTGTTTGCCAATGGTATGCACCGGATTAAGTGCGGTCATGGGGTCTTGGAAAATCATCGAAATATGATTACCACGCATGTGGTACATTTTTTCTGCTGGCAATTGAGTAAGATCATGTGTCTGAGTGGATTCATGGTATGCAATTACGCCAGAGACCACCTGTCCAAAAGGCTTTGGCAGCAAGCCCATTATCGACATTGCTGTCACGCTTTTCCCGCAACCAGACTCGCCAACCAATCCAACCGTTTTCCCTTTTGGCACATGAAAAGTCACACCATCAAGTACCCGGACGATACCGTCGTCGGTCAAAAAATCCGTGCACAGATCAGTTACCGTTAATACCGAATCCATTATCATTAATTTCCCATTACTCTTTTCGAATTCGACATGGGATAACTCTCCTTGTATCTACTTATATCGATCATCCACGATGGTCACCGCTTCAAAGGCTTTACCCGATTTCATGGCTGCTTTCGTTTCTTTTTTAACTTCTTCATCTATCCAAAAAGTGCTGAATGTCCCCATAAAGCCATTCGAACTAAATAACGATTCCGTTTGTTTGGTCGCCATCTCTTTTGGTAATTTCATCCAACGCCAATAACCTTCGCGGGCATAAGGCACCATATAACCAGGGATAATCACTTTGGCATCGTTGATTAACGTTTGGATCTGGCGGGATAATTGATATTTTTTATTTAAATCAAATTCTGAACGATAACGATCAATCAACTCGTCGAGTTGTGAAGAAGAATAGTTAGTAAAATTATTCGTTTGAGGCTTATTCGCATTATCTGATGAGAAATACTGCCAGTAAACTGGAATTTTAGAATTACTCATATCATGAAATGATAGCTGATGTTTTTTCTCTAAAACGAACTTAAACATACTCGAACCATCGATCAAATTCAGCGTAATATCCAAGCCAGCAAGCTTCGCTTGTTCTCGTAAATACGCCACTCTTGCGGTATGTGTTGGTGTGGAATAGGTAATGGCGAAACTTAAACGCTGGCCTTTGTTATTCTCACGGATACCGTCAGCACCAATGTGAGTAAATCCGGCTTTTTCAAAATAAGATGCGGCCAATTTTGGATCAAATTTCGGCGCGGTTATCTCTGTATTATCGTAATCACCATGCCCTGTCCCCATCGGATTTGGCTTGCGTACATAGTCATTACGTAAGATTTTTTCAATCATGCCATCATAATCTATCGCATACTCTAACCCCATACGTACGTTAATATCATCAAGCAATGGCATCGCGGTGTTAATCCATATGCCACCGGCCCCAACTGGCGCTTGATTAAACGCCCAAGCTTTATGGATATAACCTTTATCAAAAGCCTCGCCAACGGCTTTCTCATGCCAAAGTGTTGGGCGCAATAATGGGAAAGAATCGAGCTGACCTTTCTCAAAATATTTAAAGGCAATATCTTGATCTCGAATCACTTTAATATTGATTTTTTCAACATTAAACCGGTGTTGATAGTATTTATTCTCATATCCCCACCAATCTTTTACATGCTTAAAGGTAACCGCTTTACCTTTATCAATGTCATCAATGTAATAAGGCCCCGAAGTGGGTTCTGGTTTAAAGTTATAACGGCGTACAAAATCATCCGCAATGCCATCGCCATTCGCATCTTTTTTCGGGCTGGCATAGAAATGTGCAGGGATCGGACGAAGATTTACGTAATCCATCAATTCATCAGGGTTACGAGGTTTACCCGATACCACGGCAATCGTATATTTATCATAAACAATAATATCGCTAACTTCATTGATATAAAAATCATTGCTCCACGGGTCAACAATGTCTTTTGAGCGCATCATTTTTATCATAAAGGTAAAATCATCAGCGGTAATAGGCTTACCATCGCTCCAAGTCGCTTTGGGATCCAACTTGAAATAAACCGTTTTATGATCATCGCCAAATGCCCACGATGAAGCAATCGAAGGTAACCAATTATCAGTATTAGGATGCCTATCGACTAGCCCCAAAGCCGAACGTGTCCAAGCAGCAAAAGCCCCATTAGCATCAGGACCGACAAGACGAAAGGTTTGTGGGAAACTAGTAATAAAAGTGCGGTAGGTTCCGCCAAACTGAGCATCCGGAGAGGAAAAAATGGGATCACTTGAATTCGTCTGCCAAGTCAATCCTTCGGGTAATTGTGCCGCCTGAATAGCAACCGTTGAAAATAACACTCCCAAAGACAAACTCAAGGATAATAAAGGTGTCCATCGGCAGTATTTAGTGCTTGGTTTAATGCGTAATGTCATGCTTCATCCTTAAACAATTTTTAAACATATTTAGTATAACGCTTGGGATCAAAGGCCTCTCGAATGGCTTCTCCAATAAAAGTCACCATAATCAATACCGAAACAATGGCACTCACCACAGAAATAGCAATCCATGGGGCGTCTAAATTCGACTTCCCTTGCTGTAAGAGTTCTCCCCAACTTGGTGTTGGTGGCATTAAACCTAAACCGAGATAATCCAAAGCGGTTAAGGCGCTGATATTAGCCACAATCGTAAAGGGAGCTAAAGTGACAATCATGACCATAGTATTAGGCAAAATATGATGAAATAAAATTCGCCAGTTAGAGGCTCCTAACGCTTTCGCGGCTAAAGTATATTCCCTCGCTTTTTCTTTATAAGTCATGGTTCGCATGTACCACGTCATGCCCATCCAGCCAAATAACACATTAATAAAAGTAAAAAGCATAAAACTGGGTTGCATGATCGATACCAAAATCATGATCACATATAAAAACGGAACCATTGACCAAATTTCAATAAAACGCTGAAAAAACAGATCAAATTTACCGCCCCAGAACCCCATAATACAGCCGACTGTAACCCCAATGGCGTAAGAGATGATCATGGTTAGTAATGAAAAACCCATGGCAATCCGGAATCCATACAAAAGCCTAGCCAAAATATCACGCCCGATGGTATCGGTCCCTAAATAGTGCTTCGCTTCAGCATTTGGGGCCGCTGGGGGAAAATCGCCATCGAAATCTTGCTCATAAGGATTCCAAGGTACAAGCGGCATAATAATAACGTTCTCGCCATTTTGATCATTCAGGAATCGTTGTAATTGTCGATAATTGGTTTCTGATTGATACCCTAAACCAAAAGCGGTTCCAGGTATAACATCCGCGTAAGTTGGGAAATACCATTGCCCTTCATACTTCACCACTAAAGCACGGCTATTCACTAACACTTCAGCCAACAAGGCGAGAATAAATAATAAAGTTAAGACCAATAATGACCAATAACCTCGCTTAATGGCTTTAAAGCGCTTTATCTTTTTAAGAGTCAAAGGATTGGAGACAATAACATTCATAATTAAGCTCCAAACTTAATGCGAGGATCAACCAAGGCTACGCAAATATCAGACAAAATATTGCCAATCAGCAGCATTAAAGCATTAATAGCAAAAAGCCCCATCACAACAGGGTAATCTCTCTCCATGATCGATTCATACCCCAGTAAACCTATGCCATTAATATTAAAAATCACTTCAATCAAGAAGGAGCCCGTCATAAAGAACATTAATGAATTACCAAACGAACTGGCCACCGGAATCAAACTGTTTCTCAGAGCATGGCGACGTACCGCCAATTTAAAAGGTAGTCCTTTAGCAATAGCGGTTCGTACATAATCGGCGGCTAAATTTTCCATTAAGTTATTTTTCATAGTCATGGTGAGTAAAGCGAAATCACCAATCAGATAACAAAATAAAGGTAAAACTGCATGCCAAAGCACATCTTTGGCTTGTTCAAATCGGGTGAAATCATCAAAATCATCGCTAAGAAAGCCCCCCATAGGGAACCATTCAAGATGAAAACTGAATAGACTCAGCAGCAAAACGCCAATGACATATCCGGGTAAGGCGTAACCAACAAAAATAAAGATCGAACTAGAGGCATCAAGCACACTACCATGTCGTAATGCTTTGGCGTAGCCAAGAGGAATAGAAATCAAATAGCTGATCAGAAACGTCATTCCGCCATAGAATAAAGAGACAGGTAAACGCTCTGCAATCATGTCGGTGACCGGTTCGTAATAGCGAGTCGACTCCCCTAAATCGAGCTGTACAAGCTTGGTCAACCATTCCCAATAGGCTTGAGGAATAGGTTTATCTAAGCCATAGAATGCATTAAGTTCCGCCATTTGATCATCCGATAACACGCTATTACTCGAATGAGTTAACCCACTCGATACCGCGCTATCGCCCTGCTTCATTTGCAAACTAAGCAGCATTCGCTCAACCGGCCCACCAGGGACAAAGCGAGTAAGCGTAAAGATCAGCAACGTTATGCCAATAAAAGTAGGAATAACTAATAGTAGTCTTCTTAAAATATACGCTAGCATCCAGCCCAGCCTGTCTTCATTGATCCACGTTCCTTGTTGGTACTTTGCACTTTAAGCATTTATGCTTTAAAAACTTACTATTTAAAAAAAGTGTACTTTGAAAAGCTTTAGCCTTCGAAGGTTTGATTCTTATCTTGCTGTTTAACTTCACCTTCTTGAGTGTACGAGGGAAGCCATAAAATGGCTAGTAAGGATAAAAAGGTTGTGATTAATACTAAGAAATAAAAAACCAAGGTAAACAAAAAGGCCACAAAAATGGCCTTTAAGAAAGAAGTGGCACCAGCAAAAACAAAATTCGAATAATCGTTTATTTATGTTCTGCTAAATATTTCGGCACATCTTTAATGCTATTCAGTACAACGGTAGCCAATTTCTCGGCTTCTTCTGTAACTTCTTTACCGCTACGAACTAAAATTCGAGTTTCTACACCTGCGGAAATTGCCGCTTTCATATCATCAGCTTTATCACCGACCATCACTGAACTCACCATATCAATATCAAGCTCTTCTTGCGCAGATATGAACATACCAACTGCTGGTTTGCGACAATCACATACTTGAGTATACTTTTCGACCGAGCCTTCAGGATGATGAGGGCAATAATAAAAACCATCGAACTCAACACCTTGATCCACAAAGTTCCAATCCATCCATTCCGTTAAGGTTAAAAATTCTTTTTCAGAATAATAACCACGAGCGATGCCTGATTGATTTGTCACCAATACCAACTGATAGCCTAACGCTTTTATAGCTTTCGTCGCATCAAATACACCTTCTATATATTCAAAATCATCGACTTTACTCACATAGCCATGATCGACGTTAATCACGCCATCACGATCAATAAAAACAGCTGGTTTAGACAAAATACACTCTCTCTTCGGGTCGGGGATAAGAAAACTGGCTTAATAGGCTTGTATAACCAATTGACTGGGTATAGCTGCAATTATTACACGCTTTATAATCTTCTTCACTAGCTTATTCCTGTTTAGCCATCTAGACGTAAAAATATCTATTGACTTGAACCTATGAAAACCATAGCATCATCTATCAAATCGCACACTCAATGCGCTTTTACACTGAGTTAATCCCTCAATGTAAAAAGAATATATGGAACGTATTACCAATTCAGGTTGTTAAATGATTGAAATTAATCAAGTCAACAAGATGTTTTACCAAGGCAGTAAAGAAATCCCTGCCTTAGTCGACATTAATCTTCATATCCCTCAAGGGGAAATCTTTGGCGTTATCGGCTCATCCGGCGCTGGAAAAAGTACGCTTATCCGTTGCGTAAACATGTTAGAAGCACCAACTTCGGGTGAAGTTATCGTTGATGGTGTTGATTTAACAAAATTATCATCAAAGGAACTCGGTCAAGCTCGTCGTAATATCGGCATGATTTTCCAACATTTCAACTTGCTCTCTTCTCGCAGTGTATTTGACAATATCGCTCTGCCTTTAGAGTTAGCCAAAGTATCTTCTAGCAAAATTAATCAACGTGTAACAGAGCTTCTTGAGTTGGTTGGATTGTCTGACAAACGCGATACCTATCCTGCCAATTTAAGTGGTGGACAAAAACAACGTGTCGCCATTGCCCGCGCATTAGCCTCTGAGCCAAAAGTTCTGCTATGCGATGAAGCAACCAGTGCTCTAGATCCTGCAACAACAAAGTCTATTTTAGAGCTACTAAAAACCATCAACAAACAGCTTAATCTGACCATTTTGATTATCACTCATGAAATGGATGTGGTGAAAAGCATTTGTGACAAAGTTGCCATTATTGGTGGTGGCTTATTAGTGGAACAGGGTTTAGTCAGTGATATTTTTGCCCATCCTAAAACCGAGTTAGCGCAACAGTTTATTCGTTCAACGCTCGATCTATCGATTCCGGATGACTACAAGGCTCGCTTACAAGCGACTCAAATTGAAGGTTCAGTACCACTTGTTCGCTTAGAGTTCACCGGTGCTTCAATTGATATTCCAGCTGTCAGCCAATTATCACGTCAGTTCAATGTCGATGTGAGTATTTTAAATGCTGATATTGATTATGCAGGCGGCGTTCGCTTTGGTTTAATGGTTGCAGAATTTTTTGGTGATCAAGCCCAAGTCGAACAATCACTGGCCTTCTTAAAAGAACACAATATAAAAGTCGAGGTACTTGGCTATGTTTTATGATCACATCATGGATTGGTATTACGATCACCGCACTTTCCGCCTGATCTGGGGCGCAACCTGGGAAACCCTTTACATGGTTGGGGTTGCTGGCTTAATTGGCTTTTTAGTCGGCATTCCAATGGGCGTTATTTTGCACATCACCAAAAAAGGTGGGCTATTGCAAAACCGTTTGGTGAACTTGGTACTCGGCGCGATTGTAAATATTGGTCGCTCAGTACCGTTCTTAGTCCTTATGGTCGCCATTATTCCTTTTACCACATTATTAATTGGTAAATTTATTGGGACAACGGCAGCCATCGTGCCTTTAACCGTTGGTGCTATTCCTTTTATTGCTCGTTTAGTCGAAAGCGCTTTAGTCGAAGTTCCAAGCGGCCTAGTAGAAGCTGCTCAATCAATGGGCGCAAGTCCTCTACAAATTATTGGTAAAGTATTGCTACCAGAAGCCTTACCTTCTATTGTCAATACCATCACGATAACCTTAGTCACATTAGTCAGTTACTCAGCAATGGCGGGTACGGTTGGTGGTGGTGGATTAGGCGATGTCGCCATGCGTTATGGTTACCAACGCTATCAACCAGACATTATGCTTCTCACCGTTATCTTACTGGTGATTGTGGTTCAAATTATTCAAATGGTCGGGGATAAAATCGCAAGCCGAGTTGATCACCGCTAAGAAAGAATAACGTCATACATTATAAAAATTCAAAACTCATTTATATATGGAGAATACTATGAAATTGAAGAATTTATTCAGCGCTGCTGCCATCACAACCTCACTACTTTTAGCGGGCACAGCAAATGCTGCCAGCAACACTATCAACGTAGGTGTGATTGCTGGTGCAGAAGCACAAGTGGCAGAAGTGGCGGCAAAAGTAGCGAAAGATAAATACAACCTAGATGTAAAACTGACGATTTTTTCAGATTATGTAATCCCAAATGCCGCGCTTGATGATGGATCCATTGATGCAAACGCATTCCAACATTTGCCATACCTTGACCAACAAATTAAAGACCGTGGCTATAAAATAAAGCCGGTCGGTAATACCTTTGTTTACCCAATTGCCGCTTACTCTAAAAAAATCAAATCTCTTGATGAGTTGAAAAAAGGCGACAGCATCGCGATTCCAAACGATCCAACCAATGAAGGTCGTGCATTACTGCTTCTTCAAGAAAAAGGGTTAATCAAGTTAAGCAAAGAGTCTGGCTTACAAGCTACACCACTTGATGTTATCGATAACCCTAAAAAGCTAGATTTTGTTGAACTAGAAGCACCACAACTTCCAAACTCACTGCAAGATGTTGCCCTAGCAATCATCAATACCACTTACGCAAGCAGCATCAATTTGTCTCCAGAAAAAGATGGCATCTTTGTTGAAGATAAAGAGTCACCGTATGTGAATCTTATTGTTGCTCGTGAAGATAATGCCAATAATGAAAACGTGCAAAACTTCGTAAAAGCTTACCAAACGGAAGAAGTTTATGAAGCAGCAAAAAAACTGTTTAAAGGTGGCGTTGTAAAAGGTTGGTAATCTGATCTTTTAAACGTATTAATATTAGGGTGGCCTCAGCTACCCTTTATTTTTTACAAGTAAAGATTTGAAACAAATAATTCATACCATATAGGTCCGATAATTCATACCACTCACTGGACTTACAGTTGTAAGCCCTATATTCTAGCGCACACTTGTAGCCTGAAATTGAATTATCTTTATGAAAATACAACGTCCCCCTATCATTTGGTTGAATGTCTTTATTTTTGCCAGCAGTATGTTACTCGCCGCGATCATTGCGCCTATTTATTTCATCTCGAATGGGATCACGGCTGCTCATTGGCTATGGCTGATAATCACCTTTAGCTTTTGCAACTTATGTATTACGGCTGGTTACCACCGTTTATGGTCGCACCGTACTTATCAGGCTCATTGGTCTTTACGTTTTATTTTTGCATTAGGAGGAGCCTTTGCTTTACAAAATAGTGCTCTGCATTGGTCATCCGATCATCGAATTCATCATCGTCACGTTGATAATAACGATAAAGATCCCTATTCCGCGAAACGAGGTTTTTGGTTTTCACACATAGGTTGGATGTTGCGTCATTACCAAACACCTGAACAATATTCTGATTACTCAAATTGCCGTGATCTGCAAAAAGAGAACATCGTCATGTGGCAACACAAATACTATGTTCCACTCGCTTTATTAATGAATTTAGGTGTGCCTATTTTATTAGGTATAATCTATAACGACATTGTCGGTATGTTACTGATGATTGGAGCCGTGCGTTTAGTACTAAACCACCACACCACCTTCTTCATTAATTCACTCGCGCACATATGGGGTCGTCAGCCTTACACCAATAAAAATACAGCTCGTGATAATGGCGTTTTAGCAGTACTGACTTTTGGGGAGGGTTACCATAACTTCCACCATATTTTTGAAAATGATTACCGAAATGGCATTTATTGGTGGCAATACGATCCCACTAAATGGCTTATCCGCACTTGTTCTTGGTTAAAACTGGCTGAAAAGCTACGCATGACGCCTGCCGAGAAAATTGAAAAAGCGAGGGCGCTGCAACTGCTTAATGAAACCAAACAAAAAATTCTACATTTGCCTGATCACCATGTATTAGCCGAACGCATGCACAAAGAATACGATGCCTTGATTCAACAAATGACCGAATATTATGAATTGAAGAAGCAGTTAATGAACGATAAAAAACAAAAGTTGATGGAACAATATGAACATGCAGTATTGAAAGTTCGTTACCAACAAATGCGACAACACTTCAAGCAACAACAACTGCAATGGCAAATGCTGATGAAGCAATACGCTTAAAACATTGAATTAAGTATTTCGATAAAAAACGCCCAAACCATTCATGCTTGGGCGTTTTATTTTCAAAAAAGATATAAAACTATGGCGTATAATATGTTGCGGCACCAGGGCCTACAGGCAGACCAAAAACGAATACCCAAATGTAGAACAATAAGCTCCACCCAACTAAGAAACACAAAGTGTAAGGGAGCATGGTAGCAATTAAAGTACCAATCCCTAAATTCTTCACATACCGAGAAGCCACCGCCAAGATCAATCCAAAATAACTCATCATTGGCGTTATCAAGTTTGTGACAGAATCACCAATCCGGTATGCAGCTTGAATGGTTTCTGGAGCATAGCCCACCAGCATTAACATCGGAATAAAAATTGGTGCAGTAACCGCCCATTGCGCGGAAGCTGAACCAATCATCAAATTAATAAACCCACACATTAAAATGAAGGCAAAAAACAATACTGGGCCAGTTAGACCAATGGTTTGTAAAAAGTCAGCACCACCAACCGCAAACACCTGACCAAAGTTAGTCCACTTAAAGAAAGCCACAAATTGCGCAGCAAAAAACACCAAAACAATGTACATACCCATTGAAGACATCGATTTTGACATCGCATTAATCACATCTCGATCATTCTTCATCGTGCCAACTACTTTACCGTATACAAAACCAGGAATAGCAAAAAACACAAAAATGAAAGCAACAATGCTTTTTAAGAATGGTGAGCCAGCCACTTCTCCTGTTACAGGGTTACGCAGTACGCCATTTTCAGGAACAATCGTCCAAGCTAACAATGCACAGACAACTAATGTAGCCACACCAGCAATTTTTAAACCTTTCTTCTCAATCGCAGTTAAAGCGCCCATTTTATCTTGAGACAAATCTTCTGCGGCTTGCTCTATTTTGTATTCACCAAGTTTCGGTTCAACAATTTTTTCAGTCACGAATGCCCCGACGATAGAAATAAAGAATGTCGATACAAACATGAAGTACCAGTTCACTTCAGGGCCAACCGTATAGGTCGGGTCAATCATCTGAGCAGCAGATTCTGTGATACCAGATAAAAGAGGGTCTACCGTGCCAATTAAAAGGTTGGCAGAGTAACCACCGGATACCCCAGCAAATGCAGCCGCGAGGCCTGCTAACGGGTGACGACCTAAGGAGTGGAACAGCATTGCAGCTAATGGAATAAGAACCACATAGCCCAACTCCGAAGCAGTATTTGAAATGATGCCGGCGAAAATAACGGTAAAGGTCACCATACGTTTAGAAGCGCCCATTACCATGCCACGCATTGCAGCAGAAAGCATGCCTGAATGTTCAGCTATCGCAACACCAAGCATCGCAACCAGTACCGTTCCTAATGGCGCAAAGCCCGTGAAATTCTTCACTAAATTAGTGACAATTAATTGTAAACCGTCAGCATTTAACAAGCTGACCACATGGATAATGCCATCCGCCGAACGGCCACTGGCCCCTTCAGGGCGAGGGTCAATAACCGACACACCAAAATAACCCGCAATACCAGAAGAAATTAAGATAGCCACACAAAAAATGGCAAACAAAGTGATGGGATGGGGTAAAAGATTTCCTAGATATTCAACTGAATCTAAAAAGCGAGTGAATAGTGTTTTTTTCGAGTTAAGTGATTTACCCGAGCTTTGAGCTGTCATCAGGCCCTCCTAGTCAATGACATCAGTGAAAGATTTCACTGCTACAACAAAATGGGCGACAGATTACGTTACAATAAGACACGAACAAAAGATGAAAATGTTAGTTTTTATTACAAAGAAAGAATAAAAAAATAGACAACTCGCGAGAATGTCAGAATTATCATTTCTATATCAGTAACCTATCACTACATTAACCTGAAATCCAACTGACAATAAGCAAATATAAAAATAGGCATATTCTGGTTTTGATAAAGATTTTTTAACGGCAATAATTAAAAAATAACTGTAATTGAATTCATTTAATAATCAATTATGTTAATTTTGCTCATCACATTTTTAGAGTAAGCCACTATGTCTTCTTCTATTGCTCCGTCTTTTTCTATTACTCCAATTGGCCGTATTCATACGCCGTATAAAGAAAAATTCGCCGTTCCAAGACAGCCTCGATTAGCACCGAGTGCCAATGCACGCATTGAATTACTTGGCGATGCAAATACCCCAGATGCCGTCCGTGGCTTGGAGCAGTTTAGCCATATCTGGTTATTATTTTTGTTTGACCAAAACCTTGCTGCTGGCTGGAAACCCACCGTTCGTCCCCCCCGATTAGGTGGAAATGAAAGGATTGGAGTCTTCGCTTCACGTTCAACATTTCGCCCAAATGGTATTGGTATGTCCGCGGTTGAATTAAAAGGAATCACTCAGGAAGGAAACCAAACTTGGGTAGAACTTGGCAGTGTGGATTTAGTTGATGGCACGCCTATTGTGGATATCAAACCGTATATCCCCTATTCCGATGCGATTTTAAATGCCAATGGTGGATTTGCTGATAATGAGCCTGACGTTCTGCCGGTTATTTTTTCATCCGAAGCTCAAATAGCATTACAATCTCACCCACAGCGTCATCATATTCAAAGCGTGATTGAACAAGTTTTAGGACAAGATCCTCGCCCTGCCTATAAAAAAAATAAGGATGACAACAAAGAGTACGCGAGTCACTTATTCGATTTAAACGTCAAATTCAAAGTGGAAATGGGCTCAACTTCAGTAATTAATGCCGTAAATCAATATTTCATTCATGTAACCGCAATTGAACGCTTTTGAGATACGGTCTGGACTGCTATTATTACCAGCTAAATTGTCACACACCTTCCATAGTGACAACCTATTTTATTAACATATTAAATTAAACAAGCGGGTACAAAAATGCGCACCAGCAAATACCTTCTTTCGACATTGAAAGAAACTCCAAACGATGCAGAAGTGATCAGCCACCAGCTGATGCTACGTGCAGGTATGATCCGTAAACTGGCTTCAGGTCTATACACTTGGCTTCCGACTGGTCTACGTGTGCTGCGTAAAGTTGAAAACATCGTTCGTCAAGAAATCGACAATGCAGGTGCTGTGGAAACCTTAATGCCCGTTGTTCAACCTTTTGAATTATGGGAAGAAACCGGTCGTTCTGAAAAGATGGGTCCTGAATTACTTCGTTTTACAGATAGACATTCTCGCCCATTCGTTCTGAGCCCAACAGCCGAAGAAGTGGTGACTAGCCTTGTGCGTAACGAAGTCAGCTCGTACAAACAACTTCCATTAAACTTGTACCAAATCCAAACCAAGTTCCGCGACGAGCGTCGTCCTCGCTTTGGTGTGATGCGCTCACGTGAATTTAGCATGATGGATGCCTATAGCTTTGACATTGACAAAGATGGCTTACAACAATCATACGATGCGATGCACGATGCATATTGCAAAGCATTCGATCGTATGGGGTTAGATTACCGTCCAGTACTTGCAGATAGCGGTGCTATCGGTGGCAACGGCTCTCAAGAATTCCACGTATTAGCCGAAAGCGGCGAAGATTTGATCGTATTCTCAACCGAATCAGACTACGCGGCGAACATCGAAAAAGCGGAAGCTTTAGCACCAAAAGAAACAGCCGATGCTCCAACCCAAGAAATGACGTTAGTGGATACGCCGGATGCGAAAACCATTGCAGAGTTGGTTGAGCAACATGGTCTATCCATCGAGAAAACCGTCAAAACACTATTTGTTAAAGCTTCAGATGAAGTCGATGAGCCTATCGTGGCATTAATTATCCGTGGCGATCACGAGCTGAACGAAATCAAAGCCGAAAACTTACCACAAGTTGCAGCGCCTCTTGAAATGGCAAGTGAAGAAGAAATTCGTCAGTTAATCGGTGCAGGTCCTGGCTCACTAGGCCCTGTTGGCCTTGAATTGCCATTCATCGTTGATCGCAGCGTCGCAGTCATGAGTGATTTTGGCGCAGGTGCTAACATCGATGGCAAGCACTACTTCGGTATTAACTGGAGCCGCGATGTTGAGTTAGGTCAAGTTGAAGATTTACGTAACGTAGTCGAAGGTGACCCTAGCCCATGTGGTAAAGGTACACTGATGCTAAAACGCGGAATAGAAGTTGGTCATATCTTCCAACTCGGTAAAAACTACTCAGAAAAAATGAATTGTGGAGTGCTTGGCCCTGACGGCAAAAATGTCATTTTAGAAATGGGTTGTTACGGTATCGGTGTAACACGTGTTGTCGCGGCAGCTATTGAGCAAAACCACGATGACTCAGGCATTATTTGGCCAGACGCGCTTGCACCATTCCAAGTGGCCATCGTTCCAATGAATATGCAAAAGTCGCCACGCGTACAAGAAGCCGCAGAGAAGCTTTATTCTGAACTGACCTCAATGGGCATTGAAGTATTATTCGATGACCGTAAAGAGCGCCCAGGTGTAATGTTTAAAGACATTGAGCTTATCGGTATTCCTCATACTATTGTGATCGGCGATCGCAGTATCGATGAAGGTAACTACGAATACAAAAACCGTCGTGACGGTGAAAAAGTATCGATAGCAATTAGCGGTGTGATTGAGCACTTGACCGCTCAAATGAAATAAAAAATCAAAAAAGCGAGCTTAGGTTCGCTTTTTTATTACTGAATAATATCCAAGATAATTGAAGTGACAGTTTTATATTAGAAATGGAAAAGTGAAAAGCATAATGAAAGTCTACGACTGTTGTGATTTAGTCCGTGAGCTGTACGCTCAAATTGGCAGTGGTGACCAAGGCTATATTCCACAAGCCATCACTTGCGCAGTAAAAACCTTTAATGATATTGCCGCTGATGAAAAACTACCAAAAGAAACCCGCGAGCGAGCTGCCTTTGCCGCAGCCAATCTTTTAATCTCAGACTTTGAAGATTAAATAGTCATAAGGATAAAGTACGATGGATTTAGTAAACTTTGAAAAAATGGATCCGATCATGCTAATGAGCATTGTCAACATGAAGTTGCGCGATGAATACGGTGATTTAGATAACTTAGTCAAAGCCTTTGATATAGATAAACAAATCTTACTTGAAAAGCTTGCCAATGCTGGGTTTGATTACTTACCTGAAGTGAAGCAATTTCGATAATCTTCACATAAGTAAACCGTCTAATCGCAAGAATAAACGCGTTATGTCAATTACCCTAATATAAGTTGCACAGTTCAATTCAATTCAACTCAACTATGCAACTTTGTTTTTAATTAGCCCCCATCCCCCACGAATCAAGCTAATGGTAATCACATCTTAAAACGAATAACTCACACCGGTCGATAGCAGCACACTTTCATCAATATAAAAATCTAAATTTGAAGCGTTATAACTATAACCGGCCCCTAGTGCCAATCCCATACCTTTCACCCCAAAAGCATTTTTATAAACATAGGTTGAAAATAACCCAATAAAATTATCTTCACGGGAAGACAGGAAAAGTGGGTGTATGCCATCAAAATTAGAATATTTATATTTTACGCTAAGAGTAAAAGTCGAACGTTTAAACTGTTTTAAAAAAGCCAATTGAGCAGTATAAGTGTCAGAAGACATCGCATCACCATCCAAGTTTTGACGCAAATATGATGCAGAACTGCGTAAAAATAAGCTTTCTGAAAGTGGGTCGAGATGGGATAGTTCGGTATAGTAAATATCACCATTTCTATTTAATTGCTCTTGTATTTCTGGTGAATATTGGCTGCCACTGGTTTCCGTATCTAACTCTTTTTGACCAATAGACACCTCAAGACCAAAGTGTGTGTCTAAAATATCGTTATATTGAAAACGAAATCCATGAATTTTTTGGTCTGTTTCTTGTCTTTTTTCTCCGACAAGAAATGGATCTTCCCATGTCGTTGCAGGCACAACACCTGGTATGTACGATACCCCTAAGATACCAATATCATCAATGTATTGTTTGTATCCCACTTCTACATGAGGGCGTCCTAAAGCAATATCGGCATTATTGGTTCCGAGTAGAATTCGTTGGTTTCCGTTAGAAAAAGTATAACTGAGATTACTTGCTGCAATGGGAAAGAAAAAGGTATCTGTCTTTTTTTTACCTTTTTCATTAATAGAATAAATGGTGTCATTACCCGAGTTTTCTTGAGAGTTTGACTCAACGGCCCCTACAAGAAATGTCGCATTGCCAGAAAAACCAGGCTGCCACTTTCCTTTTAGCACTTCTTCAGATTGAGCCATACTCGACAGTAAACCCATGCTTCCTAGCAATCCGATTTTTATTATTCTCATTGTTTATCCATTCATCCTTGTCAATGTTAATAATGTAACGCTTAACTCTAGCACTGACTATAAGAAATACCATCAAGACGACCGTCTATAGAAACATTGTAGACATTCGCTTCTTTCCTTAATCTTTTCT